>DAWDQD010000005.1:0-113223 GCA_052349145.1 Segatella copri | reverse complement strand
AGAGCACCTGACTGTTAATCAGGGGGTCGTTGGTTCAAGCCCATCTTGAAGCGCAGAAAAGAGTCACAAGTTTTACTTGTGACTCTTTTTGTTTACCCACATTTTATCCCACTTTGCATTCTCCATTCCCATTTACAAATACTATATCCGGCAATAACCAGAGAAAGCAATATCAAAAAGGCACATTCCTATACGGAATGTGCCTTTATATATAATAATGTATCTAATACGCAGATTATTCTACATCATTGTTGTGATCCAAAGAGTCGTTGAACTCCTTAGGAGCCTGCTCATCATTACGATGCTCGTAACGACGTGGCTGACGAGCTGGACGCTCACCACGACCTTCATGACGATCATCACGACGACCGCGACGCTCACCGCGCTCAGGACGTGGACGACGCTCACGCTCTACATAACCCTCTGGCTTCTCCATCAACACACGATGAGAAAGTTTGTACTTGCCAGTCTTAGGATCAATCTCCATCAACTTCACCTTGATCTTGTCGCCTTCCTTGATTCCAGCCTCTTCAACTGTCTCAAGACGCTTCCAATCAATCTCAGAGATGTGGAGCAAACCATCCTTACCAGGGAGAATCTCTACGAAGCAACCGTAAGGCATGATAGAGCGAACAGTACCCTCGTAAACCTCACCAACCTCAGGAACAGCTACGATAGCCTTAATCTTAGCCAAAGCTGCATCGATAGAATCCTTGTTAGGAGCAGATACCTGGACGTGACCCTGACCATCAGTCTCCTCGATAGTGATTGTCGCACCAGTATCCTCCTGCATCTGCTGGATAATCTTGCCACCAGGGCCGATAACAGCACCGATGAACTCCTTAGGGATATCGAATGCTACGATACGTGGAACCTGTGGCTTCATCTCAGCACGTGGCTCAGAGATTGTCTCCATCATGCAGTTGAGGATGTGCTCACGACCAGCCTTAGCCTGCATCAAAGCCTCCTCAAGAATCTCGAAGCTCAAACCATCGCACTTGATATCCATCTGTGTAGCGGTCAAACCATCGCGGGTACCTGTGGTCTTGAAGTCCATATCACCCAAGTGGTCCTCATCACCGAGGATATCACTAAGGATAGCGTACTTGTCCTCACCTGGGTTCTTGATAAGACCCATAGCGATACCAGAAACTGGCTTCTTCATAGGAACACCTGCATCCATCAGGGCGAGAGTTCCGGCACAAACAGTAGCCATAGAAGAAGAACCGTTAGACTCCAAGATCTGGCTTACCAAACGTACTGTGTAAGGGAAGTCTGTAGGAATCTGACCCTTCAAACCACGCCATGCCAAGTGACCGTGACCAATTTCACGACGGCCTACACCGCGCTGAGCCTTAGCCTCACCTGTTGAGAATGGAGGGAAGTTATAGTGAAGGAGGAAGCGCTGGTAGCTCTTCTCGAGCACACCGTCGATAAGCTTCTCGTCCATCTTGGTACCGAGCGTACATGTAGAGAGAGACATAGTCTCACCACGCTGGAAGATAGCGCTTCCGTGAGGCATTGGGAGTGGAGATACCTCGCACCAGATAGGACGGATATCTGTAGTAGCACGACCATCAAGGCGCAAGCCCTCATCGAGGATGCAACGGCGCATAGCATCGCGCATTACGTCATCATAGTAACGGGTAGCCTCAGCGTGTTTCTCCTCCAAGTCTTCCTCAGAAAGATCGGTATGAGCAGCGTCATACTTCTCGAGGAAATCAGCCAAAACCTTGTCGAAAGCATCCTGACGTGCATGCTTCTCCAAAGCCTGGTGGTTGATATCATAAGCTGGCTTGTAAAGCTCAGACTTAATCTGCTCACGGAGTTCCTCATCGTTGATCTCATGGTCGTACTCACGCTTCACGTCAGTACCCTTCTCCTTAGCCAACTCATACTGGAGTTCGCACATAGGCTTGATAGCCTCGGCAGCCACCTTGAGGGCACCAATGAGATCCTGCTCAGAAACTTCCTTCATTTCACCTTCTACCATCATGATATTGTCCTTGGTAGCACCAACCATGATATCCATGTCTGCCTCTTCCATCTGCTGGAATGTAGGGTTTACAACATACTCACCATTGATACGAGCTACACGAACCTCAGAGATATAGTACTCGAAAGGAATATCTGAACAAGCCATGGCAGCTGAAGCAGCGAAACCTGCGAGGGCATCTGGCTGGTCAACACCATCGGCTGAGAGCAACATTACCTGTACGTAAACTTCTGCATGGTAGTTAGAAGGGAAAAGTGGACGCAAAGCACGGTCCACAAGACGAGAGGTAAGGATTTCCTCATCGCTGGCTTTGCCTTCGCGCTTGGTGAAACCACCAGGGAAACGACCTGCAGCACTGTACTGCTCACGATAATCTACTTGCAAAGGCATAAAATCTGTACCCGGAACGGCATCCTTTGCTGCACAAACAGTTGCGAGAAGCACTGTGTTACCCATGCGGAGAACCGCAGCACCATCAGCCTGTTTTGCAACTTTTCCGGTCTCAATTGTGATGGTTCTTCCATCAGGCAACTGAACACTTTTTGTAATTACGTTCATCTAAATTTAAAAACTTATTGTTTTGTCTAACATCTAAAATATCTAAAACGCTGCAAAGATACCTCTTTAATTATTAATAAACAAATAAATCAGCAATTATTTTCCACTTTTTTAAATAATTTATCTATAGAAGATGCATTATTCGCAATTTTATTACTATCTTTGCACTCGATAATTTTGCAAAATAATAAAATTCATGAAGATAACTAGACTCTTTTCAGTGGCAGCGATTATGGTAGCTGCACTGGCTTTGACTTCTTGTAACAACAAGAAATTCCACATCAACGGCAATATCACAGAGGCTCAGGACTCTATGCTCTATCTGGAGAACATCAGCCTGAACGGTCCTGTGAAAATCGACTCTGTGAAACTGGGCGAGGATGGCGCCTTTGCCTTCGACGAGGCTGCCATGGACTCTGTTACCCCAGAGTTCTACCGCTTACGCATCGCCAACCAAACCATCAATCTTTCCATCGATTCTACAGAAACTGTCAAGGTAAAGGCGGCTTATCCGCAGATGAGCTTCAAATACGAAGTGGAAGGTTCTGAAAACTGCAACAAGATCAAGGAGTTGTCTCTTAAGCAGATGACTCTCCAGAGCAATATCAACGGGCTCGTGAAAGATCCTAACATCGGCAACGATTCTATCGAATCCATCGTAGGCCGCATGCTCCAGGCTTACAAACAGGACATCAAGACCAACTACATCTTCAAGGAGCCAATGAAGGCATACGCTTACTATGCGCTCTTCCAAACGGTACAGTTGGGCAATGTGAATACACTTATCTTCAACCCTCGCAACAACAAAGACGACGTGAAGGTATTTGCTGCCGTAGCAACCAGTTGGGATACCTACTATCCTGGCGCTGAGCGTGGCAAGAACCTCCACAATATCGCCATTGAGGGAATGAAGGACATCCGCATCATCGAGAACCAGATGGCACAGCAGCAGATTGAGGCCAGCAAGGTGAGCGTAAACGGATGCATCGAACTTGCACTTCAAGACAACAAGGGACAGGTACGCCGCCTCTCCGACCTCAAGGGCAAGGTGGTACTGCTCGACTTCCATCTCTTCGCCAGCAAAGAGAGCACCAAGCGCATCATGATGTTGCGTGAACTCTACAACAAGTATCATGCAGCCGGACTAGAGATTTATCAGGTATCAGTAGACCCTGACGAGCACTTCTGGAAGACCTCTACCGCTGCCATCCCTTGGATTTGCGTACGCGATGAAGATGGCATTCAGGGCAAGAGTCTGACTCTCTACAATGTCCAGAGCATTCCTACCTTCTTCCTGATCGACCGCACCAACACCCTGCAGGCACGTGATGCACAGATTAAGGACATAGAGGCAGCCATCAAGAACCTTCTTTAAGATAACCAGGAGTTAGAAGTTTGGAGAGAACAGTTTCGGCTTTTCATCTTCCAGCTTCTAACTCTTATTCTTTAACGTCAGTTCTGTATCTGCTTTCATGATAACATAGATGGCAATATCAGAATACGAACTATACAAGGAACTTAAGAACAAAAAACGATAAACTTTTAAACCCTAAAAAATGAATAAGAAATTTTTAGCAATGGCAGCCTTGGGGCTTATCACAATAGGAGCGCAGGCTAAAGTAAAGTTGCCACACATCTTGGGTGACAACATGATTTTACAGCAAAACACAGAGGCTAGCCTCTGGGGATGGGACAAACCAGGAACCACCGTAGAGGTAACCACCTCATGGTCTGGGCAGAAATATTCTGCCAAGACCGGAAAGGATGGCAAATGGGCTATCAAAGTACAAACCCCGAAGGCGAGCTACACCCCACTCTCCATCACTTTCAATGATGGCGAAAAGACCACTCTCAACAATGTGCTGGCAGGAGAAGTATGGGTTTGTGCAGGTCAGAGCAACATGGAGATGCCTGTAAAAGGATTTGGCAACTGCCCTGTAGAAGGTTACAACAAGGCGGTGTTAGAAGCAAACCAGTACAAAGGCATACATTACGTAAAGATTCCTAGCGTAATGAGCAGTAAGCCGTTAGATGATGCCAACTGCGAATGGAAGGAGGTTAACCCGGAAACCGTAGGCGATGCATCTGCTACAGGATACTTCTTCGCACAGGTAATAAACAAGACTCTTGATGTTCCGGTAGGTCTGGTCATGGCAAACAAGGGTGGAAGCCGTGTAGAAAGCTGGCTCGACCGCGACTACCTGAAGAAGAACACCAAGGAAGATCTCGACTCTGTAAAGATGACCAAGAACCCTAAGTTTAAGTGGGATTTCCTCTACCCTCTTCTCTGGGGTAACGGAACTTTCCACCCTATCCTCAACTATAGCGTAAAGGGTATTCTCTTCTATCAGGGATGTTCTAACGTGGGCGACCCGGACGGCCAGTATACCAAACGTCTTGCCGACCTCGTTGCCCAGTGGCGCAGAGACTTCAAGCAGGGCGAACTGCCATTCTATTTCGTACAGATTGCACCTTATCATAATGGCGACGTAAATGGCGATTGGGGACCTAAGCTCCGTGAACAGCAGTTCAATGCAGCCAAGGTAATTCCAAACAGCGGCATCGTCTGTACCGAAGACCTGGTTTACCCATACGAGGTTGAGCAGATTCATCCATGTCAGAAACAGCCTGTAGGCGAACGCCTTGCACTCCAGGCACTCAGCAAGACCTATGGCATGAAGGGACTCTTCAGCGAGAGCATGACCTTCAAGGAGATGAAGATTGTAGGTGATACTGTAAAGGTACATTTCGACAACACCTACGGAGCCTACAACCGCTTTGAAGGTATCGAAGGTTTCGAAGTTGCAGGCGAAGATAAGGTATTCCATAAGGCTACAGCCAAGCACTTCTGGCAGGAAGGCAACGATCCTTGGAATGAGTGCGTCATCGTAACCAGTCCTGAGGTAAAGAAACCAGTAGCCCTTCGCTACTGTTTCCGCAACTTCCAGCTCGGCAATATGGCAAATGCAGGCAACCTGCCTCTCTTCCCATTCCGTACAGATAATTGGTAAATATCAGATAACCAGCGGCCGATCTTTGTTCAGCAATCAAAGACCGGCCGCTTTTCAATTATAACATGATGATAAATTCTTTTCCATTAAACATCAATCATTATACATTAATCATAATATGAGTCACGTATTAGATAAGTTTCAGTTTTGCCCGGTTTGCGGCTCTAATCATTTCGAAATCAACAACATCAAGAGCAAGAAGTGTAAGGACTGCGGATTCTCTTATTACCTCAATCCAAGCAGTGCTACGGTAGCTCTCATACTCAACAGTAAGGAAGAGCTCCTGGCAGTAAGGCGCAAGAAAGACCCAGCCAAGGGAGCACTCGATTTGCCAGGCGGTTTCGTCGACATGGATGAAACAGGTGAAGAAGGTATAGCAAGAGAGGTAAAAGAGGAAACCGGACTGGATGCAACTGACGTTAAGTATCAGTTCAGCTACCCAAATCTCTACCTTTACTCAGGTTTCATGGTTCATACCCTCGATATGTTCTATGAAGTGAAGGTGAAAGACGACACTCATATAGAAGCAATGGACGATGCTGAAGAATCATTCTGGATACCATTGAGCAGACTCAATCCTGATGAGTTTGCATTCGATTCCATACGCAAGGGGCTCCATCGTTATTTGGAAACAAAATTGGGGTAAAAAGGGTTCAATACAGCCAAATATGGCTCCCAAACATTAAAAAAACCAAAAAAAACACCATATAATAAGGTATAAGCAAAAAGTTTACTTACTTTTGCCAACCGAAAAAATTGTGTATAAGCTTATGCAAGAGAATTTAGTAATCGTCGAGAGCCCTGCGAAGGCTAAAAAGATCGAAGAGTTTTTAGGTAAGGACTATAAGGTTATGTCTTCTTACGGTCATATCCGTGACCTGAAGAAGAAGGAACTTAGTATAAACGAGAAAACCATGGAACCTGATTATGAGATTCCAGAGGAAAAGAAAAAACTCGTTACAGAATTGAAAACGAATGCGAAGAAAGCCAAGAAAATCTGGTTAGCATCCGATGAGGACCGCGAGGGAGAAGCCATCAGCTGGCACCTTTGCGAAGTACTGGGATTGGATGAGGAGAAGACAAACCGTATTGTCTTCCACGAGATTACCAAACAGGCTATTCTTGACGCAATCAAGAACCCACGCCATCTGGACATGAACCTGGTGAATGCCCAGCAGGCACGTCGTGTACTCGACCGACTGGTAGGTTTCAAGCTTTCTCCTATCTTGTGGAGAAAGGTTAAGCCAGCCCTTTCTGCAGGTCGTGTACAGAGTGTTGCTGTCCGTCTGATAGTAGAACGTGAGCGTGAAATCCAGAAGTTCCAGAGTGTTCCATACTATCGCGTTACCGCTATTTTCGCCCTGATCAGCGACAGCGGCAATGCAACAGAGGTAAAGGCAGAACTGGACCAGCGTTTCAATACCCACGAAGAGGTTGAAGCTTTCCTTGAGAAGTGTAAAGACGCTAAGTTTATGGTTGAATCTGTAACCAAAAAGCCTTTAAAGCGTTCTCCTGCACCACCTTTTACTACTTCTACTCTGCAACAGGAGGCAGCACGCAAGCTTGGTTTCACCGTTGTACAGACCATGATGATAGCCCAGAAACTTTACGAAAGCGGACGCATCACTTACATGCGAACCGATAGCGTAAACCTCTCTACGCTCTGTTCCAACGCCAGCAAAGATGAGATTATCAGAGAATATGGCAAGGAATACAGCCAGACTCGTGCCTACCACACCAGTTCAAAGGGTGCACAGGAAGCGCACGAGGCTATCCGTCCTACATATATGAATGAACCAACCATCGAAGGAACCGCTCAGGAGAAGCGCCTTTACGAACTCATCTGGAAGCGTACCATCGCATCTCAGATGGCTGACGCACAACTCGAAAAGACAACTATCAACATCAATATCGGCAACACAAGCGAAAAGTTTGTTGCTACCGGCGAGGTTGTTTCATTCGATGGTTTCCTCAAGGTTTATCTCGAGTCAACCGACGATGAAGAGCATGCTGAGGATTCTTCCCACATTCTTCCAGCCCTGAAAGAAGGCGATGAATTGCAGCGCAGAGAAATCCTTGCTACAGAGAAGTATTCTCTGGCTCCTGCAAGATACACAGAGGCCAGTCTGGTGAAGAAACTGGAAGATCTCGGCATCGGCCGTCCATCTACCTATGCTCCAACTATCAGTACCATCCAGCAGCGTCAATACGTAGTAAAGGGTGACAAGACGGGTGAAGAGCGCACATTTACCATAGATTCTCTGAAGGGCATCAAGATAACCCAGAAGTTGAAGAAAGAGATGGCAGGCTCTGAAAAGGGCAAGCTTCTGCCTACTGATATCGGCATTGTAGTAAACGATTTCCTGATGGAGAACTTCCCGAACATCATGAACTACAACTTTACGGCAGACGTAGAGAAGAAGTTTGATGATATTGCAGAAGGAAAGACCGAATGGACCAACTGGATGAAGGATTTCGACAAGGGCTTTGAGCCTGAAGTGAAGGAAGTCCTGGAAGCCCGCAACCAGCACAAAGCCGGCGAGCGCAATCTCGGAAATGATCCAAAGACCGGAAAGCCAGTATTCGTCAAGATTGGCCGTTTTGGACCAGTGGTACAAATTGGTTCTGCAGAAGACAAAGACAAGCCTCAGTTTGCCCAATTGCCATCAGACAAGAGCATCGAAACCATCACCCTGGAAGAGGCTTTGGAACTCTTCAAGCTACCAAGAGAACTCGGTGACTATGAAGGCATTACTGTAACAGTTGGCTCTGGTCGCTACGGCCCTTACATCCTCCATAACCGCAAGTATGTTTCTATTCCAAAGGAGGATGATCCGCTGACCATCACACTGGATAGAGCCATCGAACTGATCAAGGAAAAGCGCGAAGCCGAAGAGAAGCGCCATCTCAAAGTTTTCGATGAGGACGATAAGATGGAAATTCTCAATGGCAAGTATGGTCCATACATTGCTTACGACGGCAAGAATTACCGCATTCCAAAGGCAAAACATGAGAGTGCAGAGGAGCTTACATACGAGGAGTGTATGGAAATTATCAAAGCTGCTCCAGAACCAAAGGCTAGAGGCAGAAAGAAATCATAAACATGCCTCATTGACATAGAAACAGAAGAAAATGAAGTCAATCATCATCATAGGATACATGGGCGCCGGCAAGACAACGGTCGGCAAAGCCCTCGCCAAAGACCTTGGCGTTATGTTCTACGATCTCGACTGGTATATCGAGAGCCGAATGCGCAAGACCGTTAAACAGATCTTCGACGAAGTTGGAGAAGAGGGATTTCGCAAGATAGAGCACAATATGCTACACGAAGTGGCAGAGTTTGAAAATGTAGTGGTAAGTTGCGGAGGAGGAACACCATGTTTCTTCGACAATATGGACTACATGAACCAACTTGGCGAAACGTTTTACCTGAAGGCATCTCCAGAAACCCTTCACGCTCATCTGAAGATGGGCAAGGGCGTACGCCCTCTGCTGCTCAACAAAACACCGGAAGAGGTAGACAAGTTTATCCATGAGCAGCTGAAACTTCGCGAGCCTTACTACGAGAAGGCAAAACACATCATCGATATCAACGTGATGGACAATTATGATAAAATCAACGCTATTGTTCAGCAGATCAGAGACCTGCTGAACATATAGCCGTATCTAATAAAATAATAAAGGTAACAAACAAAACTGATTTCCAGCAAGCAAGATTAGAAAATGAAGAAATGGACTATTGAAGACTCGAAGGAGCTCTACAACATCTGTGGTTGGGGTACTTCTTACTTTGGCATCAACGACAAGGGTGATGTCTATGTAACTCCATGCAAGGACAACACACAGATAGACCTGCGCGACATCATGGACGAGTTGGCATTACGCGACATCAACGCTCCCGTACTGCTCCGTTTCCCAGACATCCTCGACAACCGCATCGAGAAAACAGCCAGCTGTTTTCAAAAGGCAAAGGAAGAGTATGGATACAAGGGAGAAAACTTTGTCATCTATCCTATTAAGGTGAACCAGATGCAGCCGGTCGTTGAGGAGATTATCTCTCACGGCAAGAAGTTCAACCTCGGACTGGAGGCTGGCTCTAAGCCTGAACTCCACGCCGTCATCGCCGTACAGGCACAGAGCGACTCGCTCATCATCTGTAACGGCTACAAGGACGAGAGCTACATCGAACTTGCCTTGCTGGCTCAGAAGATGGGTAAGCGCATCTTTATCGTAGTAGAAAAGCTCAATGAGCTGGATATCATCGAAAAGGTAGCCAAAAAACTCAACGTAAAGCCAAACATCGGTATCCGCATCAAACTGGCTTCTTCAGGCTCAGGCAAATGGGCTGAAAGCGGCGGCGATGCATCTAAGTTCGGCTTGACCAGCGCAGAACTGCTCACAGCCCTCAAGAAGATAGACGAGATGGGGTTCCACGACTATCTGCGCCTTATCCACTTCCATATCGGAAGTCAGATTACCAAGATTCGCCGCATTCAGACTGCTCTCCGTGAGGCAGCCCAATTCTATATTAGCCTCCACAAGATGGGCTACAATGTAGATTTCGTAGATTGCGGTGGCGGACTCGGTGTAGATTACGACGGCACCCGCTCTTCAAGCAGCGAGAGTTCCGTAAACTACTCTATCCAGGAGTATGTGAACGACTGTGTTTATACATTCGTAGATGCAGCCAATAAGAACAATATCGAGCACCCTAACCTCATCACCGAGAGCGGCCGTTCGCTCTCTGCCCATCACTCAGTCTTGGTTATCGATGTCTTGGAGACAGCTTCCCTGCCAGAAATGCCAGAGGAGTTTGAGGCGAAGGAGACTGACCACCAGCTGGTGAAGGATCTTTATGAAATATGGGACAACCTGAATCCTCGCAACATGCTGGAAGACTGGCATGATGCCGAGCAGATTCGCGAAGAGGCATTGCAGCTTTTCTCTCACGGCATTGTAGATCTGAAGACCCGTGCAGAGATTGAGGCAATGTACTGGAGCGTGTGCCACGAGATCAACAATCTTGCCAAGCACATGAAGCATGTACCAGAAGAACTCAGAGGATTGGATAAGATTCTTGCCGACAAGTATTTCTGCAACTTCTCTCTGTTCCAGAGCCTGCCAGACAGTTGGGCTATCGACCAGCTCTTCCCTATCATGCCTATCCAGCGTCTGAACGAGCGTCCTACCCGCAACGCTACCTTGCAGGACATCACCTGCGACAGCGATGGAAAGATTGCCAACTTCGTTACCGACGGACATATCGGCAACGTTCTTCCTCTTCATCCATTGAAGAAGAACGAACCATATTATCTCGGTGTATTCCTCGTTGGTGCCTATCAGGAGATTCTGGGCGACATGCACAATCTCTTCGGCGACACCAATGCTGCCCACATCTCTGTAAAGGACGGCAAATATAGCATCGACCAGATATTCGATGGCGAGACCGTAGAGGAGGTATTGGATTACGTACAGTACAATCCGAAGAAACTCGTCCGCCAGTTGGAGCAGTGGGTAACCAAGAGTGTGAAGGAAGGTAAGATTTCGCTCGATGAGGGCAAGGAATTCCTGGGCACCTATAGAAATGGTCTCTTCGGATACACATATCTTCAGTAAGAATTAACAGTTGATAGTTAATAGTTTACAGCAAGATTGCCCTATAAACTATTAACTACAAACTATAAACTAAACTTAAAGATGGAAAAAGTAACAGTAGTAAAGGTAGGCGGTGCCATCGTTGAAGACAGCGAGCAGCTGGCACAGCTCTTGAAGGATTTCGCAGCCATTCCTGGCAAGAAAGTATTGGTACATGGCGGTGGCCGCCGTGCCACTAAGGTAGCCGCAGCCCTCGGCATCGAGAGCAAGATGGTGAACGGCCGCCGCATCACTGATGCAGACATGCTGGAAGTGGTAACAATGGTTTATGGCGGTCTGGTCAACAAGAACCTGGTTGCCAAGCTCCAGGCTAACGGTGTGAATGCTCTCGGTCTGACCGGTGCTGATATGGACGTAATCCACAGTCACAAGCGTCCGTTGAAGGACGGTATCGACTTCGGATTCGTGGGCGATGTAGAGCGTGCCAACGGCAAGATGCTCCAGACCCTTATTAATGAAGGCATTACTCCAGTGATGGCCCCATTGACCCATGACGGCAAGGGCAATATCCTCAACACCAATGCCGACACCATAGCCAGCGAGACTGCCAAGGCTCTGGCGCCTTACTACGATGTGACATTGATATATAGTTTTGAAAAGAAAGGCGTGCTCAGTAATCCTGAGGAT
Organism: Segatella copri; assembly: GCA_052349145.1. Taxonomy (GTDB): domain Bacteria; phylum Bacteroidota; class Bacteroidia; order Bacteroidales; family Bacteroidaceae; genus Prevotella; species Prevotella copri_V. The sequence continues at coordinate 101,376 of DAWDQD010000005.1, read as the reverse complement.
GACGACAGCGTGATTCCAGTGATTACCCATGCCGATTTTGAGAGATATAAAGCAGATGGTACCGTGGCAGGCGGCATGATTCCTAAGTTGGAGAATGCCCTTGCAGCCATTGATGCTGGTGTGAAAGAGGTGATTATCACCCTTGCTACCGCCATCGACGGAAAGCACGGAACGGTGATTAAGTGAAGAACGAAGAGTGAAGAGTGAAGAATTCATCACCTTTTTTCTTAACAAGAGTTAAAAACAGAAATAAATTAAGATTGGTTGTAACTTTCTTATAGCATAGTCGTCATTAATTATAGAGGGATGAAAGAAATCAGTTTCCAGAACGATGTTTTGCCGCTGAAGAACAAACTCTTCAGGCTGGCCCTTCGCATTACTCTCAACCGGGAGGAAGCGGAAGACGTTGTGCAGGATACGCTGATTAAAGTCTGGAACGCCCGCGACAGATGGCAGGAGCTTGACTCCATCGAGGCATACAGCCTCACCATCGCTCGCAACCTCTCGCTCGACCGCATCAAGAAGATGGAAAATCAGAATGATTCGCTGGAAGAGCAGAATACAGAAAGGTTAGACGAAAACACTTCTACCCCCTCCGAAAGGATGATTCAGAAAGACAAACTGGACATCGTAAGGAATATTATCGACGAGTTGCCTGAAAAGCAGCGCAGCTGTCTGCAGCTTCGAGACATCGAAGGAAAGTCCTACAAGGAAATAGCAGACATCCTCTGCATCACGGAAGACCAAGTAAAGGTGAACATCTTCAGGGCTCGTCAAACAGTCAAACAAAGATTTCAACAATTCGACAGATATGGATTATAAGTACATCAACCAACTTTTGGATCGCTACTGGAAGGGCGAGACTTCTCTCGAAGAAGAGGAGATTCTCCGTGCATTCTTCAGCCAGGACGAGTTGCCTGCCGAGCTGAAGCCATACCAAGCGCTCTTCTCTTACGAGATGGGCGAGGCTAAGCAAGAGGCGCTGGGTGATGACTTCGACCAGAAGATGATGGCGATGATTGAAGATGAATATACCAAGAAGCCTAACAAGGCAAAGGTGATTTCTTTGACAGAGCGCCTGAAGCCTCTCTTCAAGGCTGCTGCCGTGGTAGCTATCATCCTGACATTGGGCAATGCTGCTCAGGTACCTTTCCAGAGCAATGACATTGATTCTGTTGAAAACGTAGGATACATCAAGAGTGGCAAGGGCGTGTCCGTAGCCATGGGAGATTCTGCTTCGGTTGATTCTATGCAACGCACAGGCATCGATCAGGTAAGCACTCCAACAACGTCTCCAACGTTATTAAAGTAGATTATTTCTATGCTTTCTCTATAAAAAATCATGTTTAGTAAAACAATTCTGAAGCTGTGAAGTTTCAATTCTCTCAAATTTTTCATAACATACTAACGTAATAGGGCTGCCAGGATGTACTGGCAGCCCTTACTTATTTTATATATTTTGCACGCAAGCGTATAATAAAGGATACACAAGTGGCTCAATTTATTGCTACTGCGAGGCTTCATTTAAGCCTCCTTCCGGTCATCATTGATGACTCTTACTTGCCTCTATATAAGACACTTAACATGCTTAAGAAAGACTCTTGAGAGAGTACTTTTTCCTGATGGGGGTTAACAGAGTTAACAGTTAACACCCCAAAATGTCTACTTTCCCCCCACTCACATATAATAATAAGTATATATATTTATATATAATATAAGGTATGGGAGAGGGGGAGGATGCAAAAAACAGCTGTTAACTGTTAACCTGTTAACCCTTTGCCCCTTTTGTTAACATAGTTTTCTCCTCCAGAACTCACCGTTTCTCGGTGCAGAAGTCATCGTTTTCTTTTTGGGAATACATCGCTTGCCGGATAGAAATCCTTCCCATTACTTGTTATTTTTTTCTGGCGAAATCAGCCATTTTTGTTTATTGCCAATAAATAAATCTGCGGTTTTTTATTTACTGGCAATAAACAAATCGAATATAAGTTCTATCATCAAAGCTCTTATTGCCCTCTACGATGCCCTTGGTGGCGATAAAGGAACGGATGTTCTGAGGGTCGTTGGCTATCTGCTCTGCCAATGCCGCCTCGCTCGCTGCCAAGGTTGGCTTCAGGAACGGATATCCATCACTCGCCAATACAATCTCGGAGGAAGAAGATGGAATTGTATCTGATGCAGAAGCGGAGTCAGAGCAAGGGACTGAATCTGATGCTGGAACAGAATCCTGAACAGAACTAGAAGCTGAAACAGAGACAACCTTCACTCCCTCCCGATAGATAGGAAATCCATCAATAACCGTATAGGTCTGGTTCTGCCCCGAAAGCATCGCCTTGATAAGCAATGGCTCTATCTGCTTTCTAGCCTCAGCAGGCGAAAGGCCCTGCTCTATCAGTTCTACCCTCTTTCTGGCAATCTCCTGCTCATAAGGCTTGCCGTTCTCATAAAGCTTTCCATCGATGATTGCCTGGCAATCGCCCACCATCCATACTTCATTCCTTGTCCGGCTATAAAGGATAGCCGAGGCGGTAAGCCGCTCTTCCGGATGCTCCTTCAACCGCTCTTCCACCCCAAGCTTTTCATACACCTTATTATATATATACGCCGTTACGCCCTGACAGAAATCATCTACCGAGGCATCCGCCTTCAGTTCCTCCCGGATATACTCCGAGATAAGCATCATGGCATATCTTCCGTTCTTCATATCAGGATTGAGATGCTTCGGCGTCTTGCTCGTACTGCCATCAATCACAGCGATGAAATCATCGGTAACTACCATTCCATCCTCACAAGCCTCCTGGCTCTTCTTTCCTATAATGCTGCTTTCTATAATCTTCATAAAATCTACTTATCTATCCGGTTATATATCTGAAAAAAGGTTACCCATCCAGGTAACCTTTTTACTCGTTTATTTATCTCTTAAGCCTTCACCTTCTTTAATCTGATAATCAGCTGTATGAAACTTGGAATCATGATGCAGAGAGAGAAGCCTACGGCATAATACATGGTCTTCTCATCGCCATGGAAGAGGTCGATGAGTTTGCCATCGCTCTGAGGCATGATATTGGACAGGACATACGCCATCGTATTATTCACCCAGTGGAGCAGGATGCCCGGAACAAGACTCTTGGTGCGATAATACATCCAACCCAGGAGTAAGCCCAGCAGGAGAGCATTGACAAACTGCGCTACGTTGGCGTGAGCCAGACCGAAGATGGCAGCCGAAATCATGATGGCTACCCAATGGTTCTTCTTGCTCATAAGACCCAGCAGGGTGCGGAGAACGGCTCCACGGAACACAACCTCCTCAGCAAAAGGCGCCAGAACGCCAATAGCCACATAGCCCCAAGGCTCCTTCATGAGCGATGCGAATATCTGCTCGGTATTTTCGTCCATCTCGATGCCTATCTGCTCATATATGAACTCCAGAGGAATGATGGTTCCCAGGGTGAACAATGCCACCCAGAGAAGCGTTGCCCAAGGCTTGGAAAGCAGATAATCGCGGGTCAGCGGTGTCCACTTCGTCTTCAGGAAGATGACGAGGGTGATAACGTTGCTGAACGCTGAGGTAAGCGCCGTCAGGATAGGATTGCTGCCCGAACTGATAGCCAGGAGCGTTGCCTGGTAACCTTCGCCCTTAATGCCCGCCCAGATTCCTACGCCAGCATACATCACGATAATCTGTACTACTATAAATATAATCAGGTAGAGGACGATATCCGTCAAACCTCTCTTTAAATTAATCTTTGCCATTGCTTTTACTGTTTATAATTAATCGTTTATAGTTAATAGCATTCTCGCTATCATTCCGCTTCCTTTTCAAAGAGATCCAGCACGGTCTGCTCATCCTCTTTCAGCTGCGCCGCCAACTCCTCGGGACTGTCAAACTTCTGTTCGCCCCTTATTCGCTTCACGAAGCTTACGAGCAAGAGCTGGTCATAAATATCCCCGTCGAAATTGAAGATGTGCGTCTCTAGCGTCAGTTGTCTGCCATTGAAGGTTGGGCGATTGCCCACATTCATCATTCCCCGTTTCCATACCACCGTATTCTCCAGTCTTACCCTTACGGCATAGACACCAGGGGCAGGAATCAGCTGTCCGAAGTGAGAGATGTCGAGATTGGCTGTAGGGAAGCCGAGCTTTCTGCCTTCGTGATATCCGTTCACCACCTTTCCGATGAGGGTGTAAGGGAAACCGAGGCACCGGGCTGCCATCTCCACTTCTCCCTCTTTCAGGAAAGAGCGGATTACGGAAGAAGAGATGTTGATGCCATCTATCTGGAAGGCTTCGTTCCTGATTACCTCAATGCCCATCTCCTTGCCGTAGCGCACGTAATCTTCGAAAGTCTCCTCGCGGTTGTGACCGAAGCGATGGTCGTAGCCGATGAAGAGTTTCCTTACGTTGAGATGGTCGTGGAGCACCTGCTGCATAAACTCTCTTGCCGACATGGCAGCCATCGCCTTGTCGAAATGCAGCACCACAGCATTATCCACTTCCGTCTTCGAAAGCAGCAGCAGCTTGGAATCGAGCGTACTCAGCATCTCTGGCTGGTAATCCGCCTGCAACACCTTGCGGGGATGCGCATCAAAGGTGATGACGGTAGATTGCAAGCCATCCTTTCGTGCCGTCTCTACGAGATGATGAATCAGGAACTGATGTCCCCGATGCACCCCGTCGAAGAAACCGATGGTTGCCACACAAGGCGGCAACTGCACGATATCATTAAAATGTATTGTATTCATAAGGACTGTCTTTAACATTCATATCAGAAGAAGAACTCCGATGGATTATCTTCTCTTTGCTATCATTCTCTTAAAAGTTCTCCACAGCTCGCCCGCCCAAAGTACAACGGAGGTTGAGCCGATGATGAGCAGCCACTCGTGGAGCGACAATGGTGTGGTGCGGAACATTTCGCCACCAAAGGTTACAATAATCCACTGACCCACCAATACCAGTACAAGCACCAGAATCATTCCCTTATCCTTCAGGAAATGGCGGAAAGCAGTATGATGGCTCATCAGCGCCTTGGCATTGAAGAGGTTCCAGAACTGGATCATCACGAAGGTAGTGAAGAACATGGTCAGTTCATGCACATCTACTCCACCCTTGCCTCTGCGCTCACAGTAAACCAGCAGGGCAAACATAACGAGGAAGAAGACGATGCCGCAGAACAGAATGCCGAAACCGATGCTCTTGTTGATGATGAAATCGGATGCCTTGCGTGGTTTATCCTTCATCACCTCGTGAGATGGAGGCAATGAGGCAAGTGCCAAGGCTGCGAAGGTATCCATGATAAGGTTCACCCAAAGAATCTGGGTTACCGTCAACGGCATTTCAGTTCCGATGACTGAGCCGCCAAGCACCAGCAGGAGGGCTGCCACGTTTACTACCAACTGGAAGAAGAGGAAGCGCTGCAGGTTGCGATAGAGCGAGCGTCCCCACATCACGGCGTTGGCGATAGACTTGAACGAATCATCGAGCAGGGTCATATCCGAAGCCTCCTTAGCTACGGAAGTTCCCGAACCCAGCGACAAGCCCACGTGAGCATAGTGAAGCGCCGGAGCATCGTTGGTACCGTCGCCTGTTACTGCAACCACCTCGCCACGCTTCTGGAGCATGGCCACCAGTCGCTGCTTATCGGTAGGACGGGCACGGCTCATCACACGGATATCCTTTGCCCGTTCGTAAGCCTCTTCATCAGAAAGAGCCTCCCACTGTTCGCCCGTAATCATCTGCTGGTCGAGCGAGGTCAGAGAGCCATCTGCTCCGATATTCTCAGGTTCATCTTCGAAGACACCTATCTGCTTGCCTATCTCCAAGGCGGTAGCTGCCGTATCACCCGTAACCACCTTCACCTCGATACCCGCATGGCAGCACTCCTGCACGGCAGCAGGAACATCCGGACGGATAGGATCGGCAATGGCTGCAATGGCCTGCAACTGAAGATCGTTGGCATCGAGAAGTGCTACCACTTCGGCAGTAGAGGTTCTGGAAGTTCTCATGATAGAAGCTTCTATCTTCTTATAGGCGAACGCCAGGGTTCTCATAGCCTTATGCTGCCACTCATCGAGTTCTTCGGCTGACTGTCTCTGCATTCTATCTTCGATGATGCATTTCTTCATCACGATTTCAGGCGCACCCTTCACGAAGAGATAGGCCTCGCCATCAACTTCTGCCAAGGTTGCCATCATCTTTCTCTCAGTAGAGAAAGGCAACTGCTTGAGCACATTCACCTGCTTGCGGAGTTCTTCATAATCCTTGCCCTGGGCATCGAGCCAGAGCAGGAGAGCCGACTCGGTAGGGTTTCCGATAGGTTTGCCGTCATTCAACTCGGCTGTAGAGTTAAGGGCGATGGCAGTATCGAGCAGCGTCTCATCACCCTGCTTGAGTTCCAGGGCGCTCACCTGCATCTTGTTCTGGGTAAGCGTACCGGTCTTATCGGTACAGATTACGGTAACCGCACCCATGGTTTCGCAGGCATGGAGCTTGCGCACCAGATTGTTCGACTTCAGCATTCTTCGCATGTTGAGCGCCAAGGAAAGGGTAATCGCCATCGGCAATCCCTCAGGCACCGCCATCACAATCAGGGTAACAGCCATCATGAAGTATTTCAGCACAATTTCTGCCATATAGAAATAATCCTTGCCGCCCCATGCCGGGTTGGTGAGGATATCGTGAATCAGGAAGATGAAGAAGGCTGCCACAGATACTACAGAGCCTACCTTGGAAATCATCTTAGCCAACTTGTCGAGCTGCATGTGAAGCGGTGTCTCCACCGAAGTCTGTTCGGTAGATTTTTTCGCCACCTTACCAATCTCGGTAGCATCGCCCACGGCAGTAACCACGAACTCACCCCTGCCATTCATCACCATGGTAGAACGGAGGATGACGTTGCGAGGATAGGCTCCATCGCCACCGCCTTCCAGCGATTTCTCGGCAACAGGTTCACCCGTAAGGGCAGATTCATTAATCTGCAGATCGTTGCAGACGATGAGTTCGCCATCGGCAGGCACCTCGTCGCCCACTTCCACAAGCACCACATCTCCCACCACTACATCGTGGCGCGGAATCTCCATCACCTTTCCATTGCGGCGCACCTTTACCGGCTGCTCTTCGCTGAGCGCCGTAAGCAGATTAAACTTCTTGGCTGCATCGCGCTCAAAGTAGAAGCCAACGGTAGTAGCAAGGAAAACTGCCACGAAGATACCGATGGTCTCCATGAAATTCTTTTCGATAAAAGCAAGGATGAGGGATACGAAAGCCGCCACAAGAAGTATCTGGATAATCGGGTCGCGATATTTATCCAAATACAGTTTCCATAATGAAGTACGTTGAGGAGGGGTGAGCACGTTTTTGCCATGCTGTTCCCTACTCTGTTTTACTTGTTCGTCGGTAAGACCGATTCTTTTGTTTTTGTCTATGTCCATTTCAGAATAGATATACTTTTCTTTTTTGTGTACGATTAATAAGTACATACGCACGTGTGCGCACATAATTTGGTGCAAAGATACGCTATTTTTCTGATTCTAAGAAAATTTTTAAGATTTTATTTGGTTATTTCCCCAAAATCTAGTATCTTTGCACTCGAATTTAATAAAAATTCAACGGACTTGTAGCTCAGTTGGTTAGAGCAACAGACTCATAATCTGGAGGTCCTAGGTTCAAGCCCTAGCTGGTCCACGCTTCTATTACAGCGACTTACGAGCAATCGTAGGCCGCTGTTTTTCTTTTTGCACAGAACTTATCCGGCAAGAAAAAGAGGGCAACTGGAGCATTTGCAACCAAGTTGCAGAAACCTTTTCGTAATTTTGCAACCGAAATAGAAAAAGGAACTGAATGTTCCTGGTTATATAGAACTAAAAGTATTGCAAAATTATGGAAGAAATGAAACATTCTCACGAACATCATCATGAATGCTCATGCGGCACAGAAGAACATGAGCACCAGGGGTGCGGTTGCCACCACCATCACCATGAAGAAGGCGGTTTGAAATCCAAACTCTTTCTGATAGGAGCAACCATCATCCTCCTGATTATCGCTGTTTTCATCGAAAAGGAATACAGTCTGGCTACCTGGCAGTTACTCCTCGTCTATCTCATTCCTTATTTATTGATAGGACATGAGACGCTGGGCGAAGCTGCAGAAGGTATTGCCAAGGGCGATATGTTTAACGAAAACTTTCTGATGGCTATTGCAACCATCGGAGCCCTTTGCATCGGATTCTTCCCAGGATCAGATACAGAATTCCCGGAGGCAGTCTTTGTGATGCTCTTCTTTCAGGTGGGCGAACTCTTCGAAGGATATGCGGAAGGAAAGAGCCGCGACAGTATTTCGCATCTGATGAATATCCGACCGGATGTAGCGAATGTTGAAAGAAACGGAAAAGTAGAGTCGGTTTCGCCGGAAGACGTCAAGATAGGAGAAACTATCGTAATCCGTCCGGGAGAGAAAGTTCCATTGGATGGTATTGTTGTTGAGGGAAGCTCAGCCTTGAATACCGTTGCACTGACAGGTGAGAGTATGCCACGGGATTTGAATGAAGGCGATACTATCATGTCCGGTTGCATCAACCTTTCAGGAGTAGTTCGTGTACGCACCACCAAGAGTTTTGGCGAGAGTACCGTATCCAAGATTATTTCTCTGGTAGAGAGTGCAGACAAGAACAAGTCGAAGAGCGAGGCTTTCATCACCCGTTTCGCCCGAGTCTATACTCCTATCGTTGTTTTCGCAGCCATTGCCCTGGCGGTTATTCCTCCATTCCTGGCAGCTACAGGAATCGTAGGTGCAGGAACCTTTGGCGAGAACTTCCCATTATGGCTCAACCGCGCCTTGATATTCCTGGTAGTTTCCTGTCCTTGCGCCCTGGTCATCAGCGTGCCCCTCACCTTCTTTGGCGGCATCGGCGGAGCATCCCGGAACGGTATTCTCATCAAGGGCAGCAACTATATGGATGCTTTAGCCAAGGTGGGAACCGTTGTGTTCGACAAAACCGGAACTCTGACCCACGGAGAGTTTGCCGTGGCAGCTGTTCATGCTGATGATTTCTGCCTAGACCATTCATCCCACGATGCAGATAATGTGCATATTGGCGAATATTCTGACAAGGAGAAGATTCTGCTGCATTTGGCGGCTCATGCCGAGCATTTCACCACTCATCCTATCGGCGCAGCCCTGCGTACTGCCTTTCCGCAAGAAGCAACAGATGGCTGCGAGGTGACCGATGTAGAGGAGATTGCAGGACAGGGTATCCGTGCAAAAGTGAACGGCAAGGTGGTTTGCGTGGGCAACAAGAAGATGATGGAAAGCATCGGTGCCCAATGGCACGACTGCAACCAGGTGGGAACCATCATCCACGTCGCCATTGATGGCAAGTATGCGGGACATATTGTGATCAACGACACCCTTAAGGGAGGAAGCGCCCATGCCATCAGAGAGCTGAAAGAACTTGGAGTAGAGAAAACGGTAATGCTGACGGGTGACCGCAGAGAAGTAGGAGAAGATGTTGCCCACAAATTGGGACTGGACGAGTGCCGTACCGAACTGCTGCCAACCGACAAGGTTTTGCATGTAGAACAACTGCTGAAGACAAAACCGGCAGGCAAGACACTCGCTTATGTAGGCGATGGCATCAACGATGCCCCTGTATTGAAGCGTGCCGATGTGGGCATTGCCATGGGTGGACTGGGTAGCGATGCAGCCATCGAAGCTGCCGATGTAGTACTGATGGATGATGACCCTAGAAAGATTGCCCTTGCCGTGAAGATAGCCAGGAGAACCATTCATATCGCTCACGAGAACGTGGTATTTGCCATCGGAGTGAAGGTTGCCGTACTGATTCTCGCCACCATTGGTCTCGGCACCATGTGGATGGCTGTCTTTGCCGATGTAGGTGTTACGGTACTGGCTGTATTGAACGCCATGAGAAGTTTGGGTAAAAATCGTCTTTTTTATCGTTAAATACCAAAATAAGTTGTATCTTTGCAACCGAATTTTAATATACAATACTGAATGGTTATGTATAAAAAAGACATTTTGACTATGAATAAGATTATCAAACTCATCTTCGTGCTCTGCTGCTTCTGCGGCATTGCACAGGCTCAGCCTCAACGTCCTAAGCTCGTTGTAGGCATCGTTATCGACCAGATGCGATGGGATTATCTCTATCGCTACTACGCCCGCTACGGCGAAGGCGGATTCAAGAGAATGCTCGGAGAAGGATTCAGCGTAGAAAACTGCAAGATTCCTTACATCCCTTCGGTTACAGCCATCGGCCACTCTTCTATCTGGACCGGTTCCGTTCCTTCCATCCACGGAATTGCAGGAAATAACTTCGTGAAGGATGGAAAGGTAGTGAATTGTACTGCCGACGATACCGTCAACCCTGTAGGTTCTGACAGCAAGGCTGGCAAGATGTCGCCTCGCAATCTGTGGGTAACCACCATCGGCGATGAACTCCGTCTGGCTACCAACAACCGCTCTAAGGTGATTGGTGTAGCCTTGAAAGACAGAGCATCCATCCTCCCTGCAGGCCATCACGCCAATGGCGCTTTCTGGTTTGATGACAAGTCGGGCAAGTTCATCACCAGTACTTTCTATATGGATAAGTTGCCTGAGTGGGTGAACAAGTTCAACAAGCAGAAACTCCCGAACAAGTATCTATCCAAGAAATGGGAGACGCTCTACCCTATCGATTCCTACAAGGAGAGCACCAGCGATGACAACAACTACGAGAATGGAATTGTTGAAGGCGAAAAGGCAGTATTGCCACTCGATCTGCCTACCTTATATAAAAAGCATGGTTACAAGATTCTCCGCAGTACCCCATTCGGCTGCAACCTGACTTTCGATATTGCCAAGGCTGCCATTGAGGGAGAAAATCTGGGTAGAAACACAGATACTGATTTGCTGACCATCAGCTGCTCAAGCACCGACTACATCGGACATCAGGTGGGCGTGAACGCCATCGAAACAGAAGATTGCTATCTCAGATTAGATAAGGCATTGGCAGATTTCTTCGCTTATCTCGACCAGACCGTGGGCAAGGGAAATTATCTCACCTTCCTCACCGCCGACCATGGAGGCGTAAACAACGCCACCTTCCTGCAAGACCAGCGAATCCCTGCCGGCATTTGGAACAAGAAGGGACTGGTAGATGAATTGAACAAGAGTCTGAAGACAAAGTTCAACACCAACAAGGACCTAGTAAAGACCATTATGAACTATCAGGTATTCTTCAACACAGATATCATCGAAGAACTCGGTTTGGATTACGCAGCCATCAAGCAGGCAGTGGTAGATAGATTGAAGAAAGACAAGGATGTGCACTATGCCTTCGACATGGAGAAGACCTCTATCGAGAGCATCCCTGAAGAGCTGAAGTTCCGCGCCATTAACGGTTATAACCGCGAGCGCAGCGGAGGTGTTCAGATTGTACTGAAACCAGGTCACTACGATTATTACAGCAGCAAGGGAACTACCCACGGAGCATGGAATCCATACGATATCCATATTCCTTGCCTGTTTATGGGTTGGGGCATCCAGCACGGCGAGAGTGCCCAGCCTCACTATATGACAGATATTGCCGCTACCGTTTGTGCGATGCTGCATATTCAGGCACCTAACGGCTGCATCGGCACACCGATATTCTAATAAAAAGCAAAAAGCCAGATAATAACAAAGGCTAGGTTCACGATTCTGGAAACCTAGCCTTTATTTTTTTATTCAAAAGAAGATGTTCTTCTATTCCGAGAAGAACATCTCTTATTCTTCGTTCATAATCTTCATATATTCCTCGTAAGAAATATATCTGCCACCCATCGATTTGAGATGAGGAGTCTCCAACTGACAATCTATCATCTTGCCACCATGTTCCTGCAAGTATCTGGCAAGGAAGATGAGGGCAATCTTAGAAGCTGACGGAACCCTGGAGAACATGCTTTCTCCGATAAAAACCTTGCCGATGGTGACACCATAAAGTCCCCCCACCAGTTCATCAGTTTCATTATCCCATACCTCTACGCTCGCCGCAAAGCCCTGCTTATGGAGGACAGTAAATGCCTGGATGATGTTCTCGCCCAGCCATGCGCCATCTTCCCAATACCGTCCGTTGGTCTTGCTGCATCCCCGTATTACGCCATCGAAATCTTCGTTGATTCCTACGCTGTATCGGTTCTTTCTCATCAGGGTACGCATGGAATGACTGATGTGGATTTCATCAGGGAAGATGACGAAACGCTTCATCGGACAGAACCAGAGTATTTCAGGCTGGTCACGGAAACTATACCAGGGAAAGATGCCATTGCTATAAGCCAGCAACAAGCGGTCGATACTCAAATCGCCACCAATCGCAAAGCATCCATCCTCATCGCCATAATGCGGATCGGGAAAGTAAATCTCGTCCGCAGTATCATCTATCTGTAATATCATACGCTTATCTTTTATCAAGAATATTCTTGACTAGACTTTCATTCTAATAATTAATCACCAGTTCCTTTCCGTCAAAGTCGACATGCGCCTTGCCACTCTTCTTGAGTTTGCCGAAGAGCAGCGCCTTCATCAGGATCGGTTTCAGGCGGTTACCGATGACACGGTCCATCTCGCGGGCACCATATTCCTTGGTAAAGCCCCATTTCAGCAACTGTTCACGCGCAGCATCGGTTAACGTTACGGTAACTCCCTTTGCTGCCAGTTTCGCATCGAGTTGACGAAGTTTCTTGGCAAGAATCAACTCAGCCATGTGCTTATCCATATCGTTGAACACCACCATGTCGGAAAGTCGGTTGATAAACTCAGGCTTGAAAGTCTTCTTCACCTGTGCCAGCATCGCTTCGCCACGACTTACGTTTCCATTGAAACCTACGCTAGCCCGTGAAGCATATTGTGCTCCGGCATTTGAGGTCATGATGAGAATCACGTTACGGAAATCAGCCTTCTGACCCTTGTTATCAGTCAGACGGGCATAGTCCATTACCTGGAGCAGGATGTTGTAGATATCGCTATGCGCCTTCTCTATCTCATCGAGCAGGAGTACACAGTTTGGCGTCTTGCGGATGGCATCGGTCAGAAGTCCTCCATCCTCATAACCCACGTATCCGGCTGGCGAACCGATAAGTTTTGCCACGGTATGCTTCTCGGTATATTCACTCATATCGAAGCGTACCAGTTCGATGCCGAGTTCCTTGGCCAACTGCCGTGCCACCTCGGTTTTTCCTACTCCGGTAGGTCCCACGAAGAGGAGCGAAGCCAATGGTTTGTCATCATCTGTCAATCCCGCCTTTGCCATCATCACAGCCTCAACCACCTTGTCTACAGCCTTGTCCTGACCGTAAATCTTGTCGAGTATGCGCTGGCGGAGCGTAGCCAAAGCATCGTTATTCTCATCTTTCATCGCAGCCGCATCAATCTTGCAGACTTTAATCAGAATCTGCTGGATGATAGCCTTGGTAACATAAGAGCGCTGGCGAGATTCTACCGGATGCACTTCCAGATAAGCACCCGCCTCATCCATCAGGTCGATGGCCTTGTCTGGCAGACAGCGGTTGCTGATATATTTGGCGCTGGCACGGACGGCATATTCCAGGGCGTCCTTGCGATAGGTTACATTGTGGAACTTGTTGTATTTATACTGCAAGCCCTCCAATATCTTGATAGCCTCCTCCTCGGTAGGTTCCTTGATGTCAATCTGCTGGAACCGGCGCACGATGCCCTTGCTCTGAGCCATGTAACGGTTATATTCCTCGTAGGTGGTAGAACCGATGAAACGGATATCACCTGCCTCCAGATATTGCTTCAGCATATTGGATGCATCAGGTCCGCCATCTGAGCCACGACCGGCACCTATCATATTATGAATCTCATCGATGTAGATAATGGTATTGCCTTCCTTCACGGCTCCCTCCATCACCATCTTGATGCGTTTCTCGAAGTCGCCACGATATTGGGCACCGGCAAGCATCTGTCCCATATCCATGCCGTAGATGCGAGCCCCCTTGAGGCGTTCAGGAACCTGGTTTTCGTTGATGAGTTTGGCGAGACCATAGACCAGAGCTGTTTTGCCGACTCCGGCTTCTCCGATGTGGAGCGGATTGTTCTTCTCGGCACGGCAGAGCACCTGGATGGTTCTGTCCAGTTCCTGTTCTCTTCCGATGAGCGGATTGTGCTCTTCTACCTTGTCAGAAATACAGGTAACCAGCTGATGCCAATCCTGTACAACCTGTCTTCTGCCTTCTTCCTCGTCGTCGTCATACTCGTTGGCATAATCGTCATCATCAAAGTCTGCTCCCATGCCCATGCCAGCCTCTCCAGTATCTTCTCCAATAGGATAATAACTGTCAACGCTCGCCAGGAACTCGCCCTGCCGGTCGCCCACATTCTTACACAGCAGGAAGGCGGCTTCTGAATTCTGCAAGCCAAACATCGCCTGCACAAAATGGGGTACATTCACCAGCTGTCTGTCGGCAGCAGCAGCCAGGGCGCACGCCGTTCCAAACATAGTTTTGAAGAGCGATGACGGCTCTGGCAGATACTTGATGGTTTCAGGCACACGCTCCTGCTTGGCGAGCCATTCCACCAAGTCTTCGTGCATCTTGAGGCTGTCTACGCCTTCTTCCTGCAGCGCCTGACAGAATGCATACTGCCTGAGCAACGCCAGCAGCATGTGCTCGGGCATCACGAACTCGTGGTCGAAGAACCGGGCTTGCTTCATGGCATCGTCCATCAGAACACTCATATATCGGGTCAATCCCATACTGTCCATTCTATTCTTTCCTTTCTTTTTCTTAGCATATATTGGGGATATATCCCCGAAATCAACGCCTATTCCGGCATATAAGTGAGTTTAAGCGGAAACTTCTGCGTACGGGCTTTCTCCATCGCTTTCTCCACTTTACTCTTGGCGATGTCATAGCTGTAGGTGCCCACCACGGCTTTCTCTTCGTGATGAACCTTGAGCATGATTGCTTCAGCCTCAGCCTGCGACTTGAAGAAGATGGATTCGAGGATTTCTACCACGAAGTCCATCGGTGTGAAGTCGTCGTTGAACATCATTACCACGTAACGCCCCGGCTCCTTGAGCCTGGTTTTCTGGCGTTCACGAATTGCTGTTTGTTCTTGAGCCATATTTTAATTCTTACTTTTTATAAGCATTGGTAATCTCCACAACATAAACATCGTGGAATCCACCCTTGGCACCATACCACTGGAGCAGGTCCTTGTCGAGCAACTTCTCGGCGGTCATACTGTCCTTATAAAGTTTGCGGCATTCCAGGGTGAGTCGTGACTGATCGAAGGCGATGCTGCCGTTATCAGTTTCTACAGGAATCAGTCCTGTTTCCTTCACCTTATCCAAATCGCGTCCGCTCTTAGAGCCACAGAAGTTATAAATCTTCCGAGCCTCCTCGCTGTTGCCGAGGAAAGAGAGAGTCATAAATTCATTCTCCTCGATGATGCCGTGGGTGAAACGCTCCGGACGGATAAAGACCACAGCCACCGGCTTGTTCCAAAGCCATCCCAAACAGCCCCAAGAGGCGGTCATCATATTGAAATGATCCTTGTTGCCGGCACATACCAGCATCCACTCCTTACCAATAGTCTCGAAGACGTTGTCATTCAGTTCTTTTACGTTGATCTTTTCCATCTTATCTGTTCCTTTCTTTTTAATTTCTAATTACCATAAAATTGCGACAGCAGTATTCTGATTGCTGAATGCTACCCATATCAACTGCAAAGATACAAGAATAATCTGAAAAAGCGAATGTTTCTTTAAGAAAATCGCATCACCCTATTGAGGATTATGCCTAATTAATACTTTTTTATGCCACAAGAAGGCTGAATTGAATACGATTTGTGAGGTAGGAAACCGACCTTGATTTACATTAACTTTGCATCAGCAGTTGAAAAAATAATTCACATTTTATTTTGTCAGTTGCCCAAAAGGCAGTACCTTTGCACCCCGAATGCCGAAAGCCGAGAAGGCGGAAGGCTTCGATTTATTATTCATTTATAAACATTTAATTTAATGTACAAAACAATTTTCAACAAGCGCAACAGCTTGAAGTTCAACCGATTCTCTAACAAGAACTACTCACTCTTCGCAGTTTTGGGAAGAGAGGTACTTGTTGGTGCACTCAGCGTTGCTACCCTGAGCCATGCTAAGGCAGCAGGCGTAAGCACAGAGGGAGCCAAGGTTGATTCTACCCTCTACAAGGGCGGAAAGGCTTACGAGCTGGATGCGGTGAGCGTTACCGGATCTCGTGCGCCGATGACTGTAGAGCAGTCACCTAAGATTGTGTCTGTCATTACCCGCGACGATATTCATCGTGCGGCTGCGCAGACTATCAACGATGTATTGAAATTAGCTACCGGCGTGGATGTCCGTCAGCGTGGTGGCTTTGGTGTTCAGACGGATATCTCCATCAATGGTGGAACCTTTGACCAGATTACCATTCTCTTGAATGGCGTCAACATTTCCAATCCTCAGACTGGTCACAATGCTTCTGATTTTCCTGTAGCTCTTGCTGACATCGACCACATCGAAGTGCTCGAGGGGGCAGCATCGCGCTTATTCGGAACTTCAGCCTTCAATGGTGCCATCAACATCGTAACCAAGAAGGCTAAGAGTGAGGGGGTATCTGCAAGTGTAGAAGGCGGAAGCTTTGGAAGCTTCGGAGCACAGGGACGCATTCAAACAGCTTTTGAAACGGGCAAGTGGACCCAGGCTTATTCCGTAAGCGGAGGCTACAAGCGCTCGGATGGCGGCACGGAGAACAGCGACTTCGAGAAGGGACAGGGCTACGGCAATCTCTCTTTCTCTTACGACCAGCGTTTCGACATCATCGCCCAGTTGGGTATCGCTACCCAAAGCTATGGTGCCAATACTTTCTACAGCGCCAAATACAACAACCAATATGAGAAGACAGACCACGGTCTGGCTTCGCTCAATCTGAGTCTGCACAACCAGGAGAAGACCTGGGAGATTGCGCCTCAATTCTATTATAACAAATTCAAGGATCACTATCAGCTGATTCGTGGAAAGGCTGGAGCAGCAGCAGGCGAGAACTATCACGACCTCGATGTTTATGGTGGTGGACTGAATGCCAACGTAGCTTGGGCTTTGGGTAAGACCGCAGTGGGCTTCGACATCAGCAAGGAGTGCATCTACTCTACTGCATTGGGCGAGGAACTCGCAGAGAAAGACTATAAGGATATCTCGGGTTCTGACCGTCAATATACCCGAAAGGGCGAGCGCACCAATACCAACATCATGCTGGAGCACAACTTCATCTTCGGCGGCTTCACCTTGTCGGCTGGTGTCTTGGCTAACAAGAATACAGGTCTTGACAACGACTTCCGTTTCTATCCTGGTGTAGATATGAGTTATCGTCCTAACGACAACTGGAAGTTCTACGCTTCCTGGAACAAGGCATTGAGAATGCCTACCTACACCGATTTATACATGAGTAATGCGGTGCAGCAGGGCGACATCAACCTAAACCCGGAGAAGAACTCAACCCTCAAGGTGGGAACTCAATATCGCCAGACTGGTTTTGCCGCAACCGTAAGCGGATTCTACGCACACGGCACCAACATGATTGACTGGGTTCAGACATCCGTGACCGAGCAGAATGACAGCAAGTATCACGTGATGAACATCGGAAAGCTCAACAACATGGGCTACAACGTAGATGCTACTATCTACATGAGAGAGTTGGTACCAAACAGTTTCATCACCCGCATCAAGTTGGGTTATGCTTACATTTATCAGGATCATAAGACCGAGACCAACATCCTGAAATCACTCTATGCATTGGAGTATCTCAAGCACAAGGCAGTATTCGGCCTGGATCATCAGATTTGGAACAAGCTTTCAGCTTCCTGGAGCGTAAGATGGCAGCAGAGAATGAATGGCTATCATCCATATACCAAGGTAGATTGCAAACTGATGTGGGACGAGAAGAAATACAATATCTTCGTGAAAGCCGACAACATCACTTGCCACCACTACTACGACCTCACAGCTGTTAAGCAGCCAGGTTTGTGGATTATGGCAGGAGCCAGCGTAAATCTCGGCCGATAATATAATCTGACAATAATCATCCCAAAAGATGATAAATATCCGAAACACGATTCGGATATCAAATAAAAAAACGAGCCTTGATGGAGGTTTCTTCCTTCCGTCAAGGCTCGTTTTCTTTTATTCCGGCTATTTCCTTTTATTTCAGTTATTCCGGTTTCTGATATTTTCCGTTCACTTTTATCGGTTCGAGATGGATTCCCACATGGGTATCTGCACCGAAGTGCTGCTTCAGTTTTATTTCTATATGAGTAGCATGCTCATGCGCCTCATAAAGCGAAAGAGAACCCGGCATACGGACGTGCATTTCTATCGCAATCTTGTTTCCGATGCGACGGGTACGCAGGTTATGAATCTCTCCCACTCCCTCTTCTTCATTTGCAATCTTCAGGATTTCATCTTCCTCAGTTTCTGGAAGACTGGCATCCGTCAGTTCTTTTACAGACTGCATCACCAGTCCCCAGGCGGCCTTGATGATAAAGGCACTCACGATGATGGCTGCAAGCGGATCGAGCACCGCCCATTTTTCTCCCAGGATGATGGCGCCACCAATACCGAACATTGTTCCGATACTTGATAAAGCATCGCTGCGATGATGCCAGGCATTCGCCACTACAGCCTCGGAATGATATTTCTTTCCGGCTTTAACCGTAAACTGATAAGCCCACTCCTTCATCACGATACTTACAACAGCAGCAATCAAGGCTACAACGCCCGGCTGCTGCAATGTCTCGCCGCAGATGGCACGATAGGTCTTGGTAACACCAGAATAACAGATCATCACACCCACCACGAAGAGCGAAATGCCGATGATGGCTGTGGCAAGCGTCTCGTATTTGCCATGACCATAATCATGGTCCTTATCCATCGGCTTATTGCCCAGTTTTACGAATACCAGTACCACCACATCGGTAGCGAAATCGGTGAGCGAGTGGATGGCATCCGCTATCATGGCTGCCGAATGTCCGAGAATACCTGCAGCAAACTTCAGCACGAGCAGCACCACATTGATGATGCTTCCCGCTATCGTCACCTTATATACTTCCTTTACTCTATCCGCATCAGCGGAATGATTCTTTTTCGTTTCTGCGGACATCTCTTGCTCGTTATATATTCTCTCATTCTTGTCCATACTATAAAATATAACAGAAGTCCTTTGCTTCCTTAATAATGTTTTTGTATAACCAAATTCCTGTCTTTCATGAATTGAGCGGCAAAAGTACATCTTTTTTCTGAAATCGGATAAAAAGAGAGATTAAAAAAGTATAACGAATAGGGAATAATGTGATAGCGAAGAGAGAAAAGCATGGAATTTTATGATAAAACGCCTTAAAACAATAGGAATTTTGTGATTTTCAGTCCGATAGAGATAAATATCTACCTTTGCTACGTATAGACGATAGTTTTATGATTCTGTATTTACCATTATAAGTTAACGAACTTAAAATATCAAGCCGTAATCGTTAATTCTGCGAAAGAAAAATGCGGAAATCCGCAAAAATTCTACGTAGAATTAATAAAAGTATTATTTTTGCAAAAGAAAAATGCGGAAATCCGCAAAAATCTTTCCTGTTATGATTGTAAATAGAGACAAATATCTACAAGAGTTGGTTAGTTCACGCCATAATGGACTGGTAAAAATCATTACCGGTATGCGCCGTTGCGGAAAATCCTTTCTGCTGTTTCGTCTCTTCAAGCGTTTCCTTGAAGACGATGGAGTCATGCCCGACCACATCATAGAAATGGCATTCGATGACTATGCATTCAAGGAGTTTCGCAATCCTGACAAGTTTTATAAGTATGTAAAAGAGAAGATTGCTGACGACCAACCTTATTACATTCTGCTTGATGAGGTACAGATGCTTGGCGAGTTTGAAGATGTACTAAATGGATTATTGCATATTCCCAATGCTGATGTTTATGTGACGGGAAGCAATGCACGCTTCCTATCCAAGGATATAATAACCGAATTTCGTGGACGAGGATACCAAATACACGTTTCACCACTCAGCTTTGCTGAATTTATGACCGTATATGATGGCGACAAGCAGGATGGTTGGAACGAATATTTGCTTTATGGTGGTCTTCCACCTGTTGTTCTACAAAAGACAGAAGAAGAAAAAGTGAGACTTCTGAACAGCCTCTTGACTGAGACTTACATGATAGATGTCATCAACAGAAACAAGATAAAGAACGATGCAGAACTCAACGATTTATTCAAGATTCTCGCATCGGGAATTGGCGGACTTACCAATCCGCAACGACTTGCCAATACTTTCCAATCTGTAAAGAATGTCTCTATAAGCTCTGCAACCATCAAGAAATACATCGAATATCTTGCAGATGCGTTCTTGCTTGAGCCATGCAATCGCTATGACGTAAAAGGTCGTAAGTATATCGGAACGCCATTGAAATATTATTTTTCTGACTTAGGCATTCGCAATGCACTTCTCGGCTTTCGCCAACAAGAGAAAACCCATCTGATGGAGAATGCCATCTATAATGAACTTCGCTACCGTGGATATAGTGTGGACATTGGCAACGTAGAAATCAACGGCGTGGACGAAAAAGGAACCAAAGTGAGACGGATGCTTGAAGTTGACTTTGTTTGCAACCAAGGCTACAAACGCTGCTACATCCAGTCGGCTCTCAGTTTGCCAGACAAGGAGAAGACGAAACAAGAACTTGCCTCTTTGATACGTATAGACGATAGTTTTATGAA
Source organism: Segatella copri (assembly GCA_052349145.1). Classification (GTDB taxonomy): domain Bacteria; phylum Bacteroidota; class Bacteroidia; order Bacteroidales; family Bacteroidaceae; genus Prevotella; species Prevotella copri_V. The sequence goes on along the minus strand of DAWDQD010000005.1, from coordinate 80,584 downwards.
GTATGTGATAACAGGCGACCTCATCAAGAAATACCAAAACGATGACGGCATCGTATTTATGGACGTATTTGATTTCTTGTTGGATAAAGATTCTATATGAAAACTTAAATAAAATAAAAAGGAGGGTGTGTCATAAGTTAATGATTCACCCTCTTTTTGTTGGAATATTACTGATATGTTGTTGAAAAACATAGTATATGTTGTTGAGAAAGTTAGTATCTTCGGTCGCACAACAGCTGTTGTGCGCTTGCATAGCAGCTGATATGCGCATGCACAACAAGTAATGTGCATGCGGTGGTCAACTGTTATGCGCCAACTAATATCCAGCCTTATGACACACTCTCTTTTCTAAATATCAGTCTAATTGCTTAAACTCAAAATCAAACTTGCTGCAACAACTCTTCTTATAGTCGAACTGGTACATACGCATGTACTGCTATAATATTAAACATCTACCGTTTTGTCATCAAGCTCAAATTAATCGGCATAATCATAAAAGTTTCTTTCTTCCTCGTTCTGCGCTTGCACAACCTTTGCTAAATAAGGTCTTAGAGTTAGCCAATCAGAGAACATTTCCACTGGTATTTCTACGCCAGAGCAATAAGCCATACCAGTAAAGGGATGTGAATTAACACATCCCGAGAGCACCTACCGTTGCTATGTTCATTGACAGTGCATGAAGTTTGCGAAGTTTCAGAAAGTCAAGAACAAAGCGCTAAGTATGCGCCTTTTCCATTATGTCGTGATCCTTACTCAGAATCATCGGCAAATATACGAATAATGTTTGAAAGAACAAAAGTTTTTAGCAAAAAATCCTCATTGAGGGATAAAATTCATCAAAATCTTCCCTCTCTGAGGGATTTTTCTGTATTTAACCACGCTATGTGAAATTTTTATTGTACTTTTGCACCCGTGCTTGGAAAAACAACAAATAAAACAGAAGAGTAAACGATATGGCAGAAAAGAATAGCATACCCCAATTCGTGAATAGCGAATCTATTATGGCGGATAGCAACTATGTGAAGTGGCTCTCCGATTTGAAAGAGCAATCCGCAAAGAATTCCACTAGCAATAACAACGATTAAGAAAGCATAAACAGAATATGGTTTTAAATTACATTTGGATAGCATTTTTCGTGATTGCGTTCATCTTCGCACTCATCGGATTGGCAATGGGAGATACGACTATCTTCCAGAAGATTGTAGATTCCACCTTCGATTCTTCCAAGAATGCCTTCGAGATTTCTCTCGGACTGACGGGCGTGCTCGCCCTCTGGCTTGGCATCATGAAGATTGGAGAGAAGGCGGGAGTAGTGAATGTGTTGGCAAGAGCGCTCAGCCCGGTCTTCACCCGTCTCTTCCCCGATATTCCGAAAAACCATCCGGTGATGGGAAGCATCTTCATGAACATCGCTTCGAATATGCTGGGACTCGATAATGCGGCAACACCTACAGGATTGAAGGCGATGCAGCAGATGCAGGAGCTCAACACGAAGAAGAATACGGCGACGAACCCGATGATTATGTTCCTGGTTCTGAACACCTCAGGACTCACCATCATCCCTACCACCATCCTCGCCTTCCGTGCCTCCTATGGTGCAGCCCAGCCTACGGATGTATTCATCCCTATCCTGATGGCTACACTCGTGGCTACGCTTGCCGGAATCATCATCACTTCGCTCTGGCAGCGCATCAACATCCTGCAGCCGGTATTGCTCGCTACCCTGCTGGGAATGTGCGCCTTCGTAGGCATCATCATCTGGGGATTCGGACAGATGGACAAGGATACGATGAACACGGTTACCACCTTGGCTTCTAACATGATTCTCCTGGGCATCATCCTCTGCTTCATCCTGGCTGGTTTCTGGAAGAAAGTGAATGTATATGATGCATTTATCGAGGGAGCGAAGGAAGGTTTTACTACTGCGGTGAAGATTATCCCTTATCTCGTAGCTATCCTTGTGGGCATCGGCGTGTTCCGTGCTTCGGGAGCGATGGATATGGTGATTCAAGGCATTTCGTGGTCGGTAGAACAATGCGGCTTGAATGCCGATTTCGTAGGCGCCCTACCTACCGCCATCATGAAACCGCTGTCGGGAAGTGGTGCACGAGGCATGATGCTGGAGGCGATGAAGAACTATGGTCCTGATTCGTTTGTGGGCAGATTGAGCTGCATCTTCCAGGGTTCCACCGATACCACCTTCTATATATTGGCTGTATATTTCGGAAGCGTAAGCATCAGGAATACCCGCCACGCCGTGGCTTGCGGCTTGCTTGCCGATTTGGCAGGAGTCATCGCAGCTATAACGGTTGCTTATTTATTCTTCGGATAAGAGTCTCCCACAGATTTCACAGATTTACACAGATAATCTTTGAATGACGGCGCAAGCCCAATTTAACATTTAACACTTAACATTCAACATTAAGAAAGATAATGGCAAGTTTAAAATCACTCGCAAAGGATACCGCCATCTATGGTTTGAGCAGTATCATCGGCAGATTCCTCAACTATCTGCTTGTACCACTCTATACGGCTAAGATCAGCGCCGCAAGTGGTGGTTATGGTGTCATCACCAACATGTACGCCTATACGGCATTACTCCTCGTTATCCTGACCTACGGAATGGAGACCACCTTCTTCCGTTTTGTCAACAAGGAGGGAGAAAACTCAGAAAAGGTTTATCACACGGTATTGAGCATGGTGGGCTTCACTTCCCTACTCTTTATCGCCCTGGTATTCCTCTTCATCACGCCTTTGAGCGATGCGATGGGCTACGCCGACCATCCGGCTTATGTATGGACCATGTTCGTAACCGTGGCTATTGATGCCTTCCAGTGCATCCCGTTCGCTTACCTCAGATACAAGAAGCGCCCATTGAAGTTTGCTGCCTTCAAGTTGCTCTTCATCGGTCTGAACATTGCGCTCAACCTGGTTTACTACGTCATCATGGATGGTCACGATGTGGGTTATGCTTTCTACATCAACCTGGTTTGTACCACCTCCATCACCTTCTGTTTCTACAAGGAACTGAAGGAAGGATTCATGGGCGAGAAATGCTCCTGGAGCGAATGTAAGGTGCTCGTCAGGAAGATGCTGGGCTACAGCTGGCCTATCCTCGTGCTCGGTATTGCCGGTATTCTGAACCAGACAGCCGACAAGATTCTCTTCCCTTACATCTATGAGAAGGGCGATGCTCATGCGCAGCTCGGAATCTACGGAGCAGCCAGCAAGATTGCGATGATCATGGCGATGATTACCCAGGCTTTCCGCTATGCTTACGAGCCGTTCGTATTCGGCAAGGCGAAGGATAAGGACAACCGACAGACTTACGCTTCGGCGATGAAGTATTTCGTCATCTTCACCCTGCTCGCCTTCCTGGTGGTGGTAGGTTATCTGGATGTATTGCGCCATATCATCGGTCGCGACTACTGGGATGGTTTGAAGGTAGTGCCTATCGTAATGGCTGCCGAAATCATGATGGGAGTATATTTCAACCTCAGTTTCTGGTACAAGCTCATCGACAAGACCATCTGGGGAGCTTACTTCTCGGGCATCGGTTGTGCGGTATTGATTGCCATCAACGTTATCTTCGTACCAGTTTATGGTTACATCGCCTGTGCCTGGGCTGGTTTCGCAGGTTATGGAACAGCCATGCTTCTCTCCTACTTCGTGGGTCAGAAGAAGTATCCTATCAACTATCCGGTGAAGGAGATTATGATTTATGTGGTTCTCGCCCTCATCCTCTTCGCTGGAATGACCGAGGCTAACAGATACTTCTCCAGTGGAATTGCCTGCCTCATCAACACGGTGCTCATCCTCATCTTCGCCGCTTATCTCGTGAAGAAGGATTTCCCATTGAAGAGTCTGCCAGTGGTGGGAAAGTACTTTAGAAAGTAAGAGATTCCAATCATTGAGATTATATTCCAAGAAGTCCGTGGACAATGTGTAAGTCCACGGACTTCTTTTGTTTATATTATACAGAACCTTCGCATGCGGTTCAAGAATAGACAAAAGGACCCAATGTTCCTGGTCCCGAGCAATACTCAGGATATAATAGCAGCCAACAAGGCGCCCTGTAAGAGCTAAAGCAAACGGCTGAGTGAACGAAACGAAACGACTGAGTATTTTGAAGGATATGACTATGCAAGCTGAAGGATACGGCTCCGTTAACCGAAGGATACGGCTCCGTTAACCGAAGGATACGGCTCCGTTAGCAGAAGAAGACGACTGCGTAAGTGAAAGAATACGTCTGATCAGGTTCAAAGAGATAGAATATGGAGTTCAAGGAGACTGCTTCAGGAAAGTTGCCACTAGGCTCAGCAGCTCTGCTGAGCCTAGTCAGCAGGTCTGCTCACTGCAGTCAGCAGGTCTGCCGAGCCTAGTGACAACACCTTTTAATCGTACAACAATACCTCCTTTAGTTGTACGACTGTACACCTTTTAGTTGTACAACTACACACCCTTCAGTTGTACAACTATAAACCTTTAGACGTACAACCATGAATCCATCGATTGTTCAACTTGACTTTTTCTCCCATTCTATACCTCAAAAACAAGAAATAGTCCGAGAATTCTCAAAAAAGTAATCTTCCTTTTCGTTATTCCCTCATAAAAGTATATGTTTGCAACGATTATTCCCTCATAAAAAATAAAGAGCATGAGAAAGATACTACAAGACAAAATATGCATGAACGATATCAACAAGATATGCATCATGACCCAAGGTAAGGAGAACGACCACCGGAAGGAAGAGCTTTACCAGCTCACCTTCGATGAAAACGACCATGTATCGTTCAATGCGCTTTGGGCTTTAACCCATTTCGATGAAGCCAACAACCTATGGCTCTTTCAGAAACATGACGAACTGATAAATAGGGTTCTCGTAGAGAAGAATGAGACCAAGCGCCGCCTGATGCTTCAACTCCTTCTCCATCAGCCTTTCGAGGAAGAATCACTCCGCTCTGATTTCATCGATTTCTGCATCGCCAAGATTACCGCCTGTTCTCAGCCCTACGCCATCCGCTGCTACTGCATGAAGCTCGCCTACGAGCAGATGAAGTACTATCCCGAACTCCTTGAAGAATTAAGAATGGCTCTGGATATGCTGGAGCAAGAGGTTCTATCACCAGGAATGTTATCGGCAAAAAGGCAAATTATGAAGAAAATCAAGCGAAGCCTTGGAAGTTTCGGGAAATAGTCGTAACTTTGCAAACGTAATATTCTAACAATATAATACATAAATGGATGGAGATACAACTGAACGATTATCACAAGAAAGTCAATGCCCAAAAGAAAAAGAGCATGGCTTATTGGCGAGAGCATCCGCTTTCGCTGGAGGAGTGCTTAGCTCAATTCAAGCGCTTGCGAGAACAACGGCTTGCAAGGGAGTCCAAATTGCAAGGCTAAAAGACTGGGCTAAGGAGAATGATTGCTGGATTGAAGATCCGGAATCATTAGGTGTGTTCTCTGACCGAGGTTCAGAGAACGAGGTTTATATGGCCTATGATGGAGTACACGTTTATAAACTTAACGACTTCCGTTATTCAGACGACAACCTTACTCCTTTCTTTGAACGCATTCCAGCCCATAACCAATACTTTCCTGATTGCGCCTACGATTTCATCGGTTTCTCACAGAATCGAGATAGAAAAGTTTGTGCTGTTCTTCGCCAACAACTTGTTGTAAATGCGAGGGAAGCTACTTCCGAAGAAATCAAGGCTGAGTTTGAACGTATCGGTTGTCACGCAGAAGACAATGGAGAATATTTCACCAATGGCATTCACGACATCTTCGATGCCGTACCCAATAATGTATTGGTTGGAGATGACGGCAACTACTATTTCATAGACACCATTATCTTTAAATCGGATATGAATGGATTAGATACTTACAAGAAATACTCTCCGAACTATTCAAAAAAAGAGTGAAGCTCATGCCTCACTCATTGTCTCTTCTACGTAAGTTATCAAAACTTTGCTCAACTAATTGCAGAGCAAGTTATTCGGGAACTAATGCAGATGTTGGAATTATCATATTAAAAGCTTCACCCTCTATATGAACAACAGCATCTCCCCGTATAATTTTAATAAATCTTGCCCGACGTCCAGCAGGTATCATTTTTGCCCTACCATCAAGTAACATCTGGGTAACGCCCATATCATTCTGATCCACAGAATATTGTGTTAGAAGCGCATTGCTTTCCTTATCATAAGTAGCTATTGTGTTCTGTTGTATGACATATTCTTTGTTGGGAATTAATTCTTCCATACAACCTATTGCATCAAGACTCGGTTTACTTGAAAACTTTATCAACAGTCCTAAGACAATACATAGTAAAACTATCACATAAAACTTTTTATTGTTACTTTTGCTTTTGCCTTTTGTTGAGTTTTCGTTATCAACTATAGGCTTTATTAATTCTCCTTTTTCTCTATCATTTAACACAAAATCATCCGACGCAGGAGTCTTAACCAGATTTGCTTCCACCAATATAGCTAGTGCTGGAGATTGCACACCACCAACATAAGGCTTGAGAGTCGTTGTATTGATAATAGGTAAATCTATATAGGCATTATATAGTTTTGCCAATTTAATTTGAAAAGAGGTTCCGATTCCTCTTTTGCCGCATATCAAATTATCAATGATATGAATATCATAATATTTCTGACCAGTCACACTTGTCGCACTAGTAACCTTAGATAATGTGCAGACAAATTCGTTATAAGATAAATACATTATTACCAACTATTTTGCCAACTGTTTCCCAGAAGTATAGCGGTTAATAAATAGGAAAAGCGTGGGAACTATTGCTTATTACTCTGTTGAGGCTCTGGACTGCCCACTCCTTAGTAATGAAGCAATAGCCCACGCTTATATGATATATTACGCCCTTCAGAAAAGGGTACAATAATCCTAAGCGTGAGCAGTATTGCCATTATCTCAAGGAGTGAAATTGTCCAGATTTCAACAGGAGATAATATCAAAACGCTCTATATTAAATTGAGTCTTCATCACAGCAAGTCTTTTCATGCCGCTCCAACTCGAATGCAAAGGTAGTTATTATTTCTGAAAATCGTATCATTTTAAATAAGTTTTTTCCAAGAAACATAATGTTAAGGCACACAAGTAAGCTATAAATGGGCAATTCTTTAATATTTTACCCTAAATCATTGGTAATTTCGGGAAATAGTCGTAACTTTGCAAAGTTAAATATCAAGCATTACATCTATGAATAAAGATAATATCAACGAGTTCGCATCCTTCGATGAATATCTTCGACAAGGAGAGCCTTTGCAGAAGGAAAGGGCCGAGAACTGGAAGACGGCTATCGGATTGCAGGCTGTAGATGGGCTGCAACCGTCGGCGTATCTCATAAATGTGGCTAAACGAAACATCGAAGGGGAAATCTCTCTGGATGAAACCAGAAAACTGATTGACTCTTACTATCAGAGCAAGACGGTCCGTACACCTAAGGACGAAGACGAGGAAGAGGCAGATAAGGTTTCAGCCAACATCGCAAAGATTCTCGCCAGCAAGACCTTTGCCTTCAATACCAACGGTTATGTCTCCCTGCATCGAAGAATATTCGAGGGAATATTCAAGCACGCAGGAGAAATCCGCCAATACGATATTTCCAAGAAAGAATGGGTGCTCGAAGGAGATTCCGTAAACTACCTAAATTGGGAAGACTTGCGAAGAGCCTTGGATTGGGATATTGAACAGGAGAAGAACTTCTCATATAAAGGTCTGACGGATGATGAGAAGATTGAGCATATTGCCAAATTCATTTCAGGCATCTGGCAAATCCATGCTTTCAGAGAGGGAAACACCCGAACCACGGCGATCTTCACCATCCAATATCTCCGTTCGTTAGGATATGAAGTGAACAACGAAATGTTTGCCAAGCATTCCTGGTATTTCCGCAATGCCCTGGTTCGTGCCAATTATCGCAATATCAATAAAGATATAGAGTACTCTCCTATCTACCTTGTTCGTTTCTTCAGAAACTTGCTGCTAGGCGAAAGTTGGGTTCTCAAAAACAGATACTTGCATATAAATCCTACAGATGAATGGAAGGTACAGCCAAGACTTGCTACCCCACAAGCACCCCATACGCATCATCAAAAGGTGGACAGAAAAGGTGGACAGAAAACAGAAAAGGTGGGCAGAAAAGGTGGACAGAAAACCAAAGACTCTATCCTTTCCCTTATCGCATCCGACCCATTTGTCACCACCAATGAGATGAGTAAACGATTGGAAATCAACCGAAGTGCCATCTCTAAACATATAAAGAAACTGAAAGAAGATCACATAATAGAACGAATAGGACCAGACAAAGGAGGGAAATGGATCATCAAAAAATAAGAAACACTTTTTATGGCGCAAAGATAGCACTAATTTTTCACTTATACAAGAAAAACTCGCTACTTTTGTAACCTTTTTCATGTATAAGTGAAAAACATTGTGTTTTTATCGAATATTTCTAGTATAAGTGAAAGAAATAACTCTAAAAAGGAAACTTTGATGGAATTTTTCGCTTTTTTCTGTTCTACTTGATGTTATCTCGCAGAAAAATCGTAACTTTGCAAATCATATAACAACAACACAAAGAATAAAATGAAGAAAAAAGCAACGGTCCTTATCGCCTCTATCATGGCGTTCTGCGGAATCAACACCGCTCATGCAGACGAGGGAATGTGGACAATTTACAACTTGCCTAACGCTGTGTATGAGATGATGCAGCGCGAAGGCTTCAGTATGACTTACGACCAGCTCTACAACGGCGAGAACGCCTTGAAGAATGCTGTGGTTAACTTCTCTGGCTATTGCTCAGGCGTAGTCGTTTCTCCAGACGGTCTGGTATTTACCAACCACCATTGCGGTTTCGAGGCTATCAGAAGCCACTCTACCGTGGAGCACGACTATATGCTCAACGGTTTCTTTGCAAAATCTTACGCAGAGGAATTGCCTAACGAGAATATGTTCGTCAGCTTTATGGTTGAACAGAAGGATGTAACCGATAAGGTGATGAGCCTCGGATACGAGAAACTCGACAACAAGAAGCGCGATGAACTCATCGATTCTCTGGAGAACGAGATGACTAAAGAGGCGAAGAAGAACGATTCTACCCTTCATATCACCGTTCAGCCTTTCTACGAGGGCAACAAGTGGTACGCTACTACTTACCGCGACTTCACCGACCTGCGTCTGGTTTTCACCGTACCAAAGTCTATGGGTAAGTTTGGTGGCGATACAGACAACTGGATGTGGCCTCGCCAGACCTGCGACTTCTCTGTATTCCGCATCTATGCCGACCCTAAGACCAATGGTCCTGCTGCCTACAGCAAGGACAATGTGCCTTACAAGCCAAAGCGTTGGGCACAGGTTTCTCTCCAGGGTTACAAGGATGGCGACTATGCGATGACCATAGGTTACCCAGGCAGCACAGAGCGCTATCTTTCAAGCTACGGAATCCAGACCATGCGCGATGCTGAGAATGCTCCTCGTGCCCAGGTTCGTGGCGTAAAGCAGGAGGTGATGCTGAAGCACATGCGTGCCGACGAGGCTGTGCGCATCAAGTATGACAGCAAGTACGCCCAGAGCTCCAACTACTGGAAGAATGCCATCGGCATGAACAAGTGTATCGACTCTATCGGCATCGTTAATCTGAAGCGTGAGTACGAAACCCGTCTCCGTGCTTGGCAGGATACAGCCAAGGCTGCCAACGATCTCGCCCACAAGGTAGATTTCGATAAGCTCGCCAAGCTCTACAAGAAGAGCGCAGACGTGAAGTACGCCTGGACCAACTTCGCTGAATCTTTCACAAGAAGAAGCAATATCGAGTTCTCTACCCGTGCCATCAAGCTCCAGACCAACATGGAGGTGAAGGGTCCTGAGAAGAACAAGAAGAAGCAGTATCATGAGTTTGAAGATAACTCTGCAGAATGGGATATGGCGCTCGATAAGGAAGTGCTCGCTACCCTTCTGAAGAACTACAAGGAGCACGTAGATGCCAAGTGGTTGCCTAAGTTCTACAAGACCATCGACGCTGAGTTTGGCGGCAACTACGCCAAGTATGTGGATTATCTCTGGGAGAAGTCGCTCATCATGAAGAAGGGCGCCAAGCTCTATTTCAACAAGAAGGGATATGAGAAGGATCCAGGCGTAAGCTTCGGTATGGATCTGAACGATGTATTTGCAGATTTCGCTGCTCAGATGGGCAGCATCAACGACAGCATCGCTGAGCAGGAGAAGTATCTCTGTGCTGCCAAGCTCCGTATGGAGGAAGACATGCCTCACTACAGCGACGCCAACTTCACCATGCGATTGAGCTACGGTCAGGTAGGCGGTTTCGACCTCGGTGGAAAGCCATCAGGCTATTATACCACAGCCGAGAGCCTCGTTGAGAAGATGAAGCAGGGCGATAAGGTAATCGATTACTACGCTGAGCCTATCATGCACGAGCTTCTCTCTGAAAAGGATTTCGGCAAGTATCAGGATAAGACGACTGGCAAGATGCAGCTCTGCTTCCTTACCAACAACGATATTACCGGCGGTAACTCTGGTAGCCCTATGTTCAACGGCAAGGGTGAGTTGATTGGTCTTGCCTTCGATGGCAACTGGGACAGCCTCAGCTCTGACATCAACTTCGACAAGCGCCTGGCTCGCTGCATTGGTGTGGATATTCGCTATGTGCTCTACCTGATGGATAAGTGGGGACACGCAGACCGCCTCTTGAAGGAAATCAATGCGAAGTAAATCCTATCTCTGAATCAACAGAGATGATAGAATGGTTTATCCTGGGATAAAGATTAGTCTCAGGATGATATAAAAAGAGCGGAAAATCAGCTGTTAACTGTTAACCTGTTAACTTCTGGCTTTCCGCTCTTGTTTTATTTAGTCTTTCTATTCTTGTTATCTTGCTGATTTTCAGTTTATTTTTATCTTACAGTTTCGCAACCTACAGAATTCCAATTAATACTGCGAGATATTATTCAGCTCCTTCAATGAAACCTGACGAGGCTTCTCGGCAAGTTTCTTCTTCAATTCATCCACCGTTATTTCTGCAGATGGATTGAAATCGGCAGAGCGCATGTAATCAAGTACACTCTGATAGAAAGCCTTGCCTTCCGGGTATTTGGCAGCCTTCTCCAAATCGCTCATGCAGACGAGGAGCTTTCCGGCTCCCACCTTCCATTCCATCACCAAACCCAACTTATGATTCCGCTCGATATTATCTATCACCTGAACTACCGGGCGATAATCCTTGGCGAAGTTGTCAAGCACCAGTGGATGCGATTCCTTGATAACCGGGAACCATTGCCAGTTGGTGTGCATCTCCGTTGGGAATCCCTTGAATATCGGATGTTCCGGATTCGTAAGAATGCCCAGGGTTCCTGGAGAAACCTTCTTCTTGTTGTTCTCGCAGATGGTCTTGAACATGCGATAGTTCCAGTAATCGGTCTGGAAGAGTCCACCCACGGTATAAGGTGTGGCATTATCTGACTGAGAAAGCGTATCATCTGCAGCCACGAAATGGCTGGAAGTCGTAGGAAGCCAAAGCACCTTTGCTCCCTTTTCTAGTTTCTTGACGACATCGGAAGTCAAATCCTTGGCAATAACGACTTGCTTTTTCAGATAGTCGATATTCTTTGGGGTCGTATAAACCCAAAGGTCGTAAGTATTGGAATATCTTGTCGCATCAAGTTCACCTTCATATATATACAAGGAGAGGGTCAGTTTGCGAGAACCCACATACACGTCCAAGCACTTACCATCCCCATCGTCAATTCCGTTGGCTTTCACTTTCATCTTATGAACGATCTCGCCAACATCTATCCATCCCTCCTCGTCGGTATGGATAGTTATCTCGCCTTGTGCCAAAGGAGAAGGCTGATTCAAATGAGTAAGAGTTTCGGCTACACTGGACTCGTTTGGATAACGTTCGTCTTTGGCATAATCCAACTTCCATTCCACTTTCTTGCCCTTCAAAGACTCTCCCCCATAATTGGCGATTTGAATCTTCGCCTTCATCGTGTCATTCTCCTCATAGCAGAATCTGTCTGTCACCAACAAAGGCACCACAGGCGAGCACCACTGACGCCATTCCTCGGGCGTAGTGATTCCCTTACTCTCCATAAACGCATCCAGGATGCCTACGAAAGCACTTCCCTGACCGGGATAATCTTGAATATCTAGCAGTTGGAAGCCCGCCATATTCCGGGTTCTCAAATCCATCTCTATATCGGCTTTATAGAGTTTCACGCTCCATAAGCCCGAAGCCTTGTGGAAATCATCTGCCTGCGAGAGCATTCCGGCAGCAGCCAGCCTGCGGCGGAACACTTCAAAGTTATAAGGATGAAGCACTCCGGTGTATTTCTTCATTTCCCGATAGTCAGGATAGGTCTGAAACTGTCCTGTTTCGTGAGAGATGATAGGGATTCCTGCCTTATCGCAAGCCTCATCAAAATTCATCGTAGAATTAGGATGGAAATGATTGATCATTCCTCCATCGTAGGCATCGGCAAACGAGAAGGAACCACGGGTATGAGTATTGTATTTGCCCCATCCCTCGCCTCCGATGCGGCAAGTGGTGAAGTAATCCATTCCTTCTTTTATTCCCTGATAACCGAGATAGTAATTGCTTCCAAAAGTATAGTATTTATCGGGCGCAATCTTGCGGAAATCATCCACAAACTCCTTCATCTTGTCGATATCTCCCCAGAGTTCATTCCCCAGCGCCATCATTCTGAAAGATGGATGATGACCGTATTCTCTGAGGATGTTCTCGCCTTCCTGATGCAGGAACGCCATCAGCCTTTCATCCTTCTTATCAAAAGCCCCCCAGAAAGGAAGTTCCGGCTGGAGATAGATTCCCAGACTGTCCGCAGCTACGAAAGCCGCCTCCGGTGGGCACCAGGAATGAAAGCGCACATGATTGATTCCATATTCCTTGCAGGTTCCGAGATACTTCATCCAGCCTTCCACGCTCATCTCCACATGTCCCGTCAGCGGCCATACAGCCGCATCGTGCTTGCCACGGAGGAATATCCTATGACCATTGGCGTAGAAGTGGGCGCCCTTGATATGAAAATCCTTGGCGAAATCAGGCATCTGAAGGGCAGTAGAAGAAGCTACAGAACGGCAAGGGATTGCTCCTGTTAGAGTTTCTGCAGATTTGCTATCTACAGAGCTGTCTAGCTGAAGTTCTATCCTTCCGACAATTCCATTCCAGTTGGTCTGCGTATCTTCCGTATAAGCATGGCTGGAGCCGTAAACCTGATCAGGCACACCTCTTCCATTATCCACTACGATTTCCAAGAAATGCTTGCCCGGCTTCACCTTCTTTGGCAGAAGATAGCGCTGAGGAGTAGAGATGAAGTTACAGGAATCCACCAGTTCTCCATCCACATACACCCATGTCGGTCGGGTACGCTCCAGGAAGAGTTCTACCGGCTTCTTCTTCCAGTCCTTCGGGATATTGATTGTTCTGGAATATCTTGCAGCTCCTTTATAGGCATAGAGCCTCGTAAGATGCGTTGTTTCCATCGTATCTTTCGGAGCGAATCCCAGATGGTTCGTATCGATGGTACCGGGAAGAATGGCACGCTTCACCTCACCCTGCGAGGCACGCTTACTCTTGGCGAAAGCACTACCGCTCTTTCCCAACTCCACATTCCATTCACCAGCGAGCGAAATGCTCTGTGCTTGCAAGCCCAGACTTACCAGTCCCAGACAAGCGATAAGAATAGTTTTCTTCATTTACGTATAATTGTCTAATAGTTCATACCGAAAGCCCAGAGAGGAATAACATTGCCCATACCTGCCTCTATATCATCCTTCACCACATATCCCTCTTTAGCCTCAGAAATCTGCTTCTGACCTTTCTTTTTACCACCAATTTCAAATGTCTTGTCTTCTATCTGGAAATCAGAGATTGGAGAATTGAAGACAGCATGATTCACACGCATCTGATTAAAAAAGAAAGTCTCTCGTTGATTGCCAATATCAGGTACCGAAGAAGAGAGAGCAAAGGAGAGGTTGGTATTATCAAGATACACCTTTTCTACCTTGCCCAAACCACGCACTCCTCCTGTAGACTCATGAAGTTGGGCTATCAAACCTGCACGCTCCATCAGTTCGAAGTAATCGGGCAGATTATTGCGATCCACCTTGATAGTTGTAGCAATGGTACTCATGTTTGGCTTGAAAGGCACACTATCAGCTATTACCTGCATCAGTTCCTTCAATTTTCTGGACACCATCACCGTATAATTGGCATATTGTGGAATATCCGTCTCCAAAGTCATACTCACTACTTGATTCAGTCGCATCCGATAGCCCTCATCCTTAGAAAAAGGATAGTAGCCCTTGCGCAAATATTCATTAAACAATGCCAACGGATGCTCAATCTCCTCAGGCAACACAACTTCATTGTTTACGATTTGTTCCAATGTAGAAACAGGAATATCTAGGCCCTTTTCCATACCGATGTATTCGCGAAAAGACAAACCTTGCATCGTAAAGACCAGTACTCGTCGACTTAAATCTGCTGTACCTTTATAAATATCAAGCACAGAAGAACCGGTAAATACCACTTGCAGAGTTGGCAGATTATCGTATATCATTTTAAGTTCTGTAGCCCATCCCTTATATTTATGTATTTCATCGATAAAAAGATGCTTGCCTCCAAGTTGGCTAAACTTCATTGCTGTTTCAAAGAGAGTATGATTAGCGAAATAGATGGATTCCGCACTCACGTAGAGTGTGTCTTTCATCTGAAGATTCAATTTGATATACTGCAAAAGAAGTGTTGTCTTGCCGACTCCACGAGGTCCGACAAGAGCCGTCATCCGATTCGACCAAGGAATCTGATGATACATATATCGTAGGTATCGAGTATCGGTACGCTTGATAAGATTGTCTGAAAGTTGCTTCAATAATTCCATATTTCTTGCCTTATTTGATGTTTACGGCTGCAAATATACAAAAATTGCGGTAAAAACACCGCAATTTACCAAAGAAATTGCTATATTTTTACCGCAAAATATAAATTACGAAGAAAAAGGCACAATAAATGCAAGTACAATTATTTTTATGACTACCCATGTTATTTGGCTAAATGGTGTCTTGCCGGCATTCCATAAACAGAAACTCCCAATGTTACAGGGAAATTCTTTTTTCTATCTGTACACAGATTTCTCACACATCCCTTCTTAAAATAAGCTGGGAAATGTATTTCACCATTTCCACTACTTGCCATAACAGCTACACCAATATAATATTTATGATTATGTTTCAGTTTTAAAGGTTCTTCTACCAATGCAAAAAAATCTTTTTTATCAGAGATTTTAGACACTTGTATGTAGATTGGTCGATGCTGAATCGGGACAAATTGCGTGCCTATAATTTCATAGACAATTAAACGAATTGTACAATATACAAAAGAGCATTTCTGCACACGCAACTTGACATTTTTCACAAACCAATCTTTGTTTACTGAAAACAATGGTCCTGTTTCGTATTGAGTATTTTGAACATTATGAAAAGCTACATCACCAGGTGCGCGCACACCCCTATCAACAATACTTTTCTGCTTTTTTCCAGATACAATTGTTATATCACACAAGTTACTAATCTTTTCCTTTAGTGTAATGTTTAATTCATTATTCTTACTATAAACACCAAAAGGAATTCTACACATTTGATAACTGATGTGACTAATAACTATTTCTTTTTTCATACCATCAGGTACCACTAATGAAAAGTTTCCATCCTTATCAGACACGGCATAAATACTATCCGCATGTATACTTGCAAACTCTACATTCCGACCAGATTCATCCACAATATGGCCTTTAATGGTTCTGTTTGCAGCAACACATGCTAAAGCCATCTGTTCACAAACAATTAGAATAAATAAAAATCTCTTCATGTTCCAAGTTTTAAAGAGTGGGCAAAACCTTGCCCACTCATCTAGTTCTACATTTAAATTAAATTGGGATGTTCCAAGCAAGAAGCGTCACATCTTGGTTTTTGTCAAACTCTTGTGCAGAAACCATCTCAACAAGTTCCTCACGACTTGACAACTCTTCTAAATCCAAAGAGTCTACAAGCTTTTTTACTTCACTTTGTCTCATTGCTTATTTCACTGGGGTTATTTTTTATCTACGTTACACTACCCCTTTAGTATAACACTTAATTAAATATACATTTACGATGCAAAACAACTTTTTACATATTATATAGAAGAACAGAATATTCCACACATCCTTCAGTTGCAGATTTAAGAATATGTTGAAATCACCATCTTTCATTTTTTGCACAAAGTCCATTGCATAATGAGGCATTGACAACAAAAAAGTAAAATTAGAAAACATATACAATATTAATGTAACAACAACAAATCCCTCAGTAATAAAGAAATAAGCTAAGCACCTTTTTTCACTACTACCAAGTTTCTTTTTACAGAATATCTTGTCCTTTACCATATCACACGATTTATTATACAAGTTTGGCTCATTCAAAAAATCTGCCAAAATCCAATACCCATCTGTTCGAAAGAATGGTATAAACTGATAACAGACAGAAAACAAAAGCAAACTCCCAAGATTATATAGACATGGATTCTGTGTCAATATACCCCAAAGGAAAAAAACTGAGGTGTATATCAACTGGAAATAGACACCACCTACATTTACAACCAACCTTTGGTTCAACCTTAAATACCAAGCGCCTGTTACATCAGCAAACATAACTGGTCTATATGCTGCAACACCAAAACCAACACCATTGACTGGAACCTTATAGTATTTACATGCACTAGAATGTCCAATCTCATGAAATATACACATTACGATAAAAACAATCGACGCCACTAACAATGGCACCTTATCATTTATATACAAGTCATAGTCTTGACGCATTCCATAAGCACATATTCCAAAAGTCAACGCTATAATTAAACTCATTATTATCTTATTAAACAAAAAACGAAATGGCAAAACGATCTTATTCATTACACGTCCTGATATTATCTCTACCTTTAGTTGGAAATTCTGCAGCCCAAAGGTTCCCTCATTTTTGCTTCCCCCTCGCTTCTCTAGTTCATGGCACAAGTCATCTATCTTTAGACCCAAAGAGATTTCTTGCTCCAAAAACTGGCGTTTACTATCATCCATAAGGAAATGCATTCTATTGTTCACATGCAACACAGAATGATTTTTATTAAATTTTGTAAAAGAAATACTATTGCACATACTCTTTATAAACTCTCAAAATATTATAAACTAAAGCTGTCGTAAAAACTCTCTTGTAATCATCCGTTATTATTCCAAATCCAAATGATGTTTTTTTATAAACCTCATTTTTACATGGATGCCTTACTGATGGTTTAGGAATTCTCAATATATATTCAGAGTTCCAGCTTCCGTCTTCATATTGCTGGCTCAAAATCCATCTAACTCCCTTAGTAATAATTCCTCTCAATACGCTTCCTTTTTCATTAATGTACACATGCTCAAGAGCTTTTAAAGCCAAAGCTGTATAAAAAACTGAAGGTTTTCCCAAATTAGTCCAATAACCTGATGGCTGCTGAGCACCAAGTAAAAAATTTAAAGTTTTTCCTTTAAATCCACACATTATAGCGAAAGATGTTGCATAATAATCTTCTGACCACCAATAAGATGTTAAATGACCGTCCTCCTCTACATTCATTTCCAAGAATTTAACTCCCTTTTTAAAAATTTCTTGATTTCCAATAACACTAGCAGCCCAACAAGCAACAGCAGATACACAAGCCTGCTCCGTAGTCCATCCTTTCACGCTTTCTCTTACAGACATATTTATAACTTCTTTTATAGAATCTCCTACGTAGGTCGAAAATCCACCAGAATCATGCAAGAAGGTTTTCCATTGAATAACATCCTCTTTTTCAATTGCTTCTCCCATCATATACTTAGCTATAAGGTAAAAATTCATGGAATCAGCATCGTTAAACACATTTTGATTGTATTTGCCACCATTTTCACCTAACCATGCCATTGCTTTTTTCAAATCTTTTTTATTGTCTTCAAATTCAGCAAACATGGATATAACAAATGCTGTTATCCAATTATGACCATCACCTGCCAAAGTCAAAAAGTCTTTCCAAGAGCCATCTATCTCTTGATTATTATAGATAAAGGCTTTACTTCTTAACAATGCAATATTCAGCTGATTGTTCTTTACCAAAACATTACTCAATTTTGCCTTTGCTTCAGCCTTTATTTTTAACAGATGTATATCTGTCAACACAAAATCAATCTCTTTGACCAACACACTTGAAACCTGCTGGCTATGTTTCATGCTCATTTTCCCAAAAGCCTTGTATGCGAGACAGGCATTTTTTCTTGCTATCATTAGCCCATTTTCAACAATTTCAGTAGCCATTAACTTTTTAAGTTGCACTTCAACTTCTTCAGATTCAGAATCTACATTTTTTTCTTGAGCCAAATAATAGTTTAGCTGACCAGAACGAATATCTTCCTTCAAATCTTCATAGTCATCAAGCAATTGAAAAGCAATATGGAAAGACTTTAAAGACTCTAATATATTGTCCCAGTCAATCTGTTCTTGCACAATTAGTTTCATAGATACAACGTATAGTTTTACAAGGGCACTTTTATTTAGCAGAATTGTTAACAATTTTTCATTATCCCCTTCAAAATCTTTGCATCTACATTGTGAAGCCGAGAACACCAAACACTTCAAAGACTGAAATGTTTTCCAAAATAAGGTGTTATTAAAAAACAGATTTTGTAACTTTTTGATAGCCTCCTCTTTTACAAAGAACAAATATTCCACAATAGCCCCATTTACCTTTTCTTGGTTATCTATCAGTTTATCGACCATGATTAAAGAGACCAAATAAAAACTAGAACTAACTGACAGTTCTATCACTTGGTCTAAATATTTCTTTGAATCGGGGACACTATTCAAAATATCAATCGGCAAACAAGTATAAAACGACAAAGAACCCCAAATTGCATTTTGCAAACTATTCTTTGTTTCTATACTTATTGACAGATTCTCAATTTCTTGATTAAGCCTTTCTTGCAATATTTTTCTATAATCCATAACACCAAATTTCTAGCAACAGCGTGTTGCCCTTGACAACACGCTGTTTAAAGTCTTAGGCAACATTCCAACCAACAATCCAAAGACCTTCTTGGTCTTTATCCAGTTCCTTATTATCTGCTGCCAACATTTCTACAAATTCTTCACGAGAAGACAACTCTTCTAAATCCAAAGAGTCTACAAACTTTTTCATTTTGTCCATAATTATTTTATTTAATGTTCTACTTTTACAGAATCAGCCTCTAATGCGACATTTCCTACCATTTTATCAAATTGGTACATTTTATACAACTTACCATTATGGAAATCCAACTTTGTCGTAACAATAAAAGGACAATTCTTAACTCTTACTGCTTCTTTGTAATACAAATGTTCTTTTAATACAGAATCCGTATCAATAGAAATATCCATCGAGAAAGGATTTCCATATCGTTCTATTACTGTCTGTTTGTCTAGGTTCAAAGTCAACTGTCCATCAGCAAAATGCGAACTTGTAGGAATCACTGTACAAGAAGCCAACAAATTAAATGCTACAAAACAGTATTTTTTCATTCTACCTTAATTATCTTACCTGAATCTAACATTTGCTTTGTGATTATTATCTTTCGACTAGAAGCTGTAGAAGAATCTATAGGTGTAAGATTTAGAACAGCATCTACAAACTGAGCATCTACACCGCTCCATTTTCCTTTAATCTTTATTCGTCTGCCAGAAGTAACACCAACACAAGTTGCAACATAATCGACATCCATATTATATTTATAGAATACAACAGACAATTGAGCAGTATAATTTGCAGGAACACTCACAGGATATTCCCTACTTATTGTAACTGTCTTTGCCTCAGTTTTTCCATATGTAAACTCTTGCCCTCCGGAGACAGAGGTCGTAATTTTACCTTCTGCAATAAAAGGAACCCTAGTCTTTATCTCCGTTGAAACAGAAACATTATAAGAGGTTTTCTTATTAAAACTGGAAGATTTGCTATATGACTCTTGCACCTTGAAAGAATAAGTTTGAGCTATCGGACCCTTATTTGTATATTTCTCAGAATATAGCACATTAGGAACTTTATTTAAAACACCCGCATCTGTATCAAACTCCACACTCTCCACATTAAACTTCTCAACAGGAATTATTCTAAATTCTTGTCTTGCCATTTTGGAATATTTTTCCAATGATAATTTCGCTCCATTAGCAGTTATTACGCTATAATATATGTCATACCAATTACCACTACTACCTTGTCGAGGATAATCTTGACTTTCCAAGATATATGCATCTGTTGAATAATCCGCTTTTTTTATATCCCATGACGCTCCAAACAAAGATGTTGTACTTTCCTTCATTGCATACACAACCTTTACATCTGGAGCATTAGAATATGCTCCAATACTTATTGGGGTCTTTGTTTTCGTGGAATAAATTAAGTATGGGATACCAGCTGTAGCAGGCAATATCTTCAGATAAAACTGTAGACCTTCATCTTCTTCATTAAATGCTGCAAGTGAAAGCTCTTTACCTTGGCTAGAGGCACTAAGAAATTGTAGGTTTGATGTATTTCCTGCAACTTGTAAGTATATAGGAACCTCGTCCAATTGGCTAAGTTCTTCACTAACATCGTTGTCATTATAGGCTCTTGTTTGTACTTTCTTTCTCACGCACGTCGAGTCTAAAGGAACAATACAACCAGAACCTGTACCAACAGCATAATCTTGCCCTATCTCACTTTGATTACTTTTTGCTAAGATAGAATCAAAACTATCGTTTGTTGAACAAGCTGACAAAACGATAGCACTTACCAACATCAAAACACTCAAATACTTTTTCATAAGCGTGATAATTTTAGTTATCCTTATAATAATGTTTCCAAAAGATTGACTAAATTATGTCTACTATTCCTATATAGATATTACTACCTAGAGTCACCACAATTGTATACAGACCTCTAGACAAATCACCAAACAGCAAATGCATAGTATTCTTGCCTTGGATTACTTCAGAATATGTTTGTACCATATTACCATTATCGTCAGATATGCAGATTTGAGCAATCCCAGCATATCTATAGATATCTAGAGTTAACTCTTCTGCTTCTAAATCACCAGTTACTTGTGGAAGTACAGTACGTGCTTTTCCACTATCCTTACTTCCATGACGGAAGTAGACTTCTTTGGCATCCATATGAGTTGGAACAACCAAAAGCAGTGACAAACCTATTACCATAATCATCTTTCTCATAACGACTCTCTTTTAATGAATTAAAATTTCGGTTGCAAAATTAGCTATCTTTTGGCTATAACACAAACTTTTGGGGTCTATTTATTAAACGTGGCAAAAATCGTACAACAACTTTATATACAATAGGTTTTATTCACCCCCCAGTTTTAACAAGGTCTAAAAATACTTTTCGAATGGATTTTTCAAAATGTTTCAATGTATTTTCGCAATGAAATATGCTCATTTTTGATGCCTACTCGCTCCTTATATAAGAACAATTTTTGCTTGATGGCTTTCTCGCTAATGCAATAAATTGAAGCCAAAGACTTCTGAGGCAACTTCAGGCGTAGCAACATCATAAGCCTAATGTCGTTTTGAGTCAAATTTGAATGTTGTTTTTTCAACCTTGTTACAAACAAATCCTCTACACCCTCCAAAAACATCTCTAATTCCACCCAGTCATCCTCTGACAAGACTAAATGTTTAATTCCTTTTTCTCCGATAGAATTCAATTTCTCCACAATTTCTATTTTCTTTAGCAAATAACCACGCATGGTTACCAGTTGAGCTTCTTTATGAGCAATCTCTTCCTTATGTAATTTGTCTGTCATCAGCATTTCCTGTTCATGCAACTCTTGTTCATGAATCAACTTCGTCGCAGCAAGCTCTTTCTCTTGCTGTATTTTAAGGGCAATCCGCTTTTTGTATGTGAAATAAGCGTACACAATAAATATAAGTAAAGAAATAAGTAATAGAAGAGATAGCAGTAACACCCATCTTTGCATTTTCGCCTTACCTTTTAGTTCTGCTTTTTCCTTTACGTTATTTATATAAGAGGCATAATAGTTGTATTTCCCTTGTACAGCTTTGCGATATGCATTTTCGTAATTATCACTTGCAGAATCGGTATAGCATATGGCTAAATTTATATTTTTATTTTTTATTGCCCCCAAAGTTTTTAGATAAAGGATACTATTCTTGTCTTCCCTTGATTTTGGACTAAGGTTATTTAAAATTGCAAACATTTCATTTAGAGAATCAACATCGTAAAAGGCAAAAGCCAATTCTAATTGACAAGTAACATCTTCTGGGTTTCTTTGACTACTTGCGATTTTTGCATAATACAAACTACTATCTTTTTTACCAAGTTCACCATAAACAAAAGCCAAATCTTGACAAACATCAGACATAACCTCTTTGTTTTTCAACGCTTTTGCATCATTGAGAGCTAGCAAATTTTCATCTAATGCAGAGTGTAAACTATCGATATCTAAGAGGCTTGTACTTAAACGAAGTCTAGCATACACTTTATTCTTAAGAGGTAATTGAGGTCGCTTATCATAGAATTCGACTAAGTTTCTTGCAAGTTTCATAGCTTTATGTGGATTCAATTCTCCCTCTACTCTCACTAACTTATCTAATGAAAGCGAAATCAAATAATCATCATCTTTCTTTTTTGCTAAATTATAGGATTTTTCCAAACAAGCCTTCGCTAGTACTATACTATCAACAAGCCTATAGTATTCTCCCATATAATACAAGGCTGTAGCATAGAGCGAATCGTTTTGGTGTTCCTCATACCAATCATATGCTATGCGAATCAA
The DNA here is from genome assembly GCA_052349145.1 of Segatella copri. Taxonomy (GTDB): domain Bacteria; phylum Bacteroidota; class Bacteroidia; order Bacteroidales; family Bacteroidaceae; genus Prevotella; species Prevotella copri_V. The sequence goes on along the minus strand of DAWDQD010000005.1, from coordinate 57,644 downwards.
GGAATCGTTATCCACATTCAAACCAGACTTATCCTGTGCCATATAATAAATGAGGGCATACTTCGCCATATCCTCTTCAGAAAGTTTTCTCTGCTCTATATGGTTCAAAAACGCCAAGGCACTATCCGGTTCAGTCTCAGCTAGTGCATAAGCCACGCCCAACTCTTTCTTATGACTTTGGTAGCAGGAAACAAAGATTGGTGCTACCATAAAAGCCAAGATCATGTATAAAGTTACTTTTCTCATATATCAATAGTTATTTAATCTGCAAAAATACAATTTTATTTTTAGATAGAAGTAAAAACCAGGTCTAAATATAAGAAAATTTCATCTACAGCAACCAAGCTGGTAATCAACAACATACACAAAAAACATCAAAAGAAAAAGTCTAAATATCGAAGATTATTCATAAAAGCATAGTAACTTTGATGTTTCCCACAAGAATCATAACGGAAAGAGCACCCCCTCCTTGATTTACAAGAAAGAATGCTCTTTACTATGATAACTATAGCCACATGAATTACTTTACTTCATCATGCAATGCTTTACTTCTTCTTAGGTCTGCGACGAGCCCAACCTTCTTCCTCGAAGTTTGGCTCCTCACCCTTGAACTTCACGTTGTCGTTGTTCTGGAAGAACTGGCGCCAATCGCCTGTATCCTCCTGAGGGCGAGACTTTCTGCCGCCACGGCTTCCACGTCCTCCCTTTCCACGAGCATCTCGAGAGTCTCTTGCATCATCAGAAGAACCTCTGCGGCTGCGTCCGCCTCTTTCTGAACCACGACCGCCTCTGCCCTCAGAACTGCGTCCTCCGCGGGCTGCTCTGCCATGACCTTCCTCATCAGCATCGTTACATCTCACGGTTCTGCCCTTGTACTCTGTACCGTTCAAAGCCTTCATCACGCGCTTCGCATCCTCCTCAGGCACCTCGATGTAGGCAAACTTACTCAGCAGGTCGATGTGACCCACCTCCTGGCGACCCTTCACGTGCTTGTTCAGATACTGCATGATTTCGCCCGGATAGAAACCATCTGCCTTACCCAGGTTGATGAACAGTCTCTTGAAACCAACCTCAGTCTCATGCTTTCTGCGACCATTGGAAACCTTGCCACGGCCTTCGCCACGACTTCCACGACCTTCGCCGCCACGGGAACCCTTGCCGGTCTCAGGCTTGATAATCTCAGGAGCATTCTTATAGTAATCGAGGAACTTACCGAAGGTGATGGTCACCATCTTCTTGATGATGTCCTCCTTGTCGATGTACTCAAACTGGCGGTTGATTTCAGCCATGTATGGTTCAATCTGATTCTCATCCACATCGGTCTTCATAATGTCGTCCATGGTCTTGAAGAGCTGTTTCTTGCAGATTTCCTCTGGGGTTGGCAATACGCCATCCACGAAGTCCTTGCCAATCTGCTTCTCTATCTGGCGAACCTTGAACTTCTCTCTGGTATGGATGATAGAGATGGATGTTCCCTTCTTTCCGGCACGACCGGTACGACCGCTTCGGTGGGTGTAACTTGCCACATCATCAGGCAAACCATAGTTGATAACGTGAGTCAGATCATCTACGTCCAGACCACGGGCAGCCACATCGGTAGCCACCAGGAACTGAACGGTATGGTTGCGGAACTTCTGCATGGTGAGGTCACGCTGCTGCTGACTCAAGTCGCCGTGCAGTGCCTCTGCATTATAGCCGTCCTTAATCAGCTTATCTGCAATATCCTGAGTCTCCAGCTTGGTACGGCAGAAGATAATTGCAAAGATGCGTGGATAGAAATCCACCACGCGCTTCAGGGCGAGATACTTGTCCTTGGCATTTACCAGATAGTAGATGTGGTTTACATGCTCAGCACCCTCGTTGCGCGAACCCACTACGATTTCCTTGTGGTCGTGCAGGTAGTTGAGGGCAATCTTCTCGATGTCCTTGCTCATGGTAGCCGAGAAGAGCAGGGTGTTTCTATCCTCCGGAACGTTCTCGAAGATGGCATTGATGCTCTCAGAGAAGCCCATGTTCAGCATCTCGTCAGCCTCATCAAGCACCACGTTGTTCACGTTCTCCAACTGAGCCACGCCACGATTAATCAAATCGAGCAGACGACCAGGGGTAGCCACGATAATCTGCACACCATGCTTCAGGGTGCGAATCTGGCTTCCGATGTCGGTACCGCCATAAACTGCGGCAATATGCAAACCGTCGATGTACTTGGCAAAACTGTTCAAATCGTCTGCTATCTGGAGGCAGAGCTCACGTGTAGGACTGAGGATGATAGCCTGTGTCTGCTTGCTTTTGGCATCAGTTTTCTGGATAACCGGAATACCGTAAGATGCAGTCTTACCCGTACCGGTCTGCGCCAACGCAATCACGTCGTTCTTATTACCAAGCAAATATGGGATTACTTCTTCCTGAACTGGCATTGGATTCTCAAATCCAAGCTCTTCGATGGCACGGCGAATCTCCTCGCTCACGCCTAATTCTTCAAATGTCTTCAAATCTTTTTAACCTTAATTCATTATAATCAAAATGGAAGGCCGAATTCACCCTCCCAGCCATGAATTAGGGTGCAAAATCCTTCCGAAACGCTTGCGGCAATCCCACGCATTTATTAAGATTGCCTAAATTCGGGTGCAAAGATACGAAAAAAATGTGAGTTTCTTGCAGATTTCTGCAATATTTTATTACCTTTGCATGAAAGTTACAACAAACAGATAACCAAGAAAACTTGAAATATATGAAAAAAGTTATTTTCACCCAAGAATGGATTGCTTTGCATCCATACGAAAAAGCAGACGAAACAGATCTGTATTATACAGAACTCGCCAACGAAATATACCACGCTCTTGACGAGGCGTGCTACACCCATAACTTCAAGAATATGGATGAAGCCAAGCAGCTGGCACTCAGCATTGCCGGTTATTTCGAAGATGTGATTTCGGGCACAGGCATCTGGAAGACTTTCACGGAAGAATGCAAGCAGCGCTACGGCACCTACATTCCTTTCTATGAGAAAGAAAGCGAATTCATCAAGAGTACGCTCAACGAAGATGACCCGGCTTACGACCCTGAGGAAATCAACATCGCTGATGTCAAGTTCCTGCTCTGGCACCATTACCAGCAGAGCAGTTTCGTACAGGAAGCCGTTCCTTTCCTCTTCGGAACCCTGGAACTGGCTGCCAAACTTGCCTACAACATTCTCGACAGAGAGTATGAAACGGCTCCGGAAAACGAGCGTCTTCTGACTTATCTCAGCGAAATGCCTGAGATAGAGGGCAACGCTGAAACGACCGAAGAGGACATCGAGAAGAACAAGGAGTTGGATGAGATTCACCGTCGCGACACCCTGGCGTGGTTCCATTATGGTTGCTATTTCAACGTAGGCAACCAGAAGCGCCTGCAGTTTACCCTCCAGCAGATGGCAAACTCGCCTCAGGGTCTCACCGAACCGCTCGCTTATTCTGTGCAGATGGAAATGACCATCGTCGGCAGAAACAATCTCCTGGCGCTCACTTCTTACGAATGGCTCTGCAAGATTTGCAGGAACATGCCTACCCACAAGCTCTGGGAGGATGAGGAGTTCAGAAAGAAGGCTACTGAGCAATATGAAAAGGTGGATCATGAGAAGGCGATTCACGACTACAATCTGCTCAAGGCGAAGGGATACGAAGACAAGTTCATCTTCCTGGAAGATGTGAAGACGCTGAAGGAATTCCTCAAGGAGATTGAATTCGAGTTGCCAAAGGACATCCGATTCCCTCAGAAATACGAGAAAGGCATCATCTTAAGCGGAAGTCCATACACAGGCATCAACATCAGTTTCGGTCTGGCTCATTGCATCGCATCGCCTGAGAACCCATACTATGTACAGGAGCGTGCAGAGACCGACAGCTTTGGCATTATCAGCGGCAATGGTCTCCCATTCCCTTACGAAATTGTCTGCAAACTGATAGAAAACAACCTGATTCCTGACGCAAACATCTTTACGAGCCAGTATGTAAAGGAAGAAGGCTTGAAGATTACGCAGGCAAACCTCCAGTTCCTTGCCGATTACTACTTGATGGGCAGAAAGGATAAAGACCTATCTCCTAAGGAGTTGTGGTAAAGATGTATTCAGCATACCCAAAAAGTTCACTACGCTAACTCCATTTTTTAAGGCGTTAGCGTAGTAGACTTTTGATATTTAAAAGAAGTTTTAGAGAAGAAAGAGCGGAAAATCAGCTGTTAACTGTTAACTCTGTTAACCCCAGCTGTTCTTCCGCTCTTTTTTATTATAAATGTTGACAGACATTCTTTTGCTGTCTTCAAACGATATTAAAGAGCTATCAGCTTGCAGCAATTATTAAATATACGTAATTTTCCATATAAATATGTAATAAAGTACATATCCATCATTATTTTTTAGTAATTTCGCAGTTAGTAATTCTAAAATCACTAATTATGAAATTCGTAGATAGAATCAGGGAACAAGCTGTTTTACAGACAGCTTTGGAGTCTAAAGCGTCAAACTTCATCGTGATATACGGACGAAGGAGACTTGGAAAATCAACTCTCATCAGAAGAGTGTTGAAAGATGGAGACATTTACTTTGAAGCCAACCTAAGCGAGAAAACTACCCAGCTAAGTCTGTTGGCACGCACCATAGGCACGGAATATCCGGGCTTCGACAGCCCTGTGTATTCTTCTTGGGAAGACATCATCATGGCTTTCAACTACCGTTGCAAAGAAAACGCAACACTTGTCTTGGACGAGTTCCCATATCTAGTTCAGAAAGATTCTGCCTTACCTTCTACTCTACAACGAATCCTCGATAGGCGTATTACCGGAGTAAATGAATTGCGCTGCAACATCATCATCTGCGGCTCTTCACAGAGAATGATGCACGGACTCTTACAAGGTTCAGAACCTCTTTATGGCAGAGCCGACCGTATTTTCATCCTGCGTCCTGTCAAGCTGCCTTGGTGGCAAGAAATCATCAACACCTCAGCCAAGGAACTTGTGGAAGAGTACTCTATATGGGGAGGTGTGCCCCAGTACTGGAGTCAACGAGAAAGATTCGGATCTTTGGATGAAGCCATTCAAGAACTGATATTAGACGATATGGGAAATCTCTATGACGAGCCTGCACGTCTGTTTATGGATGAGGTATCAGATATCGCACCCTATTCGTCAATCATGCTTGCGGTGGGTAGTGGAAAGCAGAAGTATTCCAGCATATCTGATGCTCTTGGCAAGACTACGGCAGAGCTTGCCAAACCGATAAAAATTCTGACTGAAATGGCTTTCCTCAGAAAGGAAGTACCATTTGGCGAAAATCCGCAGAAGACAAAAAAGATTCTTTATCGGATAGATGACCCATTCATGGCTTTCTATTACAGATTCATCGAGCCAAACAAGTCTATGATTGCCTTGGGGCGTGGCAACATTGCAAAGAAATTCATCAATGACGGTTTCAATGGTCATGTTGCCGAGGTTTGGGAAAGACTGTGTCAGTTGGCTGTCAGCGGTAGCAACATAGAAGGTCACACATGGGGTGAAGCCTCACGCTGGTGGGGCAAGGTTCCTATCTTTGAAGAAGGAAAGAGAACCCCTGTCGGCAACGAGGAACTTGAATTCGATGTTGTTGCAGAAGACCTCTTTGACAAGAACACAATACTTGTAGGAGAATGTAAATGGACAGCCCCTGATTATGCTGACCGGCTCTTGGAAAAGCTGAAGAGAAAGGTGGCTCTCGCCCCATTTGCCCAGGGAAAGAATGTAATATACCTCCTTTTCCTAAGAGAAAAGCCATTACCTGGTCCTCAGCCTTGCAAGGTGATATTGCCAGATGAAGTGGCAAGTTTGCTGCATCATTGATGCTTATCTAAATTATGGTCAGTTAAGGTAATGATTAAAACTTGCTTGCACTGAGGATGAAATGAAAAAGGGGCACGATTACTCGTGCCCCAATGAAAGCTTCTGTTAGTAAGCCTTCAAACTGAATAACATCATTAAGGCCACCAACAAAAGTACCTTAATCCACGTTGACATTTTCATTGTCTTCGCTTTTTAGGGTCAGTTTAAAATAGGTCTTCACCTGCCTACGGAATCTATGCGGCAGAGCACCTAGTAGGCCACAGTGCTCCCATATAGCATCACAGAGATGCTTGTTGTCATTTATTGAACAACAACTTTCTTCACACTACCATCGCTATACTTCACGATGTTCAAGCCCTTGGCTGGAGCAGACAATCGCTGACCATTCACGGAATAACGAGAGACCTCCTTGGCATCGGAAGCGGTGGTTACATTGTCGATGTCAGTCGCATCAAATTCCTCGATATTCTCAAAATAGTCAAATACCGAAAGCCAATAATCATCATAAGTTCCTTTTGGAACATAAATAGTACATTTGGCATCACATCCTTAAAACATATCGCTCCCATTTAGCAAATTCTCTGCATAGGTATAAATATTTAGTCTATATTCCATTGCATATCTGGATCACCTTCATACCACGTCGTATCATTCTCATAAAAATCTGCTTCATTACCATAACTGCATTCTTTTTTATATTCTTCCATTTTTTCCAATTTTCTACATATGAATTCTGTAGATAAACTATTTTCTTTTTCTATTTTATTTAATCTCGTTATAAGTCTTTTCTCACTATTATATTTTTGTTTTAGCTCTTCAATAACATGAGGTTCTATATACAAAGAATGTTTTTGCAACAATTCTATAATAAAAGAACTATTAAACAGGGCTAAATTCTCAAACTTTTTATTACTATTATAACATTCAAGAAACTCTGGACTAAAATAATTATAAAATGCAAATAAAGGTGTTAATTCGTCAGTAACATTTTCTATGACTCTATAGCTTACAGCTAGACTTAATGCTTTTTGAATCTTTTTCTGATATTCGTTGTCTACATAAAAATCTTGTATAAATTTTTCAAAATTTAAAAGATACAAATAACCAGATTCTATCAATTCTACGATTTTCTCTGGATGTTTCTCCAACATCCATAATATATTCATCCCCGTATATTTTCCTTGTGAAATCGTATAGAAAATACCAGATGTAATATTACATCCAAAAATACTAACTCGAGTTCTAAATTCAGATGAATATTCTTGCAAATCCACTACGACATATGGTGTTGGCTTATTGAAAAACAACGAGAAAGCTGCAGTTTTATCTTCTCTATAATAGTTTTTTCCAAACAAATTACACTCTCTAAATCTACAAAAACTGAAATAACTAGCCGTATAGATTACCTTTTTGCTATAAAAAGGTAATGGAACAAACATCCTTACATCATAGAACTTCCTATCTAACGGGGCAAAGCTCCCCCAAACTTTCTTCGTATATATTTTACCGGCCTTACCCTTCTCTAAAGACGGTTCAGAAGTTAGCTGTGAGGAAACCAATTTATTACAAAAAGAAATTTCATCTTGTATTATTCGAATATTAAGAAAACCGTTTGATGAGTTTGTGAGAGAATTTTCTCCATCAGCATGTATCAAATACTCTTTTGCCTTTAAATCAAATATCCCATATTTCGTAGCATATACGTTTTTTTTTTGTTTCTTCATCAAGTCTTGTACTATAATAATCCATATCAGAAACCATATCATCAAAATCAGAAATAGACTCCATATACGTATCATGAGGATTTACAATATCTTCAAATTCACTTTTAAAAAATAGATACCTATTATTGAAAGAAAAATTTGTTACCCCATTCAAAATTCCAGAATAAATCTCTTCAATTTGAAAATTCTCGCAAATTTTGTACAAACTCCCCTTTCTTTCACGTTCAAAATGTGAAGAGACAACATATTCGGTATAATCAAATTTAAATCCCAATACATTATTGAAAAAAGCATCTAATTCCACATTATCATTTTCCGATGAAAATGTAAATATTCTTTTAATATCGATCGGCTCTATTTTATCAAAACTAGTCACTTCATGTGCATTGCCGTTTCTTTGGTTCAAGTTCAAAAAAGCACCTTTCTTGTTTATTACGTAAGAAGCTGTTAATCCCACTTCTCCTCTTTCCTTTAACTTTTCTTGATTGACACGTAAATATACACAAGAATATCCATTAATAAACTTACCAAAGGCTATCTGGCAATAAGAGATTTGCTTCTTAACCTCTTCAATCTGCACAGGAGACAGGACATCTGTATACTCTAATATTTCCATATAAGTTACCTTTTGAATTCTTTACATATTATATTTATTCTCCCGAGAGCATCTACCGTTACATAGTCTTTGACATGACTTTGAAACTGCCAGGTTTCAGCTCGTCAAGAACTAAGCGTAGTAAACGCACTTTATATTATGTCATGATACACCAACCCTCCCAAGTCCTCGTCTCAACCATCTCCCCCTTTAAAAAGGAAGAAAAGCATCAACTCGGCGTGAGCGAACGGGTATCTGTGTGCAAAGGTAATGAAAATAATCGGAAAGTCGTATTATTTCCGATTATTTTTTTCAAGCAACATAAAGATTCTGTTGTGTGAAGGCACACAACAGACATAAAAATAGACTATAGCGTAGAAAGAGCGGAAAATCAGCTGTTAACTGTTAACTCTGTTAACCCCAGCTGTTCTTCCGCTCTTTATTTATCTTCCTATTTCAGATTCTTATCCAGAAACTCCAGCATTTTCTCCTGTGCCTTCAGTCCGCAGGAATGAGGGATTTCCCAAAGCTCCGTATCCAGCAGATTATCTGCTCCCTGACTCTTCCAAACCTTGTGCATTTCGGCGAAAGCATCTTTTACACCAGGCACCGGGAAGAGCTTATCTTTTGTGCCATTGATGAAAAGCATCGGCTTCGGACAGGCGAGGGAGGCGATGTGAGGATAGTCGAGATATTGGCGAAGACCCGGAATGCAATTCGCAAAACCGCCATTCTCCTTTCTTCCGAATCTCCGGGTAAGCTGAGCGTCCGTAGTAATCATCCAACAGATAGAAGCACCCGCCTTGATTCTATCCGATAAAGCCGAGAGCATCCACGAGCGATAGGCTCCCATCGAACACCCCACGCATCCGATACGCTTCGCATCCACCATCGGCAGCGAAGCCAGGAACTCGGTACTGGAAATATCATCGTAAGTCATGAAGGCAGAGAGGTCTCTACCCAGCATCATCATGTTGCCGGCTATCAGGTCGTATTTGTTTCTATCCACGCCCTCCTTCCGGCCTCTTTCTCCCCACATCGGAGCATCTGCCGAAAAGACTACGTAGCCATGTTTCGCCAGATAATCGCCCACGTACTGATTATCATAAAGCTGCCTTGCCCACGCATCCGCATCATCCAAGATCTCCTGACAGAGCGCTTGCTTCGTAGGGGAATCTTTTTCTTCCGGAGTAAAGAAAGGGCGAATCATCTTCTCCTTTCCGATAAAGAGATGAGCACCATGATCATGAAGCGCATTGACTGTTGGGAATGGTCCCTTGCCATCCGGAATCAGGAGATAAGCCGTAATACGGGAATAGGCGTTGATATTAAAGGCGATTTTCTGCGCCTTATATCCGTCTCTCCGTTCCTCACCCAATACTTCCATATCCCAAGCCGCAGCCGCCTTCGGAGGCGTCATCATGCATTCAAGAACCTTCGCCCTTGCCACCTTCTTCCACTTCTTGAAGTTCCTGATAGGACTGTTGCCCCAAGCCATCGGATAGGTCAGTTCCTTCTTCAGCGTTTCTACATAGGTAGGAATCTCTCCCTGCCATTCATACTTCTCCCGCTTCTGAAGCTTCGGCTTCGAAGAGGTTTTTGCAAGCGACACAGAGGTCTGAGCAAGCGCCACCGATGCCTGCAACAATGCGATGATACTATATGTGATAATCCTTTTCATTCTCTTGTCTTGTTTATAAGATTAGTTATTGTTTGCAAAATTAAGAAATTATCCTCAAAAAGAGCCCAATAATCTCGATATTTTTGCGTACCTTTGCCTAAAACATTTATAAATAACGGATAAAACATTCATAACAACAGATAAAACACCATCAAATAGAAGATAAAGCAATATGAAAATAGCAGTTTTTTGTTCAGCAAATAAGAATATCGACCCCGACTTCTTCACGATGACAGAAGAGATGGGAAAGTGGATGGCTGAGAACGGCCACGACCTGGTTTTCGGCGGCTGCAACTCCGGTCTGATGGATTGCATCGGCAAGGCAGTGAAGGCGAATGGCGGCAGAACCATCGGTGTGGTTCCTACGCTTGTAGAGCGAGGCGGCAGAACCTTCTCAGACCTCGACATCGAGATTCCGTGTGATAATCTCAGCGACCGCAAGGACCTGATGCTCGCCCAGAGCGACATCTTCGTAGCCCTTCCTGGCGGCATCGGCACCCTGGATGAAATCTTCACCATCGCCGCCGCCCACACCATCGGCTACCATCACAAGATGGTGATTCTCTACAACATGAAAGGCTTCTGGAACTCCACCATCGCCCTTTTGGACGATATGGCAGAGAAAAGGATGATTCGTGGCGATTGGCGGGATGTGATAGAAGTAGCGGATAACCTGGAAGAGCTGGCAAAAATGTGTATTTAAGGAGAAAGAGCGGAAAAACAACTGTTAACTGTTAACCCCAGTTGTTCTTCCGCCCTTGATATTTCTTCAAGACCATCTATCCCTTATTTTCTTTCCCCAAAAGGAAATCGGAGAGGCTCATCATCAGAATGCCTTCTTCATTATAACCCGAACGATACCTATCCCCTACGATTATCAGTTTGCGAAAGCCATCGTTTACATTCAAAAGAGAAGCCTGCTCCTGATCTTCCTTCTCCTTATCAGGCAAGGCATAAGCCGACTGGATATAGAGGCGTTCATCATGACGGTTCACCACGAAATCAATCTCAAGATTCCTACGCTGCAGCTTGCCATTCTCATCCCGCCTGAAGCTCTCCACTGACCCCACATCCACAGTATAACCCTGCTTCCGCAACTCGTTATAAACCACGTTCTCCATGATATGGGTGAATTCTATCTGTCGGAAATCTACCACGGCATTTCTGATACCGATGTCCTCGAAGTAATACTTGGTACCAGTACCAATATATTTGCGTCCTTTCACATCATAGCGCAAAGCCTCGCTAATGATGAAGGAATCCTGCAGGTTCTCCAGATACCTACCAATAGTTTTAGTACCAATTTCCACTCCTCCAACAGATTTGAACGTATTAGAAATTCTCTGCACATTCGTACAGGAACCAATCGTAGAAGCCAGAAGGCGCACTAATTCGCACATTCCATCAGAATTCTTCAGCCGATTACGCTCCAAAACATCCTTCAGATAAACCGTCTCATAAATCTCACGAAGATAATTCTGTTTCGCTTCAGGAGTTTCTATCTGCGCCACAGCAGGCAATCCACCATAAAGATAATAGGTTTCCAGGGCTTGACGCTCCTCTCCTCCTATCACTTCATAATATTCAGAAAAACTCAACGGATGGATTCGGATTTCCCAACCTCGACCACGAAACTCAGTTATCACATCTTTCGATAAGAATCGGGCATTGGAACCTGTAACATACACTTCGGCATTTTCCACATGGAGATAAGAGTTGAGCACATCCTCAAACTCCTTTACCATCTGAACCTCATCCAAGAGAATGTAATACTTCTCCTTGTCAACCATCTGAGCATCTATATGCTCCAGCAAAGCATCAGGGTCACGAAGTTTCTTGTTTCTGCGGTCTTCAAGATTTACTTGTATGATATGATCTTCCGCAACACCTCTTTCAAGCAAATGCTTGCGAAAGATGTTGAACAAGAGGAAAGACTTACCACAACGACGAATGCCGGTGATAATCTTGATCATCCCATTGCCTTCTGCCGAGATGAGTTCTTTCAAGTATGCTTTACGTTCAAAATACATAGTTTTATGACGTTTTTTTGTGTCAAGACACTGTTTTCGGTCGCAAATATACGCTTTTTACTTGATAACGCCAATCTTTTTCATCGATTTAACTCTTTAGAAACATAAAAAGGGCACGATTGCTCGTGCCCAATAGCAGAAATCTTTAAGAAGGCAAGTACTGCCATAGTTGCCTAATCGATGAGATGCAGAAAACCACATCAATATCTAAAATTTTTTTATTTGCCGTAGCAAATAGCAAAGAATGTTTTTAATGCTTAATAAATATGTGTACTCTGACACATACCATTAAAACTAATGCTAGAAGAATTTTTTCTATCATAATTTTAATTTTTAATTATTAAAAATATTCATCTGCGGATCTTAGATTCATCTATAGTCCGACATATTTTATCAGACTAATCTCGTAAACATATTACCTTATGGGAGGTGGTCAATGCTTATGTATTACCTCTTCATATTCTCGACATAAACAATTGTAGATTTGCTCCCACAAAACTATATCCGTTAAAGGTATATCCTCTACTGTTACCCATTTTCTTTCCGGTTGTAGGAAATTCCCGTAATAGACAGAAAATCTATAGGACCGCCCTTTATAAGGAAATGTTTCCAATTTCACATCATCTCCACAATGTTTGATAGCACAGATGCCAACAATGTTTGAACGCTCTAAACTCCCAAAAGCTGCCCTGTTCTTTGGATTGAAAAAATATTCCCTATGAGGAACGCCATAAATATTTTCTTCCTCAGTCAACAGAAATAACAGTTTCAGAACAGCTCTAGCATAGACTTCACAAAACTCATCCATGGCACTACTTATGTATGATGGCTTTAGCTCATCAATTGCCACAAACTGCTTAAGTATAAATTTATTATCCAACTCCATGTTTATCTGACAATTTAGCCGAAGCTATTGAACAGCAACTTTCTTTACACTACCATCGCTATACTTCACGATGTTCAAGCCCTTGATTGGAGCAGACAATCGCTGACCATTCAGGGAATAGCGAGAGAGTTCCTTGGTGTCATTTGAGGTGATTACATTATTGATGCCTGTTGGATCAAACTCTACGATGTTCTCAAAATAACCAAATTCAGAAAGCCAATAATCATCATAAGTTCCTTTTGGAACGTAAACAGTACATTTTTTTGCATCACAGCCATCAAACATGTTGGTTCCCAGCTTTGGCATTTTTTCTGCATATACATAAATAGAAGTTAAACCACTACAACCATAGAAAGCTCCATCACCAATGGAAGTTAAACCAGAAGGAAGGGACAAGCTGGTCAAGCCACTGCAGTAACAAAAGACCTGATTACCAATGGAAGTAATACCCGAAGGAAGAGACAAACTGGTCAAACCACTGCATTCGTGGAAAGCTTGATCACCAATGGAAGTTAAGCCAGAAGGAAGGGACAAGCTGGTTAAGCTACTTAAACCGAAGAAAGCTCCATCACCAATGGAAGTTACACCAGAAGGAAGGGACAAGCTGGTCAAACCACTACAACCAGTAAAAGCCCAACTGCCAATGGAAGTTAAACCAGAAGGAAGAGTCAAGCTGGTCAAACCACGACAACCGTAAAAAGCATGAGTACCCAGTTCATTATCATGTGTATAAAATTCTTCATAATCATAATAATAATAATCTCCTCCTCTCACAATTTTTGCTTCAGACAAATCCAAAATTGCAAGCTTTCCACCTGTATCACGATCTGACATATAACGTATTACCCTCAAATCCGTGCCATTTATCTCACCTATAATCTTCAAGTTAGTAATCTTGTTTCTCTTTGTGCTTCCAATTCTATCCGGCAAAGTACCTGCCTTCTCTAACTTGACTATAATCTGCTTGGTAATCAAGCCATCATCATCAGCTGCTTGAATTGCCAAGCTGCCTAATACCATAAACATTGCTGCCAAAAACAGCCCTTTAAAAGTAAAATTTCTCATATCAAAATATTTTTTTATTATAATACATCTGTTATTTGAATACTTGTAAGATTGCTAACTATTGGCTCTCCATTTTCTCCTTTACTTAATTGGCAATCACTAGAAAACAAAAAAATTTGTGTAAGATAGCCATCTCCTTTTTGATATTCTAAATGAGCATGCCCTTTTATACTCCAATGCTGGTTGTCAGAAGGAAATAAGGTTACCGTTCCTATCTCAATTTTGGCACTTCTGACTTTAACTCCTGACATCTTTCCCATGAAAGAAATCGAAGAGACATTGTTTCTGACATAAGCAGTTATCGCTGCAATTTTGTCATCATCAACATCAAACAATAATTTTCGTTGTACCATACCTCTAACTTTTTAATGTGAAACAATCTGTTAACAACACAACAAAAAGAAAGCGTGAACTTGCCCATTGCTCGCTTCACGAACTGAGGCCCTGGCAAGCCCATCATGTCGAAACGAACAACTTCGAAGCCCACGCCGATATGATACACTTATCCCTATACCGAATTGGACACCCTACTTGCGTAGGGTGCCACATCAGTAGAGAGATGTGGATATACACATCCCGAGAGCATCTACCGTTGCATAGTCTTTGACATGAGTTTGAAACTGCCAGGTTTCAGTTCGTCAAGAACTAAGCGCATAGTAAACGCACTTTAATATTATGTCATGATACCACTACCCTCCCAAGTCCTCGTCTCAACAATCTCTCTTTTTGAGAAAGAAAGCATCAACTCGGCGTGAGCAGAACGGGTATCTGAGTGCAAAGGTATATAAAATATTTGAAATGCCACTCCTTTTCCAGGAACTTTTTTAGAGAGAAAAGCAAAAAAGACAGATGTGGGGGCACACAAGAAAGAAAAATAGATGCTCGAAAACAAAGAAAGAGCGGAAAACAACTGTTAACTCTGTTAACCCCCAGTTGTTCTTCCGCCCTTTCTTTTGGCAAAGCCGGCCTTCTTAATCCAGCCTTTACTTCAGCATCCATTCCCAAGCAGGAATTATATGCACCGCCTTCCCATCCATGGTGAGTTCCTCTTTCTCATTCAGCGTAATGATGTAACCCTCAGACAAATCATAGATTTCCATCGCCTCTTGCAAGCCCTCTATCTCACGCTTGCGAGTCTTCTCATCATCCATCTTCACCGTAACCTGGTAAGCCTGGGTAATCCTTACACCTTCTCTCACCACAAAGTCGCACTCTTTCTTGTCGGCATGGTAGAACAAGTCGTAACCCCTTCGCAGCAATTCGATAAAAACGGCATTCTCCAGTTTTACACCATTGTTATCCGTGACATTGAAACCCATCCTGCTGATGATGGCATTATCTATAAAATACACCTTCTTCGGGCTCAACATCTGGGTCTTTACCGATGGAGCATACTTCAACAACTGGAATATCATGTAGGTTTGCTGAATATATTCCAGATAGTTCTTGATGGTTTCGGGATGGCGAATGCCCACTATCTTTCCCAGCGAGTTATAGGTAACACGCTTGGTGGCATTGCTGGCAAGATAAAATGCAAGTTCTTTAATTTCCTTGTCGTTTGTAAGACCATTGCGAGCCATCACATCCCGGAAGATAATGCTCTCATAAAGTGAGGACAGGTAACTGACGGAACCCGTCTGAAGATATTTCGGGAAACCACCCCTCTCCAAGAAATCACGGAAATGACCCAGCAGTTTGGAACGGCTCGCCATCAGATAGAAATCTTTCTGCGAAGGCTCAATATGCTCCAGCTGCAAGTATTCGGCAAAAGAGAAAGGATAAACCTCCACAGAGATATAACGCCCTGTGAGATGAGTGCCCATCTCCTTGCTCAGCATCCGGGCATTTGAGCCTGTCACCACCACCTTATTGCCTTCATTGTAAAGGCGCCTCACAAAGGTTTCCCAACCCGCAATGTTTTGAATCTCATCAAAGTAATAGGTGTGCTGCTCGCCGAAAAGCTCAAAGAAGCATTCCTGCAAGGTTGCAAAATCTTCAAGCTTAAAGTTTACGAGACGCTCATCGTCAAAATTGAAGAAGAAATCTTTCTCCTCCAACTTATCACGCAGTTGCTGCAGCAACACCGACTTTCCACATCGTCTTACACCAGTTATGATAAGGATTTCCGAGGTGGTAAGCCATTCCTCTTCTATGTGTCGAGGGATGGCATCCTGCATAAGATGCCTGCAGTTGTCCTGCTGCTCAAATATTATTTGTTTCAACAGTTCTTTCATTGCTCTACTATTTTATGATTCGTGGGCAAAAATAAGAAAAATATCTGAAAGTAGCAAGAGAAAAACAAAAATCTTTCATTCTGAATGAATAATTTTTCAGAAATCTTTCATTTTGAATGAATATTTTCACCTAAAACCTTTCATTTAGAATGAATAGTTTTCGATTAGTTCCTTAAAAAACAAAAGAAAGAGCGGAAAAACAACTGTTAACTGTTAACTCTGTTAACCCCAGTTGCCATTCCGCTCTTTTATAATAATCTCTAACAAGAAATCTTTTATTCTGCCAGCAGCTTCTCTGCCATCGCCTTACCCAGAGCCTCGCACTGCGCCTTTACCTCTGGAGTAATCGCCTGCTTCATATCCACCGGCTCGCCCACTGGCTCGTAGTGGAGCTTGGTTTCGTTCCACTCCTGAATCTTAACCACAGCCTTGCTTGCCCAGCAATGAGAACCATACCAGCCAAGAAGGTGGTTCTTGACGTCCTTGTTGGCAAGCTCGGAGAGGAGAACCTCCATCTCGTGATAAAGACCGGCATTGTAGGTTGGAGCACCCACGATGAGACCCTTGTAACGGAAGATGTCGCGCAGGATGTAGCTGTGGTGAGTCTTCGAGATGTTGTACATTACGATGTTCTTCACGCCTGCCTTGCTTGCTGCACGGGCGATGATTTCTGCCATACGCTCGGTGTTGCCGTACATGGTGCCGTAGCAGATAACGAGGCCCGGCTCCGTCTCGTACTTCGACATCTTATCATACATGCCGATTACCTTCTCAATATGCTCGTGCCAAACCGGACCATGGGTTGAGCAGATGTAATCCAGCTCCACGCCAGCCAACTTCTTCAAGGCATTCTGAACAGGGATTCCATACTTACCCACAATGTTTGAGTAGTAGCGAACCATCTCCAGCCAGAAAGTCTCGCAGTTGATTTCCGTATCGATGATTCCGCCGTTCAGCGCACCGAAGCAGCCGAACGCATCACCTGAGAAGAGCACCTTGTTCTTTGCATCGAGCGTTACCATGGTCTCTGGCCAGTGAACCATAGGGATGAGAACGAAACTCAGCTCGTGGTTGCCCAAGGAAAGGGTTTCGCCATTCTTCACCTCTACCACATCATCTGTTACGCCGTAGAAGCCTTCGAGCATTCCCAGGGTCTTCTTGTTGCCCACAATCTTGATGTTAGGGTAATATTTCTTGATGAGGGCGATGGAGCCGCTGTGGTCAGGTTCCATGTGGTTGATGATAAGATAATCGATTTCGCGGTCGCCAATCACCTCGTGGATATTCTCGAGGAACTGGGTGAAGAAATCAACCTCTACAGTATCTACCAGCGCTACCTTCTCATCGTCAATGATATAAGAGTTGTAGCTCACTCCGTTAGGCAAAGGCCAGAGGCCCTCAAAACGATGCTTATTGCGGTCGTTTACGCCTACGTAATAAATTTTGTTTGTAATTTCTGTCATATCTTTTATATTTTTATAATTCCTTCTTCTTTTTTTCTCCGAATTCCTTGGAAACATAATTGTAGATGTCCTTGCAGCATTCGGTGGAGAATTCTTGAGCCGAAACAAGGAGACTGTCCCATTGCGCCTCAGATAAGCCGCGGTCGATGTCCTCGCGGGTGATTCCATCCTTAATCAGTCCGAAAACGAAACCGGCATTGAAATTATCGCCGGCTCCGATAGTGCTCACCGGTTTCATCTTCTCCGAAGGATAACTCTTGGCAAAGCCGTTCTCGGCACGAACCTCTACAGGCTCAGCACCCTGGGTGCAGATAAACTTCTTGCAGTAGAAACTGATTTCGGCATTATAAACCTTATCCGCCTCCGGTTTCTTGTAGAGGATTCCGAAGTCCTCGTGGCTTCCGCGTACGAAATCAGCCATTTCCAGGTTCTCTATCAGATTAGGTGTAATCTTCATGATTTCGTTCTGATGAGAAGCACGGAAGTTGATGTCGTAATAAAGAATGGCGCCGTGCTCCTTCGCATACTCCAGGAAGCCGGCAACCTGAGGACGGACCACAGGATTCAGAGCGAAGAACGAACCGAAGAGCACGATGTCGCCAGGATTGATTTCCGGTGTGGCAAACTCCAGCTGGTCGTGAGGATGATCCTTGTAGAAGATGTAGTCAGCATTGTTGTTCTCGTCGAGGAAAGCCAGCGAGAGCGGCGACTTCGATTCCGGGAAGATGCTCACATTGTCAGCATTCACCCCATTATCTCTCAAAAACTGAATCACATACTCTCCTATGCGGTCGTTGCCCGCCTCGCTGATAAACGAAGCATTTACGCCCGCACGGCCCAACGAGATGACTGCATTGAATGATGAGCCACCCGGTACTGCCTCTATCGGCTTGCCGCCCTTGAAGATGATGTCAAGCACGGTTTCTCCTATTCCTATTACTTTGCGCATTGTTTTTTGATGTCTATATTTATTTTTTGGGAGCAAAGATAAGTCTTTTTGGCGATAATGCAAAATAAATGACTATTTTTTGGGATAAATTACATTTTCAGTGTAACTTTGCACCTTGAAATGAAATACAATACTTATACACTCGATAATGGACTCCGCATCATCCACCTGCCTTCAGACAGCAAGGTGGTGTATTGCGGTTACCAGATTAACGCCGGCACCCGAAACGAGGAGCCGGGCGAAGAAGGACTTGCCCACTTCTGCGAGCACGTTACTTTCAAGGGCACAGAGCGCCGCAAGGCGTGGCACATTCTCAACTGTCTGGAGAGCGTGGGAGGCGACCTGAACGCCTACACCAACAAGGAAGGCACGGTTTATTACTCCGCCATCCTCAAGGAGCACATCGCAAGAGCCGTAGATCTGCTCACCGACATCGTTTTCCATTCGGTTTATCCGCAAGCGGAAATCGACAAGGAGGTAGAGGTAATCTGCGATGAGATAGAGAGTTACAACGATTCTCCTGCCGAACTGATTTATGATGAATTCGAAAATATCATCTTCAAGGGTTCGCCGCTGGGCCACAATATTCTGGGCACAGCTGAGCAGGTTCGCTCGTTCAAGACAGAAGATGCGCTGCGCTTTACAAGAAAGCTTTACCGGCCGGATAATGCGATATTCTTCGCTTACGGAGACATTGATTTCAAGAAGCTGGTGAAGCTTATCAGGAAGGCGCTCGCAGATGATGATTCGGGCAAGGTTGCTGAAAATGCAGCGAATTCAGTGGGCAAGCTTGCTGAGGAAAAGCTCCCACAGATTTCACAGATTACACAGATTTCAGGGGATGAGAATTCTATTACTACAGAAAAATCTGTGTCATCTGTGAAATCTGTGGGACCTGAAAATTATCCATCTGTGGGGAAAGAGATTGCCGGGCAGACGATTGTGATGCAGAAGAATACGCATCAGGCTCATGTGATGATTGGAACCCGCGCCTACGATGTGAGCGACAGCCGCAGAATGCCGCTCTATCTGCTCAACAATATGCTGGGCGGACCGGGAATGAACGCCAAGCTGAACCTAGCCCTGCGCGAGCACAACGGACTGGTTTACACCGTAGAGAGCACAATGGTGGCTTATGGCGATACGGGCATTTGGAGCATTTATTTCGGCTGCGATGAGCACGACGTGAAGCGCTGCCTCCGCCTGGTTCGCAAGGAACTGGATAAGTTCATGCAGAAACCGCTGAGCGAGGCGCAGCTCAAGGCCGCCAAGAAGCAGATAAAGGGACAGGTAGGCGTGGCTTGCGACAACCGCGAAAACTTTGCCCTCGACTTCGGCAAGAGCTTCCTTCACTATGGCTGGGAGAAGAATGTAGACCGACTCTACGAGCAGGTGGATGAGATTACTGCCGAACAGATACAGGCCGTGGCTCAGGAGTTGTTTGATAAAGACAGGCTCACCACGCTGATTTTCAGATAATGTTGATTTTCAGACAAATAGCTCAAGTAATAAGAAAATAAAGAAGGCAACAACTTGGGGCGTCATGCGACTTCCCTCGTTGTTGCCTTCGTAATTTAATGAATTAAAAACTGCTTTTTTCTTAAAAACAACTAACAATTAACCTAAAAACTTAAACCTAAAAACCTAAAATGAAAATCTATAAAACCTAAAACGAATTCTTAACAATCTATATATGAAATCCCCAATCAGAATTTAGCACGAAAACTCTCAGGGGACAGTATGAATTTCAAATGAAAAGGAGTTTTTACTCTCCTCTCTGATTTCGGAAGCCCCCTTGGCTCCCTACTGTTTTTTACTCAGCTGTGCATTGCTGCCAGCCATTTTTTAATCTCGGCTCTTTTGGAGCCCTTCGCATGGCTAATCTCCGATTAAGCCAACTTGTTGCTAATAGCACCAACTTCAGCTACACATGCAACAACTACTGCGAAAATCATTCCTAATACTAACATAATCTTTTCCTTTCTTAAATTTGTTATCTTAAATATACAATCTTGTTGTTTTACCTAACAAAATCTTAACTCTCTTTATTTCTTACCTCCCGGAGGAGGATTTCTATGCTCTCTTAGCTTCGTAGCTTATTTGCCGCAGTTCATTCCGAGGTTCATACCTGCGCAAGCAACTACTGCGAATGCTACTACTGCTACTGTCATTATCCCGAACATGACCATAATCTTTTTCCTTTCTTTTAACCTCTTAATCAGTCTCTTCGAGATTTTCCAAAGTCTTCAACCGAATCTCAGAACCAGGTTCCGAACCGGCCTCAAACTTGTCTCGAATCGATTTCATAAGTTATCCTTACTGAATCAATCTTTTATCCTTTTTTCTTTTTCTGGTGCAAAGGTACAACTTTTTGTGTGCGCACACAAATATTTTAGGAGAAATGTTTCAAAAAGCCCTTTTTTCTTGATTAAGGTCAAGAACATTTACATTCTCGTTACAAAAACGGGCTATTTTAAAGCTTTTGCCCTTTCAGGGCGACAGGCGTGCTGCCATTATTACCCAGGGCGGTGCCCTGGGCTAGGAGCTTCTGCCCTTTCAGGGCGTGCTGCTAAAACGTGAGGGGCGTGGCATTTCACCACGCCCACTCCTTTATCACCGCTACGCAGCCACTCCTGGCGTTCCGTAGTGCCCGTACTTGGCGATGAAACGGGCGGTCTTGGTGAAGGTGCCGTCCTCGTTCTTCATGATGAAGCCACGCTTCTTCCAGTTGCACAGTAGGATGGCAAGCTTCGTCTTGGTGCCATGAACCTGACAGATGTTCTGAATCTCAGTCTTGTCAAAGGTGTCATGAACGTAGAGAAGAAGATTGCTCACACCGGGAGTATGACACACAGAGCGGCTGTCTGCATCTATCGCCTCCTGCATCTGATTGCCGAAGAAACGCATCTTGCACCACAGATCATACTTCACACTCCATACGATGAAATCCTCTATCGCCTTCTCCCACTTCTCGCCATTCGCCAGATAAAGCACCATCGCGCGGCGGAAACCATTCGCCAGACCACGCTTGGCAAACTCGGCGTAAGGCTTGTTGTAAGCCAGCTGAGCCATCTCCATAATCTCATTCTCCAGGCGCTCGATAAGCTGGCGAGCCTTACGGCACTCCTTGAAACCGCTGGCTGCGTTCAGCTGCTGGATGTAAGGAGAAAGCTGCGACTTGAACTGCGCATCATAACTGCCCACCTCCGGACGCGGAGCGAAATCGGGACGGATGATGGTGGCGAGCGACAGGCGGCTCACGGCTCCATCAGCCACCTCACGAACCGAAAAGAACTTCTGCGTAACGGCAATGGTGCTCGAAGCATTCCAGTTGAAGCGGGTCTTTACGCGGGCTGTAACGCTCTTGGTTCCTACTCGCTCCTGGCCGTCCTCTGAATTGTCCCAGCAGAGGCGAATCAGCTGGCTAGGGTCGTTAAACTTCCTGAGCATGTCTACCTCGTCCATCTTGCAGTAGAGATAAGCATCGCCAGCCTTCTGTACATCGTCGAGACGCTGGATGTAGGCAGCGCGGGTAAGGTCGGGCGAAACGATGCGGATGCAGATGTCTTCCGGGCGCACAGGCTTCTTCTTGTTGTCGCCCATGGTGTTCACCTCGTCCTTCCAGTCCTGCTCCTTCTGGCGGTTCACCTTATCCATCTGAACCAGGTCTTCGATGATGCAGTCGATGGGTCCGTTGACGAGCGATTTGCCTGACGACATGGCTGCAATGAGCAGATTCATCATCGCCGCCTCGTGCACCTGATTATCCGTGTAGCGGAAGGTTACGCCCTTAAGATGGGCGGCAAGCGCAGGGAAGACCGCCATCGCCACAGCTGGCTTGAAATCGGCTGGCACCTTGCTGGTGAGCAACTTGATGAGCTTAGGCAGCTTGACTGGCAACTGAGGAGGAACATCGGCGTAGATTCCCGCCTTCTCGGTGGCCTGCTTGGCGAGATGATTCTTGCGGGCAGTCTCTACCGCCTGCTTTACGAGCTGGGGCATTTCCGAGGACTGCGCCACCTTGCAGGCATTCTCTACGGTGGCGAACGCCTTCGCCTCGTCTTCGCCAAAGGTTTCTATTACCTGCTTGATCCAAGCCGCCTCACTATTACAGATGTATCTCAGCAGGCAGGCTTCACGATAGATGAAGTTGTTGCGGTTGCCGTGGACAGGAGCGCCGCCCATCAGCTCTACCAGCGCCTTCACAATCTCCTCGTAAGGAACGCCGTCGTAAGTCTGCTCATACTGCACGGCATTGGCAGCCCGTCTCGCCTTCTCCTCCTCGCTCTCGATGGGTTCGAAATCTACGGTTGGAGCAGAAGATGCATTCTGAAATGCCTGGCTCTGAGAAGATGCATTCTGAGAGGCTGAGCTCTGAGATGCTCCTGACCGGGCTGAATCTACATCCAGCGGACGTCCGTCAATATCCAGTCCTCTCTTGCGGTAAGCCTCACGATATTCAGCCACGGCTTCCTTATCCAGGCGCTTGTACCAGTCGTCGGCAGTATAGATCTGGCTTGCCGCATCGGTGATGAAGATGATGCGCTCCGGGGTTACGCAGCTAGGGTCTTCGGTGGCGTGGATGAGTTTGCAGAAGGCGCTCTGAGCCTCAGCGATGGTCATTCCTACCGGGATGCGGATGTCGATGTGGGCCTTGTTGCGGGCTGAGCGCTCGATGTGGAGCACCTTTCCCTTCCAGAGTTCAATGTCTTCGGCTGAGAAGATTTTCTCTCTGAAGAGCTTCTCTGTAGGCTCATCAAACATTCCGTTCAGCAGTAGAGCTTTCTTCACCGCTGGCTCAACCTCCTCAGGATTATCAATGTCTACGGTTGTCTGGAAGGTGAAAGCCTCTGGGTCGATGAATTTCTGGGCGCGATGGTCATCGAGGAAGTGGAAGTAGTGAGGTGAGCGGAAAGGCAGCTGCTTCTTGAGGTCAGAAATCTTGCGGTCGAGCTGCTGGTAAGTCTCTCCCGCCTTCATCTCCTCCTGCATCATCTGGTTCTGCTGGGCGGTGAGGTCACGGATCTGACCAACGAGCTGTGCGAGCCAAGGCTGCTTGGTGAGTTCGGTGTAGTAATCGAGGAGATGGGATGAAATCTGTCCCATGTTCGCTCTGCGGTTAGGGTTCATTGCGATGATGCGGCTGCTGAGCTGCTTGCATTCATCAAAGGTTAATGATTTTTGTGTCATAAATCTATATTTTTTTTAGTTGTAAAAGGCAGGCTCTTTGCAGAAACCTGCCACCTTCCATTCTGAAAAGCGGTGCAAAGATAAACAAAAAAAAAGCCGTTTACAAGTTTTTTTCTGAGATAAAAAAGCAGGGGTATAAAGAGGGGTATAAAAAGGTATAAAAGTATAAACAAAGGGTATAAGCGGGGTATATTAATACCCCCGCTAGCTACCATCACTCGCCATCATCTCGTCATCTTTCATGGTGTCCGAGACTGGCACTTTCTCATCCACCAATTTCGGCAAGATTTCCCTCAAGTTCACATTCTCCGAACTGGCTGTTGTTCCCATAATCATCTTGAAAGCATTCACAATATCGCAATAACGATTGAATCTTTCCTTGCTTACCGAGCCCAACTCACCTGAATCAAGTTTCCACCATTCCAGAGCCGCATATTCGAAAGGTGCAGATTTCGCCTGCGTAAGATCCTTCCATTTGCAGAGCGGAGCACGCTCCGTATTCTCCGGAGGTAGTTTTTCATACAGGTGGGCCAGATGTTTGCAGAAGGCTGTAGGAGCTCCCATATCGAATAGCCCCCACCCGTTTAAGAGTCGGAACACAGGGAACCAGTCGGATTGCTTTTTCACCAGCAATTCAGGACAGCCTTTTTTCTTATAAACCGCTATCTTCGGAATTACCAAATCAACCAGTTCCATGAATTTTTCTTTCTTCACTTCGTTCGAAGGCTTGGCACCCACCGCCTTCATCGCCTTCAGTGACTCCTCATCGCCGTGCTTGCCCCATTGCTTCACATCGTTCACCCTGCCGTTCATAATCATCAGCACGATGCCCGAGAGCAGCTGGATCATCTTCTTTCTTGGCACACGCTTATAGAACACCTGACGGAGGAAATCTACAGGGTCGGCCTTGAATGTTGGGTAGAGATTGTGGGGGAAGGCGTGCAGCTGCTGTTCTATGGCGTCCAGCTGGTCTTTATAATCGTAGGTGCCCGTCTGCTTCTTCTTGATGGCATTCGGGGCTTCTACGAAGAAAGAATAGGCCGCACGCTCGCGGTAAGCCGAACTGGTGATGAATCCCATCTCGGTAAGCAGAACGGCCCGGAGGCGCTGCAGTTCCTCATCGTCTATCTGCTCCAGTTTATGAAGGATGCGGTTTCTGGCCTGCGTCATTTCGCGGGAATAATCGCTGCGCTGGATTTCGAGGAAACTGCTGAGCCGCTCTCTTGCCTCAGAAAGGCAATCAGAAAGTTCCTCGCGCAGCATCGCCTCAGTTTCTGCATCAAGAGAGCCTTCAGAGAGCGTATTCTGGAGACGGATGATGCTGTTGATGACGCCTTCGAGCATCATGGTGCAGTCGCTGAAGCGGGTGAGCTGTTCGATGGGCAGCACAGGACCGGAGTATTGCCAGTCATCATAAATCTTATCATCATATATTTCGCGGCGCGCCTGCTCCATCTCCTCATCAGAAACATCAGAGAGCGCCCTCACCATGAGCTGCAATCCAGCCTTATCGCCCTCGTTCTTGCTGTTGCAGCCTATGCAGCGGGTGCGCAGGTTCCGCTCCTTACGGGCGATGATGAGGGCGCGTACGTCCTCGCCTTCCAGGGCTGAAACATAGCCTATGAGCTGCTGTTTGTCATAAGCTTTCACCGCCAGCATGTCGAAGGTGTTGGCGTCATCGGGCACGAGGCAGATGGTTCTCCCCTCTGCTTCTTTAGCATACTCTACCTCATGGCCTTTCACGTCATTATGGGTGAGTCCTACGATATGGAATGTGAGATTCTTCATTTTATGTTGTTATTATTGTTTTTACGTTTGTTTGCAGTCAGGTTACAAAAGTAAGGTTTTTCGGTGAAACCACCAAGCATTCTTGTTTAAATTTCCTAAAAGAGGGCAGAGAAGCCGAGGGGGTTAACAGGGTTAACAGTTAACAGCCGTTTTTTGCATGGTCCCCCTCGCGTACCTTATTATATAATAATATATATATACTTATTTTTATATAAGTGTGTGGATGGAAGTATGCATTTTTGGGGTGTTAACTGTTAACCTGTTAACCTTTTGCTCTCAGGACGCTCTTCTTCCATCAGAAATGCGCTCTCTCCCGATACTTGTAAAAGATGGCTGGCTGAGCCTTGGCAGAAAAAAGCTCAAACGCCCTGCTACAGCCCGTTTTACGGGCTTATATGATGGCTAGCACGAGGCATAAATGATGACTGATACGAGGCTTAAATGATGCTGGAAAGGGGGCTAAATGATGCCTCACGAGGGGATGGATCATGCATCGCGAGGGAAGAAATATTGCATCGCGACGGAACGGGGAATGCATCGCGATGCAGAAAAAAGGGCTTTTTAGAGCGGAAAACTATGAGTTGCGGGGCAGAAACTATGAGTAAGTTTTGTTAACGGGAGGAAACAACAAGGCGATACTCTTCTCTTATAGGAAGAATATCGCCTCGTTGCCTTCATTAAAAAGGAGGTCAAGGATGCTCATATTGGGCTGAAAACCGTATTTCTGCTCGTAAACCTGGTAATAGCGCTTCGACTCGAATTCAGGGTCAGGAAGAGGTTTCTTGGGGCGAATCGCATCGCGGAAATCCTTGATTGGAGTGTTGAGTGTTGAATGTTGAATTTTGAATTGGGCTTGCGCCTCTGGGCTATCGAATTGGCTTTCCCTTCGGTCGCCGAACGTTGTTTCTTCACTCTTCACTCTTCGTTCTTCGCTTTCTATGCTCTTCACTCTTCGTTCTTCACTTAAAACGTATTCGTCAGTGACGCTTATCTTCGGACGGATGTCGAGGAGTTCTATCATCTTCGCGGTTGTCTCCATGTTGAAATCGAAGAGGAACTCGTATTTCTTCTCGTAGAAAGGGCGGATGTCGTCCTGATAATACTCGAAGAAAGGGCTCTCGCCATAGGCGGAAAGGAGCGCATTCCAGTGGACGTGGCGCCAGTTGGCGTGGTCGGAGATACGGATGTCCTTCATCGACAGGGAGATGTCGTGATTGGTAGGGATGGTGAGCGAGAGGGGGCCGTTGGTGGTAGGGATGAGCATGCGGTTACGATAGGTTTGCTTGATAAAGCTCTCATGGCGCTCTATCAGGCATTCATCGTAGCGGTTCAGCTTCTGGTACCACTGGATGGGGCCGAAATATGTGGAAGAAAGAAGGGCTTTCAATTTCTGCTTTGTTATGAAGGGTTAATGATGAAGAGGGGGACGAGCGATGGAATCGCTCGGAACGGGGGCAGACGGGAGACAAGCTTCCGGCGGGGCTCTAAGCAGCGGCGAGGAGCACGAGAGAGCGAGGAGCAGCAGCGCGAGGGAGCTAGAACAGCTTAAAGGCTTTGCCTATCATCTGGTGCTTGTGAACGAGCTGCTGGCCGGTTGGCGTCTTCAAAAGATAGAAGCGGCAATCCTTGCAGCCGCAGCGCTTGCAGCATACGGTTGGGATGACGAACTGCATGGTGTCGATGCGCAGCGTATCGCCCGGAAGCTTCTCTATCCTGCCTATGAAATGAGACTCGAAGACGCGCTTGCGGCGCTGGTTCTTGGGCTGGTAAACCACCGTATCGGTGAATACAACCACATCGCCACGCCCGAAATTTTCGCAGTCAATCCTGTTCACTATCACCCGGTTGCCTGCCTTCAGCTGGGGCGGAAGCCCGCCCTGAGGCACCGAGAAGATAGTAAAGACATAGGTGCGCACTGCCCAAGCCAGGAGCAGCGACAACACCAATGCTATTAGGAATTTGACGGCAGTCTTCAATTCTTATTTCTTTTTTCTTACTTAATATTGTCTACAAAAATGAAGAGGCGGTTCCAACGGATGCCTGAGAAGCCCGGATGATCTGGGCTGTGGCTCCACCAGATGAAGATAGGCTTGCCCACGATATGGTCCTCAGGCACGAAACCCCAGTAGCGGCTGTCGGCTGAGTTGTGGCGGTTGTCGCCCATCATCCAGTAGTAGTCGAGCTTGAAGGTGTAGCTCTTCGCCTGCTTGCCATTGATGAAGATGCGGCCAGCGTTGTCTACCTTCAGGTCGTTGCCCTCGTAAACCTTGATGCAGCGCTCGTATACAGGGAGATTCTTCAGCGTAAGAGCGATGCTCTCGCCCTTCTTCGGAATCCAAACCGGGCCGTAATTATCTCTTGTCCAGCCGGTATAGGCGTTGAGCGGATAGAGGTCGCCATAGGTTGCATCCGTATTGATAGAGATGCTCTCTACGAGGCTTCTGTTCGCCTTCAGCGCCAGATAAGCCTTCTTGGTGAGCGGAATCACGCCACTCTGATTATACATCAGCAGGTCTTCGTTGGTGATTCCCAGTTCATCGGCAAGGTCGATAGGGAACTCGCCCTTGAGCTTCATCTTATAAGTATACTGCACGTTATCAGGCTCCTTGTTTGCCTTTCCGTTCAGATAAACGATGCGGTTCTTGATCTGCAGGGTCTGACCAGGCAAGCCCACACATCGCTTTACATAGTTCTCGCGGCGGTCGGTAGGACGGCTGATGATGTCGCCATATTCGCCCGGCATGCTGCTGATGTAGTTGCGGCCTGTAGCATAAACCTGCTCAAAATAGTGGCGCTGCTGCAATGGGTTCATCGCGCGCACATCCTTTTCCTGTCCGTTCTGCTGCATCAGCTGGTCGCCGATGCTGTAAACCATCTGATAGTAATCATTCGCCTGATAGCGCTCCTCATTGACGAGCGTATCGCCTGCAGGATAATTGAACACCACGATGTCATTGAGTTTCACATTGCCCAATCCCTTCACGCGGCGGTAATCCCAGTGAGGCCACTCTATGTAGCTCTTCACGTTGACCAGCGGCATGGTGTGCTGGGTGAGCGGCATGGTGAGCGGAGTTTCAGGGATGCGAGGGCCGTAGCTTACCTTGCTCACGAAGAGATAATCGCCCGTGAGGAGACTCTTTTCGAGAGAGGAAGACGGAATCACATAGTTCTGGAAGAAGAAGAGGTTGATGAAATAAACCGCTACGAGAGCGAACACGAGCGCATCTACCCAGCTCATGATGAAGCGCACAGGACCTTCTTCATCCTTCCACCACTGCCAGTGAATCTTCTTGGTGATGTAAACATCGAAGATGAACGGAACCACGATGAGTCCCAGCCAGCTTTCTACCCAAACCAGAAAGAGGAGATAGAGGGAGAGAACCACTGCGAACTTCGCCCACTGTACCTTCATATTGAGTTTTTGTTTCTGCTTGTCTATCATAACTTCTGCTTAGAACTTAAATAAATCTGATGTGGTGAGCAAGCCGGAATGGTTGGCTGTGAACTCAGCTGCGAGAACGGCTCCCAGGGCGAACCCCTTGCGAGAATGGGCACTGTGCTCGATGGTAATCATATCAGCATCGCTGTCATACATCACGGCGTGGATTCCCGGAACCTCGCCATCGCGTACGCAGTTGATGACCAGGTCTTCATCAGTAATGTTTGCATCACCCTCATCGTGATGACCATCCTCAGTCCAGTAAGTAACGCCACGCTTCCAGTCCTTCTTACGGTCGATATTGTCGATGATTTCCTCGGCAAGGGTGATGGCTGTTCCAGATGGCGCATCGAGCTTATGAACGTGGTGGGTTTCCTGCATGCATACAGAGTACTGTGGGAAACCATTCATGATTTTAGCCAGATAGCGGTTTACGGCAGAGAAGATAGCCACACCGATGCTGAAGTTAGACGCCCAGAAGAGGGTCTGCTTACCATCGGCGCAGAGTTTCTCCACGTCTTCCTTATGGTCTTTCATCCAACCTGTAGAACCTGAAACCACCTTCACGTTGTGAGAGAAAGCCTTCAGATAGTTGCCGTAGGCGGCAGTAGGGTTGGTAAACTCAATGGCAACATCGGCAGAGCAGAACTCCGGGCTGT
The DNA here is from genome assembly GCA_052349145.1 of Segatella copri. GTDB lineage: Bacteria > Bacteroidota > Bacteroidia > Bacteroidales > Bacteroidaceae > Prevotella > Prevotella copri_V. Next base: position 28,091 of record DAWDQD010000005.1, on the reverse strand, counting down.
CGATGTCTTGAGGGTTATTCACATCAATCTTACAAACGATTTCGTGGCCACGCTGCAGGGCGATCTCCTCGATCATGTGTCCCATCTTTCCGTAGCCGATCAAAGCAATTTTCATCTTTATCTATTTTTATTTTTGTTCTTATTTCTAAACCTTTCGGCAAAAATACACATTTTTCTTCGAAAAACCTTGAAAAATCCTTGTTATTATAATAATAAATAGAAAATTTTGGTTATTTTTGCAGTGATTTAAGGCTTTTAGCCTCATTTAGTAACTAAAAAGAGAAAATTATGAGCAGATATATTTTTGAGACGAAGATGGAAGTAAGAGATTATGAGTGCGATATTGAGGGCATCGTGAACAATGCCAACTATCTGCACTACATGGAACATACCCGCCATCTCTTTCTGAAGGAATGCGGCCTCAGCTTTGCCGAAATGCACAACAAGGGCGTGGATGCTGTGGTGGCGAGAATGAACCTGCAATACAAGGTTCCGCTGCAATGCGATGATGAATTCTTCTCGCGTCTGTGGCTGGAGAAGCAGGGCGTGAGATATGTTTTCCATCAGGACATCTTCCGTGCCAAGGACGAGAAACTCTGCCTCAAGGCAACCGTAGAACTCGTCTGCCTCATCAACGGAAAACTGGGCAACAGCGAGGACTACGACAAGGCATTCGAGAAATACTTCTCTCCTCAGAGTTAACAGGTTAACAGTTAACAGCTGATTTTTCAATACCCCTTCCGCACACGAGCGAAGAACTTGCGTTCCGAAAGAGGCAATCCTATAAACCATAAAAGCCGAAACATTATGGAGCAACTCCTTCATTATGTGTGGAAGCACAAGCTCTTCCCACTCTCTCCACTCACCACCACCTGGCACCAGGCTGTGGAAGTAATTGACCCCGGACTGCACAACCGCAATGCAGGACCCGATTTCTTCAATGCCAAAATCAAACTCAACGGAACCCTATGGGTGGGAAACGTGGAGATTCATGACAAGGCAAGCGACTGGTATGTGCACGGACATGATAAGGATGAACGCTACGACAACGTTATCCTGCACGTTTGCGGAACCATCGATGTAGAGGCAAAGAACTCGAAAGGCGAGCCCCTCGTGCAGTTGCAGCTCGACATCCCCGAAAACGTATCGAAACATTATCAGGAGCTGCTGAGCATCGACCAGTATCCTCCCTGCTACCAGATTATCCCATTGCTCACCCGCCTCACCGTGCACAGTTGGATGAGCGCCCTGCAAACCGAGCGCTTATCGCAGAAAACCGATGCGATAGAGGCGCGCGTAAAGCAATGTAACGGCGATTGGGAAAACGCCTACTTCGTGACCCTGGCGCGCAACTACGGGTTCGGAATCAACGGCGACGCCTTCGAGCAGTGGGCCTACCATCTGCCGCTGAGGGCCGTAGACCATCACCGCGACGACCTCTTCCAGATAGAAGCCATCTTCCTGGGGCAAGCCGGACTGCTGGAACTGAACACCATTCCCGAAAGATATCAGAAAGACGCGCTGAACGACGGGTATTTCTCCCGGTTGAGGAACGAATATCTCTATCTCTCGCATAAATTCTCACTGCAGCCGATGGATTACAAGCAGTGGCGCTTCCTGCGCCTGCGTCCGCAGAACTTCCCTCACATCCGCATCTCGCAGTTAGCCAATCTTTATTATAACCGCCGTGCGGGACTGAGCCAGCTGCTCGAGGCAAGCACGGTGAAGGAGGCGAAGCAGGTGCTCTCAACCAGCGTTACGGAGTATTGGGAAACCCATTATACCTTCGGCAGCACGAGCATCCGGAACGAGAAGCACCTCTCCCCTTTCTCGCTCAATCTGCTCATCATCAACACCGTGGTTCCCATCCTCTTTGCCTATGGAAGGCACCGGGGCGAGGAGAAATACTGCGACCGCGCCTTCGACTTCCTGGAGGAGCTGAAGGCCGAGAATAACCACATAGTAAGGATGTGGAAGGAATGCGGCCTGCCGGTAGAGAACGCCGGGGATAGCCAGGCACTCATACAGCTGAAGAAGGAATACTGCGACAGGAAGGAATGCCTGAGGTGCAGGATAGGTTACGAATACTTGAAAAGATAAAGATTATGGCTGATCAACAGGAAATACTGAACACCATCCTCCTGACAAGGCTCAATTACTTCAGCCTGGCAGGAATGCTGGAGCTATACAGAAAGGTAGGCTCCGCTACGCTCATCCTGGAGCATAAGAACAACCTCAGAGACATCCTTCCCGATGCCTCGGATAAACTCGTGAGCGCTATCCAGAACTGCGAAGAAGCCCGAAAACGCGCTGAGGAAGAACTGGAGTACGACATACGCTACGGAATAGAACCCATTCCGATGAACGACGACCGCTATCCGCAACGCCTCAAAGACTGCGATGACGCACCTCTCATCCTCTTCTATAAAGGCAACGCCAACCTCAACCAGCAGCGCGTCATCAACATCGTAGGAACCCGCCACTGCACGCCTTACGGCGAAGACCTCATCCGCCGCTTCATCACCGACCTGAAGCAGCTCTCGCCCAACGTGCTCATCATGAGCGGACTTGCCTACGGAGTGGATATCGTGGCGCACCGCCAGGCACTCGCCAACGGCTACGAAACCATAGGCGTGCTGGCTCACGGTCTGGATGACCTCTACCCCCGTCAGCATCGGGAAACGGCGGCAAGAATGATAGAACAGGGCGGACTGCTCACCGAATTCCTTACCCGTACAAACGCTGATAAGATAAACTTCGTGCGCCGCAACCGCATCGTAGCGGGAATGTCGGATGCCTGCATCCTGATAGAGAGCGCAGCTCACGGCGGCGGTCTCATCACCTGCGATATTTCGCAATCCTACGGCAGAGACGTCTTCGCCTTCCCGGGCAGAACAGGTGATTACTACAGCGAGGGCTGCAACAACCTGATACGCAACAACGGCGCCACGCTCATCACCAGTGCCGAGGACTTTGTGAAGGACATGCACTGGCAGGATGACGCCACCCTGATGCGAGCCAAGCAGCAAGGCATCGAGCGCAGCCTCTTCCCGGAATTATCGCCCGAGGAGCAACTCATCGTAGAAGTCCTCTCCAAGACCAACGACCTGCAAGTGAATCTCATCTCCGTAAAGACGAATATCGACATTTCTCGCCTCACTTCCCTCCTCTTCACATTGGAGATGAAGGGAGTCATCAAGACCTTTGCAGGGGGAATGTATCATCTTTTGAAGTAGTATTTTCTTTATTTTCAGAAAAAAGCAGTAACTTTGCAGCCGCAAAAAAGAAAAGAGCTTTCACCTCTTGCCAAACAAAAAAGAATAAGATGAAAATAGGTAATATAGAATTTGGGCCACAGCCCCTCTTCCTCGCTCCGATGGAAGACGTAACAGATATTGGCTTTCGCATGCTCTGCAAGCGATTCGGAGCCGCCATGGTTTATACTGAGTTCGTATCGGCGGAAGCCTTGGTGAGAAGCATCAAGAGTACTGTCAGCAAACTTACGATAAGCGATGAAGAGCGCCCTGTGGGCATTCAGATTTACGGCAGAACCACAGAGGATATGGTGGAAGCTGCCAAGATCGTGGAACAGGCGAAGCCGGATGTGATTGATATTAACTTCGGTTGCCCGGTGAAGAAGGTTGCAGGAAAGGGTGCAGGAGCCGGAATGCTCCGAAATATCCCATTGATGCTGGATATTACAAGAGAAGTGGTAAAGGCGGTAAACGTGCCCGTAACTGTGAAAACCCGATTGGGATGGGATTGCGAGAACCTCATCATCACCGACCTTGCCGAGCAGCTACAGGATTGCGGAATCCAGGCGCTCACCATCCACGGCAGAACCCGTAGCCAGATGTACACCGGAGAAGCCGACTGGAGCCTCATCGGAGAGGTGAAGAACAATCCCCGCATCCATATTCCTATCATCGGCAACGGCGACATTACGACCCCAGAAGAAGCCAAGCTTGCCTTCGAAAGATACGGCGTAGATGCGGTAATGATTGGCCGCGCCACCTTCGGCAGACCTTGGATTTTCAAGGAAATTCGTGATTATCTGGATAATACGGGCGCTGCTCCATTAACCGTAGATGAGAAAATCGACCTCTTGGAAGAGCAGCTTCGCATCAATGTGGAGCGCATCGACGAGTACAGAGGCATTCTCCACACCCGTCGCCACCTTGCCGCCTCCCCTATCTTCAAGGGCATTCCCGATTTTCGCCAGACGAGAATCGCCATGCTGAGAGCCACGACCGTGGAGGAACTGAAAGAGATATTGAAAGAATGCCGCGAGAGAATCAAGGCGATAGAATAAAGCAAAACGCCCTGTAGGAGCAAAAGCCTCGTATATGAAAGCTTTTGCCCTTACAGGGCGAATCCTTTATATCTTCCTTATACCCAGGGTGTTGCCCTGGGCTAAGAGCTTGCTGGGCTTTCAGCCCGCTACATTAACCACATTAAGGAGTTAACTGTTCATCTTAACTGCCAAGAGTTAACAGGTTAACAGTTAACAGCTGTTTTTCTATACTTCGACCGAGAAATTCGAAGGGAATTGCTTCTCTTAATATCGAAAACTTAATTCCAATATCGAAGAATTTACTTCTTCAATATCGAAGCACCTTCGAGCAGGGCGAGTGCCTTATTCTCGTTCTCCTCCATGATTTCACGCTCTCCCGGACCCTTGTCGTTGATTCCGCAGAGGTGCAGGATGCCGTGGATGATGACGCGATGGAGCTCATCATCGTAGGTCTTGCCAAACTGCTCGGCATTGGTGCGGACCGTATCCAGCGAAATCACGATGTCGCCGTTAATCACATCATCCTCATCGTAATCGAAGGTGATGACATCGGTATAGTAATCATGACCCAGATACTCGTTGTTTACTTCGAGAATCTTCTCGTCATCTACAAACATATAGCCAATCTCACCCACCTTGCGGCCATGAGAGGCAGCTACCTTACGAATCCAGGCACTCGTATCACGCTTCTTGATCTTTGGCATTTTCACGCCGTCTACATTGTATGTTATCATACGCTTCTTCCTCCTATTTTTATTTTATTTTTGGTAAAAATTCATCTACTTCTCTTCCGAAGAATCTCAGCTCCCTAACCAGCGTTGAGCTGATGCTGCTGTATCTTGGGTCAGAAAACAGCAGGATGGTTTCTACGCCACCCAACTGCTTATTGATGTCAGCCTGCTCTCTTTCGTACTCGAAATCCTTGGCAGAACGGACGCCACGAACCAGAAACCTGGCTCCCAGGCGATGCGCCAAATCGATGGTGAGATCATCGTAAGAAACCACCTCCAGGCGATAACCCTTAGATGCATCCTCCGCATCTACCAACTCCGAACATTCCTTCGGGAAAACAGCCTTGATATCCTCCACACGCTTCGAGATTTCCTCGCTGGCGTGCTTCAGTTTGCTCACCGCCACTGCAATCACGAGCTTGTCGAACATCGGCAAGGCACGCTCGGCAATGTTCTGATGTCCTATCGTAAATGGGTCGAATGTACCCGTAAATATTCCTATCTTCATGTTTTTCTTCACTCTTCGTTCTTCACTCAAACAAGTCTCCCTGCATAATATTACTTGTATACGGATTTCTGCCGAGATGCTCGTAGGCAAGCGGCGTTGCCATTCTGCCTCGCGGCGTGCGCTTGATGAAACCCTCCATGATGAGGAACGGCTCGTAAACCTCCTCTACGGTGCCGCCATCCTCGCCTATTGCCGTGGCAATGGTGCTTACGCCTACCGGACCGCCACGGAACTTGTCGATGATGGTGGTGAGAATCTTATTATCTATCTCGTCCAAGCCATACTGGTCGATGTTGAGTGCCTTGAGCGCCATCTGGGCAATATCGTAAGTGATGGTTCCGTTGCCCTTTACCTGGGCGAAATCACGCACTCTTCTGAGCAGAGAGTTGGCAATACGAGGGGTTCCGCGCGAACGGCGGGAGATTTCCACAGCCGCCTCATCCTCTATCGGCACCTTCAGGAGCATCGCACTTCGCTTGATAATCTTCTGAAGCGTAGCCGGGTCGTAATATTCCAGATGCAGATTGATTCCGAAACGGGCACGCAGAGGAGCTGTAAGCAGACCACTTCTCGTTGTTGCTCCTACGAGGGTAAACGGATTCAAGTCTATCTGGATGCTGCGAGCCGAAGGACCCTTGTCTATCATGATATCGATGCGGTAATCCTCCATCGCCGAATAGAGATACTCCTCTACCACAGGCGAAAGTCGGTGGATTTCATCGATAAAGAGCACATCGTTGGGCTCCAGCGAGGTAAGGATTCCCGCCAGATCGCCCGGCTTATCAAGCACAGGACCCGATGTAATCTTGAATCCTACGCCCAGTTCGTTGGCGATGATGTTGCTCAGCGTGGTCTTACCCAATCCCGGCGGACCATGGAGGAGCGTATGGTCGAGTGGTTCGCCACGATATTTGGCAGCCTCAACAAAGACCTCGAGATTTTCCACCACGCCATTCTGTCCGCTGAAATCAGAAAACTTCAGCGGGCGCAGCGCCTTCTCGAATTCCTTTTCGGCAGGCGAAACTATTTCTTGTCTTATATCAAAATCTTCGTTCATTCTATGACTATTATCGATAATATGGGTGCAAAGTTACACATTTGTTGCGGAATTAAAGAAGAAAAGCCGAATTATTTTGCCCATGATTTTGCACAATCCCAAAAGATTCGTGCAGATTTGCAAGCGTTACCCTACAAAAATGTTATAATTTATCATTTTCTTGCAGAATAATTTGTTTATCCGATAGAAAAGACGTACTTTTGCACTCGATATTGAAAGCAGGAAAGAAATAAATAAGAGAGAAATATCAGGATTTTAAAAGAAATAGAATTATGCTTAAGTTATTTCAAGGGCTCAGCAAGCTGCTGGCCAATTACACATCTATCTTCGTGATAGGTGTTGCAGTGTTCACATTCTTCTTCCCACATACCTTCGACTGGGTGCGCGGAACTACTCAAACCGTCATTCTCGGCATCATCATGCTCACAATGGGTCTGACCTTGACCACCAACGACTTCAAGATTCTGGCTCAGCGCCCGCTGGATGTCTTCATCGGAGCCTGTGCCCAGTTTATCATCATGCCGGGTGTGGCTTACACCCTGGTTCATGTGTGGCATCTTGACCCAGCCCTGGCACTCGGAATTCTGCTGGTAGGTTGCTGTCCTGGCGGCGTTTCGAGCAACATCATGAGTTATCTGTGTCATGGCGACGTAGCTTTCTCCGTAGGAATGACCTGCGCCTCTACCATTCTTGCACCGGTGATGACTCCGCTGCTGATGAAGATTACGGCAGGCGAGATTATCCATGTAGATGCTGTGGGAATGTTCATCAACATCCTCATCGTAACGATTATTCCTGTGGCCATCGGCTGCGCCCTCAACTATATTTACGGCAAGAAAGACTGCTTCCCTACCATCCAGAGTCTGATGCCGGGCATCAGCGTTACGTGTCTGGCAATCATCGTAGGCGGTGTGATTTCTACGGTTCATGATGACCTCGTAGCCCGCGGCTTATCGCTTTTCCTCTGGACTTTCGCCGTGGTTTTCTGCCACAACACACTGGGCTATCTTCTCGGTTGGCTTGCCGGGAAGCTGGCGGGCTTCAATACTGCCAAGAAGCGTACCATCAGTATTGAGGTAGGAATGCAGAACGCCGGTCTTGCCACGGTACTTGCCGGCAACTTCTTCGCAGCCCAGCCTCTCGCCGTATTGCCTTGCGCCATCAGCTGCGCCTGGCACAGTATTTCCGGCACCATCCTTGCCGGAATCTATCTGAAATGGGACCATCTGCATGAGAAGAAGTAAATGACTTCTGAAAAAGATTTATGAATTCTAACAGAAGCAAAGATTGAGCAGCACGCCCTGAAAGGGCAGAAGCTCCTAGCCCAGGGCAGCGCCCTGGGTATAATGGGGATATAACGAAGTCGCCCTGTAAGGGCAAAAGCTTTCAAATACGAAGCTTTTGCCCTTACAGGGCGTTTTGTTGGTTGTATGTTTAACCCAGGGTGTTACCCTGGGCTAGGAGCTTCTGCCCTTTCAGGGCGTATTGCTTAAAACTCACCTCACGGGGTTAACAGGTTAACAGTTAACAGCCGATTTTTCTATAATTACTTCCCCGTAGTCAGCAGCTGCACGGCGCGCTGAACTATCTCATTGGTCTCGTTCCAAACCTGGAAGTATTGGCTCATATCCCAGATATCTCGTGCTACAAGGGCTTTCAGCTGCAGGGCGAGGTATTTCTTCGTCTGAATTAATTCAGCCTCATCCTTCGGCTCTATCTTCTCCTTCTTGCCCTCGGCGATAATGCCATCTATCAGCGAAGAAGGAACCTCGTAGGTGGCGAGGAACTTATCGAAATCCTTATACTGGCTCTTCAGCTCCTTACGATGCGCATCGATGAACTTCAGACTGTGGTTGATGACGATACTCTTGGCTGCCAACTGACGGTGCATCTTGGTGTACTTGGTTGTATCCAGCGGAACGAAATAATCTGGCATGATTCCACCACCACCATAAACTACACGATGTTTGCGCAAGGTATAATACTTCAGACTGTCTGAAAGATGGATGCTGTCCTGATTGGTGAACTCGCCATGCTTGTAACGCTTGTCCAGATCCATCGCATAATCCAATCTGTCACCTTTCTTATATGGCTTCTGGATGCATCTGCCGCTAGGCGTATAGTAATGGGCGATGGTGAGACGAATCTCGCTGCCATCATCGAAGGTCAGCGGACGCTGCACCAATCCCTTGCCGAAGGTTCTGCGACCAACCACTACGCCACGGTCCTGATCCTGGATGGCTCCGGAAACAATCTCGGCGGCAGAAGCGGTAAACTCATTGGTGAGCACCACCACCTTGCCATTGCGCCATCTGCCGTTAGCCTGCGCCTTGTATTCCTGGCGAGGCGCTGCACGACCGCTGGTATAAACGATGAGATCGCCCTTCTGCAGGAACTCGTTGGCTATCTGAGCCGCAGCCTGAAGATAGCCTCCACCATTATCCTCAAGGTCGAAGATAAGATCCTTCATTCCCTTCTTTTTCAGCGAATCCATCGCTATTGTTACCTCTTTATGACTGGTAAGACCGAAACTTCCCAATCGGATGTATCCGATGCCCGGACGAATCATATAAGCCGCATCCATCGTAGTTACCGGAATTTTATCGCGCTTTACCTTGAAGATGAGTTTATCCTTGATGCCACGGCGCACGATGGTAAGGTTCACCGTTGTTCCCTTAGGACCACGAAGGCGCTTCATGATTTCCTCCTTGCTCATCTTGACGCCCGAAATGGCAGTATCGTTTACAGCCACAATGCGGTCGCCGGCAATGATTCCCACCTTCTCAGAAGGTCCGTTCGTAACCGGCTGGATAACGAGCAGCGTATCATCTACCATGTTAAACTGCACGCCAATGCCATCAAAACTGCCGTTCAGCGGCTCGTTCATCGCCTTGGTTTCCTTGGCTGTAGCGTAAGAAGAATGAGGGTCGAGCTTTTCGAGCATACCACGGATGGCGTCCTCTACGAGCTTATTCTCATCCACACTATCCACATAGAGGTTGGTAATGGCGATTTCAGCCCTTCCCAACTTCTCTATCGGGCTGTTCTTGCCCATCTTGATACGCAACTGGGCACTGGCAGAAGTTACTGCCAGGAATGCTACCAGTGCTATGAATAGATATTTCTTCATTTCTTAAAACTTAAAGTTATGAAAGAGAGAAATCCTTCAAGAGTTAACAGGTTAACAGTTAACAGCGCTTTTTTCAATGGTTACCCCCCCCCGAAAGCACTTGAATTCTTCACTCTTCGTTCTTCACTCTTCACTTCATTTAATCCAGCGGTGCTGAGTCTTCCTCCGGAATATCCTCTTCTATTACCAGATTTTCGATGATGAAGTTCTGGCGCTCCATCGTGTTCTTACCCATATAATATTCCAGCAGCTTCTGCACCTGGTCGGTTTTATGCAGCGTAACCTGCTCCAACCGCATGTCGGGACCGATGAAATGGGCGAATTCATCAGGCGAAATCTCTCCCAATCCTTTGAATCGGGTGATTTCTGGATCAGGGCCCAAATCGCGAATCGCCTGCTGGCGCTCCTCATCGCTGTAACAGTAATGCGTGATGAAATCGCTCTTTTTCTCCTTGCTTCCCAGTTTCGCATCCGCATCAGCCACCGCCTGCTTGTTCTTGATCTTGGTTCGCTTGTTGCGCACACGGAACAATGGGGTCTGAAGCACGTAGACATGGCCCTTCTTGATGAGATCTGGGAAGAACTGAAGGAAGAAGGTGATGATGAGCAGGCGGATGTGCATTCCGTCGACATCCGCATCGGTTGCCACAATTACCTTGTTGTAACGCAATGAATCCAAGCCGTCCTCTATATCGAGAGCCGCCTGAAGCAGATTGAACTCCTCGTTCTCATAAACCACCTTCTTGGTAAGACCGAAGCTGTTGAGCGGTTTACCACGCAGAGAGAACACCGCCTGGGTATTCACATCGCGGCTCTTGGTGATGCTTCCGCTGGCAGAATCGCCCTCGGTGATGAAGATGGAACTCTCCTCCTTGCGCTCGTTCTTGGCGTCGCTGAAATGGATGCGGCAGTCGCGGAGCTTGCGATTGTGGAGATTCGCCTTCTTGGCACGCTCACGGGCGAGTTTGGTAACGCCCGCCATCGCCTTGCGCTCGCGTTCGCTCTCCTTAATCTTATTCTCCAGAACCTCAGCTACATCCTTGTGGATATGGAGATAGTTGTCTACTTCCTTCTTCAGGAAATCGCCCACATACTTATTGATGGTTTCGCCACCATTCGGCGTCATCGTAGTACTTCCGAGCTTAATCTTGGTCTGACTCTCGAAAACCGGTTCTTCTACGTTGATGGCAATGGCAGCCACCAGTCCGTTTCGGATGTCAGCATACTCATACTTGCCGTAGAACTCCTTGATAGTCTTGGCAATATGCTCCTTGAAGGCACTCTGATGCGTACCTCCCTGGGTGGTGTGCTGACCGTTGACGAAGGAATAATACTCCTCGCCATACTGGTTGGTATGGGTGAAGGCAATCTCGATGTCCTCGCCCTTCATGTGAACGATGTCGTAGAGACCTTCGTTGGTCATATTATCGCTCAGCAAATCCTGCAGACCATGGCGACTCAAGATGCGGCGGCCATTGTGCATGATGGTGAGTCCGGTGTTCAGATAAGTATAGTTGCGGAGCATCGTTTCCACGAAATCATCGTGGAAGGAATAGTTCTTGAAGAGTGTATTATCCGGCTCGAAGAAGATAAAGGTACCGTTCTCGTCCTCAGTATCTTCCATCGTGTCGCTCTTCAGAATACCTTTCTCAAACTTCAGATGGCGCACCTTTCCATCGCGGTACGACTTTACTTCGAAATGGGAACTGAGGGCATTGACCGCCTTCACACCCACACCATTCAGACCGACGCTCTTCTTGAACGCCTTGCTGTCGTACTTACCGCCGGTATTCAGCACACTTACAGCCTCAACGAGCTTGCCCTGAGGAATACCACGGCCATAGTCGCGCACGCTGACACGCAGATTGTCCTCGATATCGATTTCCAGACGGGCACCTGCGCCCATCTTGAATTCATCGATAGAGTTGTCTACCACCTCCTTCAAGAGCACATAAATACCATCTTCCGGCAGATTTCCATCTCCCAGACGGCCGATGTACATACCCGGACGGGTGCGTACATGCTCCATATCGCTCAAGTGGCGGATGTTATCGTCGGTATATTCTACCGGCGGCTGCTCCTGAGGGGCATTGGTAAGCTCATCAGCGGCATTCAATTCGCTGTTACCTAAGTTTTTATCTTCAGACATGATTTCCTCCTTAGTTATTCTTATTTATTTTCTTATAACATAGCAAATGATGTTGCAATATTCTGTTTATCAGATAATTGCCAACACAATAATTACTATTTACCTGATACTCTTAATATAGCAGTTGCGGCGCTTGTGAAGGACTGGATCCAAGACGCCCCATTGTCCCTGCACGGCAGCATTATCTTCCATTTCCACCTGTGTTTCTCCCCACTCGATTCCATACTTCTGATAGATAGGAATCAGGTCGGCAAAGAGCAGCGCATTGGCACCCTTAGCACGGTATTCCGGCTGGATACCGATGAGCAGAAGGTCGACAATCTTGGTTTTATGGAACTTGATGGCGCGCAGCAGATGCCACCAGCCAAAAGGAAGCAGCCTGCCCCTATGACACTTCTGCAGAGCTCTGGAAAGGGAAGGCATCGTAATACCGATACCTATCATCTTATGATCCTCGGTAGTCCAGTCTTCTATGGCTGTTACAAAGTTCAGGTCGAGCAAAGACAGATACATCTTGATGTACTGGTCTATCTGCTTCTGTGAAAGTTCGGAATAACCATAGAGATGCTTGTATGTATCATTGATGAGGTCGAAAATCTTCTGTCCGTATCCACCCTGATAAATATCCTTACGGGTAAGTTTGCGGACATGGAGATTGTATCTTTTCTCTATCATCGCCGCTATCTTGGCATATTTCTCCGGGATGGTATCTGGCACCATCAGTTTATACTCTACATACTTATTATCTACGGTAAAGCCCTCCAGAGCCTCGATGTGCTCCGGATAATATGAATAATTATAAATGGTAGGCATGGTGCCTAGCTGGTCAAAGCCCCAGGTAAGCATGCCTTCTGGATCCATATCGGTAAAACCCAGCGGACCTACAATATCTTCCATTCCCTTCTCCTTACCGTATTTTTCTACAGCATCGAGAAGAGCCTTGGAAACCTCGCGGTCGTCAATGAAATCAATCCAGCCGAAACGGACCGATTTCCTGCCCCATTTATTGTTTGCCTTATGATTGATAATGGCAGCGACGCGACCTGCCAGCTTGCCGTCCTTATAGGCAAGAAAATACTCTGCCTCGCAGAACTCGAACGCTGCGTTCTTGTCCTTGTTCAGAGTATTCATGTCGTCGCTGAAAAGATTAGGCACATCATATTCGTTGCCTTCGTAGAGGTCGTAATGGAAGTCGATGAACGTCTTCAAGTCCTTCTTTGTTTCGACCTTTTTAATTTCTATTAATGACATGATTTTCAAACTAGTTTGCAATATTATAAATGCAAAAGTAGCAATATTTTGGCAAATTACCAAATATTGCTACTTTTTTTGCAGTTTTTTAGGGGTTAAAAATTAATTACAGCCCCCAAACTAGCCTATATCACCCATTTAGTGGTGGTTTTGGCGGAATATCTTTACCTGATAATTTTAAGCACTGGCGGAAAACTAACATTCTCCAAGGAATCACAATAAGAAAAAGCTCGATCATCTATTCTCTCCAACACTGGCGAGAAGTGCGAAGTGTCGGATGAAGCGAGAGATGGTTCATCAAATGAGTAGTGAAATTATGAGGGTGGAGTCGATTACAGAAGACAATATGGTGTCAAATTGCTCCATGACCCGAAAATATTCCTCCAAAAGGAGTGAGTTTCTCAGATTTAATTTGTATCTTTGCCATGTCATATCAGAGTTTTGCTTGTTTTCTTTTCGCAACACTAAGATAAGTGAAAATTCTGATATAGCAAAATCCGGAGTAACTTTTTGTTGCTCAGGCGCCTAAAATGTTTAATTGATAATAGTGTTGCGAAATTAATGGAATAACCAGAAATGAAATTGAAAAGACATCTACTGACAGCCGCCCTGACACTCTTTTGCCTATCGGCAGCTAACGCCCAACTGCTAAGAACAACAGTGGAGCAAGGAGAAATTGAAGGTGTGGAACATGAAGGATTCGCCCTATACAAGGGAATCCCATACGCTGAAGCACCAGTGGGCAACCTCAGATGGAAAGCCCCAGTGAGCAAGAAGCCTTGGAAGGGAGTATTCAAAGCAGATAAATGGGGAGACCGTCCACCACAGCCCATCGACCCTAACCAAAATGGTGGAGAGCAGGGCATGAGCGAGGACTGCCTATACCTCAGTGTGGAAACACCAGCCAAGAGTAAGAATGACAAACTCCCTGTATTTGTGATGATTCATGGAGGAGCCTTTCTTACTGGCTCCTACAGTGGAACTCAGGAAAGCTTTGTCAAGGAAGGCATCATCTATTGCAGCATAGAATACCGCTTAGGAGCCTTGGGATTCATGGCACATCCAGAGCTGAGTAAGGAATCAGGCAAGAACATATCTGGTAACTATGGTATCCTTGATCAAGTGATGGCCTTAAAATGGATTCACGACAATATCGCTGCCTTCGGTGGAGACCCAGACAAGATTACCATTGCTGGAGAATCTGCCGGTGGTATCTCGGTAAGTATACTATGCGCCTCTCCACTTGCCAAGGGACTCTTCCGAGGAGCCATCAGCGAAAGTGGTAGCTCCTTCTGGCCTGTGGGTGAAAGCAGAAATGGTAACACAGCCATGCTCACCTCCAAAGCGGCAGAAGCAGGTGGACTTCTCCTTCAAAAGAGACTCAAGGCTAAGAACTTGAAGCAGCTAAGAAAAGTTCCGGCTATGGACATCGTGAAGAATACCGCCTTTGAGTCTTTTTGGCCGAACGTTGACGGCTACTCCATCACCGATGACCAGTATAAGCTCTATGAAAAGGGAAGCTACAATGATGTAAATGTCATCATAGGAACCAACAGCGACGAAGGAAGTATGTTTAGCCGCCCTGTCAGTGTAAGTGACTATGAGAAAAGAATCCATGAGATATATGGAAGTTGGGCAGACCAGGTTCTCAGTCTCTATCCTGCCAAGACAGAGGAAGAAACCTACTTCGCTCAATCCGACATTTTCCGTGATGGCTCCTTTGCATGGGGAACATATGCCTGGGCTAACCTGCAGAGCAAGACCGGCAAGGGCAAGGTGTATATGTATTACTTTGACCAAGACTCTGAGAACACCATCGTGAAAAGCCGCAAGGGAGGAGCCAGCCATGTGGCAGAGATGCCATTCATCTATGGCTATAAGTTTGGCTCTGGAAAGATGACCGAGACGGAGCAGCACATGGAGCAAATCATGTCACGCTATTGGATCAACTTTACCAAGACTGGCAATCCAAATGGGGATAGCCTTCCTTTCTGGACTAGCTACCAGGAAGGTAAACCAACGGTGATGATTATGAAGGAAGGACTGCATTTGGGTCCTGTTCAAAATCAAAAGCAAATGGACTTCTTCGAGAAGTTCTTCAAGGAAAAAAGAAAATAATACGTCAAGTTCCAAGTGGCATTTCTCCCACTTGGAAATTTTTCATTAAAGAGATAAAACGCCACTGTGGCAGCACACCTCACCTATTTTTTCTCTATCAAGCTGTTGCTGATATATTTTTCTTTTCAGACCTTTACATTTTACACATTTTCGAGGTTTTCTAAGCTTTCTCCGTTATCATCAGCACATGACTTTCGTCGCTCAATGTGGTGGCGAAGATATAGGTTTCGCCACCATCCTTCAGCTTCAATCGCTTGCGTAATTCTGCTACGGAAAGGGGGAAGTTGCGGGTAGCGATGTTTGCCTTGGTGATTCCTGACAGATAACGCTTCAACTCCTTTTTATTAAAGGAGGATACGGCGATGATGCGGAAACTTCTGCCGGGGAAGGCGGCGATAGGCTCACGGCTCACGAAAAGATGACTGTTCTTGGAAAGCATTCTGGCTCCATATCGCTCAGATAAGACGCTGAAACAGCCGGCTTTCATCAACGAGGCATTCGGCTCGTAAAGATACAGCATCTCTTCAAGGATGGATGGGGCTATCTTCACCGAAGAAGACTCCATATCCAACTCATCGCAGACGAAGGATTGCGCATCGTTGATGCAATAAATACGGAGATTCCCGGCATGTTTTACTTCTCCATCTGTTCCTTCTGCTCCATCTATTTCATCTTCTCCACTTTCTCCATCTGCCGATGAAGCCCTCATATCGTCCATATTTCGCGCTGAGAGCACTAAAAGGAGTTCCTTACACTCATTATTCACGGAGATGATATGAACCTCTTGTACGCAGTTTAATTCGCTTACCGCACGGTGCCAGTCAAGCATCGGAGAGAGTTTGATGATGACGTAATCTGCCTTCGAAAGCATTTCTTCCTGCAAAAGGGTTACATCGGGCGTACAATCTTTCAAAGATACTACCTTGTTGCCCGCATCGTCTCTACGGGCAGGATCGATGAAGATCAGCTTAAGACCAAGGTTGGTCTTAAGTAATGACTGAGACTGGTCTTCAGCTATGCCTAAAGAATCTGATGCAGCAGCCTCTTTCTTTGAAGCAAAAGAATGCAGCACCTCTATTCCGTCTCCATTCTTCACGATGGCGTTCTTCAAACCCAACCGCCCAAAGTTTTCCTTTGCTGCCTCACAGAGATGAGCCTGACGCTCCACATACATCGACTTCACGCCCAATCGGGAAGCGATGTAAGAGAAGTCTACTCCGAAACCACCGGTCAGGTCAACAAACCCGGTTTCTTCTGAAAAATCTCCTTCATGAGGTTCTTCTTTTATTTCATTAACATTTTTGGCGAATTCTGTTAATATCTGTTGCTTTTTGCAAGTAGCTTCATTTTTGGCGAATTCTGAATCAACTGCCCCTTTGCACGCAAATTCGCAAATTTCAGAAAGATGAAGATTTGAGGCGTTTTCGCTCTCCTTCTCCTTTTCTTCTCCGTTTTCGGATGATGAAGGAGACAAACCGAGCAGTCGGGCAGCGAGTTCTGCCTTATAAAGTGCCGTTTGCTCTGACGAACATTGCTCCATCGAAATATGAGGGGGATAGATAATGCCATCGATGCTTGCCCAACGGGGCAGTTTCACACGAGCCATCTTTCGCCCGCGAATCTGGTCGAGAGCGAAAGGCATATCTACCTCGGGATACTTGCTGCCGAGGAAAGCCAACTGGCGAACATCATCGTCCTGATGCTGGCGGATAAAATCGAGCGTTGCTTGGTTCATTATTTCTGTTGAGTGATTCGTCATTACATTACTTATTCTTAATAACCGCAAATTTACGATATTCTGATGAGATTACAAAATATTTCTCAGAATATCTGATAATTTATGTCGGGATACACCAAAAACAGGATGCTCCCAGCTATAATCTACCCTTTTTCCTAGCTATATGATTCTGACAGCAGGCATAAATAAATACACAACTATCGGAGATAGAACAACTGACTAGGAAAAACAGAAGGCTGGCAGAAGGCAAACAGCCGACTAGCGCAACAGAGGCTAGTCGGCTGTTCCTGTATAACAGTTTGCCAAACATCCTTTCTCTTATTTCAAGAAAATCATGGTTGGCAGGAATATCGCAATCAGCTCTTCACTCTTCATCTTTCCAGCATAAAGAACTGAAACACAATACATTACATAGGTGAAGAGATTTTCGGCACTCTTCACTCACTCTTCACCACTCTTCACCTTTTACGATTTTGGGAAAGGCATAAACGCAGAGACGCTTAGCTGTCAACAGCCTAAAAAGGTGAAGGGCGGGTGAAGAGTAAAAAAACACTCTTCACCCGCCCAACTTCCTATCCTTCAACTACTTACACCCAAAAGGTGAAGAGTGAAGAGTTGTTGGGAAAATTCTCTCGCATCCGTAAAGATGCAGAGAGAAAATTCCGGTGTCTCAAAAGAAACGATGGATTAGTCAGCCAACTTAGCCTTCAAGAACTCACGGTTCAAGCGGGCGATGTTAGCGATAGACTCGTTCTTAGGACAAACAGCCTCGCAAGCACGAGTGTTTGTACAGTTACCGAATCCGAGCTCATCCATGCGTGCAATCATCTTCTTAGCACGGGCAGCAGCCTCTACACGACCCTGTGGGAGAAGTGCCAGCTGGCTAACCTTTGAGCTGACGAAGAGCATAGCAGAACCATTCTTACATGCAGCAACACAAGCACCGCAACCGATACATGTAGCGCAATCCATTGCCTCGTCTGCATTCTCCTTAGGAATCAGAATAGCGTTGGCATCCTGAGCCTGACCTGTACGAATGCTGGTGTAACCACCTGCCTGGATGATCTTGTCGAATGCTGAACGGTCTACCATACAGTCCTTGATGATAGGGAAACCAGCAGAACGCCAAGGCTCAACGGTGATAACATCGCCATCGTTGAAACGACGCATGTAGAGCTGACATGTTGTAGCACCACGCTCAGTCTTACCGTGAGGTGTACCATTAATATAGAGAGAGCACATACCGCAGATACCCTCGCGGCAGTCGTGGTCGAAGACGAAAGGCTCCTGACCTGACTCGATGAGCTCCTCGTTCAAGATGTCGAGCATCTCGAGGAATGAAGTATCATCTGGGATGTTCTTCATCTCATGTGTATCGAAGTGACCCTGTGCTGTAGGACCGTCCTGCTTCCAATACTTAACTGTGAAACTTATATTTCTTGCCATTGTCTTGTTCGCTTTTTAATTCTTGTAATTTCTTGTCTGTACCTTAATTGCCTCATACTCGAGAGGTTCCTTGTTGAGCACTGGAGCAGTTGTATCATTGCCCTGATACTCCCAGCAACCTACGTAGAAGAAGTGCTCGTCATCACGCTTTGCCTCGCCTTCCTCTGTCTGGTACTCCTCACGGAAGTGACCACCACAGCTCTCGTTGCGGTGCAATGCATCGTAAGCGATCAACTCGCCCATCAAGATGAAGTCACGCAAGTGGATAGCCTTATCCAACTCTACGTTCAAGCCTTCCTTCTTGCCAGGGATGAAGAGGTTCTTGTTGAATTCCTCGCGCAGAGCCTTCATCTTCTTCAAGCCTTCCTCAAGACCTTCCTTGGTACGACCCATACCTACGTGCTCCCAAAGGATGTGACCCAACTCCTTGTGGATAGAATCTACAGAGCGCTTGCCCTGGATACCCATCAGGCGGTCGATTTCCTTCTGAACACCTGCCTCTGCCTCTGCGAACTCTGGGAGATCGGTAGAGAGCTTTGGCCACAATGCCTGGTCGGCCAAATAGTTCTGGATAGTGTATGGCAATACGAAGTAACCGTCAGCCAAACCCTGCATCAAAGCAGAAGCACCAAGACGGTTAGCACCGTGGTCAGAGAAGTTACACTCACCAATTGCGAAGAGACCTGGGATAGTGGTCATCAACTCGTAGTCAACCCAGATACCACCCATTGTATAGTGGATAGCAGGGAAGATCATCATTGGGTTGTAGTACTTCACGCCGTTAATCTCGTTAGCCAACTCACCTGGGTTAACGTCAGTAATCTCCTCATACATATCGAAGAGGTTACCATAACGCTGCAAGATAACGTCGATACCGAGACGGTTGATAGACTCAGAGAAGTCGAGGAATACGGCAAGACCAGTGTTGTTAACACCGAAGCCCTTGTCGCAACGCTCCTTAGCTGCACGAGAAGCCACGTCACGAGGAACCAGGTTACCGAATGCTGGGTAACGGCGCTCCAAGTAGTAGTCGCGGTCTTCCTCAGGAATATCAGAACCCTTCTTTGTACCAGCCTGCAATGCCTTGGCATCCTCAATCTTCTTAGGAACCCAGATACGACCATCGTTACGGAGTGACTCTGACATCAAAGTCAACTTACTCTGGTTTGTACCGTGAACAGGGATACATGTAGGGTGAATCTGAACGTAAGATGGGTTAGCGAAGTCAGCACCCTTGCGGTAGCACTGGATAGCTGCTGTACAGTTACAACCCATAGCGTTTGTAGAAAGGAAGTAAGCGTTACCATAACCACCGGTAGCGATAACTACGGCGTTGGCAGAGAAACGCTCCAACTTACCTGTAATCAAATTCTTGGCGATGATACCACGAGCGTGACCGTCAACGATAACTATATCCTCCATCTCGTAACGGGTGAAGAGCTTAACCTTACCTGCCTCAATCATGCGGCTCAAAGAAGAGTAAGCACCGAGGAGGAGCTGCTGACCTGTCTGACCCTTAGCATAGAATGTACGAGATACCTGAGCACCACCGAAAGAACGGTTAGCCAGCATACCACCGTACTCACGAGCGAAAGGAACGCCCTGAGCTACGCACTGGTCGATGATATCGTTGCTCACCTCAGCCAAACGGTAAACGTTAGCCTCACGAGCACGGTAGTCACCACCCTTTACAGTATCGTAGAACAGACGGTAAACAGAGTCACCATCATTCTGATAATTCTTAGCTGCATTGATACCACCCTGTGCTGCAATAGAGTGAGCACGACGTGGAGAGTCCTGAATGCAGAAGTTCAAGATATTGAAGCCCATCTCGCCGAGAGAAGCTGCAGCAGAAGCACCTGCCAAACCTGTACCTACAACGATAACGTCGAGCTTTAACTTATTCTTTGGGTTAACCAAACGCTGGTGAGCCTTATAGTTGGTCCACTTCTCAGCAACTGGTCCTTCAGGTATTCTAGAATTTAATGTTTTTGCCATAATCTTTTTTAATACTTAAATGATTACACGAATTATGCGCAGCACAAAGATGGAGCGCAACCGAAAGCGAATGCCAATACAACTACGATGAAGAGGAGAAGCAGGATGGTTGAATAAATCATACCAATCATCTTCCAACGGCAGAACCAAGTCTTACCGCTCCAACCGAGAGTCTGAATAGCACTCCAGAAACCGTGAGTGAGGTGGAACCAAAGAGCTACCAACCAGATGATGTAGAGAACTACGAACACAGGGTTAGCGAAGGTGTCCTGAATGAAAGCGAAGCCGTCTGATGGGCAGTGGCCGAAGCTTGTACCCAAAAGCTCTGCAAACATCATGTTGTACCAGAAGTTGAAGAGGTGAAGCAACAAACCGAGAACGATGATGATACCGAGCACCAACATGTTCTGGCTAGCCCACTCTACTTTCTCTGGCTTTGCTGTTACCTCGTAACGCTGGTTACCGCGAGCACGACGGTTCTGTGCTGTCAGGATGAAAGCGTAAACGATGTGACAAACTGCCAAAGCTGCCAAACCCAAAGTTGCAACTACGGCGTACCAGTTAGCACCCAACAACTCGCAGATTGTGTTGTAAGCTTCTCCAGAGAAAAGCGCAACAACATTCATGCAACCGTGGAATGTCAAGAATAGAATAAGAGCGATACCAGTTACTGACATCACTACCTTTCTACCAATAGATGAATTGATTAACCACATAAATGATTGAAATTTAATTATTTAACTGTTTGAAACTAATTTATATTCCACACTTTTCGTCCCTGCAATACCTATTTTTTGGCATTCTGCAATCCTCATTTCTAGGTATATTTTCGCAAGTCTGCTGCAAAATTACTATATTTTAATGATTTATCAAAGTATTTTTGCCAAAATTTCGATTTTATTTCTTACTTTTGCCGAAAATTAGAAAAAATATAGATTAAACGAAGTATGAAATTCAATTATGACGTGCTCGTTATCGGTGGAGGACATGCCGGATGTGAGGCTGCAGCAGCCTCTGCAAACATGGGTGCCAAAACCTGTTTGATAACGATGGATATGAACAAGATTGGTCAGATGAGTTGCAACCCCGCCATCGGAGGTATTGCCAAGGGACAGATTGTGCGCGAAATCGACGCATTGGGAGGACAGATGGGTATCGTAACGGATAAAACCGCCATCCAGTTTCGAATGCTCAACATCGGCAAGGGTCCTGCCGTATGGAGCCCCCGTGCCCAATGCGACAGAGGAAAGTTTATCTGGGAATGGAGAACCATCCTCGACCATACCGACAACCTCGACATCTGGCAAGACCAGGCTGACGAACTGCTCGTAGCTGACGGAGAAGCCATCGGCGTAAGAACCATCTGGGGAGCCGAATTCTATGCCAAGAGCATCATCATCACCGCTGGAACATTCCTCAACGGACTGATGCATATAGGAAGAAAGATGGTAGAAGGCGGAAGATGCGCCGAACCTGCCGTACACAACTTTACGGAGAGCATCACCCAATGGGGTATCACTACAGCCAGAATGAAAACCGGAACTCCGGTCAGAATTGACAAGAGAAGTGTTCATTTCGAAGATATGGAAGAACAGCCGGGCGACAGCGATTTCCACCAGTTCTCTTACATGGGAGAACATCGGGTTCTGAAACAATTGCCTTGCTGGACTTGCTACACCAACAAGAAGGTACACGAAACTTTAAAAAGCGGTCTCGCTGACTCACCTTTATATAATGGTCAGATTCAGAGTACCGGTCCACGTTACTGTCCGAGTATAGAAACAAAGCTCGTCACCTTCCCCGACAAGGATCAGCATCCGCTCTTCCTGGAACCGGAAGGCGAAGATACGAATGAGATGTATCTGAACGGTTTTTCTTCGAGCATGCCTATGGATATCCAGCTGAATGCACTTCACGAGATTCCTGCTTTGAGAGATGCCAAGATTTACAGACCTGGATACGCCATCGAATACGATTACTTCGACCCTACCCAACTCAAACATTCACTGGAGTCGAAAATCATCAAAGGTCTCTTCTTTGCCGGACAGGTGAACGGAACCACCGGTTATGAGGAAGCAGGAGGACAGGGAACCGTGGCAGGAATCAACGCAGCCTTGCATTGTGTTGGCGACAAAACATTCGAGATGAACCGCGATGAGAGTTATATCGGCGTACTCATCGATGATCTCACCACAAAGGGAGTTGACGAACCATACCGTATGTTTACCTCCAGAGCCGAATACCGCATTCTACTCCGTCAGGACGATGCCGATGCCCGACTCACCGAAAAAGCATACGAACTCGGAATTGCCAAGCGCGACCGTTACGACTGGTGGATAGAGAAAAAAGAAGCCATCGGAAGAATCATCGAATTTTGCGCCAACTATCCTATCAAGAAGGATGAGATAAATCCAAAACTGGAGGCGCTCGGCACTACTCCACTTCGCGCCGGCTGCAAGCTCATCGACCTCATCGCTCGTCCGCATCTAAACCTCACGAATCTTTCGGAGATTATTCCGGACTTGAAGGCTGCTCTGGAAGCACCAGCCAACCGAAAGGAAGAGATAACGGAAGCTGCAGAAATCAAGATGAAGTACAAAGGTTACATCGAACGAGAACGTCTCATTGCAGACAAGATGCACCGATTGGAGGACATCAAGATAAAGGGCCGTTTCAACTATTCCGAGCTCCTCGAAATCTCCACAGAAGGACGCCAGAAACTCGAGCGAATCGACCCGGAAACCTTGGCACAGGCAAGCCGAATTCCGGGCGTATCACCAAGCGATATCAACGTGATGCTTGTATTACTCGGAAGATAAGCCGTTTCACAGCGAAAAACAAGGGAATCCTTAATGTTTCACGTGAAACAGACTATCAACAAAACATTTGATGCTCAACCGCTTAAGAAAGGTTGCATCAAGTGTTTTGCGATTAAAGTAAAACTTCAGCAATTAGTGAAACAAAAGCGGATAAAATCGAGTAAAAGGCAAAAACAAACGGGCAAAAAGCCCATAAAAAGGAACAAGAAAAAAGAACAAAATAAGTATCAATTTAAAGCATAAAAAGTAATGAACAATCAGCTATTATTAGACAATCTGCGTTGCATTCCAGATTGGCCAATCAAGGGTGTAAACTTCCGCGATGTATCAACCCTTTTCAAGAATCCTGCATCTTTAAAAGAGATCAGTGATGAGATGTACGAACTCTACAAAGACAAAGGAATCACCAAGATTGTAGGCATCGAATCACGCGGTTTCGTAATGTCTTCAGCCCTCGCAATACGTCTCGGAGCCGGTGTAGTTTTATGCCGCAAACCAGGCAAACTTCCATGCAAAACCGTACAGGAAAGTTATGCTAAGGAATATGGTATCGACACCATCGAAATCCACGAAGATGCCATCAATGAGGACGACATCGTACTTCTCCACGACGACCTCCTCGCTACTGGCGGAACCATGAAAGCAGCATGCAATCTGGTCAAGAAATTCCATCCGAAAAAGGTATATGCCAACTTCATCATCGAACTCGTAAACGAGAATTTCGAAGGCAGAAACTCCTTTGATCCAGACGTTGAAGTAACTACTTTATTGCAGTTATAAGCAGCAAAAATACAGCAAGAAATACTGCGAGAATGCAGCAAGGAAGCAGTAAAAGACACTAGAGCGTTGCCGTTTCACGTGAAACAGTAACGCTCGTTTTCCCTTTAAAAACAAGTAAAAATATGACGAAACAAGAGAATGAGGAGCGCTTGGCTAGGCTTAAAAACATCGTTTTAAGTATGCCGGAAAAGCCAGGAAGCTACCAATATTACGACGAAAATCATACGATTATATATGTGGGAAAGGCGAAAAATCTGAAGAGAAGAGTATCTTCCTACTTCCACAAAGAGGTAGACAGATACAAGACAAAGGTGCTTGTTTCTAAGATTCACGACATATCTTATACGGTCGTAAATACGGAAGAAGACGCACTTTTGCTCGAAAACAGCCTGATCAAAAAGTATAATCCAAGATACAATGTCCTGCTGAAAGACGGCAAGACATACCCATCTATATGCGTAACAAACGAGTATTTTCCACGCATTTTCAAGACTCGTCATATCAATAAAAAAGTGGGAACCTTCTTCGGTCCTTACCCTCATATCGGCAGCATGTATGCCGTTTTAGAGGTCATCAAGAAGCTTTATAAGCCCCGCACCTGCAGAATGCCAATCACCAGAGAAGGCGTTGCTGAAGGCAGATACAAGCCGTGCCTGGAGTATCATATCCATAACTGCGGAGCACCCTGCATCAACAAGCAGAGCTATGAGGAATATCAGGAAAACATGCGCCAAGCACGTGAAATTCTGAAGGGAAACACGCGGGAAGTAAGCAAATATCTCTACGATTTGATGATGAAAAATGCAGAACTTCTACGTTTTGAAATAGCCGAAGAATATAAGAAAAAGTACCAATTACTGGATGAATTTGAGGCAAAAAGCGAGGTGGTAAGCCATACAATTACGGATGTAGATGTCTTTACAATAGTAAATGATGACGCCAACAAAAACGCCTTCATCAACTATATTCACGTAAAAAACGGAACCATCAACCAGAGCTTCACCTACGAGTATAAGCGCAAGCTGGAGGAGAGCGACGAGGAACTTCTGATTACAGCCATTCCAGAAATCAGAGAGCGTTTCCACTCCACATCGAAGGAGATAATCGTGCCCTTCAAAATGGAATGGAAGCTGAAAGATGCAACCTTCTTCGTACCCCAGAGAGGTGACAAAAAGCACCTTCTGGAGCTGTCGGAAATGAACTGCAAGCAGTATAAATTCGACCGTCTGAAGCAGGCAGAAAAGCTCAATCCGGAGCAGAAACAGACCCGATTGATGAAGGAATTACAAGCAAAACTGAAGCTTCCAAAGCTACCTTATCAGATAGAATGTTTCGATAATTCCAACATATCCGGTACTGATGCCGTGGCAGGTTGCATCGTATATAAAGGTATGAAACCATCCAGAAAAGACTATAGGAAATACAACATTAAGACGGTAGAAGGGCCGGAAGATTACGCATCCATGCAAGAGGTGGTAAGACGCCGGTACAGTCGAATGATAGAGGAAGAAACTGCACTTCCAGACCTCATTATTACCGATGGCGGAAAGGGTCAGATGGACGTAGTAAGAGAGGTTATTGTTGACGAATTACACCTGGATATCCCTATCGCAGGTCTTGCCAAGGACGACCGTCACCGCACCAATGAACTTCTCTTCGGATTTCCTCCTCAAACCATCGCCCTACCACCCGAAAGTGAACTGTTCAAGGTTCTGACGCAGATACAGGATGAGGTGCACAGATACGCCATCACCTTTCATCGCGACAAGCGCAGCAAACATGCTCTTCACTCAGAATTAGACGATATCAAAGGCATCGGTCCAAAGGCTAAAGAAGCCCTTCTAAGCAAGTTTAAGAGCGTGAAAAAGATGAAAGAAGCATCCTTTGAACAACTTTCAGAAGTATTAGGCCCTCATAAGGCAGAAATTCTTTCAAAATATTTCGAAGAAAAAGGCGAGAATATGAAATAAAAGTTGTATATTTGCAGTTCAAACTATACTATATATATTAATAAGAAGAAGAACAGAACCGAAGCAAGCATTCCACAAATGCTATTCATAAAGTTCTATGTTCAACATTCAAAGTTCAAAGTAGTAATATGAGAATCGTAATACAGCGTGTCTCTCACGCCTCAGTAACCATCGAAGGAGAGGTTAAATCTGCCATCAGACAAGGCTATCTGATCCTTCTGGGAATAGAGGAAAGCGACACTTCAGAAGATGTAGACTGGCTGGTCAGAAAGGTAATCGGACTCCGTGTTTTCGACGACGAAAACCATGTTATGAACCGCTCTATCATGGATATAAATGGTGAGATTCTGGTCATCAGCCAGTTCACCCTATTCGCCAGCTACAAGAAAGGAAACCGCCCAAGCTGGCTCAGAGCAGCCAAGCACGAAATCAGCATTCCACTCTATGAGGAGTTCTGCAAAAAGCTATCCGATGCACTCGGAAAGCCAGTAGGAACAGGCGAATTTGGTGGCGATATGAAGGTAGATTTACTAAACGATGGACCGGTAACCATCATGATGGATACTCACAACAAGGAATAATGCCCTACCCTGAAAGAAAGGCATCATTCCCCATAAAAGAATTAGGAAGATGACAATAAAAGAAGCACAAGAAACTGTAGATCAGTGGATTAAAGAATATGGCGTACGCTATTTCAGCGAACTGACCAATATGGCTTGCCTCACAGAAGAAGTGGGCGAACTGGCACGCGTCATTGCCCGAACATACGGCGACCAGAGTTTTAAGAAAGGAGAGAAACCTAACTTAGGCGAAGAAATGGCCGATGTTCTTTGGGTGCTTATCTGCCTGGCAAATCAGACAGGGGTTGACTTGACAGAAGAACTCCAGAAGAGTTTTGACAAGAAGACCAAAAGGGATTCAGAAAGACATAAAAACAACCCCAAACTATCTGAGCATCAGGAAGATAAAGAACAAGATAACAAGAATTAAAATTGCTATTCATATAAAAACTTAACTTTATAATTATATAAATAACATTAAGTATGAGCAGTATTAAAGAACAGGTTCTTGCACAGCAGGGACAGTATAAAGAGCCAGACGACAAGTATTTATCAGTCTTGAAGCAGTACAACTGCAACCTCAACGATGAGGAAGTAGCTGCTGCAGTAAAGAAGATTCTCGATGAAAAGGTAGCAGAGAATGAGACCATGGAGGTCAAGAAGTTCCTCTTCGGTAGCATCGAGTTGACTTCTCTCCATACAGAAGATACAGAAGAAAGCATCCTAAAGATGATTGAAAAGGTGAACCAGTTTGCCAAGGATTATCCTCAGCTTCCTCACGTAGCAACCGTATGTACCTACCCTAACTTTGCCGGCCTTATCAGCCAGAGTCTGGAGGTTGACGGCGTAGAAATCGCTGTAGTAAGTGGCAATTTCCCATCCTCTCAGACCTTTATCGAGGTAAAGATTGCAGAAACCGCTATGGCTATCAAGGATGGTGCTACAGAGGTGGATATCGTAATGCCTGTTGGCAAGTTCTTCAGCGAAGATTACGAGGGTCTCTGCGATGATATTCAGGAACTCAAGGAGACATGCGGAGAGCATAAGATGAAGTGCATTCTGGAGACAGGCAATCTGAAGAATTGCAGCAACATCATGAAGGCTTCTATCCTCGCAATGTACTCAGGTTCTGACTATATCAAAACCTCAACAGGCAAGGAGAAGGTCTCAGCTACCCCTGAGGCAGCATACGTTATGTGCCAGGCTATCAAGGCATATTACGAAAAGACCGGTATTCAGATTGGTTTCAAGCCTGCAGGTGGTATCAATACCGTTCATGATGCCGTAGTTTACTACACCATCGTGAAGGAAGTTTTGGGCGAGAAATGGCTGACCAACCAGTGGTTGCGCCTCGGCACATCACGCCTTACTAACCTCCTCTTGAGCGAAATTCTGGGCAAGGAAATCAAGTACTTCTAAAGATAATTTTAAAGTACCATTAAACATACTTAGAAAGATAGTTTTAAAATACCATTTAAGATACTTCTAGGCAAGTTCTCAATAGAAGTGCAAAAATTTGAGGGGTTTCAGGCTTTATAATCT
>DAWDQD010000004.1:0-115717 GCA_052349145.1 Segatella copri | reverse complement strand
GCTTACAGCGTATAGCTGCTTAGCACATTATTGAATTATTAACGAACTATTGATAATTATGCACGATATCAAAAACTTGCAAACAAAAAGATAGAAGAATCATCTTTCTTGAAACTATGCTTAATAGGAGTTTCTTTCTTGGTCGCAGTTTGCATATTCTGCCTAGTCTTATGGTATAAACATAAAAAAGTATTACATGAAAAAGTAGTCTTGACTTATAAAAATAAAGTTGAACTTTTGGTGAAGGCTAAAGAGCATCGAAAGCTACTGCAAGAACATCAAATAGAAGAAATAACCAAGAAAAATGAGGAACTTATAATGAATTTGAAGAAACAGCTGGCTAATATAATCTCTGATGCTCAATTGCGTGATGAGGAAGCTCAAGCAAGTGATATTTGTCGTGTATTTCGTTTGGTAGGACAAGGACATGGTTCTGTAAGCGATAAAGATTGGATTTCTTTAGAAACCTATTTATTTCGCTTATTCCCAATGTTTTGTAAGAAGATATTGGCTTTTAAAACAAAGCTGCCCCTAGATGATTTTAGAATGTGTCTACTGATTAGACTTGGTTTTGCACCTTATGAAATAAGTAATATCTTGGATATGAAATCTTCCAATATTACAATGAAACGAAAAAGAATGTTGGGTTTGATGTTTGGCTTGAATGGGAAGGCAAAAATGTTTGATGAGCAATTACGCCACCTTAATTAGATAGCAATGAGACATTCTTACCAATATAATAGTATTGCGTTAATAAGGTTCTAGAAATATGTACCCCTATAGGAATCTGGAAGATTGGAGAAAGGGGCAATATCAAGGGAACTGCTACATTGAAGGTGGCAGAATATACCGAGAAGACAAGCAATGCTTGTGCTCCTAAGGTTCAGTTGAACTATCTGAAGCAGAAATAATTAGTGGTTTGTGCAAAATGAAATAGATTAAACAGAAACGCCTCTATCCCAGAAAAAGAGATAGAGGCTTTTTTATTGTAATTCCGTTGTAAGGAATAGGCCACACAGCGCACGCAGATAGTTCGCTTTTATTCTAGCATTGTTCGGTTACCTCTTCGTAGATTTCGCGGCATCTCTTTTCCTTCATTTTATTCTTTACGCCAACGGCAATCATATCCTCTACGGTCGGATGCCCAGTTCCATTTACAGATGTTGCGTGTTCTCCATTATATCCCTCGGTGCAATGGGTGAGGTCGTAGGCAGGAGCTAAATGCCAGTGCCATTTGCCATCGCTCTCTTTCTGAACCAAGAAAGAGAAGTTCTTGCAGTGGTCGTCCTTGTTGTCCATTATGTAATTAAAAACCATGCGGCGGAACATCTCTTCCACATCCTCTTGGCTTTGGGTAAGATAACCTGTAAGCGCCAAAAGGTTGAGATAATCGAGAATAGGGTTGGAAAGGGAAACGTTGAGCAAGGCTCCAGCTGTGGCTACGTGAATACGTTCGCCTGTTGGAGAAATGTCGAAGCGACGGCAGGCAAAATACTTGTTGTTTACCAGTTTGAACTCGGGTACTTGGATGCCACATTGCTTGGCTATCTCATTATAATGATACTCTTGCTTTCCCATATCTTGTGGGTCGTAGGTATGGCGAAACTTGACCAACCAATGACCATCCTCATTTGTAAAAATGGCTTTTGGGCGACAACCGCCACTATTACCACTATTATATAATAGCAATCCTGCGTCATTATCCTGTTGCTCCTTCAACACCTCCAAGGCTTTGACTTGTAAAAGGTCAAAGTCCTCTATCTCGTGTCCAGTCTGGATAGAAGTTATAGGTTCGTAGGTCAATGCCCCCATACCTCCATTGCCCACGATGCTCAGTCGGTCAAGAGCAGATAGCTCAAAGTCGTTGATACCCTCTTTTAGCAAGGTTTTATGCAATAGGTATCTACCATATCCATCGGGAAGGCTGTCTTCGAAGATGCCAAAGTTCCCGTTGAAAGGGGTGGCTTTGGCAATGAAAAGACCAGGCTTCAGTGGCAATTCCAACGGAGATATACTAAAGCCAGATGCCAACCACTGATTGTCATACTCGAATGTGCATACCTTTCCATCGGCACTCAATGACAGTGTGCCGACTTTCTCCTGGTGATATTTCACGGCTAAAGATTCTATATGTTTCATTGTCTGTAAGCCTTTTTCTTGTTAGCGTTTCTTTTTATCTGTTGCAACTCCTCCATGGTGGAGTACTTGGGTTGCGAGAAGACGTTCTTGATTTCTGAGGTGTAGTCCAAAGCTATGGCGATACCTATCAGATTCTTGAGGGAGATGAGGCCTTTTTGCTCGAATCTGGTGATGTTGCTGACGGCAACGCCTGACTTGTCTGCCACTTGCTCACGTGTCAGATTCTTCTCTATTCTTCGTTTTCTGAAGTCGTTTGCCATCTCCTTTGCAATCTCATCAGGATTGTCGTGGAGGTAGTTATCTAATATTGCTAATATATTATTCGTTTCTTGCATAATCGTTGGGATAATAATAAGATATTATCAGTTGCAAAGATACAAAAAATAATGTTATGTTCCAAATAAAAATGAACTAAAAAGTCAAAATCCCTTATAACCTTGTCTCCATATATTTTTTTGTTGAAAGAAGGAAGTTTTTTTATCTTAATTTATTTTGTCCTTCACCTATTTTGTTGTAACTTTGCACACTGAAATTCGAATTTAAATTATTTTATGTAATTATGGCAAAAAAAGCTCTTTTAATGATTCTCGACGGATGGGGAATCGGTAAGCATGATAAGGGTGATGTTATCTTCAAGACTCCAACTCCTTATCTCGATTATTTGACAGCAGTTTCAGCACATTCTACTCTCCAGACTTGTGGCGAGGACGTTGGTCTTCCTAACGGTCAGATGGGTAATTCTGAGGTTGGTCACCTCAACATCGGTGCTGGTCGTGTGGTATATCAGGACCTCGTTAAGATCAACAAGGCTTGCGAGAGCGGTGACATCTTGAAGAATCAGGAGATCATCAACGCTTACAGCTATGCTCAGAAGACTGGTAAGAAACTCCACTTAATGGGCTTGACTTCTACCGGTGGTGTTCACTCTTCTTTGGATCACCTCTTCAAGTTGATTGAGATTGGTAAGGAATATGGTTTGAAGGAGACATACGTTCACTGCTTCATGGATGGTCGTGATACAGACCCTAAGAGCGGTAAGGGCTTCATCGAGGAGGTTCAGGCTTGCTGCGACAAGAACGGTGCACACATCGCAAGCATCGTAGGTCGTTTCTATGCTATGGACCGTGACAAGCGCTGGAACCGTGTGAAGGAAGCATACGACTTGCTCGTTGAGGGTAAGGGTAAGCAGGCTGACGATATGGTGAAGGCAATGCAGGAGAGCTATGATGAGGACGTAACAGACGAGTTCATCAAGCCAATCAATAACTCAAAGGTTGACGGTACTATCCAGGAGGGTGATGTTGTTATCTTCATCAACTACCGTAACGACCGTGCCAAGGAGTTGACACAGGTATTGACTCAGCAGGATATGCCAGAGGAAGGCATGCACACCATCAAGGACTTGCAGTACTACTGCATGACTCCATACGATGCAAGCTTCCAGGGCGTTCACATCCTCTTCCCTAAGGAGAACGTAATGAATACCCTCGGTGAGTACTTGAGCGCACAGGGCAAGAAGCAGCTCCACACTGCAGAGACTGAGAAGTATGCTCACGTAACATTCTTCTTCAATGGTGGTCGTGAGACTCCATACGAGGGCGAGGACCGTATCCTGGTTCCTTCTCCAAAGGTGGCTACTTACGACTTGAAGCCAGAGATGAGCGCTTACGAGGTAAAGGATAAGTTGGTGGGTGCAATCAACACTCAGGAGTACGACTTCATCGTTGTAAACTTTGCTAATGGTGATATGGTAGGTCACACAGGTATCTACAACGCTATCGCTAAGGCTGTTCACGCTGTTGACAACTGCGTAAAGGACGTTATCGAGGCTGCCAAGGCTAACGATTATGAGGCTATCATCATCGCTGACCACGGTAATGCAGACCACGCTATCAACGAGGACGGTACACCAAACACCGCTCACTCTTTGAACCCAGTTCCATTCATCTACGTAACTGACAATAACTCAGCTACCGTTAAGGATGGTCGTTTGGCAGACGTAGCTCCTTCTATCCTCCATATCATGGGCTTGGAGAAGCCTGCAGATATGACAGGTGAGAACTTGATTTCTGACAATAAGTAAAAACGATTTTATATACCTCAAAAAAGTATCCTAAGATACTTGTCCAAGTATCTTAGGATACTTGCGTAAGTATCTTAAGATACTTTTGAATTTATATTAAGCATGAACGTAAAGATAGAAGAAAGTTGGAAACAGCATATAGGAGAAGAGTTCGACAAGCAGTATTTTGTTGACCTCACCAACTTCGTGAAAGAGGAATACCTGCGTACGCCCTGTTATCCTCCTGGCCGCTTGATTTTCAATGCCTTCAATCTCTGTCCTTTTGATGATGTGAAGGTAGTGATTATCGGACAGGATCCATACCATGAGCCGGGTCAGGCGATGGGACTGAGTTTCTCTGTGCCGGACGGAATCACTTTCCCACCATCATTGATTAATATATTCAAGGAGATTCAGATGGATCTCGGTACTCCGATGCCAGCCACGGGCGATTTGACCCGCTGGGCAAAGCAGGGAGTATTGTTGCTCAACGCCACGTTGACCGTTCGTGCCCATCAGGCTGCGAGTCATCAGCGCAAAGGCTGGGAGGAGTTTACCGATGCTGCCATCCAGGCGCTCAGCAAGGATAAGGAGCACCTGGTGTTTATCCTTTGGGGCGGTTATGCCCGGAGCAAGGCGAAGCTCATCGATACAAGCAAGCATCTGATATTGGAAAGCGTTCATCCTTCGCCATTATCAGCCAACAGAGGCGGATGGTTTGGCAATCATCATTTCTCCCGCTGCAATGCGTATCTGCAGCAGAACGGAATTACGCCTATCCAATGGTAGGTACACCTATTAATATATAGCTATCCACTCATGGGTAGCTATCATTATTTTTATTATACACTCAAAGAAATTTATTCATCTCAAAAAACATTATGAAGAAAGACGAACTGCGTATTCTGCAGGTGGGCAACGTGTTGGTTTCACCTGATATTATCACCGAAAAATTCTGTTGCGACCTTGATGCCTGCAAGGGCGAATGCTGCATTGAAGGCGATGCGGGAGCTCCTGTTACCCTGGATGAGATAATGGAGATAGAGAATGCGCTGGATGTGGTTTGGGATGATCTCTCGGCTTCTGCCCAGGCTATCATAGATAAGCAGGGCGTGGCTTATACCGATATTGAAGGCGATTTGGTGACGAGCATCGTGAATGGTAAGGATTGCGTGTTTACCTGCTACCAGGATTTGAAAGACCTGGGCGATGGACATACGATTCCGAATTGTTGTCTCTGTGCCTTGGAGCGTGCTTATCGCGAAGGAAAGTCGAAGTTCAAGAAGCCTATCTCCTGTGCTTTGTATCCAATCCGTGCCAAGGATTTCGGCAACGAGGTGTATGGCATCAACTATAACAGGTGGCGCATCTGCAAGGATGCCATCAAGAAGGGTGAGGAGTTGAACCTTCCTGTTTATAAGTTCCTGGAGGGTCCGCTGGTAGAGAAGTTCGGCAAGGAATGGTATGATGAGCTTTGCGAAGTGGCAGAGCAAGTGCTTGCGGAATTGGAAGACTAAATTCAGTTAGAGACTTTGGAAGATAATAGTTCCGAAGTCTTTTTTTGTTTTATAAAAAAAGAGATTTCGAAACGCTGTTGAGCTTATTCCGAAATCTCTAATCCTTCTATATTTGTGATATTACTTCTTCTGAAGCCTTTATCCCATGTTATCACGAAATCTTTTTGATGCTCAGCATGGATGCGGTAATAGGCTTGCTCGTCCATTTCGCCACTGCATACATATTGGTTTCCGTTAATATGAAGTGTTGTTCCTTTGCTGGCATTGCGTATCGTGAGCCTGATGGTTCCACGGAACGGACGTCCGAAGTCTATACGGCATCCCTGATGATCAAATTCCTCCTGGTATGGTTCTAATACCATTTGAAGTTTGTTTTGGGTGAGGTATGGCAGCTGGTCAACAAAAATATAGTTTACCGTATCTTTGAAGGCGCCTGTCGGATGAACCCATCCTGAAGATTGGTATTCAGCCGATTTCCACTCAGTAGTGTATATTCTATTGTCAAAGTGTTCCTTTTCGTTGTAACAGCCGCCCTTCAGGGGTTTGCACCACCATGTTTCGTCTGCTTTATGATAAAAAGGAATAGAGTCTGTATACCAGCCATGAAGTTCCAACGAGAGTTGTTTGCTCTTATTTCTTATTCTTCCTGGTGCATACCAGACCGCGATGATGTTTTCGCCCTTTTTCAGATATCTGGAGATATCTATGGTTTGCATCAGAAGGATGCTGTCTCTGGCTCCTTCGTTGAAAATGCTTGGCGTAGCATTTCTTTCGTTGATGTATAGGCGGGTATTTCCTCCACTTGCCATGTTTATCTCAGCCTTTAAAGGCTTTTGATCCAGATGATAGATTTTCCTGTATAATATCTCAGAAGAATCATTGGGGAATGGATATGATACCCAATGGGTACCGAATTCCTGTGCATAGGAATTCAGCACCCAGAGAGTTGTAAAGATGAGAATTGTAAAATATCTCATAGATGATTATTTGTCTATTTTATGAGTTTTGTTTCGCCAGCCTTGAAATTTAATGCTTTCTGCTTACCATTATACTTGACGGTCAGGTTTCCGGCATTCTTGCTGGTGATGGAAGCTTTGCTGACCTTTCCATTGTTCCATACGAGATTAATCTCGTAGTTTCCACGTGCTTTGATACCCTTAATTTCGCCTGCAGGCCATTCTTTAGGTAGAGCAGGAAGAAGATGCATAGTCTCGCCATCGCATTGCATCAGCATCTCACATACGCCTGCTGTGCCTCCGAAGTTGCCATCTATCTGGAAAGGTGGGTGAGCATCGAAGAGATTTGGATAAGTTCCTCCTGAAGGGCGATTCTTCGGATTGTTGTAATTGCCCGGATGTACATAGTTAAGCAATTTCCTGATCATAGAATATGACTTGTCTGCTCTGTGCAGGCGAGCCCATAAACTGATACGCCATCCTGTGCTCCAACCGGTAGAGAAGTCTCCTTTTATCTCAAGAGTCTTGGCAGCAGCTGCTGCTAAATCTGGAGTCTTATCTAATGAAATCTGATAGAATGGGTGTAAACCGAGAAGGTGTGACTGGTGGCGATGATGCCAATCCTGGTCATCCCAATCGTAATACCATTCCTGCAGATTACCGCGCTTTCCTATCTGATAAGGGTGCAGACGATTGATAGCATCCTGTAACTTTGCCTGATATGCTTGATCTATACCGAGAATCTGAGCACCTTTGAGTGTGTTTTTAAACAATTCTCTCAATATGGTAAGATCGGCAGTACCTCCATAGAAACTGCAGCCTTGATAGCCCTTGTCGGTGATATATTCTGCCTCAGGTGAAGTGCAAGGGGCAGTAATCAGTTCGCCCGGTTTCTTCGGGTTCTCTATTATCCAGTCAAGCATGAAGTCTGCTGCACCTTTCATCAATGGATAGGCTGTCTGGCGTAGATATTCCTTATCGCGGGTGTAATCGTAGTGATCCCATAAGGTTTGTACAAGCCAGGCACCTCCCATGTTCCAGTTGCTCCACTTAGGACTCTCTTTCTTGGTTCCAACAGGATTGGTCATTGCCCATGCGTCTGTGTTGTGTCCACCGCACCAGCCATTTTCAATTCCATAATAGTGCTTTGCTGTATATTTTCCTGTTACAGACATGGCTTTCACCAGTCCGTCTACAGGCATTACAAGCTCAGACATGTTGGTTACCTCTGCTGGCCAATAGTTTTCTTCCAGGTTGATGTTGATGGTGTAGTTTCCACGCCAAGGAGATTTTCGTGCCGGAGCCCAAAGTCCCTGGAGATTGGCAGGAATGCCTGGAGTTCTCGAACAGCTGATAAGAAGATATCTTCCATATTGGAAATAGAGCATTTCCAGGTAAGGGTTTTGCTCTTCTTTCTCAGTGTAATCAAAGAGTTGCTGGTCGGTGGTTCGCTTGTTGTCGAACTTTGCTCCCTTGAGTGCAAACTTGGCACGGTTGAAGATGTTCTGATAATCGGTTATATGACGCTGTTTTAACTCTGGATAGGTATAGTTGACCAAGTGCCAGGCATTGTCGTTAACCTTTTCAATATATGGAGCTCCTTCTTTTACCGGATGCTTGTCGAATCCGTTGTAGCTGGTTTCATTCACTAAATAGATAACAGCTTCGCTTACGCCCTGCAGATGGAGGATAGAATCAGAGGCAGTAATGGTTCCGTCCTGGTTTTTGATGCTGAGGATGGAGCAGAAGTGGGTACTGTTCTCAGGCTTTCCCATAGCATGGCCCGTGATGGTGAGTTGCTTATTGGAAGCTTTTACCTGATGAGGAATCAGAGAGGTGAGAGAGATGTCGCAGTTGATAGCTTTCTTCTGTGTAGCTGTCAGGTGAATGGCAATCATCTTGTCCGGATGTGATGCGAAATATTCTCGCTGGTATTGTATTCCCCCTCTTGTATAACTCAATGCTGCCGTAGCGTTGTCAAGGCTCAATTCACGCCTGTAGTTACTGAATTGTCCTTTATTTGCATCTTTGATATTGATGATGGCAAGTGGCTGATAGTATTCTGAATTGTGTCCTTGTACATGCAGTTGTAAAGAGTCGGCTGCCTTGTAATCTTCTTTGAACAGAGCCTCGCGAATCTTTGGTATCCATTTGTAGGCATCCCCTCCTTCCTCGCGATTGACAGGCTTTCCTGTCCACAAGGTGATGTCGTTGAGATAGATAGAGTCATTGTTGGCTCCACCATAGATCAATGCACCTAACTTACCGTTACCGATAGGTAATGATTCTTCAAAGGCTGTAGCTGGCTTATTGTACCAAAGCTTCAGCGGTGGGATATTACTCTTTGGGACAGCCTGGAGTGTGCCTGCTGCAGAGAGTAATAGGCAAGAGATAAGTAAATGTTTCATAAGTTGGTTTGTTGGGTTTTATATAAGCAGAGGCTGTGTCATTTATTGGCAAATGGCACAGCCCCTTATGTAAATTAGTTGAATTGTCTTAAGCGTCGATGTTTGCGTATGTGGCATTCTGCTCGATAAATTCGCGGCGTGGTTCCACATCATCACCCATCAACATAGAGAAAATTTCATCAGCCTGGGCTGCGTTCTCGATAGTAACCTGCTTGAGCAAGCGTGTAGATGGGTCCATAGTAGTTTCCCAAAGCTGCTCTGGGTTCATCTCACCCAAACCTTTGTATCGCTGGGTGTGGATGTTCTTGTCTTCTACTCCATCTCCATACTTGTCGATGAATGCCTGGCGCTGCTGCTCTGTATAGCAATACTCGCTTACCTTGCTGCGATAAGTACACTTGTAGAGTGGTGGGGTAGCGATATACAGATGGCCTTCTTCAATAACCTTTGGCATGAAACGATAGAAGAGTGTCATAATCAATGTGTCGATGTGAGAACCATCGACGTCGGCATCGGTCATGATGATAATCTTGTCGTAACGCAACTTGTCGGTATTAGCCTCCTTGCTGTCTTCGCCATCTACACCGAAGCGGACACCGATACTTTGGATGATGTTCATGACAGACTCAGCTTCGAATACCTTGTGCCACTGTACCTTTTCTACATTCAGAATCTTACCACGCAATGGGAGAATAGCCTGACGGAAACGGTCGCGACCCTGCTTGGCAGAACCACCGGCGGAATCTCCCTCGACGAGGAAGATCTCGCATTCTTTAGGATCCTTCATTGAGCAATCGGCAAGTTTACCAGGAAGACCACCACCTGTCATGAAGTTCTTGCGCTGTACACTCTCACGTGCCTTGCGGGCAGCTATGCGGGCCGTAGCAGCCAGGACAACCTTTTCGCAGATTCGCTTTGCCTCGTCTGGATGTTCTTCCAGATAATCAGACAAAGCCTCGTTTACAGCCTGCTGAACGGCACCTTGTACCTCGCTGTTACCGAGTTTAGTCTTGGTCTGTCCCTCAAACTGAGGTTCAGCTACCTTGATGGAGATAACGGCAGTAAGACCCTCGCGAAAGTCTTCTGGTGCTATCTCTACCTTTGCCTTCTCAATCTGCTTAGAGATGGTTGGGTCAGCTTCTGCGTAAGCCTTCAAGGTGCGGGTCAACGCCATACGGAAACCAGTCAGGTGGGTACCACCCTCAATGGTGTTGATGTTATTGACGTATGAGTGGATATTCTCAGAGTAATCTGTGTTGTACATCACAGCAATCTCGATAGGAATACCCTGCTTTTCTGTCTTCAGATAGATAACATCATCGAAGAGATGAGTGCGGTGACGGTCTACGTAACGGACGAATTCCTTCAAACCATCCTTAGCGTGGAAAACCTGCTCCTTGGTCTTACCTTCCTCGTCAGGGCGCAAATCTCTCAAGGTAATCTTGATACCTGCATTGAGGAATGCCAACTCGCGCATACGGTTGGCAATGATGTCCCACTTATAGACAGTGTGAGTAAAGATGGTTGGATCTGGCCAGAACTGCTGGCGTGTACCGCGCTTGTTGGTTTCACCTACCACCTTAACCGGATAGAGAGGCTTACCCTTCTCATATTCCTGCTGGTAGATTTTGCCGCCACGGAACACCTGTGACAACATGTGGGTGGAAAGTGCATTCACACAACTTACACCCACACCATGTAAACCGCCAGATACCTTGTAAGAACCCTTGTCAAACTTACCACCTGCGTGAAGCACGGTCATAACGACTTCGAGGGCTGATTTATGTAGTTTCTCGTGCATATCCACAGGGATACCACGACCATTATCTTCTACGGTGATAGAGTTGTCTTCGTTGATGGTAACTTCGATGTCGGTACAGTAGCCCGCCATTGCTTCGTCAATAGAGTTGTCTACTGTCTCGTTTACCAAGTGATGAAGCCCCTTTTCGGAGATGTCACCAATATACATCGCCGGACGTTTGCGAACAGCTTCCAGGCCTTCCAGAACCTGAATGTTACTCGCAGAGTAATTATTTGCGTTGTTTTGATTTTCTGCCATTTTAGTATTGTCTTATTTCTGTGCAAAGATACTAAAAAAAGCTGAGAAACAGGAACTTTTGTTTGTGAAAAATCACCAAAAAGTGAAGAAAAAACGTAGAATGTGAACTTTAGCGGCAAAAGTGTCTTGAAAAAGCTATTTAATAATCGTTTTGCGCATTTTTATAGGGTATGTTGTAGTATAAACCGGTTGTGATGGGAAGATTTTATGATGCAGGAAATGGGTAGTCGGGTTCATAGAAAAGAATAAGGCTGCGACCCTATAATAGGATTGCAGCCTTATTTATTTCTTTGCTTTGACTTATAAGTTAGGCCAACTTAGCGATGTGCTTTGTAAGACCAGACTTCAAGTTTGCAGCCTTGTTGTCGTGGATAACGTTGATCTTAGCCAACTTGTCTAAAAGCTTCTGAACAGTAGGATAGAGCTTTGCAGCCTCTTCCTTGTCAGACATGTTGCGCAACTTGCGGACAGCATTGCGCATGGTCTTTGCATAATACTTATTGTGCAAAGCCTTCTTCTTATCCTGACGGATTCTCTTGATTGATGATTTGTGATTTGCCATCTTCTTTATGTTATTTTTTTTATTTCTTAAATGTTTGTAGTCCCTAGCAGAGTCGAACTGCTCTTTAGAGAATGAAAATCTCTCGTCCTAACCGATAGACGAAGGGACCAACGCTTATTTGCAGGTGCAAAGTTACTACTTTTATTTGAATCTAGCAAATTTTTCATAGAAAATTTTCGCTAAATGCGCATTTTTTTGTATTTTTGCCCTGTTTTTCACTAATATTAGGCAAAATGGAGATAAAAACTAGTGCTATCGTATTGCAAACCATCAAGTATGGGGACTCTCAACTTATCGTGGATTTCTTCACCGAAAAGTTGGGGAGACTCTCCTTTATGGTACGTGTGCCTAAGTCATCTAAGGGGAAGATGAAACGGCAGCTTTTCCAACCGCTCATGGTCTTGAATTTGGAATTTGATTATCGTCTCAAGTCAAATCTGCAGCGCCTTAGGGATGTTTCGATTCAGATTCCATTCTCTGATATCCCTTTTTCTCCATACAAACTTGGCATTTCCATGTTCTTAGCAGAACTGCTTTCATATGCTACCCGTCATGAGCAGGTTAATGGTACGCTCTATCTTTTCATACAGGACAGTATCGAATGGTTAGACCATGCTAAAGGTGCTATTGCCAATTTCCATATAGTCTTTATGATTCAGCTCTCTTTTCATTTGGGTTTTATGCCCAATATAGAGAGCGGTATGTCTGGCGATTATTTTGATTTGGTAGATGGATGTTTTGCAGCTCATGTTCCTTCGCATGTACATTATTTAAATAAGGAAGATTCTATGCGGCTTGTGTCTTTGTTCCGTTTAGACTATAAAACAATGCACCTCTACACAATGTCCCGTATCGAACGGAACAGGTGTGTAGAGGTGATATTGGAGTATTATAAACTTCATTTGCCGGATTTTCCTGAAATGAAGAGCTTTTCAGTCCTTCAGGAACTTTTTGCTTAGTCATTTCTGGTTTCCTCGCTTACTTGACGTAAACCTGAAATAGACCTAGCCTGTATTCTCTGTTTAGGCAAAACTGATGACGCCCTGTACAGAAGAAGCATCATCGTTATTGTCTTCTTTCGGTTCTGTATTACCGGAAGCTATATTACGGATTTCTTCCAGAGTCTGTCGGGTACGCTTATAGGTAGGCGTGTTTTCTACCTGAAGGATGACATCCTCGTTATCCAAATCTTCCTGGCGGAACAGGAATATGTGTGGATGACGCTTATACTGTGTCGTATTGCCGTCGCTGCCATAATAGCGCTTGCGGCGGTCTTCTCTTTCAGCACGTTTCTCCTCTTCTTCAGCGAGACGGCGAGATTCTTCCTCAGTATGTTTCTTGAGGTGGCGGTTCATTCCCTCTACATCTTCGAGTCCGAAACCTGTTGCGAGAACGGTTACCTTTACGCGGCTTCCCAATTCAGGGTCAATGGCAAGACCCCATTTCAGTTCGAAGTCGTCACCGAATTTCTCCATAAAGTCGTTGACATCATTCATCTCGTCCATGGTCAGGCCAGGATTATCTTTCTTCTCGCTTGCAAATGCGATGCTGAGCAGAATCTTCTTAGAGTTGAATACGTCATTATCGTTAAGGAGTGGTGAGTTCAAGGCATCTTCTATCGCTTTCTTTACTCTTCCTTCTCCCTCACCGTAACCTGTACTCATGATAGCCACACCGCCATCTTTCAGTACGGTCTTCACATCATTGAAGTCAAGGTTGATGAGACCATGTACGGTAATGATTTCAGCGATACTCTTGGCAGCTACACTCAAGGTGTCGTCAGCTTTGCCGAAGGCATCGAGAACGGCAAGGTCTGGATAAATCTGGCGGAGACGTTCATTGTTGATTACCAGTAAGGCATCTACATGCTTCGACATTTCCTCTACACCATCCAATGCCTGGTCAATCTTCTTAGGACCTTCAAAACGGAATGGGATAGTTACGATACCAACGGTAAGAATACCTAACTCCTTACTTACTCTGGCGATGACAGGTGCTGCACCTGTACCGGTACCGCCACCCATACCCGCTGTGATGAATGCCATTTTTGTTCCATCGTTGAGCATGTTCTTGATATCTTCAAGAGTCTCTTCGGCAGCCTGGCGTGCCTTGGCAGGTTTGTTTCCTGCACCCAGACCTTCCTTACCTAGCTGCAGGTGTACAGGCACAGGTGAGTCGTTAAGTGCCTGGTTGTCTGTGTTGCAGAGTACGAATGTTACATCGTGTATACCTTCGCG
This sequence comes from Segatella copri, assembly GCA_052349145.1. Taxonomy (GTDB): domain Bacteria; phylum Bacteroidota; class Bacteroidia; order Bacteroidales; family Bacteroidaceae; genus Prevotella; species Prevotella copri_V. The sequence goes on along the minus strand of DAWDQD010000004.1, from coordinate 101,777 downwards.
GTACATGTGGTTGACGGCATTTCCACCGCCACCACCAACACCAATCACCTTGATGATGCTATTTTCTTTTTCAGGTTCCCCAAAGTCAAGAATATGAGGAGCGTTTCCATTATCTAGCATAGTCGTATAATCTTTATAGGGTTTATCTATCTGATTTTTTATTTAACCTGTTGTGAAATCTGTTTTCTGATAGCCTGGTCTTTGGCATCTTATTCTTCTTCAGAAATGGTATCTTTCACAAACTTCTTGAAACCTCTCATCATTTTATGGATGAGACTGTTTTCTTTGCGTCTCTTTTCTTCTTCTTCGGCTTCTTTTTCTGCCAGAAGTCTTGCCTCAGCTTCTTCCAGTTCTTTTTGCTTGCGGGCAGCCTCGTCAGCAGCCGCTTTTTCTGCCGCAGTAAGAACAACGCCCTTGCCGGCAGTCTCGTTAGGGTTTCTAGGAGCCTTGTGCTGCTCGGCTGCTACTGGCTTTTCTGCAGAATTGCTGAAGAGATCAGTGCCGATTTCGTCACCTGCACAGTTCATGTCTCCCTTTGCCAGGAGTCCCAATACGGTGTTCATTGTACCATCGTGATTGGTAATCTTAGGATCCTTGGAGTTGACTGTTTGAGAAACAAACTTGGCAATGCGTACTTTGTCGATGTGGGTATGTGTCTTGAAAACCTTATCGATTTCAGGCATGTTGCTGCCGCCACCTGTAAGGATGATACCCCCCAACAGCTTATCTGAGAATTCCACAGGAATCTGGAACCATGCGTTTTCTACGATTTCCTCTACGCGTGCTTCTACGATTTCGATGAACTTCTTGCTTTCAACCACTCTATCCTTGTCGATAGGGTAGTTCAGGGTCGGGTCGATATTGTTGATATCGGTATAAGCCTTGGCATACTTGAGTTTCATCTTTTCAGCATCAGGCTCTTCAATCTGAAGACAAGTTAAGTCTTTGGTCACGTTGCCGCCGCCCAATGGGATGACAGAGAGATGACGAAGTATACCTTTATAATATACAGAAACGGTTGTCGTATCGGCACCCAAGTCAACAAGCATACAGCCTGCACGCTTTTCTGAGTCTGTCAAAACGCTGTCAGCCATAGCTAAAGGAGCCAGGTACATTTCTGCAATAGGAATGTTGGCATTTTCAAAACAGGTATTGATATTGTTATAGAAGTTCTTGCGCCAAAGTATATTCAGGAAGATACCTTCCAGATGGTTACACTGTATTCCTACAGGGTCTATCTGGTATTGGTTGTCTATCTTGTATTCCTGAGTTGCAGCATCCAGGATTTCCTGGTCCGGATAGGTCATGTTGCGGTTGATATCCATCAGTTCATTGATCATCTCTTGTGAGATGATGGTGTTACCTGGGAGATCCTTGACAATGACGTTCTTGATACTGCGTATAGAGCGACCGCCCACGCCTACATAGACCTGGGTAATATCCTGTTTCAGTATATTCTTCAACTTCTTGATGATGTTGGTCAAGCATTGGCAGGTTTTGTCAATGTTATAGATCACACCCTTTCTGATGCAAGAAGATGAATCTTCCTCTACGGTGGCAAGTACGGTGATGCTGCCGTCCAAATTCTTCTGACCTGCTATACCTGTCATCTTAGATGAGCCAAGTTCGATAGCTACAATAAATTCCTTTGGCATAGTTCTTATATGTTATCTTAATCTGTTTCTATTTTCTAATTAGCTATTTTGATGCTTTTTACATATGATCTGGTTGTCGAATTCGATATTGATATACGAATACTTGTTCCAGCCAGCTTGTGAGAGTCCATACTTATAGAATTTCTCTAATCGATTCATCTTCTTGTTGACGAAATCGTTGATGGCTTGCTCTCGTTTGTCGATGAGGTTGGTCTCTGGCAGGTTACCTATATATATAATGTGGTTGCCTACTCGCGGTACCAGTTCTATTCCTCTATCAGGCAGGACATGGATCTGTTCTATCTGGTTTCGCCAGAGTTCATTCGTCATCAGCGCTTTGCTTAGTAATGAGATGTATTTTTTAGCATACCACTTGTTGATGTAGCCCGTTGCGATGATAATGTCGCATGTATAGTTCGTGTTGGGCATGATCTGATTGTGGTCATCAATATAATAGTCCTCGTTGCTGATGCTTTTGATTCTGACGATTGGCATGCGTTGGGTGAGGTAGATGTCAACAAGACCATCCTGAGTCTTTGAACATTCTGCCGTCTTGACGAAAGGACTGGTCTTCAAGGTTTCTTCTATCATGCGGGCGTTCACCTCTTTGAGCGGTTCCCCCAGCGGATAGAGTTTCCTGGCTTCCAGTCGTTTCTTGATTTCCTTCGCATTCAGAAAGCCATTCGTCATCTCATCTTGAATGTTGATGTTCACCTTGGTGCATACCAACTTCGTTTCATCAGGTTTGTTAAACCTGGTGAAAGCGAATACCAGATAAGTACCGAGTACTAAATCCAGTGCGATGATGATGGTTTTCTTCCAATTGATATGCATTTATTTCTCTTCAAGTATTTTGGTAATTTGTGGAACATAGTTGTCCAAATCGCCAGCTCCTAAGATAACTAGAACATCGAAGTCTCGATTCTTTACCAGGTCAAGAACGTCTTCTTTATGAATCATGCTCTTTTCTACACCTGGTTTCAGATTGTCATAGATAAGCTTGGAGGTTACTCCTGGAATAGGCTGCTCGCGAGCTGGATAGATGTCGCAGAGGATAACCTCGTCCAAGAGACTCAAACTGTTGGCGAAATCTTTATAGAAATCGCGGGTTCTAGTATACAAGTGAGGCTGGAAGATGGCTGTTATCTTACGGTCCTTGTATAACTCTCTGATACTCTTCGCACTCTGATATATCTCCTTTGGATGATGAGCATAATCAGACAGGAATACCAGTTTGTTATTCTTGATCTTAAAGTCGAAACGGCGGTCAACTCCTCCGTAGGTCTTCATGCCGTTACGGAGTTCATCGGCTGTACAACCATTCAATTGTGCCATTGCCATTGCTGCCACACCATTTGTGATGTTGATAGGCACAGGCTGTCCGAGTTCTACGCCCGTTACGTTCTCGATAGGCGAGATGAAATCAAAGGTGATACCTCCATTCTCTATCTTGATGTTCTCAGCGTGGAAGTCGCCCTCGTCCTGGCTGTATTCGTATATCTTGACACCGTCTTGTACGTGTTGCTTCATTTCCAGACCTTTGTGGATGATGAGTGCACCGCCCGGTTGGATCAGTTCTGTATAGTGACGGAAACTTTCCAGATAAGCCTCCTTGGTGCCGTAGATGTCGAGATGGTCTGGGTCTGTAGCCGTGATGACGCTCATCCATGGGCGCAACCAGTGGAAACTGCGGTCAAACTCATCTGCTTCAATGACAACATAGTCGCTCTTGTCGGAGAGGATATAGTTGGTGCCATAGTTCTTTGAGATACCTCCCAGGAAGGCATTACAGTCTATATGGCTCTGGTGCATGATGTGAGCGCACATGGTAGATGTTGATGTCTTTCCGTGTGTACCCGCTACGCACAGTCCCTTATGTGTACGGGTTAATGTACCCAGAACCTGAGCTCGCTTCTCGATGGTGAATCCATTCTCATGGAAGAAAACCAGTTCCTTGTGTTCAGCAGGAATTGCCGGTGTGTAGACTACCAATGTTGTCTTGGCGTCCTTGCAGGCTTCTGGTATGAGGTCAACATTCTCCTCATAGTGGATAAGCATTCCCTCTTTCTCCAACTCATGAGTTAGATTGGATGGAGTCTTGTCATATCCGGCTACAACCAGCTTCTTGCTGAGGAAGTATCTGGCGATGGCGCTCATTCCGATGCCGCCCGCTCCTACAAAATAAACTGCTTTAATATCTTTTATTTCCATTACTTTGTTGCTAATTTGATTACTTCGTCGGCGATGACGTCGGCAGAGTTCTTTAATCCTAATTTCTTGATATTCTCACAGAGCGAGGCAAGCTTAGCCTCGTCTTTTACCGTGTCAACTGCTTTCTTGAGCAATACCTCTGGTGCATCGGCATCCTTTACGTAGATGGCAGCATCTTTGTTGACTAATGCCATGGCGTTCTTGGTCTGGTGGTCTTCTGCCACATTAGGGCTTGGAACCAGGATAACCGGTTTGCCGATGAGGCAGAACTCGCTGATACTGCTGGCACCTGCGCGGCTGATAACCAGGTCGGCTGCCTTGTAAGCTGCACCCATGTCGCTGATGAAATCAGTAACCTTGAGCATTGGCAGCTCCTGACCTTTCAGTTGCTCCATGATGGCAGCATTATAGTATTTACCTGTTTGCCAGATAAACTGTACGCCGCTTTCTTTCACCAGGTCGAGGTGCTGGAGCACACTCTCGTTGATGGTTCTTGCGCCAAGGCTGCCACCTACGAGCAAGATGGTCTTCTTTTCAGGGTCGAGACCGAACAGCTTGCGTGCTTCTTCCTGGGTGATGGTAGTATCCAATACATTCTGGCGAACAGGATTACCGGTCATGATAATCTTGTCTGCAGGAAAGAAACGCTCCATTCCTTCGTAAGCCACACAGATTTTTTCAGCCTTCTTGGCCAAGAGTTTATTGGTTACACCAGCGTATGAATTCTGCTCCTGGATGAGGCAAGGTATTCCTTTGCTGGCACAAACATTGAGAGTCGGACCGCTAGCATAGCCACCTACGCCCACAGCCGCCATAGGCTTGAAGTTTTTGATGATACTCTTTGCCATGTGCTGGCTCTTCCATATCTTGAAGAGTACGGCGATGTTCTTGAGTAGATGCTTTCTGTCGAAGCCGCAGATAGGCAAGCCCTTGATCTCATAACCCGCAGCAGGTACCCGCTGCATTTCCATTCTGCCGAGTGCACCTACAAACAAAATCTTAGCATCAGGGCGCTTCGCCTTGATGGCGTTTGCAATGGATACGGCAGGGAAGATGTGACCACCTGTGCCGCCTCCGCTTATGATAATTCTTAATTCATTATTCATATCCGTTCATGTTTATAACGCAAAGGTATAAAAAAATATCGATTTAACGGCATTTTCTGCCATTTTTTCACCTTAATTTATAAAACTCTTGTCAGGCAGCCACCATTTTGCTGTCGTCGAGCTCATTTTGAAGTATCTCTTTCTTCTTGGCTGTTCTACTGATACTCAGGATGATGCCCAGGTACAGACAGTTGATGATGGTAGATGTACCACCTCTACTGATGAGTGGTAGTGGCTGTCCTGTAACAGGAGCCAAACCTACTGCTACTGCCATGTTGAAGAGTGCCTGGGTAACCAGCATGATGGCGAGTCCCATGCAGAGAAAGGCTGGGAAATTGTTCTCACACCTGTTGGCTATTCTGCCAGCTCTGAACAGGAGGATGATGTAGAGGAATGCAACCAGTGCGGCTCCCCATATACCCATCTCTTCGATGATGATGGCATAGATGAAGTCTGAGAACGCCTGTGAGAGGAAGTCTCTTTCTACTGAGTTTCCAGGCCCTTTGCCTACGATGTTGGAAGAGGCGATGGCGATGTTGGCATGTGCCACTTGGGCATCTTTGTCGAGATCGACATCCTGTGGGGCTACAGGCTTTGAGTTCATAAACTTGTCAATACGGGCTTTCCAGGTGTCGGCTCTATGGAACATCTTTTCTGCCATGTTAGGCTTGTTCTGTTCCTGCTCAACCTTCTCGGTCAGCATATTTTCCGGTTTATTGCCCTCTTCGCCCTTGTCCTGTCCTACTATCATGATACCTGCAAAGGCTGTGACGATGACAATCATGCCCAGTCCCACCAGCTTGCCAATCTGGTTCATCGGCACTCGTCCGATGAGCATCATGGCTAAGATTGTGATATTGAGGAGCATGGCTGTGGATAAGTTTTCCAGTCCGATGAGAATTACAAATGGAGCAGTTGCTACAAGTATGAACTTGAATGCCTTCCTGTTGGCTCCCTGAGTTGTTTGCATGGCACTAAGAATCTGAGCTACAGCCAGTACTACCGCTCCCTTTGCTATTTCTGAAGGCTGGAACTGTATGCCCATCAGAGAGAACCATCGGGAGGCTCCGTTGGTAGATTGACCGGTAGCCAAGACCAGAACGAGAAACAGTAATGAGATGCCCATCACGACGGGGGTAACAATCTTGAAGTACTTGCATTTCACCTTGAGCATGCAAATCATGGTGAACAGACCGCCTCCCAAGAGCAAGATGTGGCGGATGACAGGTGCCATGTAGTTTCCTGTCTTGTACGACAAGGAGCTGGAGGCAGAATATACCTCCACGATGCTTATCATACAGAGAAAGAAGAAGACCATCCAGATCACCTTGTCTCCCTTGAAAATATTACCAATGCTCTTGTTATTCATTTCTTTATAGTTCTATCTGTTCTATTTTTTGAAAACTGTTATTCTCCGATAGCTCTTGCCAGCGTCTTAAACTGCTCGCCTCTATCTTCCATGTTCTTGAAGAGATCGAAACTTGCGCAGCATGGGCTGAGGAGTACGGTATCGCCCGGCTTTGCCAATTCCTGGCAGGCTGCCACGCAATCCTTCATGCTGTGAGTGTCGCGTACAGGGATGCCGAGTGCGTCAAAGTTGTCGTGCAACTTCTGGTTGTCGGCTCCGAGATATACGATACCAGCACATTTCTCCTTTACCAGGTCCTTGATCTGATTATAGTCATTTCCCTTATCCTTACCGCCGATGATAAGGATGGTAGGGGTGGTCATACTCTCCAGCGCATACCAGCAGGCATCTACGTTGGTAGCCTTTGAATCGTTCACATAGTAAACGCCCTGGAACTTGCCCACTTTCTCCAGACGGTGCTCTACACCAGGGAAGTCGCTCAAGCCTTTGTGCAGGGTCTCGTGGTCGATGCCTACGATGTTGCATGCCAGACCTGCAGCCAGACTGTTATAGATGTTGTGCTTGCCGCGTAGGCTCATGTCTGCCTGTGGCATTTCGAAGTCTGAAGGGAAGTTGAGTTTGTACTTGCCATCCTCTATAAAGCCGACGCAACCCCCCTCCTTGAACTCAGAGAATGGGCAGAGATGTGACTTGAGGTTGTACTTAGCCAGCTCCTTTGTAACGATAGGATCATCGTTCCAGAAGATGAAACTGTCTTCTTCTGTCTGGTTCTGGGTAATGCGCATCTTGGCATCGGTATAGTTCTGCATCTTAAACTCATAGCGGTCCAGATGGTCTGGAGTGATGTTGAGCAGGATGGCCACATTGGCACGGAACTCATACATATTGTCGAGCTGGAAACTGCTCAGCTCGATGACGTAGTACTTATGAGGAGTTTCAGCCACCTGAAGGGCCAGACTCTTTCCGATGTTGCCTGCCAGACCTACATCATAGCCAGCCGACTTGATGATGTGGTAAATCAGCGAGGTAGTGGTTGTCTTACCGTTACTTCCCGTGATACAGATCATCTTGGCATCAGTATATCTGCCCGCAAATTCTATTTCGCTGATGATAGGTGTACCCTTAGCCATCAGTTTCTGTATCATAGGTGCTTCCTTAGGAATACCCGGACTCTTGATGACTTCATCTGCATCTAAAATCTTTTCTTCTGTATGGTGACCTTCTTCCCATTCGATGTTGTGGTCATCCATCAACTTCTTGTAGTTATCCTTGATCTTTGACATGTCTGAAACAAAGACCTCGAATCCCTCTTTCTTTGCCAGCACGGCTGCACCTGCGCCACTTTCGCCAGCTCCTAAAATTACAATTTTGCTCATTGTCTTATTCTCTATACTTGTCGGGCTGATAAGAGCCTGTATTTTATCTGATCTTCAATGTGATGATGGTCAATGCTGCCAGAATGATGGTTACAATCCAGAAACGGATGGTAATCTTTGATTCATGGAAGCAGTTGCGAGGCTTTTTCCACAGATACTTGCAGTCAGGATCCAGCTGACTGTCCTGTGTGCGGAAGTTGTCGTGGATAGGTGTGCGCTTGAAGATACGCTGCTTCACACCTCTCCGCTTTCCTATCTTGTAATAGTAAACCTGCATCATCACGCTGAGGCTTTCTACGAAGAAAATACCGCAGAGGATAGGCAGCATCAGCTCCTTGTGGATGATGATGGCACCTACTGCGATGATACCGCCGATGGTCAGCGAACCCGTATCGCCCATGAATACCTGGGCAGGGTAGGCGTTGTACCAGAGGAAACCGATGAGGGCTCCGATGAAGGCACAGAAGAATACTACCAGTTCCTCAGAACCAGGAATATACATGATATTGAGGTAGGCGGCAAACTCGATGTGCGACGACACATACGCAAGTATGCCTAGCGCCACACCTATGATGGCGGAGTTTCCGGCACACATTCCGTCCATACCATCGTTGAGGTTGGCACCGTTTGATACGGCTGTTACAACGAAGATGGTCATGATGACGAAGAGAATCCAGCCTGCTGCTACCTTGTACTTACCGCAGAAACTGGTGATGCTGGAATAGTCGAGGTTGTGTCCCTTGACGAATGGGATGGTAGTCTTCAGCGATTTTCTTGCTTCCGTACGATGCTTTACCACCGTTTCCTGTCCCTGTTGCTCGATGGCGAGGTTCTCGTTCATCTTTACATCAGGTGAAGACCAGAGTACCAGTCCCACGATCAGGCCGATGCCAATCTGTCCTATAATCTTATATTTGCCCTTCAATCCCTCCTTGTCGCGCTTGAATATCTTGATGAAGTCGTCCATTCCACCGAGAAAGCCGAGCCATACGGTGGTGATGATCATCAGAATCAGATAGATGTTGCGCAAACGTCCGAGTAACAGTACCGGTACGAGGATAGCCAGGATGATGATGACACCACCCATAGAAGGAACGCCAATCTTCTTGACACCAAACGGGTCGATGCTGGCATCGCGCTGTGTCTCTGTAATTTGCTTGCTCTTGAGATACTTGATGAATTTCTCGCCGAACCAGGCAGAGATTACCAATGATAAAATCAGCGCAAGCAGGGCACGGAATGAGATGTAGCCCCACATGTGAGAACCTGAGATGCCCCACTGCTCCAGAAATCTAAAGAGATAGTATAACATTTTTCTTTCTTTTCTTGATTGCTTTTACTTCTGTGAAATTCCGAAGATGTCGCGAATCACCTCCTTATCGTCAAAGTGGTGCTTTACGCCCTTGATCTCCTGGTAATCTTCGTGTCCCTTACCGGCTACGAGAATCACGTCGCCCTTCTTTGCCAGCATGCAGGCTGTGCGGATGGCTTCCTTGCGGTCTACGATGCTGATTACCTTCTTCATCTGCTGGGCATTGAGTCCGGCAAGCATGTCGTTGATGATGTCCTGTGGCTCTTCGAAACGTGGGTTGTCGCTGGTGATGATTACCTTATCGCTCTGCTTTACAGCCTCCTGTGCCATCAATGGGCGCTTGCCCTTGTCACGGTTGCCACCGGCACCGCAAACGGTGATGACTTCTCCGCCCTTGCCTTCGAGCACTTCGTGGATGGCGTTCAATACGTTCTCCAGTGCATCTGGTGTATGGGCATAGTCAACAATGGCGGTATAACCTTCTGGCGACTGGATTGGTTCCAGTCTTCCGCTTACGCTGTGAAGGGTACTCATCACTACGAGTACATCCTCTGGCTTCTTGCCGAGCATAATGGCTGCACCATATACGGCGAGCAGGTTGCTCACGTTGAACTTACCGATGAACTGTACGCCCACTTCTCTGCCGTCAATCTCCAGATACATGCCGCCGAAGTGACACTCCAGAATCCTGGCTCTGAAGTCTGCCATGCTGCGGGTAGAGTAGGTTTTCACGGTAGCCTTGGTGTTCTGTACCATAATCATGCCGTTCTTGTCGTCGGCATTGGTAATGGCAAAGGCTGTCTTAGGCAGTCCGTCGAAGAAAGCCTTCTTTGCGTTACGGTAGTTCTCGAATGTCTTGTGGTAATCGAGGTGGTCGCGGGTCAGGTTGGTGAACAAGCCTCCGGCAAACTGCAGACCTCCGATACGCTTCTGTGCGATGGCGTGAGAAGAGCACTCCATGAAGGCATACTCGCAGCCAGCCTCTACCATCTTGCCCAGGAGCATGTTCAGTTCGATAGGGTCTGGGGTGGTATGGTCGGCAGGGATAGCCTCGTCCTCAATGTAGTTGCAGACGGTAGAGAGCAAGCCACACTTATGGCCGAACTTGCGGAACATATTATATAATAAGGTGGCAATGGTGGTCTTACCATTGGTACCTGTTACGCCTACCAGTTTGAGCTTTCTTGAAGGGTCGCCGTAGAAGAGGGTTGCTACCTTGCCGACAGCATCCTCGGTCGAAGCGACCTGAATGTAAGTTACGCCCTCAACTTTCTCTTCAGGCATGTCTTCGCACAAAACCGACTTTGCGCCCAGTTCCAATGCCTTTGGAATAAACTTGTGACCGTCAACCTGCGTTCCCTTCATGGCAACGAAGAGATGACCTTCCTTAATCTTGCGAGAGTCGATGTTTACTCCCGTAACCTCTACATCAGCATCGCCGATTATCTGAACCGGCTCGATGTTTTTGAGTAATTCTTGTAACTTCATATCCTGTTTCTGTTTTATATTCTATATATTTCTTATCTACACCTTATTATATATAGGGTTTCAGATAACTGTTTCTGAGTTTTATTCGAGCACAATGCTGCATACGGCACCTTTCTTGATGACCGTTCCCGGCACCAGACTCTGCTTTACTACCTTTCCTCTACCTATAATCTGGGTCTTGATGCCCCGGCTCTCCATATTGTAGATAGCGTCTCGGGCTCCCATTCCGGTAATGTCGGGTACGATCGTCTTGCCGTATTGCTTCTCCCTGATGAGCTTGATGCTGTGGTTACCCACGCGCTCTGCCTTGCCCCAGATAGGGTTGCCGTCGGCATAGCTGCCACTCCAGTTGGCATTGGTCTTGATGCCGAGGTGGCTGAGCACATAGTTGGCAGCAAGGATATTGCCTGCCTTTACGTCAGGAACGAAGACGGATGCTGAGTCGCGGGCGTCCTTTACGTCAACTTTCAGACTCTGCGCCATGATGCCTTCTGAAATCTGATGGAAGACCTTACCGCACATCGTACCGCCCGAAGCAGGCAAACCGGATTTCTGTATGCAGACGATACAGCTGTAGCGTGGCGCATCGGCAGGGAAGTAGCCAGCGAAACTGATGAGATAGCTGGTTCCGCCACTCTTATATCCACTGGCACCTTTTGAAATCTGGGCTGTACCGGTCTTTCCTGCCACTTTGAAGTTAGGCGAGCCGGCTTTCTTTCCCAGTCCCACGCTTACCACCTGTTCCAGGATGGTTTGCAGCTCCTTGATGCTCTTCTCCTTGGCTATCTGCTGGCGCATCACTTCAGGAGGAAATTCCATGATGGTTTCTCCGTTCTTCATTACCTTGCTCACGAATCTTGGTCGCATCATCTTGCCGTTGTTGGCGATGGTGTTGTAGAAGGTGAGGGTAGAGATAGGCGGTATCTGGGTCTCATATCCGATACTCATCCATGGCAAACTGGTCTTTGCCCAGTTGTCATATTGTCCGTTCTTGTTTCTGTGCGGCATGCGGATTCTGGCTGGTGTTGCTCCCACCAGTGGAATCTTCAGGTCGTCGTGCAGACCGGTACGGTAGATACCCTTTACGAATTTCTCCGGGTTGTTGCGGTAATGGTCGTCTATGATGCGGCTCACACCGATGTTCGAACTGTACCACAGAGTCTGTGCGAGGGTCAGCATTCCGTATCCGCCTTTTCGCCAGTTGTGGTCTTTCATTTCTCTGCCGTACATCGGCCATATACCGCCACCGGTTTCTACGTGATAGGTCGTGTCTACCACTCCGTCGTCCAGCGCTACGAGGATAGAGGCTGGCTTGAACACCGAACCTGGCTCCAGAAGGTCGCTCACGGCATGGTTGTGGATTTCTCTGTATTCGCCGTCGAAACATTTCTCCATGTTTACGATGGCCTTGATGTCGCCCGTAGGTACATCCATCACGATAGCTACACCCACATTGGCGTTGATTTCCTTCAGCTCGTCGATGAGTGAGCGTTCGGCAAGGTCTTGTATGCTCACATCGATGGTGGTCACGATATCGGCTCCGTCAATAGGAGGGGTATCGGTAATGTCGAGGAACTTGTTGCGAACCTTGCGGCGATGCACGATACCGTTGGTGCCTCGCAGGATGGAGTCGTAACTCAGCTCCAGACCGAAGCGGGCGGTATCCTTGGCGCCATACATGGCTCCGATGGTACGGCCTGCCAGCGAACCGTAAGTTCTGGTTCGTGCATTATATTCTTCCCAGTGGAAACCGCTCTGGTAGGGGTTCAGGCGGAATACAGGGATGTTCTTTATCTCGGTGAAGGTGTTATAGTCTACACGCTTCGGATAAACCGGCCAGTGGCGGCTCATCTTGGCGCGACCTTCGGTGAGGTGCTTCTTGAAATCAGACTCGCTCAGATTCGGAAATATCTGGTGCAGGCAAAGACAGATGGAGTCTTGCTTGGCATCCCACAGCGAGTCGTTTTCTGCATCTTTCAGCGCCTTGAAGTCCATGAAAACCTTAAACTCCGGCAGCGAACTTGCCATCAGCTGTCCTGTGCAGCTCAAGATGTTGCCTCGGTTTGGCTTTACGGTCACGGAATCCTTCTTCTGCCGTTCTGCCACCTTCATCCAGTAATCATGCTTGGCGGTCATGATGTAGAGCGCTTTACCCACTACGGCTATGGCGAAAATCGTCATGATGATGGCGATGGCGCTGTAGCGGGGCATTACTTTCTTGTGATCAAATTTGCTGCTCATTCTTCGGGTACGTTTATGATGTATGGAGGTTGGGTAGCGATGTGCAGCACGCTGTCTTTGTTGTTCTTCAGCATGTCGAGCACATTACTTTCACGACTCTTCTCTGTTATCTGGCTGCTTGTAGACAGCGCTTTGTATTTGGTGTCTTGCAGTTCTTTCTGCAGTTTGTCCAACTCGATGATATCGTTCTGGATATTGTATCGGTTGGATATGTAGATAATGACAAAAAACACGATGAGGATAACGAGCCATATCTGCCGGCGTATGATTTGTGCGGTAAGAATGTCTCCACCCAGAATCTTTCGCAGCGTAAAGCTCGATGATCCTGACGCCTCTTCCTCAATGGCTTGCTTGGCAATCACTTCCTTGAGCGAAGCCTGTGGAGCCTCCTGCTGCTGTGGCTCCTGCTGCGGAGTTTCCTGCTTCGGCGGTTCCTGTGATGCCTGTGCCTTTTCTTCGGCTATAGGCTTCTCACTGATGTTTATGTCTTTATCGTTTATCATTTCTTTTCTGCTATTCTTAGTTTGGCGCTTCTGCTCCTAGGGTTCCTTTCCTGCTCGTCGGCATCAGGAACGATTACCTTGTTGTTCACGAGTTTGAAAGGGGTTTCTATTCTTCCGAAGAAGTCCTGCTCTATCTTGCCTTCTGCATTGCCCGCTTTCATCATGTTCTTTACGATTCTGTCTTCCAGCGAGTGATAGGTGATGACGCTGAGTCGGCCTCCCGGTTTCAGAAGTTCCGTGGCTGAGCGGAGCATCTCTTTCAGGGCGTCCATCTCGTGGTTCACTTCTATGCGCAGCGCCTGGAAGAGTTTTGCCATGTCTTTCTTCTCGCGTTCCCGCTTGAAGAGGGGCTCTACGGCTGCCATGAAGTCTTTGGTGGTAAGGATGGGCTTCTCGGTTCTTGCCTTGACGAGTGCCGAGGCGATGCGGCGCGAGTTCTTCAGCTCACCGTATAGGTAGAAGATGTCGGCAAGGGCACCTTCGTCATATTCGTTTACGATGTCGGCAGCAGTCTTGCCTGCACGCTTGTTCATGCGCATGTCGAGTGGGGAGTCGAAACGGAAGGAGAAACCGCGGGTCTCGTCATCGAAGTGGTGGCTCGATACGCCCAGGTCGGCTAACAGTCCGTCGAGTCCGTCTACCCCGTAGTAGCGCATCCAGTTTTTCAGGAATCTGAAGTTGGAGCATACGAAGGTGAAGTTCTCGTTTGCCACCACGTTGCGCTCTGCATCGGCATCCTGGTCGAAACTGTACAGGTGCGCTCCCTCAGTCAGGCGCGACAGAATCTCTCTGGAATGTCCGCCACCACCGAAGGTTACGTCTACATAGATGCCTCCTGGCTGTATGTTCAACCCGTCAACGCTCTCCTTGAGGAGCACTGGTACGTGATATGTTTCTGCTGTCTTTATCATATATCTTTTTGCTGTCTTGTCGCGTTATAATATTGCGTGCGTACTTATTAATGTATAAATTTGGGTTCAAAGGTACATAAAAATCTCCATATAGCCTTACATTTTCCCACAAAATTTATAAAACTTAATGAAAAAGTTGTTTTTGGTCAACTTCACCTTCCAGTTTCGGGCATCGCTTTTTTGGTCTCATCAAGTGTGATGTTTTTGCAAAAATACGTACAAAATGGGCTCGATTTGTCGTGATAGTTTAAAAAAACTAATAAATTTTCGCTTTTTTGCTATTTTTTTGGAAAAAATGGCACGTATTTGAAAAAGTTGAGTTACTTTTGCACTAACTTATATAAGTTTTAGCAAACATGAGTGAATCAATAGAGAAAACGATAGACATAGATAAGATTCTTAAGAGCAAGATGGGAAGCAAGGTGAAATTCGTACCGCGCTTCCTGGTTTCCTGGCTCAAGAAGATTATTCACGAGGACGAGGTGAACAGGTTTTTGTGGGAGAGCCGTGGCCTTTCGGGTACTGAATGGCTCACCGAATGTGTGCGCTATCTGAAGATGGATGTTGAAATCGTAGGCTTGGAAAACCTGCCTGACAAGAACGACGGCAAACTCTATACCTTTGTTTCCAATCATCCTCTGGGCGGACAGGACGGTGTATGTCTCGGTTCCATCATCGGCAAGCACTATGATGGCAAGTTCCGCTATCTGGTGAATGATCTTCTGCTCAACTTGCCGGGTTTGAAACCTGTAAGTATCGGCATCAACAAGACGGGTCGCCAGAGTCGCGATTTCCCACGGATGGTGGAGGCGGGCTTCAAGAGTGACAACCACATGCTGATGTTTCCGGCAGGCTTGAACAGCCGCAAGCGCAAGGATGGAACCATCCACGACCTGCCTTGGAAGAAGACGTTTATCTCTAAGAGTATAGAATATCAGCGCGATGTGGTGCCTATCCATTTCGGAGGGCGCAACTCTGAACGTTTCTACCGCATCGCCCGATTTAGCGACAAGTATCTGCCGTTTAATCTCGCCATGCTGTTCCTGGTTGACGAGATGTACAGGAATGTGGGCAAGCATTTCCGCATCTCCATCGGCAAACCGATTCCTTGGCAGACTTTTGATAAGAGCAAGTCGGCTACCG
Organism: Segatella copri; assembly: GCA_052349145.1. Lineage (GTDB taxonomy): Bacteria > Bacteroidota > Bacteroidia > Bacteroidales > Bacteroidaceae > Prevotella > Prevotella copri_V. The sequence continues at coordinate 86,462 of DAWDQD010000004.1, read as the reverse complement.
AGTGGGCGCAGTATGTTGAAGACAGGGTTTATGAACTTTAATGGTTTGCAAAACCCGGGAACATTGTTTTATATTAACGAAATCGTAGAATCATAGCATAGAAGAAGAGTAATATGGAAGAAGAAATCATCCAACCGATTGACCGTGAGCTCCTGAAGAGCGAGCTTACACCCGACAAGCAACTGAGAATGACCAATAAGAGCCATAACGAGATTTACATCGTTACGGCAAATGATTCGCCTAATGTGCTGAAAGAGATTGGTCGACTTCGTGAAATCGCTTTCCGCGAAGCGGGAGGCGGAACGGGCAAATCTATGGATCTTGATGAGTTCGACTTTGGTGACAACTGTTACAAGCAGCTGATAGTCTGGAATCCTGAAGCCGATGAGATTATCGGCGGTTACCGTTATCTCCTGGGTAGGGACTGGCAGCTCGATGAGAAGGGACAGCCTAAGCTGGCAACCAGCCACATGTTCCATTTCTCCGACAAGTTCCTCAAGGAGTATATGCCTTATACCGTAGAGTTGGGCCGTTCCTTCGTTTCGCTCGAATATCAGAATGTACGTACCAACACCAAGAGCATCTTTGCTCTCGACAATCTCTGGGATGGTTTGGGCGCCTTGACGGTTCTCTATCCGGAAGTAAAATATTTCTTCGGCAAGATGACGATGTATCCGTCTTACATCCGTCGTGGCCGCGACATGATTCTCTATTTCCTCAAGAAGCATTTCGATGACAAGGAGAACCTCGTACTCCCGATGAAACCGCTGAAATTGGATACTCCAGAGAGTGATTTGGCTGCCATCTTTACAGAAGATGACTTCAAGGCAGACTATCGCATCCTGAACCGTGAAGTTCGCAAGTTGGGTTATAATATTCCTCCTCTTGTTAATGCCTACATGAGTCTGAGTCCTACGATGAAGCTTTTCGGTACCGCCATCAACTATGGTTTTGGTGATGTGGAGGAGACTGGTATCCTTATCGCCATCGATGAGATTCTCGAAGAGAAGCGAGTTCGCCACATCAATAGTTTTATTAAGGAACATCCTGAGGCTCTGAAGATTACGAGCGGAGCCAATAAAGTAATTTATAAGGAAAAAGGTATTTAATTCAAGTTTCGCATGTAAGCTTCACACGCCCCAGGCATCAGAACACCATCATGTCCCCACATGTCCAAGGCTTCAGAACACCATCATGTCCCCACACGCCCTGAAAGGGCAGAAGCTCCTAGCCCAGGGCAACGCCCTGGGTAATTACGAACACAAACCTGTCGCCCTGTAAGGGCAAAAGCTTTCAGATACCAGGCAATCAACAAAGCTTTTGCCCTTACAGGGCGTCTTGCTGATTGCTTTTATACCCAGGGCGGTGCCCTGGGCTAGGAGCTTCTGCCCTTTCAGGGCGTATGGGGCAAAACAACTTGGGTTAAATAGTCTTAATGAATCTCGGAAAAGGCAGCGGAATTTTGGTTTTATGTGTCGAAAAGTGTATCTTTGCGCAGGTTTTATGTGTCAGAAAGTGTAATGATAGCATGGTTTCATGTGTCGAAAAGTGTATCGTTCTGGCATTTTTATGTGTCTAAAAGTGTAAAGATATGAAGAGAAAGGTATATGAAAAGCTTCTGGAATGGAAGAGTCAGGAGCACCACAAGCCATTGATTCTTAATGGTGTACGACAATGTGGAAAGACTTATGTCCTTAAGGAATTCGGTAGGCAGGAATTTGATAGTCTGGCTTACGTAAGTTGCGATAGGAATGTAAACCTGCAAGCTATCTATTCGGGTGATTTTGATGTCGCCAGAATCATTCAGGGCTTAAGTGCTTTGACTGGGGTAGATATTATTCCAGGCAAAACTCTTATTTTTCTGGATGAAGTGCAGGCATTCCCGCAGGCTTTAGAGGCTTTGAAATATTTCTGTGAAGATGCCCCGGAATATCATATTGTAGTAGCTGGTTCTCTGCTGGGAGTCGCTTTACATGCAGGAGTCTCGTTTCCTGTAGGCAAGGTGCAGACTTTGCGTCTCTTTCCGATGGATTTCGAGGAATTCCTCATGGCGATGGGCGAGGAGCAGTTGCTGAAGCTGATGCACAGCCATGATTATGAACTGATGAATGCTTTTCACGAAAAACTGAAGGATTTGCTGCGACAATATTATTATGTAGGTGGCATGCCCGAAGTGGTAAAGGCTTTTGCTGAAAATAAGTTGCTCAATCAGGTGCGCAGCCTGCAGAACGAGATTCTTTCCAACTATGCCAGTGATTTCTCCAAGCATGCTCCATCACAGGAAGTGCCCCGAATTGATATGGTTTGGCAATCCATTCTGGGGCAGTTGTCGAAGGAGAACAAAAAGTTTGTCTATGGTGTATTGAAGAAGGGCGGTAGGGCCAAGGAATTTGAACTTGCCATCCAGTGGCTGGTGGATGCTGGACTGGTGTATAAGATAACAAAGGTATCGAAGCCGGAGTTGCCTCTGAAGTTTTATGAAGATTTATCAGCGTTTAAGCTCTATTTATGCGATTGCGGTTTGATGGGCGCGATGGCTGATACGCCTGCCAAGGAGGTCCTTTTGGGTGATGCGGTATTTACTGAATATAAAGGAGCTTTTACGGAACAATATGTGTTGCAGCAGTTGCTTGCATCCGGATTGCAGCATATCTATTATTACAGTTCCGATACCTCTCGTATGGAAATGGATTTCCTGATTCAGCGTGATGGTGTCTTATTGCCTATTGAGGTAAAAGGGGGGACAAGCGTCAAGGCTACTTCCCTTCATCATTATCTGATGGAGCATCCGGATATTTCAGCCATCCGTTATTCTATGTTGCCTTATCGTCAGCAGGCTAATATCACCAACATGCCGTTATACGGGGTGTTTTTAAAATAAGAAGCTCAAGTTTCGCAAGTAAGCCCCACACGCCCTGAAAGGGCAGAAGCCCCTAGCCCAGGGCATCGCCCTGGGTAATTACGGACGCAAACCTGTCGCCCTGTAAGGGCAAAAGCTTTAAAACTCCAGACAAAACATAAAGCTTTTGCCCTTACAGGGCGTCTTGCTGATTGCCATCATACCCAGGGCGATGCCCTGGGCTAGGAGCTTTTGGGCCTTCAGCCCGTACTTGAACCACATGCGAAACTTCAGTAAGAAGAAAAAAATAACACGGACAAATTCAAATTGTCCGTGCTATTTTTTTAGTTTAAGATTTGTTTTATCCCTCACATCCCTCACGTTTCCCCTTTTTTGAAACTTTAATTATTTGATAATGAGGTTGTTATCTCTTTTGTTAAGCGTGGTAGATTGACGAAATGTTTACGAAATCCATCACGCTATCCCTCACGATTTGGGGTTATCTATCACGTTTTTCTGGTAAACATTATGCAGAAGATGCTGGATTCGTTTACGAGTAAAGCAAAACTTCTTGCCGATGGGGCGGAAGTTGGATTGAGACGTTTCGGTTTGTTTCACAGGATGAAACAAAGTGTTTCTCCGCTTGAACCAAACAGTTTCGTGGTATGAAACAAAATATTTCATGCCATGAAACCGTAACCTGTGTATCTCCCTACCGCCTAGCGGACTTGCGAAAGTTCAGTAAGCTAAAAAGAGGGCGCTTCTCTTATACAATAGGCAGACTGATTCCGTTGATCTTCTGATAGATGTCGAGCGCATAGATGTCGGTCATGCCGCTGATATAATCAATTACAGCCATGATGCGCTCCTCCAGATTCTCGTTCTCTATATCATACTGGCTGCTTACCCGGCGTAAGAGCTGCTTGGAGTAGAAACGCGATGGGTTGACGGCTGCCTCGATGAAAACCTCCATCAGAGTTGCCATGATTTTATAACCCGACAGTTCTATGTCGAGTACCGGCTTGCTTTGGTAAATCTTAGAGTAGGAGATCTTCTCACATTCCTTGTATGCCTTTTTCTGGCGCTCGGAAATATGGTCGATGAGACTGCCCTCGAAAGTTCCGGCAAGGATTTCCTCCTCGTGCGCCAGGAAGGCTGCCACACATTCGTTCTCCAGTTTGCCGATGACGCTGGCTCTCATGTAAACCACTTTCTCGTTTTCGTCACTCAGTTCTTCGTCGATGATGCGCTGGCGTATCTTCTGCTGGATATCTTCATCGAAGAAACTCAGCAGCAAGTGCTCGGTCTCGGCAAAGGAAAGAATCTTGAGCTTATGGGAGTCTTCGATGTCCATGATTTCGTAGCAGATATCGTCGGCTGCTTCTACCATATATACAAGTGGATGGCGGGCGTATTTGAGAGGCTCACCCGGTGCAGATTTGCAAAAAATGCCCAATTCATCGGCAATTTTCCTGTAAGATTCCGCTTCTGAAGCAAAGAAACCGAATTTGCCGTGGTTGCCGGCAAGACTGCTTGCAAACGGGTATTTCACGATGGAAGCAAGCATGGAATAGGTCATCACGAAGCCTCCCTGACGGCGCCCCTTGAACCGGTGGGTCAGGATTCTGAAGGCATTTGCGTTGCCTTCGAAATGCGTAATATCATCCCAAAACTCCGATGAAACCATTGATTTTATTTTCTGACCCGGTCCTTCAGAGAAGAAAGTCTGGATGGCTTTCTCGCCGGAATGACCGAAAGGCGGATTGCCCAAATCATGTGCCAGACAGGCTGCACTTACTATGGTACCTATCTCCTCAACGAGCGTATCCTTCAGTTCAGACCGCTTTTGGATGACACGCCGGGAAATGTCGTTACCTATCGACATGCCCACACTCGCCACCTCCAGACTGTGGGTGAGGCGGTTGTGAACGAAGATACTGCCCGGCAAAGGGAAAACCTGCGTCTTGTTCTGCAGGCGGCGGAATGCCGATGAAAAGATAAGACGGTCGTAATCGCGCTTGAATTCAGAGCGATCATCATGGCGCTCGGCATGCTTATGCTCCTGTCCGAAACGCTTGTTGGATATCAGTTGTTTCCATTCCATATTATTGTATTACTTGATTCTGTAGCGCAAAAATACACTAAAGTAAGCACAAATCAAAATAAAATATGATAAATTACATGTTTTTATCCTCAAAAATTCATTTATTCCATCAAAATTGCTTATTTTTGCAGATTATTAAACTCAGACACAGATAAAAAAGAAAAAGTCATGATAAAAGTACAGATTATCAACAAGGGGCATCAGCCTCTACCTGCGTTTGCCACACCTCAGAGTGCCGGCATGGATTTGCGTGCAAACATCGATGAGACAATCGTGCTTCATCCTATGGAGCGGCGACTGGTGCCAACCGGTCTTTATATGGCTTTGCCTGCAGGTTATGAAGCGCAGATCCGTCCTCGCAGCGGTCTGGCTTTGAAGCATGGCATTACTGTACTGAATACGCCGGGAACCATCGATGCCGATTATCGCGGTGAAATCATGGTTCTGCTCATCAATTTCTCTACAGAGGATTTCGTTATCAACGATGGCGAACGTATAGCCCAGATGGTGCTGGCCAAGCACGAACAATGCGATTTCATCGAGGTTAATGAGCTCGATGAAACCGAACGTGGAGCCGGCGGATACGGTCATACGGGTGTAAAATAACAGATTATTAAAGATAGAATAGAAAGGATTAGAATCGTGAAGATGAATCTTAGAAATATCAGTTGGGCAATGGGGCTGGTCTTGCTGGGTTCGGTAGCCATGCCGTCGCTTGCCCGTAAGAAGAAGGTGCAGCCGGTTCAGAAGCCGGCGGTTCAGGAGGATCATCTCTCTCCGAACGACCGCCAGCGCTACAACTATTTCTTCCTGGAGGGAGCGCGCCAGCAGGCTGCCGGCAATTATTCGGCAGCTTTCGACCTCTTTGAGCATGCCCGGAAGATTGACCCGAAGGCGGCTGAAACCTATTTCTATGAGTCGCTTTTCTATTCTCAGCTCAAGCAGGATTCCCTGGCACTTGCCTATATGCAGAAGGCAATAGAACTGAATCCGGAAAATCAGACCTATGCAGAGCAGTTGGGCAGATATTATATAGGTAGCCAGAAATACGATCTTGCCATCAATGCCTATGAGGATCTGTATGCCAGAAACCACGATAATACCGATGCCCTCCGCATCCTGGTTCAGCTTTATTCCCAGAATAAGGATTATAAATCAGTACTCAAAACCATTTCGCGTCTTGAGGTGGAAGAAGGTGAAAGCGAACAGTTCACCCTCTCTAAAATGAGAGTTTATGAACTGATGAACGACAAGAAGGCTGCCTATCAGGAACTGAAGTCGCTGGTAGACCAGCATCCGCTGGATATGCAGTACAAGACAATGCTGGGCAACTGGCTCGTACAGCACGACCGCCAGAAGGAAGCTTACAAGTGCTTTACCGATGTGCTGAAGGAAGAGCCTGACAATTCCTATGCCCAGATGTCGCTTTACGACTATTATAATGCCACCCATCAGGAGCAGCTTGCCGGGCAGATGCTCGATAAGATATTGATGAGTCCGAAATCGGATCTGGAAACCAAGGTGATGATGTACCGCTCTTTCATTCAGAAGAACGAGAGCGAAGGGGGCGATTCTACCAAGGTGATTGCGCTGTTTGACAAGGCGCTCAACGTGGCTCATCCGTCAGCCGAAGTGGCAGAGATGAGAGCTGCTTATATGAGTTTGAAGAAGATGCCGGCCGACTCTGTTTGCCGTGCCTTCGAAAAGGTGCTTACCATAGCTCCGGATAACGTGAATGCCAGAATGCAACTCGTACAGATGCTCTGGAACGAGAAGAAATATGACCTGGTTTCCCAGCAATGTAAGGTGGCTCAGGAGTATAATCCCGAAGAAATGGTGTTCTATTACTTCGGTGGAATGGCGTATTATCAGAAAGATAAGGAAGACGAGGCGCTCCGTGAGTTCCGTCTCGGATTGGCGCAGGTGAATGCACAGTCGCCGGCTAACCTGGTTTCTGACCTCTATGCCGTAACCGGCGATATCCTTCATAAGAAAGGTGAAGAGCAGGAAGCCTTTGCGGCTTACGACTCCTGCCTGCAATGGAAAGATGATAACGTGATGGCGCTGAACAACTATGCCTACTATCTGAGCGAGAAGGGCGTTGACCTGCATAAGGCTGAGTCGATGAGCTACAAGACCATCAAGGCAGAGCCGAACAACGGTACTTATCTGGATACCTATGCTTGGATTCTCTTTATGGAAGAACGCTATGCTGATGCCAAGACCTATATAGATCAGGCACTCAAAAACCGCGATTCCACCGCGGATAACAGTACGGTCCTGGAACATGCCGGCGATATCTATTATATGAATGGTATGGCCGATGAATCCGTAGATTTCTGGAAGAAAGCCTATACCGGCGAGAACCAGACTGAGGTGCTGGCATGGAAGATTAAGAACAGACAATATATTACCGAAGAAGAACTGAAGAAGCGTAATGCGCCAAAGCAGAAACCTGCCGCTACGAAGAAGTCAGTTAGAAAAGGTAAGAAGAAATAAACGGAAAGTAGAAAAATCAGGAAAGATGAAATATACAATGAAGAAGAATAAGATGATGCTGCTTGCCGCAGCCTGCAGCATCCTGCTCCTCGGTTCTTGCGGAACCAGCAAGAATGTACAGGGCTCTGGCTCCACATCAGCCAGTCATCAGAAAGAGAATGCCACCAAGGGTTCTGGCTCTCGTCAGAGTGAGACGCTCAGGAAGTTGGCTTTCGTACAGAAGGTTTCAGACAATCAGGTGTATACCAGGAATATTGTAGGCAACATGTCGTTTACGCTCCAGGCTGGTGATAAGGACATTACTGTGCCGGGCAAACTGAGCATGCGTAAGGATGAAATCATCCGCATCCAGCTCTTTATTCCTATCTTGGGTACAGAGGTGGGCCGTCTGGAGTTTACTCCCGACCATGTACTTATCATCGACCGTCTGCACAAGGAATATATCAAGGCAGATTATACCCAGGTAGACTTCCTCAAGAAGCAGGGCATCTCCTTCTATTCTCTGCAGGCTCTCTTCTGGAACCAGCTGCTCCTGCCAGGCGAAAGGACCGTGAAGGAATCAGACCTGAAGAAGTTTGATGCCAGACTGGATGTGGCAGGAGATGCTGTGCCGGTTAGTTTCAGGAACGGCAATATGACCTATGCCTGGACAGCCAACCGCACTACCGGTCGTATCACAGCAGCAGATGTTGTCTATAAGAGTGCGCAGAACGGCACCTCCAATCTCCACGTCGACTACGACAACTTCAAGAGTGTAGGCGTCAAGATGTTCCCTGCTTCCCTGAATCTGTCGATGACCACTACTGCTACCAGGAAAAAGCAGGAGGCTAAGATCAATCTGGAATTGAATCAGGTGAAGACCGACAGCAAATGGAGCACTCAGACCGAGATTTCGGGCAAATACAAGCAGATTTCTCCAACTGATGTGCTCAGCAAGATATTGAGTATGTAAATACTCATCAAGAGTTTGAAATTATAGAACATGGGTTTTTAATATAAGAAATGAAGCGAATCTTATTATTCATCATGGCAATCACCTTCTCGCTCGCACCTTTTGCGCAGAACCATACTGCCCAGAAGAAGCCGGTGAGGAAGACTGCCGTAACTGCGAAAAAGAAGGCTGCTACTCCTGCCAGAAAGAAGAACAGCAGAAGGCATGTGTCCAGAAAAACATCCAAATCAGCTGCGTCAACCAGAGCAGAACGCAAGGCGGCAACCTATAGCAATGCCTCTATCCGAGGTTTGCAGGGACAGCGTGCTTCTATCCGGAAGAAGATCAGAGAACAGGAGCAGGCTTTGCAGAGAAATAAGGCGGATGTGAAGAAACGTCTTGAAGACCTGATGGCGCTGAACGGAGAAATTGACCAGCGCCAGAAGAAGATTGACGGTATCCAGAAGGATATCCATCATATTGACGGCAATATCGGCATTCTGCAGGCACAGTTGAAAACGCTTCAGCAACAGTTGCAGGACCGTAAGAACAAGTATATCCGTTCCATGCGCTATATGAGCCGTCATCATACGGTTCAGGACAAGCTGATGTTCATCTTCAGTGCCAAGAATCTGACACAGATGTATCGCCGCCTTTCCTTCATCCGCCAGTATTCTTCCTATCAGAAGGTGCAGGGCGAGGCTGTAAAGGCTAAGCAGAAGCAGGTGAACGAGAAGTACCGGCAGTTGCAGCATGTAAAGGGACATAAGAACACCTTATTATATAAGGGTAAGCAGGAGAAGACGGCATTGGAAGGTAAGCAGACCCAGCAGCAGGAAATGGTGCAGGGACTGCAGAAACAGCAGAAGACCATTCAGGCTGTCATTGCCGACCAGCGTCAGAAAGATGCGGCAATCAACGCACAGATTGACCGTCTGATTGCTCAGGAAGTAGCCAAGGCGAGAGCCCGTGCTGCTGCCGAGGCTAAGCGAAAGGCTGCTGCCGCTGCTGCCGCCAAGAAGCGTGCCGAGGAACTGGCTCGCAAGAAAGCTGCTGCCGAGGCTGCTGCCAGGGAGAATGCCCGTCGTATAGCCGAAGCCAAGGCGCGTGAGGCTGCTGCCGAAGCTGCCCGCAGAAAGGCTGCCGAAGAAGCAAGACTGGCTGCCGAGGCTGCAAGAAAGGCTCAGGAGGAGGCTGCTGCCCAGGCTGCTGCTCAGGCGAAGGCAAAAGCGCAGGCTAGGGCGCGTGCTGCTGCCGAGGCTGCCAAGCGTGCCGCCGCAGAACAGGCTGCCCGTGAGGCTGCTGCCGAACAGGCTGCAAGAAAGGCGGAGGCTGAAAGACGGGCTGCCGAGTTGAAGGCGAAGATGGATGCGGAACGCAGTACCCGTGAGATTGCCGCTGCCAGGAAGGAGGCACAGGAGGCTTCTACCTTGAGTTCGGTAGACCGCATGCTGAGCGGTGGATTCGAGGCTAACCGTGGTAGATTGCCGATGCCTATCAGCGGCAGTTACCGTGTGGTGAGTCATTTCGGTCAGTATCATGTAGAAGGTTTGAAGGGTGTAACGCTCGACAATAAGGGTATCAATATCCAGGGCAAGCCGGGTTGTGTGGCTCGCAGCATCTACGATGGTGAGGTGAGTGCCGTCTTCGGTTATGGTGGCATGTGGAACGTGCTGGTGCGTCATGGTGCCTACATCTCTGTTTACTGTAATCTGAAATCGGTCAGCGTTCATAAAGGTCAGAAGGTAAGTACCCGTCAGGCTTTGGGTAGTGTTGGCTCTGATAACATCCTCCAGTTCCAGCTTCGCAAGGAGACTGCCAAGCTCAATCCGGAGGCTTGGCTGAGCAGATAATGTATGGCTGAGCCGATAATGTATGAATAGTTGCAGCACGCCCTGAACCAACGGTCACCGGCCGAAGGGAAAGGTAAAGGGCAGAAGCCCCTGGAAGCAGCACGCCCTGCAAGTTTCGCCCCACACGCCCTGAAAGGGCAGAAGCTCCTAGCCCAGGGCATCGCCCTGGGTAATTACGGACACAAACCTGTCGCCCTGTAAGGGCAAAAGCTTTAAAACTCCAGGATAAAGCTTTTGCCCTTACAGGGCGCCTTGCTGATTGCTATTATACCCAGGGCGTTGCCCTGGGCTAGGAGCTTCTGCCCTTTCAGGGCGTGTGGGGCAAAACAGGGCGTGCTCCTTCTGGGGCTTTTGCCCCGCCCGTACTTGAACCACTTGCGAAACTTGAATAAATGATAGAAATGAAACCTCCAGTCAATAGGTTTGATTGGAGGTTTTTTAATTGCTTACTAAACATGTGGTTACTGCCATTTTTTTTATGATGTAACAAAAACATTATCTTTTTTATCATTTTATTTTTATTAAACATTGCTTTAGAACTAATCCAACTTTTTATTGTAATTTTGCACCCGGAAATTTTGAAATGAATATGATAATAATTAGAAAAGAAGTTTGATAAATATGAAGCATTCATGAAAAGATGTAAAAGATGTATAGAACTATTCTTATACTGTTGGCTCCTTATCATTTCGCTTACTTCTTGCATTTATGATGACTATTCCGGTTGTCCGCCAACGGATGGCCGTAGATTGGTGCGGATTAATGTGGATTGGCGTTTGTTTGATAAAGAGGTGCCTACAGGTATGACGGTCATGGTGTTTCCCTGGTCAGGTGGTGCTCCGCATACTGTCTTGACTAATGAGATAACTCATGCCGACTTTTTCTTGGAACCTGGAAAATATCATGTACTGGTATTCAACCAGAGTACGACCGAGTTTGGTACACTCGAATTTCAGGGAATGGACTCTTACGAGACGGCGCGAGCTGTGGTACTGCATACAACATCGCGCTGGTACTCGCGTGGAGATGGTGAACAGATAGGGGTTGAGCCCGAGTGGCTTGCCTCTGATAAACTCGATGAATTCGATGTTTCTGGAGACTATTCTGAGGCTACTTTAACGCCAAGGAATGTGCTTTCGCATATCCAGGTCAACGTGAAAGTTCCAAGTATAGGAAACCTGTATTCTGCGAGAGGATCCTTAACTGGTATTTCAGATGGATTTCTGCTGGGACAGGGAAAGCCGCTTCAGAGTAGTAAGGTGACTTATCTTCTGGAGTCCTGGACGAAAACGATAGATAAGAATGACGCGACACTAGGAACGTTGACGACATCGTTTAAATGTTTTGGCCTACCAGAAACTGCCCATCTTGATGCCGAAAACAATAAGCTGTCTTTTTCAGCTTTGTTGATAGACAAAAAGACGCAGGTAGATTATCAGTTTGCGGTAGGAGATAAGTTTAAGGAAGATGAAAATTCATCGGAGTTAGGTTATTTTTCTTCTCTCCATGTTGATGTTGAGTTGCCGAACCCTTTACCTGATGTGAAGCCTTCGGAAGGAAGTTCTGGCGGTTTTGACGTCACGGTCAAGGATTGGGGTAAACCTGAGGATATTGATATGGAACTGTAGAAAAAGTGATAAGAATCAGATAAAAATAGTAAAAGAGTAATAATAGATTAGTTTAATTTAAAAATCCAAACAGATATGGATAAGAAATTTTTTATGGGTATTGCTGCAATGGCAGCGTTGACATTGGTAAGTTGTTCAAGCGATGACTTGGATAGTTTTTCAGACAATTCTTCTAAGAATGAAGCTATCAGCTTTGATGGCTATTTGGGAAGAAGTGCAGTTGCTGTAAATGGTACACGTGGTAGCGTGGAGACGGTGACGACGCTTAAGGCTAATGGTTTTGGTGTGTTTGGTACGTATACCCCTACTGGTGGGGGGGGTCAGACTTCTAATTTGTTCGACAATCAGAAAGTAACTTATTCTACAACAGAATCAAAGTGGACATATTCTCCTCTTAAGTTTTGGCCAGCAAATGGTAAGATTGATTTCTTGGCATATGCTCCTTATGATAAAAGCATAACGTTAACTGATGGTTCTAAGATTAAAAATTTTACTGTATCAGAAAAAATTGCTGAACAGAAAGATTTGTTGTGGACTAATGCTACGAGTTCGATATCAGCAGATCTCACTAGTGCAAAAGAGAAAGTGAAATTTCAATTTCATCATGCTTTGTCTAGACTTGGTTATACTGTAAAGTTAACTGGAGATTATTCTTCTGATAATGTAATTTTTACATTGAAAAAGATAACATTGGCAGGATCTCCTACTGATGCAGACGAGGGTGCTTTCTATACATCGGGAACTATAGATTTGGCTCAGCCAACTGGAAATGCAAATCTTTGGTCAGGTCAAACTGGCAAACAGAAATTTGATTGGTTCTCTGGAGATTATCAGGTAAAAAGTTCAACTGCATCTCATCCTGATGAAGCTAATAAAGATAAGGATTATTTGTTTGTAATTCCACAGAATTTCTCTGAAAACATAGGAACTACAGATGCTCCAGTAGCAAATCCAGATAAACTTTATGTTATCGTAGAGTACGAGGTAACCTATAAGAGTGGTACACAGACATCAATTACAAATAAGGTTTATAAGCAACTTACAACGAATTTCTTGCAGGGTAAGGCATATAATCTTAACTTGACCATTGGTCTTCCAATCGAATTCGATGTTGATGTTACTGGTGATATTAATGCTGGTGTTGATGGTTGGGGAACAGATGAAAATATCAATATCGGTTCCAATGACAATCCTTGGGAGAGATAAAAATAATGAATTTAAATTATCATAAGATGAAGTTTCTTCGTTTAGCCTTTTATGTTTTGGTAGCACAGCTGGTATTATCTGGCTGTGCCGGCGAAGCTGTGGAAGAAACTTCATCTTCTTCAGCTTCTGAAATCAACTTTGATGCTTATGTAGGTCGGGATGCTTCAACCCGTTCTGATGTAACCGATATTGATTTTCTCAAAAGTGGGGAATGGAACGCCGGATTTGGTGTCTTTGCAAGATACGGCGATACTCATCTGATGGATACTGAACACGTAACCTGGAGAGGAAATCATTGGGGATATGACCATATCCGATTTTGGCCAAGTAGTGGAAAAGTGGATTTCTATGCCTTTGCGCGTTATGTTTCATTCGTAACAATGGGCAGCCTACCTGATAATCTGGCCTACAAAGCTGATAGTAATAGTCCAGATACTTATATACTGTTTCCTTCTAACGAAAATCCTATAGATTTGATATGGGCCAAAAAAACAGGTCAAGAAGCACCAACATCTCCTGGTAGTAAAGTGACATTTCAATTTAAGCATGCTTTGGCTCGTTTGAGCTTTGATATCACAGCTCCGAAATTAGAAAATGGTACAGTTATAAAAGTTCAAAGGGTGAGACTATATGGCGCCTCATACTATGAAGGCGTCTTTGTTATGCAGGGCTATCTGAATCTTAATACGGGAGCTTGGATTCTCGACGATAATGGTGTTAAATGGCATTATACTTGGACACCAGAAGGCAAAAATGCTGACATACCAGATAACGATAACAAAGATAGTATCGTATATAAGTTAAGTGCACCTCCTCAGTTACCCAATCTAGAAAATAAAGTAACAAATGATAAGGATTCTTATATCTTTATAATCCCTCAGACGAAGAACGAACCGTTTTATCTAGCGATAACTTATACGGTACAGCAGGGAAATTTTGAGGAAACGGTGACGGTAAAGAAAAATCTGCTAGAAGTTCTTGATCCAGGAGTTAGTAATCCGTCTTTTGAGTTTAAAGAAGGAAAAGCGTATACCTTTCATTTGAAACTTTCACTTGATCCTGTCAATTTCAAAGTAACGAATACTGTAGATGATTGGGGAAAAGATGAACAATGAAATAATGTTTTTATAAGGATAATCGGGAATATGAAGCGGAATATTTATAGTTATAGTAAGTTATGGATGATTCTCTTTGTCTTGATGGGTACAGCCTGTACCAATCAAGTTGAGGATGCTATTCCTGAATCTGGTCAGCCTATTGGGTTTTCTGTGCAATCAGATTGGAAGGAAATTCCCAATACTCGTTTGAATGATGTTAATGGTACAATGACATTTACCGGAGGTGACCAGATTCAGATTCTTGGTCTTCATACATCTTATCCAAATGGGGTTGAGAAGGTTCAGAAGTTTATGTATGATGTAAAAAAAACGAATTATGGTCAGATAGTAACCTATGATGGTAATAGTAGCTGGAATTATACCCCCAAGCGTTTCTGGCCTAAAGAGGGAAATCTAGAATTTTATGCCAGTTATCCACAGAACTCTATTTACAATGACGCAGATAATCATACGATGATTTATGAGCAGACGGCCAATTCTATGAAACAAGATGATCTGTTGTGCGGCATATCTAACAAGTATACTTGTGCATCGGATGAGCGTAAGAAAAACGTAGAGATCACGATGGTGCATGCCTTGGCTAAGGTGAATATTAGTATTGACAACTCTTGGGGTGTCATCGGAACAGTTATAGTCTCGGCTTACAAAACTGGTTGGTTCTCTAAAGCAAAAGATGGTGGAATCCCCGAATGGTATGTTGATGATAAAACGTCTATTCAAGCTGTCTTTGGATATCACGACCTGATAAGAGATGCTTCTGGTACCTCTGTTACCGTATTTATCTTGCCTGGTAAGATTACGGAATTCCAGATGTTTGATGATCATAATCCTGGTAATAAGATTGCTGCTTCTGATGAAATTTTTGATAGAATAAAGAATCTTACGTTTGATGCAGGAAAGGCATATAATCTCAAAATATCATCAACAGGAGTACGGAAGAAAAATACAAATAGCCGTTCTATAGCAATGTCTGTTCGTTGTGTTTCGGAATAACGAAAAAATATCGACCTGTACGGTTGAAATTACCCAATACGCCCTGAACCAACGATCACCGGCCGAAGGGAAAGTCACATCCAATACGCCCTGAAAGGGCAGAAGCTCCTAGCCCAGGGCATCGCCCTGGGTTATTACAGACGCAAACTTGTCGCCCTGTAAGGGCAAAAGCTTTAAAATTATGGCGCAATCCTTATCAAAGATTTACATCCATTTGATTTTCCACATCAAATCAACGAGCCCCCAAATCCGTGAAAATGATTTGGAACGACTCCATAGTTATATCGGCAAACTTGTAAAGACAGCGGGATGTACCGAGATAAAGGCTGGTGGTATAGGCGATCATGTTCATGTATTGTTCATATTATCAAAAGATGTCACGATTTCCGAAATTGTTGAGGAAATCAAGCGAAACAGCAGTAGATGGATAAAGGACCTTGATCCGGGTTATTATCATTTTTTCGCATGGCAGGGTGGTTATGCCGCATATTCCATCAGTCAATCCGTTGTGGACAAAACATTGCAATATATTGATAATCAGAAAGAGCATCACACCAAGCATTCGTTTGCAGAGGAATATAGAGCATTCTTGGAATTATATAATGTGGAATATAATGAAAAATTCGTGTTCCGGGATTAAGGAAGATTGGTGTTGTAAGGGCAAAAGCTTTGTATATTGCCCAGGTATTTGAAAGCTTTTGCCCTTACAGGGCGCCTTGCTGATTGCCATTATACCCAGGGCGATGCCCTGGGTAATTACGGACACAAACTTGTCGCCCTGTAAGGGCAAAAGCTTTAAAAATACTTGGCTAGTACATGATATGATTCAATACGAAAAACTGGGGAACTGTCGTTTGCAAAGTGTGCAAACGATTGCCTCTTTTTTATATCATTTTTCTTATATTCCTTATTCGGTATTCTAAAAAGAAGTCTTATCTTTGCCAGCGAAAGTAAGTAACAAGATAAAAGATGATGGAAAACAGAAAGCGTGGTTATACCATGGCATAACCGCGCTTCGTTTTTTATTGTATTCTATATAATTAAGGCGTAGTCAGAACGAATGTCTCTTTCAGATGCTGGCTCCATCCAAGAGTTCCCGGTATTTAGCTACAGCATCTGAAATCTCGCTTATTTTGATAAATTCATCGGCTGAATGGGAGCGGGAAGACTCGCCAGGACCCAGTTTGAACGAAGGGAAGTGCATCAGAGCCTGGTCGCTCAACGTAGGACTGCCGAATGGCTTCATGCCCATGGCTACACATTTCCTGATAAGAGGATGCGCCGGGTCGATGCGGGATGATTTCAGACGGAAACTGTGGGCCTTCACCTCGCTCTTCAGGTGCTGGCAGATAAACTTGTAAACCTCCTCGTTGTCATAGAACTCGTTGGTGCGGATATCCACAAGCATCGTACACTTATCCGGAATCACATTGTGCTGGGTTCCGGCATTCACTACGGTAAGCGTCATCTTGGTAGGTCCCAGGAACTCGCTTACCTTCTCAAACTTATAGTCACGAATCCATCGCATATCATCCAATGCCTCGTAGATAGCGTTTACTCCCTCGTTGCGGGCAGCATGACCGCTCTTTCCGTGAGCAATCACATCCAGCACCATCAGTCCCTTTTCGGCAACAGCCGGGTTCATGCCGGTAGGTTCACCTACGATGGCAAGGTCGATATGCGGAAGCAAAGGCAGGGCACGGGTAATGCCATCCTTTCCCGAAACCTCTTCTTCGGCAGATGCCAGATAGATGAGATTATACTGCTGAGGCTTTGCGGTCAGCATTCTGAATATCTGGAGGAGCGAACAGAGTCCACCGCCGCAATCGTTGCTGCCCAAGCCGTAAAGTACACCCTCTTCTACATCCGGTGAAAACGGGTTGCGTGTCCATGAAGCCACAGGCTTCACGGTATCGATGTGAGCGTTGAGCAGCAGGGTAGGTCGGCTTTCATCGTAATGAGGGTCGATAATCCAGATGTTGTTCGCCTCACGATGAGGTTCGAAACCATATTTGCGGATGGTCTGCTCCATGATGTCGGCAGCCTCCTTCTCGTTTCTGCTTACAGATGGGGTGGCGATAAGCTTTTTCAGCAAATCCACGGCATCGCTTACATATTCTTCTTGTGTCATCATAATCTCTCTATTTTTTGATTTCGAGGGCAAAGATACGAAAAAAAGAGCAGATAAAGTGGAAAAAATATCTTTTTATTTTGTGTTCTTGACAAATTCTATTATCTTTGCATCAGAATATAAATATAAGCTTATGCAGATTAATAGTCATCTTTCGGTACTGGTACATGATCTCGCCAAGAAATGGGGAGAGAAAACTGCTTTAACTTTCAGAAAGTTTGGCAGCGACCAGTGGCAATCGGTTTCATTCAACCTCTTTTCCTTAAGAGTGAAACAAGTGAGCAATGCCCTCCTGAATCTTGGAGCTAAACCTCTTGACAAAATCGCTGTCTTCTCGCAGAACTGTGTGCATTATCTGTACACCGACTTCGGTGCGTATGGTATCAGGGTTACCTCTGTGCCTTTCTATGCCAACAGCAGCGAGCAGCAGATTCAATATATGATTAATGATGCGCAGATTCGCTTTCTCTTTGTTGGCGAACAGGAGCAGTATGACAAGGCTCACCGTATCTTTGCCCTCTGTCCATCTCTGGAACGTATCATCATCTTTGATTCCAGCGTGCGCATCAGTACACACGATCCTGCAGCCCTCTATTTCAAGGACTTCCTGAAGCTGGGAGAGAATCTTCCTCGTCAGACAGAGGTAGAGGAACTCTACAAGCAGGCAAGTATGGATGATTTGGCTAATATCCTCTATACCAGTGGAACAACTGGAGACAGTAAGGGCGTGATGCTTACCTATAGCCAGTATTATGCTGCTTTGAAGGCAAACAATGAGTGCATTCCTGTTACCGAAAAGGACCGTGCCATTAATTTCCTTCCATTCACCCATATCTTTGAGCGTGGATGGGCATATCTCTGCTTGAGCGAAGGTGCCGAACTCATCATCAATACTTATCCTCATGAAATTCAGGAGAGTATGAGAGAGATGCATCCTACCTGTATGTGTAGTGTGCCACGTTTCTGGGAGAAGGTGTATATCGCCGTAAAGGCAAAGATGGATGATGCAGGTCCTCTTAAGAAGAAACTCTTCTACCATGCCTTGGCAGTAGGAAAGAAGCGGAATATAGAATATCTGGCAAACTGCAAGCGCCCTCCTCTGACATTGGAGTTGGAATATAAGATTATCAACAAGACCATTTTGAGCATGGTTCGCAAGCAGTTGGGCTTGGATAAACCTAATATCTTCCCTACAGCGGGTGCTTATGTAAGTCCGGAAGTAGAGGCATTTGTACATGCCATCGGTATCAATATGGTGGTGGGTTATGGTTTGACCGAGAGTCTTGCCACCGTATCTTGCGATCATCTCGACAAGAAACGCAGTCTGGGTTCGGTGGGTCGCCCTATCTCCTGCATTCAGGTAAAGATAGGTGAGGATAATGAGGTGCTCCTCAAGGGTCCTACCATCACTCCGGGATATTATCATCGTGATACCACCAATGCGAAGGCATTCGACAAGGATGGATTCTTCCATACCGGTGATGCCGGCTACATGAAGGATGGCGAGCTTTATCTCACCGAGCGTATCAAGGACCTGTTCAAGACATCCAACGGTAAGTATATCGCTCCGCAGCAGGTAGAATCGTTGCTCCTGGTAGATAAGTTTATCGATCAGGTGGCTGTGATTGCCGACCAGCGCAAGTTCGTATCAGCCCTCGTCGTTCCAGAGTTCCGTCTCGTGGAGGACTGGGCACGTGAGCATCATATCGCCTTCACCTGCCGTGAAGATTTGTGTGCTAACGAGAAGGTGCAGAAGATGCTGATGGACCGTATCCAGATTCTCCAGCAGCATCTGGCTTATTATGAGCAGATTAAGCGCATTACCCTCCTGGCTCACCACTTCTCTATGGAGTCGGGTGAGTTGACCAATACCTTGAAGATTCGCCGCCCTATCATCAACAAGAACTACAAGGCGGAGATTGACAAGATGTATGAGGAGTAATCATAAAGTTTAAAGTTAAACGTTTATAGTTAAGAGTTAATGATTACAGCTGACCAGTTGAAGGATGTGATGGACAGAGCTGACGCTCTGCATCACTATCTCAATATAGACCAGAAGAAAGTAGAATTCGAAGAGGAGCAGCTCCGCACCCAGGCTCCTGACTTCTGGGAAGACCCGAAGTATGCTCAGGAGCAGATGAAGAAAGTGAAAGGCATCCAGAAATGGCTCGACGGTTATAAGACTGTACGTCTTTATGCCGATGAACTGCAGCTTGCCTTCGATTTCTATAAAGACGAAATGGTGACCGAGGAAGAGGTGGATGCCGATTATGCCAAGGCGATAAAAGCCATAGAAGACCTGGAGTTGAAGAACATGCTTCGCCAGAAGGAAGACCCGATGGACTGCGTGCTCAAGATTAATTCCGGTGCCGGTGGTACAGAAAGCCAGGACTGGGCACAGATGCTGATGCGTATGTATATGCGCTGGGCTGAGGCTCATGGCTACAAGGTAACCATCACCGATATGCAGGAAGGTGATGAGGCTGGTATCAAGAGCGTGACCATGACCATCGAGGGCGGCGAGTACGCTTATGGCTATCTGAAGAGCGAGAACGGTGTGCACCGACTGGTGCGTGTTTCTCCTTTCAATGCCCAGGGCAAGCGAATGACCAGTTTTGCCAGTGTCTTCGTAACTCCGCTGGTAGATGATACCATCGAGGTATATGTTGATCCAGCCAAGCTCTCCTGGGATACCTTCCGTTCGAGTGGTGCCGGTGGTCAGAATGTGAATAAGGTTGAATCCGGTGTCCGTCTGCGTTATTGGTATACCGACCCTGATACCGGTGAGGAAGAAGAAATCCTCATCGAGAACACCGAGACCCGTGACCAGCCAAAGAACCGTGCCAAAGCCCTGTTGCTCTTGAAGAGCCAACTCTACGACCGCGCCATGAAGAAGCGTCTGGAAGCTAAGGCTAAGATTGAGGCTGGTAAGAAGAAGATAGAGTGGGGAAGCCAGATTAGAAGTTATGTCTTCGACGACCGTCGTGTGAAAGACCACCGTACCAACTATCAGACATCGGATGTAGATGGCGTGATGGACGGCAAGATAGATGATTTCATCAAGGCATACCTGATGGAGTTCCCTACGAATGATGACGAACAACAATAATCATCTAAAAAACATACGACTATGAGTGGAAATAAAGACTTAAGAAGAGCCAAACATGAGGCTTATCAGAAGAAACAGGCTGCAAAAGGCGAGAAAGTAATCAAGTGGATATTTATAGGATTGATAGTCCTTGGTATTCTTTTTGCCATCTATGCAACATCATTAGTATAAAACAATGAGTGGATTAGAAATAGAAAGAAAATTCCTCGTTAAGAAGGGCGACGCTTACAAAAGCGCCGCCTTTTCTTCTAGTCATATCCAGCAGGGATATATTCCTGCCGAGGGGGCTACGGTGCGGGTTCGCACACGGGATGAGAAGGCTTACCTTACCATTAAGGGCAAGTCGGTAAATGGCGGCATGACCCGCTATGAGTTTGAAAAGGAGATAACGATGGACGAGGCGCAGCATCTTCTGCAGCTTTGTCAGGGTGGCGTCATCGATAAGCGTCGCTATCTTGTGAAAAGTGGCAGTCATACCTTCGAGGTAGATGAGTTCTATGGCGATAACGAAGGTCTGGTCATGGCAGAGGTGGAGTTGGCTAGCGAGACCGAAGCCTATGAGAAACCTGATTTCATCGGCATGGAGGTAACAGGTGACAAGCGATTCTACAATTCGCATCTCTTGGGCAATCCTTTCTCGAAGTGGCGTGATACCTTGCCGGCTGAATATCGTTAGAAAATGTATCGAAAAAGTCATTTCTTCGTCCTAAAACGGATTAAATTGCATAAATATTACTAAATTTGTATTTTTGCTTTCAAATATTTCATATATTTCAGAATTATTTTATAATTTTGCACGAAGAAAAATTAAAAAATAAGAAATTAGTAATAGAAAGATAGAAATGACTGATTCAAATAGAGGAAGTTTTGGTAGCAAGATTGGATTGATTCTTGCTACAGCAGGTGGCGCCGTAGGTTTGGGTAACGTATGGCGCTTCCCTTATATGGCTGGTCAGGAAGGTGGCGCAGCCTTTATTCTGGTATACATCGGAAGTGTGCTCCTGTTGGGCATTCCATGTATGATTTCTGAGTTTATCATCGGCCGTCATGGTGCCTCTAATACCGCACGTGCCTATACCAAACTCTCTAATGGTACGGCATGGAAGTGGGTAGGCTATCTTGAGGTGCTTACCGGTTTCCTGATTACGGGCTATTATGCGGTGGTTTCGGGCTGGTGTCTGCAGTATGTCTATGCCAGCATCATGGGCGAACTGCATGGTGACCCAACCTTTGTGGCGAATTACTTCAAGGAGTTTTCTTCTGATCCTGTGCGTCCGGTTATGTGGACGGTAGTGATATTCCTGATTTGTCATTTCGTGATTATTCATGGTGTGCGCGGCGGTATAGAGAGGGCTTCTAAGGTGATGATGCCTCTCCTGTTCATCCTGCTTTTGATCATTGTGGTAGCAGCTTGTCTGTTGCCGGATGCAGGTAAGGGCGTGGAGTTCCTGTTGAAGCCTGATTTCGGAAAGGTAGACAGAAACGTGTTCCTGAATGCCTTGGGTCAGTCGTTCTATTCTATGAGTATCGGTATGGGCTGTATCTGTACCTATGCCTCTTACTTCAGCCGTCAGACCAATCTCTTCAAGAGTGCTTTGCAGATTTCCATCATCGATTTGCTGGTAGCAGTACTGGCTGGTCTGATGATATTCCCTGCAGCCTTCTCAGTAGGAGTATCACCGGATAGTGGTCCTTCGCTCATCTTTATCACTTTGCCGAATGTCTTTAATCAGGCGTTTGCATCGTTACCTGTACTGGGTTGGATTATCTCGCTGTTCTTCTACGTGTTGCTGTCGGTAGCAGCCTTGACCTCGCTGATGTCACTTCATGAGGTGAATACTTCTTTCTTCTACGAGGAGTTGAAGATAGACCGCAAGAAGGGTGCTACCATCGTTACGGTTTCCTGTGCCATCATCGGAGCCTTCTGTTCGCTCTCTTTGGGAGCAACAGATAAGCTTTCGTTCTTCGGAAAGGCGCTGTTCGATTGGTTCGACTTCGTTACGGGTCAGATATTCCTTCCTCTGGCAGGATTCCTTACCTGCCTGTTCCTGGGTTGGTATGTACCTAAGCAGATCTTACAGGATGAGTTTACTAACTGGGGGACCTTGAAGGGCCGTCTCTTCGGTATTTATTTTTTCCTGATTAAGTTCGTTTGTCCTGTCCTCATCTTCCTGGTATTCCTGAACCAGTTTGGGGTCTTCGGATAAAGTATTTGTAATCGGATAGATAATAATCATATATATAATTAAGGTATATAATCAAACAATCATATATATATATATAATAAGGTGTAGCATCTGCCGTTTTGTCGGAAAACAACAAACACTACACATAAAAGATTTAGATAATGGAAACAAGAGGAAATTTTGGTAGTAAGTTGGGCGTTATTCTTGCCACAGCCGGCTCTGCAGTCGGTTTGGGTAATGTATGGCGTTTCCCTTATATGGCAGGTCAGAATGGTGGCGCCGCCTTCATTCTCATCTATTTGGTATGTATCATCCTGCTCGGATTGCCTGGCATGATGAGTGAATTCATCATCGGCCGTCATTCTGCATCCAATGCAGCCCGTGCTTATACCAATCTGGGTAAGCACAAGGCTTGGGGTGCTTTGGGCTTGATGGGTATCATCACCTCTATGATTATCCTGGGTTTCTATGCCGTAGTGGCTGGCTGGTGCCTGCAGTATCTCTATGCCAGTATCATGGGCGGTGTTCATGGCGACGCAGAGTATGTGAAGACCTATTTCCAGACCTTTTCAGCCGATCCTATCCGTCCTACCTTATGGGCAGTAGGTTTTATCCTGCTTACCCACATGGTGGTAGTGCGCGGTGTGCGCAATGGTATAGAGAAAGCATCCAAGATTCTGATGCCTATGCTCTTCTTCCTGTTGGTTGTGATTGTGATAGCTTCCTGCTCTCTGCCGGGAGCGATGAAGGGAGTGGAGTTCCTGCTGAAGCCGGATTTCTCTAAGGTAGATGAAAACGTGTTGCTCGAAGCGCTGGGACAGGCGTTCTTCTCTTTGAGTATGGGTACGGCATGTCTGTGTACTTATGCCTCTTACTTCAACAGACAGACCAATCTCTTGAAGTCGGCTACTCAGATAGTGACCATTGATACGGTAATCGCCGTATTGGCAGGTTTGATGATCTTCCCTGCAGCCTTCTCGGTAGGTGTGCAGCCAGACAGTGGTCCTTCGCTCGTCTTCATTACCTTGCCAAACGTATTCCACCAGGCTTTCGGTAACATGCCGGTTGTCGGTTATGTGATTTCGGTGTTGTTCTATGCTTTGCTTGTATTGGCAGCCCTGACTTCTACCATCTCGATGCACGAGATAGGTACCGCCTTTATTTATGAGGAGGGTAAGATAAGCCGTGCCAAGGGAGCCTGGTTCGAGACCATCGTTTGCAGCATCATAGCTGTATTCTGTTCGCTCTCTCAGGGTGCCGTACCTGATTTGGGTTTCTTCGGCAAGGATTTCCTGAGCAATTGTGACAACTTTACTGCCCAGCTTCTCATGCCGTTGAGTTCATTCATCACCTGTCTGTTCCTGGGATGGTATGTGCCAAAGAAGATTGTGCGTGATGAGTTTACCAACTGGGGAACCTTGAAGGGAACTCTCTTCCCTGTTTTCCTGTTCACTATCCGTTTTATCTGTCCAATCTGTATTTTCCTTATCTTCCTGCACCAGTTTGGTGTCATTTAGCAAAACCGGCAAACTTGCAGACAGGCTATCTTGCCCCTAGTAGGCAAGATACGGCTTGATTCTTTCTATTTCGGCAGGTGGAAAGTCTTTGAGGAGACGCAGCTCTTCAGCACTTTTCAGCGGACCATGGGTTCTGCGGTAGTTTACGATTTCCTTTGCCTGGTAAAAGTTCAGGTAAGGATGTTTGCGCAATTCGGTTAAACTGAGCTGGTTGACATTCATTTTTCTGATATGTTTTGCATCAATATTCATATAGTGGAGGGCTGTCTCGGGCACGCCTTCCACTTCTTGTATCTGGCTCATGGAAACAAAACCGCCTAACCGCTCTCTGTAACGGATGATGCTTCTGGCATAGTAAGAGCCTATGCCGGGAATTTTCTGCAGTTCGGTCGTATCAGCAGAATTGATGTTGATATACTGACCTTCTTTCAGTTTTCGTGGATAACTGTATTGGATAGTGTCTTTCTTCCTTTCTTCTCTAGTTCTTATAGCCGTCTCTTGATAGCCGTAGTTGTATCTTTCTCTTGGGTAAAAGTTGGCAGCCGGCTGGTAGTCTTTACCAATTCTGATAAAGGGCAGCAGTTTTTCGAATTGCTTCTTGGTTAGTCCGTAAACCCGTGCAAAGTCTCTTGGTGTCCTGAAGATACCTCCTTTATTTCGATATTTGATGATGCTTCTGGCTTGCCATGATTCCAGTCCCAGCCGTTGGAAATCAGATTGGCTTGCCGTATTGGGGTCAAAGGCGAATACTTCGCTCGACTGAAGTCCGTCTTCATAATAGCCTGGATGTTGCCGCATGGCATGCCTGATGATACTATCGTTATGGGCTTGTTGTTTTTCTGAGGGCATAGTTTCTTTAGAACCTACAATGAAAATCATTGTGGTACTGACAACGAGCAGGGTCAGGATTATGAGTAATGCTCGCCGTTCATGGTAATTGATATAAAAAAAATCCTTTAAAAACTTCATAGGCTTACGGATTTTTAAGCTCTTGTGAAACCGAAATTTCGCCGACCATTTTGACCACGACCAAGGCAAATCCTCAGTGTTTACGGCACATCTGACGGCTTTTGGTCGGGATTACTGGATAGTATTGACTCCATTCCCTTCCTATAACTTATTGATAATCAATATGCGATATCTGATGCTTTTGACATTATATACCGATTTTTCGCTCCCTTATTCCATGCGCAAATTTCTGTATATTAGTCAGTTGCTACAAGAAATAAGAGAGTGGAAAAGTCTTTTTTATTGCTGTACGATGTTTTTTGTCAGAAGTTGTACTTGGTCCCGCAGCCATTTGATCTGCTCAGCCTGTTGGTCGAGCATCGCCTTTTGGTTGTTAATGACACCCATCAATACATCAGGGCTACTGTTGATGTTGACAGTTGAGTTGCTGATGTGATGCACATTCGTATTCTCTAACTTTTTATCATCATACTCTTCATTTGAGAGGAAGAAGTCCTCTATTGGAACCTCAAAATATTCCGATAACCTTTCAAGGTATCGAGAGTCAATGTAAGTTCGACCCTTGAAGTAGCTCGTTGATATGTGTGAACTCTGACCGAAGACAAAAGCCACCATTTCACCGACTGTTTTTTTCTGCTCCTTGAGCAGTCGATTCACTAAATCTCCGTTAAACATAACCTAATATCACTAAATGAAAGTTAAATAACACCGCAAAAATAGGATTTCTTTCCCAAAATTACGGAGTTCTCGATAATTCTTCTTATATTTGCCCACAAATTTAGTAATTAAAATTGAGATATGCAAGAAAATGAAGTTAAAAATGGAGCATTAACTATTGAAGGTTATTACGCGTCTCTTTCTAAAAAAGAGAAGAGTCAGCTCATTCAGTTTCTCATGACTAAGTATGGTTTCTGCTACAATACAGTACAACAAAAGTTGTCGGGCAGGACCAAGTTCAATCCAAGAGATCTCTTGGTAGTACAAACAGTTATAAAAGAAAGCTTATGGAAAAGCAAGTAGAATTTTTCGTGTCTCCACAAGGAGAAGTGTGTTTTTATGGCCATGATGGCAAGGTGCTCAGCTACAGTATAGAGCATCCGGAATTCATCAACCACATGGCTGAGTTGATAAGTCGGCTTTACCCGGAGGCGTATAAGTACCAGGCAGACTTATACGCCAAGAGTAAGCCGAACAAACTTTATTTCAAGTTTCTCATAACAGAGCGTTTCATCCGTTGCAACCTGGGTTCCAACGATACACTTAGTTTCGATATCGATGGAACCCTTCTGCACCTGGAGAAAGTCGATTGCCCTCTCAGGGGTATATGTCCTAGAGAGAACATAGTCTGCCTCCCAAAGCTGAAGACTCCTTTCTTCCCTAAAGAGCTTGAGGTAGCGAAGTATTTTGCACAGGGTTATGTTGCTAGAGAGATAGCCGAGATTCTTGGCAAATCCAAGAATACGGTCTCTGCACAGCTTCGTAAAATGACGAAGCGACTGGGGCTGCAGTCAACGAGAGACATCATCAAGGTAGTTCATCAGTTGAACCTATGATTTGCCATCGATGCCGCTACAAGCGCAACTGCATCAATGGCTCCTGGTGCAGTTGCTTTAGAATTTATGTGGAGTATAAATTTATTGTTTTATGCATATTCTATGAGCAGTAAAGATATAAAAGCCAAAATTATATTATTAATCTCTAGATTCGCAACATTAGAGAATAAAGATTTTTATGTGCAGAATGATTATGGCATTTTAGCATACATGTGTATTAATGAAGTCATGGAGTATTGGTGGTTAGAAAATGGGCAATGTCTGCAGGTATCAAAATTGGATCCAATATCCAAATCTGTCAGATTACCATGGTTTGATATAGAATTATGAAAAAGAAGAAGGAGAAACAAGTCAAGACATTCGTAGAGTGTCACAATACATGTGCCCGCAGCAGTGGCAGAACCTGCAAGTTCTGGGGGTGTTCACACCGCAAGCTGTACAACGAGATAGAGTCGGAGCATGACTATGAGTTCTTCATGGCCAACTCAAAATGTTCATTTTATAAACCGAAGTTATGAGGAATAGAATTAAGTTTTGGACAGACCGCGAGATTAGAGCGGCATTCGACAAGCGGGGGGGCAAATATAAGGGCATCCTCCAGCAGTTGATGATGGAGCGAGACTACGCCTATAAGCGTCAGATTCGCTACTTTGTCAATGAAGACATTGATAAGTTCATGCGCAGGTTATCTTAGTACTTTCTTTTTCGGAAGTTCTAAGTTAATTTTGCAGCACAAAATATAAAGATATGATTAAACAAGAGATAGTAGATCGCATTATTAGTGATGTATCCATTCTGGATGTAGCCGAGGATGAAGGCATTAAATTCTCAGCGAAGAAAGGCAACCGCCATTGGGCTTGCTGTCCGTTCCACAATGAGAATACTGCATCATTCTATGTGGATACAGGCACAAACTGCTGGCGGTGCTTTGGCTCATGCCGCTCTGGCGGCAACGTCATCAGCTTTTACCGCAAACTGAAGAATGGTCTCGAATTCCCAATTGCCTGCAAGGAACTCGCAAAGAAATATCTCAATGAGGAGATAGAGGACGAGTGGCGACCAAGCAAGGAGGAAGAGGAGAAGCAAAAGGAGCAGGAGTCCCTGCGCATAGCACTCAACTATGCGCAGAGCTACTTCGCAGAATGTATGCAGAAGGTAAATCCCGCTGCTAACAAAGCACGGGAGGCAGTTTGCAAACGATGGGGCAAGGATGCTATCGGCACCTTCGGCATCGGCTATGCACCAGTAGAAGGCTTCATAGCCTGGGCAAAGCAAAAAGGCTTGGACTTAGATATCCTGGAGCAAGTTGGCCTCATAGGTAATGGTGAGCGCGGCCAGTTCGCCATGCTCCGAGACCGCTACACCATACCTATCTATGACAAGATGAGCAGAGTCATAGGTTTCACAGCAAGAACCATGTCCGATAATAAGGATATCTGCAAGTACCTCAACCTGAAGAACAGTCTCGTCTATCACAAGGACACTTCGGTTTTTGGTATCAATTTCGCACAGAAGGAGGCACGTCTGCGTGATAAGTTCTATCTCGTCGAGGGTGCTCCAGATGTGCTCAAGCTTCAGTCTATCGGCATTCTCAATACAGTGGCATCACTCGGCGGTTCATGGACCGAAAACCAGCTGAAGCAACTCTACCGCATCAGCAAGAGGGTGACATTCATCCCCGATGCTGACGAACTTAAACCAGGTAATGAATTTCCGGCAGGGACAGCTAATGTGTTTGCCAATGGTCGATCTGCTTTACAGGTCGGATTTACGGTAAATGTCCGGGAAATTCCGACTGATTATCCGGCTCCCAAGAAGGAGGATCCGGACTCCTGGATTATTGACAAGGGACACTTCTCACAGATGCGAGAGGAGGAGTTCATCTTCTGGTACTGCCGCCGCAGATACTGGCCAACAGCAGAAGATATCGATGAGTTTACGACAGAGGATAGATTGCAAGCAATTGCAGATATCTGTGGACTGCTCATGTTAATCAAGGATGAAGACCTGAGAAGCAGCTATCTGACTAGTCTTATCTCTACCTACAAACACTCTCGAGAGTGGAAGGATACACTCAAGAGAGCCAAGGAGGCAGAACTGAGCGAGAAGCAGGAGCGTGAGCGCAAGGGAGACATCAAGATGCTCCGTGAATTCGGATTCACCGAACATGATAATAGCTATTGGGGTACCAACAAGGAAGGAGACGAAATTCAATGGTCCAACTTCAAAATGAAGCCTCTCTTCCATATTCGTGATGATTTCAACCCGGTTCGCCTCTTCGAAATCAAGAATAACGGAGAGGAACCATCAAGACTCATCGAACTCAATATGGATGAGATTACATCGAGCAGTTCGCTTCGCAAGCGACTGTTTGGTATAGGAGATTATATCTGGATGGCCAGAGATGAGCAGCTTATCAAGCTTCTAGGCTATCTCGGTAGAGTGACCGAGACAGCAGACCCTATCAAGCAGCTAGGTTGGCAGCGTGAAGGATTCTATGCATTCTGTAACGGAGCGAGCGAAGATGGTATCTGGATTCCAATAGATGATATGGGCATACTCAGATTGCAGGCTGGCAAGTACTATCTTCCGGCCATGAGCAAGCTCAATAAGGACAGCCGGGAGTTATATGTCAGTGAGAAGAAGTTTCGGCATGAGAAGATGGTTGACAATCCGACAAGTCAGGCAGACTTCTTTGCCAAGGTCGTACAGGTCTTTGGCGATAACGCCAAGGTGGGTCTGTGCTTCTACATCGCGACTCTCTTCCGTGACATAGTCATCGGCAAGAGTCGTTCCTTCCCGCTCCTCAATGCCTTTGGCCCGAAGGGATGCGGTAAGACAGAATTTGCTGCCACCCTCATGAACTTCTTCTACAAATACGAAACCAAATATGAGCCGCTCTCAATCACAAATGCGTCAATGCCAGCACTCTCTGACTATGTCGGAGGAGTTAGCGATGCCCTGGTACACATCGACGAGTACAAAAACTCCATCACACAGAATAAGGTGGAGTGGCTCAAGGACTTGTGGAACGGTATAGGTCGCACAAAGATGAACATGGACAAGGATAAAAAGCTCGTGCAGGCCAAGGTTGACTCTGGCATCATCCTCACTGGCCAGGAGATGCCTACTGCAGATATCGCCCTCTTCAGCCGACTCATCTATCTCACTTTTGACAAGGGTGAGCATACACGTGAGGAGAAACAGAACTTCGAGGAACTGGAGCGTATGCGCCAGATTGGTGCTACACACATCACCCTTCAGCTACTGAAGCATCGTGACCAGTTCCAGGGCTGCTTCGGTAATGCCTGGAAGCAAGCATCTGATGACCTGGAGGAGCGGTTGGAGGGTGAAAGCATCCTAGACCGTATAATGACGAACTGGAAGGTGCCGTTGGCTGCATATCTCGCCATCAGAGATTACATCGACTTTCCTTTCAGCTACAGTGACCTTTTGGGAGTAGTTGTTAAGGGAGTCAAGACGCAGAACAGCATGTGCAACACCACCGACGAGGTCGCTGGCTTTTGGAATATCATCAATGCTGCAGTACAGATGGGTGAGCTGAAGAAGGACCAGGACTTCAAGATTAAGACAGTTGGCGCATTGACCACCAATAAAGTCAAGATTGACAACTGGGCGATGCCGAAGAGCATCCTCATGATTCGCAAGGACATCACCATGGCTGTCTATCGCAAGTTAGGCAGGCAAATGGACGAGAACCTTCTGCCGAAGGAGTCACTCCTTCACTACCTGCAGATTGGTGCTGACTTCTATGGTTCTACCAAAAACCCTGAGCGATTTATCAAGTTCACTCCGAGCGGTTTGCCGGAGACAGTAGAGAAGACAGATGCCAATGGTACTATCACTGGTCGTCAGAAGTTATATTATAAAGACAGGCCTCTCTGTTTTGACTATACCATGGTGTCAAACAGATATGGCATAGATCTTGACACAGAGGTAGATGGTGAGCAGAAACAGACTAAGGATACCTATGTCATGACAGATGCTGAGCAGAAGGCTCTAGGTCTGGAACCTTCGCCACTATAGTGGAAATAAGTTTTTTGTTTAGATCATATCGTAGCCTCCAGGGGAAGAGATTCCTCTGGGGGCTTTTTTGTTGGTGTTCCGTGATTTTTCCGACAACTCA
Organism: Segatella copri; assembly: GCA_052349145.1. Classification (GTDB taxonomy): domain Bacteria; phylum Bacteroidota; class Bacteroidia; order Bacteroidales; family Bacteroidaceae; genus Prevotella; species Prevotella copri_V. Next base: position 55,679 of record DAWDQD010000004.1, on the reverse strand, counting down.
CACGCGACTTAAAAACAATGTGGCATTTGTGGCAATTAGTGCATAGCTGATTATCAGAGAGTTAAGAAGTTGTGTGCTTGTGGCAATATTGTGGCAATTTGTGGCAACGAGAAGAGAAGTGTGGCAAAGGTTGTGGCAATGTGGCAATTCTATTATATATTTGTGTCAATAAGAAAAGACTTATAATATTAATAATCAAGCACTTAACATTTTTGCCACAATTGCCACAAATGAATTGCCCAAAAATGGGTTCCTTGATTTTTAATTGCAACTTTTCCCCTAAAAACAAGGATTTTTAGCGAAATATAGATAACTTTTTCCTGCAAACATAGGATTATGTCGATTATTTTTCCTAATTTTGCGGTGTTTTTAAAAATCAAAATATGAGTAAATTCGTAGTTTATGTACAGGTAGAGCCATATCTAAAGCAATGGCTCACCCATTCTTTCGGCGATCCCGTGGAATTCCCGTCCTCTAGCAACGAGAATGCTGTTCTGCGTCGGTTCCTATCTAAGCGCCCGATCAATAACCTGCCTGAGCAACCTGGAGAGAGAGATGTTGCAATTTGCATACCTTACTCCAAGTCAAAGAGCCCAGAGACTTATAACTTCCTTAACGGTCATGCCAAGCAGGCACTCACCGAAAGCATCAACGATCTCTTCCGCATCAACATGTGGAGTGACCTCGGCGACCTCAATGACATGTCGTGCAAGAAGATGTCTGCATTCAGGTCCTGGTGTGAACAGCAGGGTATTGATATTGAGTATGCAGAGACCATCCGCATGAAATGGTATCGCATGCGCAAGGCCTATCAGGAGAAGGGCATCAATCTTTTCAATCTTAAAAGATGCAAAAAAGACGATTTTTCATGAAAAAATCTCATCTACTCTAGCCCTGTTTTTGTTCAACACCGAACAGGTGCGAACAGATGCGAACAGACGCGAAATTTTAACAGCTTATGAAAAGACTTAGTTATATCTGCTGCGTGCAGCGCATTCCTGTCAGCAAGTTGCCTTTCGATACACTTCTAGGCAATCTCACTTTTGACATTCCCGAGAGCTATGATTGGCCGGTCGTTAAGTGTCAGAAGCCTGCCAAACTCGAAATAACCGACAAAATAGAGGATGGTGTGCGTTTCTATACCCATAAACTCACCTTCCGTACATGCCGCGAAGACCTGGACATGAAGGACAACTATGCCTATCTGGTCACCACCATCGAGGGCAAACGCTATCTCATTGGCAACAAGGAGCGGCCATATCCTATTATTAATATGTCTGATGTCCACCCTGATTCCCTTGGTACTTCTGCCATGATCGAATACACGGTTCTGTGGGGGAGCACCCGAAAAGCACCGTTGATAGCCTGATTTACGTATTTTTCCGTTGGCAATTGCCATATTATCTTTGCATCAAAAAAGATAAGCGCATGAAATACGGAATGATGATATGCGGTACCATCGGAGCCGGCTACGACTGGTGGTCGGGCACCTATGGTACACGTTCCAAGGATGTCAAGGCCTACCTTGACGCTCATCCGGACGAGGAGGTGGATATCGCCGTCTCCTCGCCGGGTGGTTATGTTGATGAAGGATTAACCATCTATCAACTTATCAAGGACCATGGCCATGTTAACGTCCACATATTGGGCATGACTGCTTCCATCGCTACAGTCTTGTGTATGGGTGCCAAGCATGTTGACATGTCAGTCGGCAGCACCATGCTCATTCACAATGCCTCCACGGGAGTTGCTGTCTGGGAGTCAGCTAACAAGCAGAAACTTGATGAAATCATCAAGGAGTGGCAGAAGCAGCGCGACGGCCTCGACACCATCGACAAGGTGATCGCTTCCGTCTATGCCAAGCGCTCAGGCAAAACCAGCGAAGAGATGCTGGAGCAGATGGACAAGGAGAATTGGTTGCGTCCGGAGCAAGCTTTAGAGTTGGGCCTCGTAGATGAGATTAGAGACCTTGATGACGAAGACAAGAAGCGTCAGACCAATCTCTCCAAGCGCTTCACCAATGCTTTCTGCTCCAACTTGGGTTTGCCGCCATTGCCTGGAGCAACCGCTGATGAGCCCTCTAAAACATTTCTCGAGAAGGCATTCGCCTCACTCAGGGAAATGTTCAAGAATAATTCACAAATTTCTAACATGAAGAAGAAATTCCTCAATCTTCAGACCCTCCTCAATCGCAAGGAGGATTTTGAGGTTACTGATGAGAAGATTACTCTCACCGATGCAGAGATGCAGAAAATCGAGGATGCTCTTGCCCAGAAGCAGAAGGACTTGGATGACAAGTCCGCTGAGCTCGACAAAGCTAGCCAGGAGGTCAAGGACCTGAAGGCGAAGGTAGAGCAGAAGGACAAGGATATCCAGGCCAAGAATAAGGAGATCAAGGATCTCAAGGGCGCTCCGGGTTCTGATACCCATGATGACGTCACACCAGAGGTTGACAATGTAGACCCTGGCGTAATATTCAATGCTTTGAAGCAGATCAATTAAAATGGCAGCTTTAGAAAATACAATTCAGATTACTCCTGATTCTCTGAAGACCAGCTTCGCTAAGTACCGCAAGGACATCATTCAGATGCCGGTACGCGCTCTTGACGAGGCTGCAAAATTCATGAGCCGACGCGTTGGCGTTCGTGGCAAGGAGACTGTCGGAGAGCTCGCAGGCGACATGGAGCTCGGGCCATACTCTCTTACTCGCAAGGATGAGAATGGCGTTACCATCACAGGCCGTACCTTGGAGACATTCCTTGGTTCATGCGTCAAGCCTTTTGAACCAAATGCTGTTCGTGAGTCTATCTGGGGCTCCAATGTTTTCCAGGGTGATGCGCTCAAAAACCAGCCTATCACCAAACTGATTGGCATGTTCCTGGCAGGCAAGATAGGTGAAGCACTCTTCAAGAACCTCTTCACCATGAAGCGTAACTCAGCTGGCTCTGGTACCGCAGACCTCGCTGATGGCTTCAAGACAATCTCCGATGCAGACATCAAGGCAGGGGCGATTTCTGTCGGAAAGGGCAACCTCTTCAATACAACCGAGATGACTGGTGTCAACGCAGTCGATGCTGTCGAAGCATTCTATGATGCTGCCGATGCTAAACTGCAGGGCATCAATACATGCATGTTCATGAACAGCCATGAACTCACGCTCTACCGCCGCTGTTATCGCGACAAGTACGGAAGTGTCAATTGGAACAACGAGTTCAACCACAACAAGATGGATGGTGCAAGCAACTGCACCCTCGTGGGTCTTGACAACGTTCCTGCGGGCTACAAGATCATCACTCCTGGCAGCAACATGCTCATCGGTTTGGCTACCGAGGGCGACAAGGCAAACTTTGGTGTAGAGAGTTCTCTTGACTCTCACTTTCTGGTTGACTTCGTGGCAACTATGTACTTCGGTACTCAGTTCGAGTCGATCTCCAAGGAACGCATCCTCTTCGGTTACGACACTATCCCTTCTGAGTAAGGGATAGCTGTCTATGGTTATACATAATATTATATATTGATATATGGCAACTAAGAAAACATGTGCTTCAACCACAGACCTTTATGAGGATGTGTTGAAGTGTCCTGGAGAGAAGCGACTGCCGGGTACCAGAGCCTACGGCTTCTTCATTCCACGTCGTTACATCACCAAGTTAGCTGAGCCGCAAAAGGAGGCTGCCACCTCACTCAAGGATTATCTCGTCATCAAGGATAACCACACCATTCAGGCTGACAAGGTCTGGTTTAAGGTAGCCTTCGTCACAGACAAGAGTTCCTTCTCGCCAGAGGCGCAGGGTGAGCATGGCTGCAAGACAATGAACCTCAAGGCTACTCTCATCCTCCCAGGAACAGAGGAGGAAGCTTCAGCACTGGCTTCCATCCTCCTCAACGATGATTGCATCTTCATGGTACCTGAGCGCAACGGCAAGCTTCGCCAGTTCGGTGACGATACATTCGATGTCGACGTGACACCTTCTCAGTCTTCTGGTGCAGGCATCGCAGACGAGACCAACACCACACTGGATATCTCTGCCAGCTGCGAGACCATGCCTCCATTCTATTTCGGTACCCTCACAACTGCTGAAGGAACCATCAGCGGCAAGGATTGCAAGCCAGTGGAGGTCTCTGAGGGTACAGACAGCCATTAACTAGGGATTCGATATTCCTACATAACTACTATCAGTGGCGGGGCGATGCTTACATGAGCTCGCCTCGCCATTTTAATTTTCTATTTATTATGAATGATCCGAAATTCACAGAAAAGTTGAAGAAGTGGTTTGACTGCGAGCATACCGATGCCAACATCAGGGAGGGAGCGCTTCTCCTCCTTCAGATGAATAACAACCGCCACCTCTACCAACTCATCAACTTCGACCCACAGGGCAAACTCGAGTTGCTCAAATATGAGCTGCAGAAGCATCTCAACTATCGCATCGAAGGCATGACCATCGATGATGTCCGCAACTATGACAAGGCAGTCACGCCAGTTCTTCAGACTGCGGTTGACAAGACATCAGAGGCAGACAAGATTGCCAAGCAGCTTGCCCCTCATCTTCCGGTCGTGGAGTCTGAAAACCTCGATTCCATCGTGCCTTCAGCCATCGTAGCCAAGGGCAAACGAGCAGACCATGACCAGTTGCCTGAAAACATCCAGGCTATCTGGGATAACAACTGCGATCTGTGGAAGAAAATCAAGGAACACTTTGAGGCTTGCAAAGCTTACGACATGTCATGTGACAGATACGAGGGCTTGCATGCTGCAGACGAGGACTTCAAGCGCATGCTCCTTACGCTCAAGGAGGAGTACTATGCATACAAGCAGGCCATGGACGTCTACGACCATGCCCAGCCGGGTGATGCCGAGGAGAAGCAAGCGGAGGAGCAGCCAGTAGCTGACATCATCTCCAAGCAGATAGGCAATGCTCGCTCCTACATCACCAAGAACCTTAACCAACTCATTGGATTCGTGGAGGCTGGCAACACAGACAAGGCTGATGCCTTGCGAGCAAAGGTCAATGAGCGTGTGCAGCTCTTGATTGCAGCCAAGGCTGAAATCACCGCTGATACCATCGCCAAGCTTCAGCAGGCTGGCATCACCATGGAGCAGCAGGCTTCAGCCGATGGCAAGGAGCAGCCAGAGAGTGCAGAAGAGGAGGTTACAGATGAGGGCGAAGCAGATACTGCAAGTCCTGAAGCCGCTTCAGCAGAGTAGCTCGCAGGTCTTCCTTGGCCAAGGTCTTCACACCCTTGGTCTGTTGGGGTGGATTCTGGAGCAGACAGGTGCAGCGCACATTGCCGTCACCACCTTCTCAACATCCGATGCCTTCCTCTGTGGAGTCATCAACCTTCGCAAGCGAGGGTTGGTTGACTCCTCAGTTTTGGTTGCGGACATTAAAGCTTCAAGTAAAACTTTAAAGCTAAGTCGCTTGATGACAGAGGCTTTTGATGAAGTAAAACTGACGCTCAACCACTCCAAGGTCATGCTCGTTGCTAACAGCGAGTGGTTAGTCTCTGTGATAACATCTCAGAACCAGACCTATGGTGACCGTGCTGAGTGCACGTTCATTACGACTGACAGAGATGTCTATCTCAATCTCAATAACATGTTAAATAATTTGCTGGATGATACGACAACAATTTCCCTATCTGGAAGAGAGTGAACTTTACCTACAGACGGTCTATGACCTGGCAAAGACCATGACACCGGTCGAAGAAGTGCCCATCATGATGGAACTGCCTCCCGACGAGGCCATGGCCATGCAGTTGGAACTGCAGGAGCCGCGCTCACCCTATCGACACCGCTACCTCAAAGGTTTAGCAGAGACCGCTAACGAGTTACGCATCAATAATATAGCGCTCGCCAAGGTTGGCTCTCCTGGAGCCTACCAGTCCATCATGTCGCAACTCTCGCAGATTATGGCTAACCTCAGTTAGATATGAGTCTACCAGTCAACATTGATGACTACATGAAGTACATGCCTCTCAACGAGGATGAGCTTCAGGAACTTCACATCTCTGCCATCGTCAAGGCGAGAGTGGAGCGGCTGCGTGGCTGCTACGCCTTCTGGCTTCGCTATCCACGCTTTACCGTCAGGGAGATGGTTGATCAGGACAAGGCCATGTTTGGCGTCAGCGAGACACAGGCATACGATGATATACATCTCTGCCAAGTCATGCTCGGCAATCTCAACGCCGCCTCTAAGGAGTTCTGGCGATGGAAGGTCAACCAGGAGATAGACGAGGACCGCAAGGCTGCCAAGGCTGCCGGCGACTTCCGGGCGCTTGCCGTGATGCAGAAAAACCGCATCAAGAACAACCGCACCGATACTCCTGATGAGCCAGAGCTGGCATTCGACAAGATTGTTCCTGTTGAGTTCCGCATGACAGATGATCCGACAGTCATCGGTTTGCAGAAGATTCCAAATCTTCGTGCAAAAATCAAAAAAATGGAGAAGCGCTACTCGATGCCGGACATCGAGGATGCAGACTTCGAAGAACTTCCGCCAGATGATGACAGCAAGACCTAAGGAGTTATTTTTCAACGACGTGCAGTCTCGAGTCCTACAGCTCATGCCCAAGACGCTGGTTTGCGAGTGGGGCCGTGGTACCGGAAAGGGTGTGGTCGAGGCTGGCCGCATCCTCTATGCCGTGCAGCACATGCCAGGTTCGTGCCTGGGCATGGTGGCGCCATCGGTCAAGCGATGCCAGACCAACATTCTCCCCTCTGCTCTGGTACACCTGGAGGAGTGGGGTTACAAGCGTGACGTCCACTACATCGTTGGCAAAAAACCGTGGAAGGCGCTGCATTGGCAGGAACCACACTTCCAGCCTATGAACTGGGAGAATACCGTAGCCTTCTATAATGGCAGCTACCTCAATATCATCTCTCAGGACCGCAGCGGTACCTCCAACTCCCTCTCACTCGACCATGTTTTTATCGACGAGGCGAAATTCATCGACTGGGAGCAGCTTAACAATGAGACGCTCCCGGCAAACCGTGGAAACAAGCAGTTGTTCGGTGACTGCTGTCTCCACCATGGTCTGACAATTACTTCAGATACATCGGCGACCAAAAAAGGTTCCTGGTTCATGAGCTTGGAGAAGAAGCAAGACAAAGAGCTGGTGGCAACCATGGAGACAGTCCTGGTGCATCTGCACAGCATCCGCAACAAGCTGGCTGCTCACCCTGAACGATATGACTACTACATGAAGGAAGTGCAGAAGTATGAGAAGATTCTTGATTCTCTCCGCTCCTATGCACTTGTCTATTCTCGATGCTCCAGCATCCAGAACCTGGCTGTCTTGGGCGAGGACTTCATCAGACAGATGAAGCGAGACCTGCCAAAGATGACCTTCCTCACGAGCATCATGTGCCAGCATGTCGGCATCGCACAGGATGGTTTCTACTCCGGACTTGACGAGGATCGCAACTTCTATACGGCGCCGAACACCAGGTTCCTCAATGACCTGCAGTATAAGTTCGACCCTAAGCACGACAAGCCGGACTGCCGCATGGATGGCGACCTGGAGGACGGTTTACCGCTGATTATCGGCTGCGATGCCAACAACAACATCAACTGTCTCGTTGTCGGGCAGGTGGGTTCTGATACCAAGTTGCGCATCGTCAACTCATTCTATGTCAAGTATGACAAGAAGTTGCCTGAGCTCGCTCAGGACTTCTGCGACTACTATAAGTATCTCAAGAACAAACGTGTCATCTTCTACTACGATGCAACCTTCGTGGGAAATTCATATGCAACCCACAACGATAAGTTCTACCAGATTATCACCAAGGTGCTGCGTAGGAATGGATGGCTCGTTACGGAGGTCTACATCGGCAAGCCGATGAACCATCTTGAGAAGCAGTTGCTCATCGACCGCATGTTCAAGGGACATGCGCACCACATGGTTCTCATCAACCAGGACAATAACGAGGACCTGATCATCTCCATCGAGAGTGCCGGCTGTTACAACAACGGCAAGGATAAGCGAGGAGAGAAGCTCGTGGAGACAGACGAGGACAGGCTGGAGAACCGTACCGACTTCTCCGATGCCTTCGATACCGTCTGTATAGGCGTGGATAAGTTCCCTCAGACCGTCCTCTATACGGGAGGCATGAGCAACTATTACCCTCGATAGAATATTTCGTTCTTTTTTTTATTTATTGCTTTAAGTTTTTTTTATGCTATGATTCCTTGGCTGCTTGCTCGTGAGAGTAGGCAGCCTTTTTTTCTTTCTGTGTGTGTGAGAAAGCGGTATCTCCGATGGTGAGTTTGATGCTGTTCCGTACTTTTTTTATTGCATTCTCCGCCGCCCGTCATGTGTTCCCATCCGAAATTTCCTATGCAAAGGTAGCTTCTGGCGATTCAAACCTGTGCATGAACCTGGGTTAACAAAAGCCAAAGGTTCTTCACGCTTCACTAAACCTTTACCTTTTGTTAACACAGAACCCCACACCTGTTTGCCTCTGCCAGCGCATTTTGAATGCATAGGAAAAATCGAAAGGGCACACCGGGCTTTGAACGGAATGCAATTAAAAAAAATACTCCACAGCAGGAGTGGGAAAAATCTCTGGACTCCCAAACATTACCAGAATACAATTTCAAACTTTATAAAATTTTTCGATATGAAACAGAATTATTTCTTTGAGTACGTTCCAAACGCTTACATCAGCCTTTGCGTTGACAAGGCACAGCAGATGGCAAACAATCGCTTTGTATACGACTTCAAGGCAGGCGACAAGAAGGCGGCACACCTCTGCGCTGAGTGGCTAGTTCGCTATCTTACAAAGCAGTATAGCAGTATCTTAGAGGACTTCGTTGTAGTCTTTGCTCCATGCAGCACACAATGGAAATATAACAAGCGATTCGGCTATCTCGCAGCCATCCTCAATGCAGCAGGCATCGCAACCGCAAATGAGCACGTGCACATCTTTGGAGAGCGCAAGCCAACCCACAACGGAGGCAGCCATTTCGTCAACGAAGACATTTATCATGTTTCGTTAGATGGCAAGTACTTCAATGGCAAGCAGGTCATTCTTTTCGACGACCTTCTGACTAGTGGCAAGACCATCGAGGACTTCAGAAGCAAGTTAGAGGCGGCAGGTGCTTATGTGGAGAGAGAAATCTTTTTGGCTCGCACCATTCACCACGACCCAATAAGCAACAGAGGCGTGTTGCAGGAGATGGCAGAAGGCTTTTATGAGGCAGTTGCACACTCAAAGAGATGTTTCCCACAGGGTGTTAATATCATCAAGAAATCAAACAACAACTATAATAAAGTAGCGTAACATGAAGAAGTACAATGATATACTAGCAGACGAGCGCCCAGAGTTCAAGGCAGCTAATTACGGATTCGATGCACTCAGTAACACCGAATTGTTATCCATGGTAATCAACAGAGGGGCAGGAACAGCCGAAAGCCTAAGCCAGGCTAGGCAACTGATGAACATGGCAGACAACAATCTCAGTAACCTTGCAAAGTTATCCATGGACGAAATGCAGGTGGTGCAGGGGATAGGCGACTGCAAGGCGTTGGCAGTACTCGCAGCTTTGGAACTAGGCAAGCGCAGGGCAGTGGAGAAGTTAGGCAGCAAGCCCGACATGGGCAGCAGTCTAGCCATATACAACTACATGCTTCCGCAAATGGCAGACCTAAAGGTGGAGCAGGCACACGTCTTATTGATGAACCAAAATTTCAGACTCATCAAGAGCGTGAAACTGAGCGAGGGAGGAATAACTGAGACATCCGTGGATATACGTATCCTCATGAGGGAGGCAGTCTTGAGCGGTGCAACCATCATGGCATTTGTGCACAATCACCCATCGGGCAACACGCAGCCAAGCAAGGCGGACGATGTGCTGACCCAGCAGATAGCCAAGGCTTGTCAAGTCATGCGCCTCTTCTTCATGGACCATGTGATAGTAACAGATGGAGCATTCTACAGCTATCACGACAAGGGCAGGCTATAGGCACCATGGGCAACGTGATAGGAACACGTTGCCCTTTCACTTGCTTGCAATCTTGCTGATGACCGCGGATAAAGGGAAGGGGATAGAGATAGCGAGAGCGATGGCAATTCGGGGCAGCAGTCGGGGAAAGGGGCAATTGCCACATGAAAAATCCCTTACATATACCGCTCCAGTCAGCCGTGGCAATTGCCTCCGAGCGTAGGGCGGTGGGGGGTATGCTTACAGCAAGGCACGCCCTTTTTTGCATCAACTTTTCAAAAATCCATGATTTTCAGCAAGTTGGCAAAAATGACCGTGGAAAATTTGTGCAAAATGCCCAAATTTTGCAATCAATTGCCATTGATTGCCCGCTCGAAAACGGCTACTTATGCCAATTTCCATGAAATTGCCACAAGAAACGAGCCGTTTTCGAGCGAACCCCTACATTGCATTTCGGGGTAAAAGCGGTGATAACATTGTTTGACATCATTCAAGAATGATGAGAAAAAGAGGTAAAAACCGTGTTTGATGGGGGTGAAATGTTAAAAATGAGTTAATCATAAAAGAAAGTTTATGTTTTATTTGGTTATTAAAAGAATTTTATGTATCTTTGCATCGTGAATAGATAACTAGATGTTTAACAATTTAAAATTCAACAGATGAATGAAGAAGAGCTAGAAAAGCAGATTAGAATTTAGAAGAAACTGCTAAGTGATTACATCAGGCTGAGAAAGGCTTACAACATTGATGATGAAACTTATTGGAAGTTTACAGACAGCGTTTTAGACCAGCTTTCAGTTCTGATTAAGAAAAGAAAAAAGAAGTAAAAACTTACCCCTCCTTCGGGAGGGGATTTAAAAAATAAAAGATATGAATAATAATACGGATTTACTTAAGGAATACGCTTCTCTTGCAGGCAAGGAAGACGAAAAGAGCGAAGCTCGCAAAACAGAAATTTTAAACTACATCAAATTAAATGCTGATGATAGTGATAGAGAGGAAGCAAAGGCTTTCATCAACCAAAAGATGGAGCAGCTTCAGAGTGAAGTCCTGACTTTGCGTGAGCAGCTTGCAGAGGAAGATTACAAGTTGCTGCCACTTCGTTACATCGCACAGAATTACTTCGGCAAAAGCGCAGCATGGCTCTCTCAGCGTCTCAATGGCTCAGAGGTTCGCGGTCATGTTTACACGCTCAATTCCGAGCAGAAAGATATTTTCAATCGTGCCGTCCAGGAGATTGGACAACGCATTAGCTCTTTGCAGTTAGCATAGGGTTATCTGTTCACACAACCGTCCCCGACGCGATTCCGTGTCGGGGACTTCTTTTTGTTCACATATATTTGATATTGTTGTATAAAAGATAATTTTATGTTACTACAAGATATTGAGACCTGCAGGCAGGCTCGTCTGGTTCTCCGAGAGCTTATCAAGGGCGATAAGTCACGTGCGCAGCTCTGGGGCTCGCTGGTTGACAACCAGCTTGATGATGTTGACTTGAGGTTCATCCTTCCACCATTGGCCAACGAGGGCTACATCGAAGAGTCTGAAGGCATGTGGCATATACTGGACAAGGGTGTGAAGTACATGCAGAATTACGACAGAATGATGCTGGAGAGCGCAGAGAGCTATCTAGAGGGGAGGTCAAAGCGCACCCGTGAAAATCCTCAAGAGCACAAGCAGGAGAGTGAAAGGAGATGGAATAGGAAGATGACTGTGATTGGAGTCATTCTAGCCCTATTATCCGTGTTAGCAGCTTACACAGAACCTCTCTTAGAGAGGGCATGGCAAGCGATATTATCGCTAGTGATTGACAAATGACTATGATATAGAGAGCCTTGATACGGCTCTCTATACTGTCAATATCGGTTCTTGACTTTCTCATACCTTATATATTATTTCGTTTAACCGATGCAAATATACGGAATTTTATTGAATATCCGTGGAATTTTATTGAAAAACAGAGAATTTCATGGAATTTTGTGGAATTTTCAAGCCCAAAATGTTAAATCTTATCAGATATAACAAAAAAGTTATCTTTTTATTTGGTAGAACATAACTTTTTTGTTATCTTTGCATCGTCTTTCAGACAAAGAGATCTTTTAATTAATTAAATTCCTTACATGAGATGAAAACTAGTCAACTAGTTAGAAAGCTGAACCGAGCGGGATGCTTCGTTGTTCGGCATGGTGGAAATCACGACGTTTGGTATAGTCCTATTACAGGACTCAAATGTCCAGTTCCACGACACGGCAGTCGGGAAGTCCCTAAAAAGACTTACGACAGTATTCTAGAAAGATTGCTCGGGCTTTAAGCCCGGCAATTTTTCTCTAGTTGACCAAGTTCGTTGAGACGGATGGAGTGGTTGGTTTTAAGGTCTCTTTTTAATTGGTTTAAAAGTATGGCAACAAAAGTAACGATACAGGTAGAGAAAGGCAAGCAGGAGAAGAACTTCTCTTGCTTCATGGTTGATGAACTTCCAGACTTTGCACTTGCCGGGTATGGTAACACAGCCAGGCAAGCTATTGAGGATATGTATGTGGCGCAGAAGGAAATCAAGGAGCTTCTTGAAGAGGAGGGCAAGCAGATGCCTGAGCTGGAGTTCGTGTTCCGGTTTGACATCGGTTCGTTCTTCGATTATTACTCATACCTCAATATGAGCGGAGTGGCGAAAAAGGCGGGTGTCAATGCATCACTTATGCGCCAGTATGCCATGGGTAAGCATGAACCTAGCCAGAAGCGCAAGCAGCAGATTTTGGACTGTCTGCGTCAGATTTCACAAGAAATGCAAACTGCCGTGATTTAGTTCACTCACAGTTTTCATATAATTATGTAGGAAATTTAGTTAAGATCTCTGAGCCCTCCGTGCGTGACGCATCGGGGGCTTTTTTATTCCTCGCTCTTTCCATTTTCATTCCCCAATACCCCGATTTTATGCTCTAAAACATATTCCCTGCAGATACTTTGTCAGTGAGGTTGAATGTCTGAAATATTATTGCTATTTTTGCACTTGATATAAACAACAAACTTATGGAAAAAGGAAATATAAATTTTGTAGCCATTGACTTTGAGACAATGACACCCGAGCTGACTAGCGCATGCGCAGTTGGTATGGTACAAGTAGTAAATGGTGTAATCATGCAGAAGTTCTATAGCTTAATTAAGCCATATCCTGATGAGCGTACAGAGCGAAACACATTCGTGCATGGCATAACAGAAGAGATGGTGGAGAATGCACCAACTTGGGATATCGTTTTCCCAGTTCTGAGAAGCTTCGCTCAGAGTGGTTGCATAGCTTGCCATAATGAGGGTACTGAAGCTAATATTATTTCTAGACTAGCTGAAGTTTACAACCTTGACATGCCAAGATATCAGATTATTGATACCATGCGATTATTACCTGGTAATAATTCGTTGAAGAAGATGTGTGAGTTGATGGAAATTGAGATGCACGACCATCATGACGCATTAGCAGATGCAACTGCCTGTGCTGAGATTGTACTGAAAGGTGCAGGCTTTGATGTCACACATCATCATTATGAGAAGCCTGACTATAAGGCTCACAAGAGCCTGACTGGAGAAGTCAAACAGCCATTGGCTGATGCCGATATAACTAACAAGGACAATCCGTTCTTCCACCAGAAGGTGGTAATCACTGGAGTGTTTACGGCTTTCCCAGATAGAGAGAAGCTGGCTTTTAGACTTCGTGACTGCGGTGCTGATATCAATTCCTCTATCTCGGCTAAGACTAATATAGTCGTTAAAGGTGAGGGAGCAGGACCTTCCAAGATGGAAAAGATAAAAAAACTCAATGAGAAAGGAGCTAATATCAGAGTCATCGAGGAGAAAGAGATGGTGGAAATAGTAGAGAAATATGGTATATAAATAAAAAAATGAGCGAGGAATGAAAATTTCTCGCTTTTTTTTTGGCGGTTCCAATTATTCTTCGTACTTTTGCCATCGGTTATAAGATAGTAGTAATCTACTCAGCGATGGCGACTGTTTCGCCTAGGCTTCACGCCGTGGGCTTTTTTTATGCCTATAAAGTATCATTTTCCCGGCAGCGGGAAAAAGGTCTTTTCAATATGGCGGTTGCATGATCCGTAAGATACTTGCCCTTCGCTGGGAAAGCTACCATCTTATAACCAACGGTGAATGTGACCGCCACCATTGTATTTATACATCAAGGTCGGTCTATAATGGTTATAAGATGGCAATTATGCAGAATTCAATTTTAATTAGTGATGCGCAGGTGAGACCTGCAGGCATCAGCGTTGAGGAGGGTATCAATGCCCTCAAGTGTGAAATCAAGAAGCTCGCCAAGACCAAGAGTGAGACCTTCAGCTATATCTGCGAGGAGACCGTGACCTATGGAGAAGTTGTGCTCACCATGGTTGGTTTCGCAGCTGTGATGGCGATGGTCATGATTGGTGGTTTCATTTTCGGAGGGGAGGTAGCATGATGAAGAAAAGTAGAAACCGCAGAAGACGCACAGCAAAGCTGACTACCAAGGGCATCAGCAAGTGCAAGTACTTCATGATTATTGGCAAAAGTATGAACGCCCATAAGGTGGAACTCAAATTTCAGAGAAAATACAATACAATGGGTTCTGTTGTTTTCATCGATGATGCGCCACATAAGCAGACTGTTATCCGCTGGTTTGATCATCGCTACTATACTCTTCAATACGGTGCTAAAGAGGTTGAGCCATACAATATGACTTTGGCCAAGTGGAAAACCATAAACAACGATTAGGCATGAAAAAGAATAAGAAGAAAGTCAAGAGAGACATTCTCTTGCTATATTTCAGACGCCGTCGCATCCGCGATGCGCTCATGAAACGCTGGTGGGAGCTTGAAGCCAAGCGCAAGGAACTGTACAAACTGGTGGAGTATGCCAAGATTCAGTCAAGATACTGTGTTAATCTGGACTGCCATCGCATTGTCGGCAGATACCTCAGAGAACTGGAGCGAGAGGAGAACCGTGTTACCAGACTTCAGACCAAATACGACCTTTGGGCTTCCCGTCTGAGCTACTGGGTTGACCTCTATGAGTCGGCATTGTACCGACAGCACCCTGGTGACAGCATTTAAGTTTTACCATTTAAAAATTAAAGATTATGCCAAGAAATACAGATAATTTCAACAGCGAGCAGTTTGAGCAGGACCTGCTCGACGCTTACTTCCACTTCCGCAGCTGCCTCCCTGTGAAGGATGAAGAAACCGGTCTTGAATACAAGAAGAGTTTCAAAACGACCCAGGATATCGCCACGGAACTTGATGACATGGGCGGTGTCAGAATAGAAGCCGTCAACCAGTATCTGCAGGAGCATGGCTACTATTTAGCCACGCAGCCAGACGGAACCGTGGCATGGGTTATCTGGGAGAGAGTTGTCAGGCCAGACAGCCTGGTTTAAGTTAAAAACTCATATATTTTATTGTACTACCATGTGTTATGAATAATTTTTCGTACCTTTGCAGCACGAAAAATTTTACAAAGTTTTGAAAAGCTTTGATACGGCTGGCCGCCCGTGAGGGTAGTCAGCCGTATTTTTATTTTTACCATCTCCATATTATCTTTGCATCAAAAAAGATAATATATGACCATCACATCACTTCCGTCGGGCAGTTTCTTCCTTGAGAACATCCCCGACATCGACATTCTTACGGCCAAGACCCGCCTGCTCGTCACCATCAAGATAGGTGATGATACCATCTACGATGAGTATCTCTATCCTGCCGATGGAGAGGTCAGAGTGATCGACCTTGCCGACATCTTCCGTCCTTATGCACGCCGGAGGCTGGCAGTCACAGCCACCATCACCATCGCCGAGCAACAGGTTCCGGACTCCGGAGACACCGACTCGGCAACAGTCACCGATACGCAGACAGTCAACCTTCAGGTCTACTATTCTACCGTAGACATCGTGGGCGTGGACTGCTCTACATTCCTCACAACCCACTTCCTAACCCTGCTCGATGGACACAAGACCACCTACATGGGGCGACTTGAGTATCTCCACTACATGGGCAAGGAAGCGGCACAAGTCACCGCACACTATTCCGACAAAACCACAAAACTGTTTACCGCACCAGCCACCGGCGGCAACGACCTCTACACCACCATCGACGTCTCTCCGTCACGATTCGAGACCGAGGACACCGACCTTCTCTACTACGTGGTAGAGGCAGGCTCACGCTCCATGACCTTCATCATAGACAGCGAGGAGCGTGATGTGGCGCCTACTCTGCTCTTCACCAACAGCTTCGGCTGCCAGGAGCTCATCTACTGCACAGGCAAGCACGAAGTAGACCCGCAGTACACCCGCGATGCAGCCTACATGGGCGGCATTAGGGTAAACTACCGCATCACAGAGCAGCGCACCTTCAACGCCGATACTGGCTATCTGGGCACAGACATGGCCAACTGGGCAGATGATCTCTTCCGCTCAGACGAGGTCTATCTGGTCAACTTCATCGGCGGCGTTGCCAAGGTGGGCAAGCGTGTCACCCTCTCAGACTCCAAGTCCAAGCGCGACAACCTGCGCGACAGCGTGCCACGCTTCACCTTCAGCTACACCTACGCCCAGCGCCAGCACAACGTGCTTGACCTGCAGCGAGCCGGCCGTATCTTCGACAACACCTTTGATAACACCTTCAACTGATGAGACGCACGGCTTACCACCTCACAGAGGTGCTGCGCCTCCTGGCCAAGGCAGAGCGAGACCGCTCTACAATCAATTTGAAGGCGTGGACATCAGACGGCGAGACCGTCGACTATACAGGATGGCTGGTCAGGGGCAGCAGTTGGCGAGGCGGTTTCCACCGCCTCGTCAATCCGGCAAATGCCGAGGTTCGCACCGTTCCGGACATCTACATTCACCAGTTCCTGGGCTTACCAGTATATTTATGACATGAAACAGAAAAAATATCAGCTTCAGCAAGTGGGAACCAGCGGTTCCTACAGCCGCTACGCTCTCGTGGCAGAGGGCGTAAGCAGGGTAACAGACTCCACCACCATCGAGCAGCAGTATGGGAAGGATACCAGTTTCCTGGGTTCCGGAGAGGTGGGCGATGCCACCACGGGCATTCTGGAGACTTCAGACGGCAAGCTCTTCGAGTATGTGAACTATGGCGATGACAATGACATGCCATACATCCTGCAGCAGTTGCTGCGCCGCAACATGGTGGCGCAGCGTGCCATGGCGTTCAACGTGCAGTGCTGCTACGGGCAGGGCGTGCGCTTCATGGACAGGGAGACCAAGCAGGACACCACCGACGCAGAGATCCGCGACTTCTGTCTGAAGAACTCCATCCACGAGGTCTTCATGCAGCAGGCCACCGACATGAAGTTTTTCTTCTGGTCGGTAGAGGTCATCATCCTGAGCCGTGACCACTCCAAGATAGTCAACATCCGCCACAAGGACGTTTCCTACTGCCGACTGGAGGTACCAAATGAGAAGGGACGCATAGAGAATGTCTTCTTCGGCGACTTCCGCAACGTCATGTCGCCTGTCCACACCGAAGTCATCCCGCTCCTCGACCTCTACGACCCGCTGGGCGACCTCATGGCGCGCATGGGAAAGGCTCCGGACCCCTATACCGGCATCAGGGGCAAGGCTCCTGAGATGGGCAAGGACTGCAAGTTTGCCATCATCTCCCGCATCCCGACACCCGGACTGCAGTACTATCCGATACCATACTATGCCAGCATCTTCGATGATGCGTGGTACGACATCTACCGTCTCATCGGTATCGGCAAGCGCTACATGATCAAGAACACGTCCGCTCCACGCATCCAGATAGAGGTGCACCGCGACTACTGGGAAGAGCTCTGCAACAACGAGGACATCATCGACCCGGATAAGCGCAAGGAGCGCATCCTGCAGGAGAAGGACAACATCATCAACTTCGTGTGCGGGCCGGAGAATGCCGGCAAGGCGCTCATCACGGGCTATTACTTCGACCCAAACGGCAAGGAGCAACGCATGGTGCGCATCATCAACCTCTCAGAGGGCAGCAAGAAGGAGGGTGGCGACTGGGCAGACGACATGAGCGAGGCATCCAACGCCCTCTGCTTCTCACTGGGCGTGCATCCCAACCTCATCGGAGCCACTCCTGGCAAGAGCCAGATGAACAATTCCGGCTCAGACAAGCGAGAGCTCTTCATCCTCAAGCAGTCGCTCGAGAAGGCCTGCCACGACATCATGTGCAAGCCTTACCACGTCATCTCCCACTACAATGGCTATGCCGACCGAGGAGTGACAGTAGACGTGCCGATGATAGAACTCACGACACTAGACAAAAATAAGGACCAACAGACATCAATAGTTTCAAACAATGGCAACAATGAAGATTCAAATCAGCAAGGATGACTTCGAGCAGAGCATCCTTGCAGCCACCAGTTCGCATTCTGAGGTGTTCGAGTCGGTGGAACCGCATTTTAAGGAGTCCTATCTGCGGCTCAGCCAGCAGATACTGGGCGGGGTAGGAGAGGCGGCACTGGAGACCAGCGACGACCTGCGTGAAGCAGTCATCAAGGCGGTGTGCCTCGATGCCTTCCTCGGCGTAGTCAGACACCTCGACCTCGTGCTTACGCCTACAGGCTTTGGCGTTGTGGCCAACAACGAGGTCACTCCAGCCAGTTCCTCCAGAGTAGAGGCACTCATAGAGCAATGCCGCATAGCCCTCATCGTGGCTCAAGACACAGTCATGTCTCATCTCACCGTAGTGTCAGGATGGGGAAGCACCCTCCAGGCTCAGCAGGGCATACAGACGGTTGTGTGGAGCATGGAGGGCTATTGCTATCTCACGAGACAGACCAGCATGACCTCCAAGGACTGGATGTCCAAGCTGGCAGCCATGCAGGAGGCAGACGCCACCCTTCGCAAGCTGGTGTCAGACGAACAGATGGATGACATCATGTGTCTGGTCAGAGGTGTGAGAGAGGGCAATGAGTTTGAAGGCTGCGTGCGCCTCATGCTGAGCCGCAGCCTGATCATGTTGGCCAACGACATGCTGTCGGCATACTCCAACGAGCGTGCGAGACTGCTCAGATACTTCGATGCACATCTCGATAACTTCCCAATATATGCGGATTCATCGGCATATAAGGCTAACCATTTCAAAGAATTTCAGAATGAAAAAACAAAACCTGCCTTCGTTTTTAATTCATAAAGATGGTACACAAGAGTTCAATTTCAAGGCGCCGTCATCGTGGGCGGAACTTTCAGAGGATCAGTTGCGCTATGTCCTTAGCATCATGTCGACGTTCCAGGATCATACCGTTGTCAAATGCTACCTTCTCGCAAGGTTCTGCGGTCTTACCGTACATAAGTACACCCGAACCGGGTGGAAATGCAGCGTTAAATGCGATGAAAGCGGTGAAAATGGCGATGCTAAGACTGGAAAAGTGCGCAAGAGAGTCCTATATATCAGCGATGCAGAAATCCTCTCCCTGCTCAAAAACTTCGATTTCATCGACTCCTTTACGGACTTTCGGCCTCTACAGGTCGCAAGTGACGTTCAGCTGACGGCAGTAAACAGCCTGCTTCACGAGATCAGCTTCTACGATTACCTCAATATCGAGAAGAACTACCAGCTGTTCATGCTCAAGCAGGAGGACAGATTCCTGCTGAAGATGGCGCAACTCATGTACAGAACAGCAGGCGGTTCTTCCGATGAAACCGCCAATTTCGAACCTTATGAGCTCCTCGGAGTCTTCATGTGGTTCTCGAGCGTCAAGGAGTATTTCGCCGCCAACTTTCCTCACTTCTTCAGACCAGCGAAAGAGGGTGGCGAACTGCGCCGTGAGGACATCCTGCCAGCCATGCAGGCGCAGATCAGGGCACTTACCGATGGTGATGTGACCAAACTGCAGGCAGTCTATAATACCGACTGCTGGGCTGCCCTCACAGAGCTTGATAACAAGGCACGAGAGGCAGAGGAGTTCAAGAAGCGCAATAGGCAAAACAGTTAAATATTCAGAATATGACAGAGAAAATCTTCGATTCCATCGCATATTTCAAGCAGCTGGCTGCCGAGTGCAGAACCTGCAAAGAATATAATTTCGTCGCAACGGAGTGCTCCGGACCTGATTCCATCCAGGGAGTCATGCAGCAGTTCCGCAAGGCATCCAACTTCATCATGGTCTCAGATACCGTTGACAGCAACACCCATTCCATTGGAGAGGGTTTCTTCGACCGCAACGTTTATACCGTCTGGATCCTGGCAGGGTACAGGCGCGATGACATGGCAGACCGAGAGGCGAAACTGAATATCTGCAGATATATCTTCCGCCAGTTCCTCAGCCGCATGCTCCACGACAAGAGCCGTGAGGCATACGACGGGCAGATGGAGTTCCTGGACCTCACGCAGGTCTATTCGAGCGAGCTGGGCAGATGGTCCATGAATGGCGTCACAGGACTCTACTTCATGGTGACATCTGACGAGCCTATCGACATACAGTATGACGAGAGCCTATGGCAGACGCAGCAGTAGACGACCTCCTCAGATATGAGCGAGGATGGGCTAATGCCATGGGCGACTTCTGGCGAGAGCGCATGGAGCGGCTTCGTACCATCGATACCGGCCGCCTCTACGCTTCCATCAAGGCGCACCTGGAGCAAGGCTCTGTCACAACCATTGAGCACAACTTCCTGCAGTACGGTATCTATGTTGCTGCAGGTGTAGGTCCGGCACATGAGTGGTACAAGTGGACCGAGGCACAGGGAGGCGAGAAAGTCCACCGCATCAACAACGGTGATCTCAACTTCCTTGGCGATGAATACCGCCGCGACAACAATCTCGATAAACCGAAGAAGGTGGGGCCTGCCTGGGGCGGTCGTGTCGCCGGTGGCGAACCTAAAGGCCGCCGCGACTGGTTCTCGCAGAAGTACTACTCTTCTGTCATGAAGCTCAACGAGCATGAGGCTAGCTTCTACGGCGACCGGTACAATGGTCTGATGGCATCAGCCCTAACCGAAATCTTCAGGGGCATAGGAGCAGCACGCAACCTCTAGGGAGCGTATTTTTACCGATTCCATCGACATATTATCTTTGCATCAAAAAAGTAAAATGGCATACAAATTAGACAAGAGTGCACTTCAGACCCTTTTCGAGGGCATCAGAGACGAGCGACGTCTGCAGGCCAACACGGCAAACCGCATCGGCAACGCTTTCCTCTCGCTGCTGCATTTCTGTGCGGACGAAACCTCCGAAGCCTTTCTCAGCCGCAAGCATGACGATGCAGCCGAGGGCATGATAACCTTCCTGCGTGGACTCATCTCCGAGCAGATGGCGCAGTTCAAGGCGGGCGCACAGTTCGGTGACTTCGTCTCCGGGCTGTACAACGGCAAGGGCGCGCAGGTCGATGCCAATGGCAATGCAGAGGTTGAGAGCATCACCGTCCGCACATACATGCGGGTCATGGAGCTGATTGTCAACCGCCTGTCTGCGCAGGAGGGTGACACTTTCTTCACCGAAAGCGACACCATCGAGAGCGTTGACAGTCTGGGCGATGATTGCTATGGCTTACACCTCCGCTCCAAGTATAGTGGATACTTCACAGCTCAGCATGTGGGCAACGTTATCAAGGGAGTGGTCAACAACATCGCCTCGGCAGCCAATTCTGGCACCTCGGCTGATTACTACACCTCATGGATGAGAGTCAACAGCGTCAACGCGGTCAAGAATTACATCGAGGTCACACTCTATTCTGATGAGGAAGTCCCTGCAGGCAAGAACTTCCCGCCGTGCGAGCTCATGAATATCGCCCGATATGGCAACCAGACCGATGAAAAGCTGCAGAGCTGCTTCTACATCTCCAGTTCCGAGGGGCGCATCGTCAAGCTGACGGGCGTCACCAAGCCGATACTCGATGATTTCAACTACGGCATGGTCTTCGGCGACATGCCTGAATTCGTCAAGTCGCTCAACCTTCCCATCGTCAAGGGCAGGGATTATCTCTATGCAGCCGGCATCATCACCCAGGACATCATACAGATCGACTACCACGGCAAACCGATAGTCGATTATATAGACCGGGGACCATGGTCAGAGGCGGCAGAATATTTCTGCTCAGCTCTCAATCCGGGAACCGGTAAATACGAGACATCCGACGTTTGGTATACAGGGTGCAAGTGGCGATGCCAGAAGACTGGTACCCATACCGCACCAAGGTGGAACAATACCGATTGGGCGATGATAGAGGGCAATCCAGCATTTACCATTGACTTTCTGGAAGACGAGACTATCTACGATTTTGACAACTTCCGAGCTCCGCTGACTGTCGTTGCTACGCTCTACGGCCAGGATATCACATCAGATATCCTGGACAGCGACGTAGCCTGGACCAGATACACCGAGAACAAGGCCGGTGAACAGAGAGTAACCAGCGACAACATTTGGGCACTCGAAGTCGGTTCCAAGGCGGGCAAGGCTATCGTCCTGACCAAGTCAGACCTCTCCATCGACAGCGAGGGGGTTCCGGCCAAAATCAGGTTCACGGCAACAGTTACACTTCGTGATGGTCTGGGCGATGAGGTCGCCCATGATTCCATCACTCTGGAATGTGTTTAATAACATATAAGATGAAATACAAAAGATTAGACATCAAGTACACGCCTCTGCAGGTACACTACTCCAAGTCCGTATCAGGCAGCGTTCCGCTCGAACAGACCTATGATGCTGATCAGGATGAGTATTCTCCTGATTACAGGCTGACACCATGCGCCTTGCAGCCGGTCATCAGCATCTTTGACCGAGATGGCATACTCCCGAGTGGACGTGTCAACAGCGAACTGACCGACATCGCCTGGTACAGAGTAGAAAATGGTGTGGAGGGCAATGCGCTGGTTACGACACCCCAAAAGCATGTCATCACATCGTCCGGCGATAATGCTGGAAAATTGCTCTGGTATATCAACGCAGCACCGCAGAAGCCGATACTGCTCAGATTCAAGGCCAAGTACCTGGACACCCGAACAAACGAGGTACGCAATATTACGATGGACTACTCCATCAACTGCAAGAATGCGACCATCTACAAGCCAACGCTCCTGCTGTCAAGCGGTGACCGCTACTACAACCCACTCCGTGATACCGACAAGCAGGTCATCAGCGCTTCCCTGCGCCTGGAGGCTGAAGAGTGCGCTAAGGAGAAAAGAATGTTCGTATGGGAAATTCTCCGTGATAGAGGGCAGTTCTCTGCCATTACTGCAGATGATTTAGAAATCAAGGTATCTGCTGATGGTGCATCCGTCACGCTAGACCGCTCTCTGATGGGTAAGCGCATCTGCATCAGGTGTAGAGTAAGATACTCTGCAGCAGGCAATCCGGAAAGCGTAGAACTGTCTGATGCCGCACCATTCAAGATAGTCAACATCGTCCGGAGAATTCCGTTCTACGATTACGACATGCTTGATACGGTCGATGAGGTGCTGCCTGACACGAAGGAGGTAAACCCAAGGGCAACTATTTTTGACAATGTAGGGGAAATAGCAAACCCTACGAGAGAGCTGCAGGTACTCTGGTGGATGGCACCGAATAATTCGGTACACTTCGAGAATGCTGTCCTCGTCGGACATGGCATGTCTCCGAGTGTTCCTACAGAACTTCTGGATCCAAACAGAGGAGCTATCCTCGCGTTGGAAGTCAAAGACCTCGATCCTTTAGCTCTGGCAATGGATGCCGACGGCAAGGTCTTCGTGGACGCAGACGGCAATCCGTTTATTTTTCACTAATAAACATTTTTAATAAAATATGGAAAGATACATCAAAGCTAACCGCAAGGTCGCAGAGTTCCTTCAGCTGACAGAGGACAGAACAGAGCTGCAGGATGGCAGCTTCCTGCTCTGGTGTCAGGACATCCTTCCGCTCGGTAAACCTATCGAGTTCGAGGAGACGCTGTCCAAGATTGGCGCTATCGCCATGGACGGCAAGACAGCCTGCAAGGAGCAGGAGGGTGAAGTGTGCAACAAACTGCCTGTAGCTACAGACAGTAGATTCATCATGAGAGAGGAGGCAAAGAATGAGTAGTGCAAGCAAATCGGTGAACATCACGTTCATCCAGAAGATGGGTACATTCACGCCATCTATCCAGTCTCCGGATGGAGATCTCTACCAGGAGTACCAGAAAAACGGCGAAGTCGTTACCGTCTATCCCGACTTCTCGAAGTCGCAGCCTAAGCTCTATTTCGTAGTCATCTCATCGAGGGCTGCAGATGGTGTCACGACACCAGTCTCCATGAAGTTCTTCTTCAACGAGACGGAGATTCCGTTCAACAGCTCTGGCAAATCAACCGGTCTCTTCGAAGGTCTCTTCGAGATGATCAGACCAAGTACTTCGCAGTTCTTCTGGGGGCTGAAGATATGCAACAACCTGGTCAAGGCATCCAATTACACAGCCATCAATATCAAGATGGTTGGCAAGATTTCCGAGAGATCAAACCAGCAGGAGATTACCGATGAGGTACAGGCTGTATACGAGATACCGGTCGGCCCGTACACAGGTGTAGCCTATCGAGTATCGATCAAGGCTCCTGCAAGCGATACACATAACTTCGTGCTCAACAACAAGGATGATAGCTGCCAGCTCGAAGCCAGAACCACGCTGGCCAACGAGACCCTGACATCAGGGCTGTATTACAAGTGGTACAGAGCCACCAACAGCCTCACGGGTTGGGAGCAGATTGCAGGAGCAAACGGCAAGACCATAACTGTCAAGGCTTCCGAGGTCGATTGTACTCGCGAATATATGGTAGAGGTCTACAATGACAAGGGCATGGGCAAGGATAATCTGCTGGGATTTGATTTCCAGACAGTCATCGACGCGTCGGATCCATACGACATCGAACCGAACCCGACACCAGCTGATGAGTCTATCAGCGAGGACGAGGCAGGAAATGGCACTGTGACCTATACACCGAGAATGATTGTCAGAGGCAAGTCAGAAGCGGTGGATACAAAATTCTATTTCACCCTGAAATCCGGCTCCGGTGTTGTCCTCAATACCGAGGCAGCACGCAAGCCTACTGTCCAGTTGAGTTCTTTCGCTGTGACGAGAGAAGACTGCATACACGCAGGTTACAGCAACGTAGCATTAACAATTCAATCCGTTAAATAGCCTATGTCAGTTATCACAAGAGTGATTAAGTTCCTCCGCGTCGGTGTTGGCATATCCAATACCGACGTGGAATATGCGGAGTCAACAAGTCTGACTACAGCTCCGACAGAGGGTTGGCAGACAACTGCTCCTCAGTGGCGCAAGGGCTACTATATCTGGAGCCGGACACACTTCTACTACACCGATGGAAGTGAGAAGGTGTCCACACCGATGTGCCATGGTGCTGCCGGCAAGGATGCCATCAACATACAACTATCCATGTCGTCTATCGTTCACAAGAAGTCTCAATTCGTCGGATCTTATAGCATCGACGTGCAGGCATTCGAAGCTGGCATGGAAATAGGCTGTATTGTATCTTGTGACTTGACCAAAGATACTACAGGCGTCAGCATGCGTAGTGTCAAATATAAAAAAGGGAGACGCTTACTGATAACTATAGAAAAAAATACTATAGTCAACGATGCGCTAGACATATTAGTTGGAGTGAATGGGATATCCTATACATATAAGGTACCTATAATTACCGTTGAAGATGGTGAACCTGGGGCTAAGGGAGAGACTGGAGCAACACTTCGAGGACCGCAGTCTTGGTCTAACTGCGGCAATGGCTACAGCTTCCAGGCAGGTGCTGCAGGCGAGGAGTGGAAGGATGTTGTCTTCTACGACTCCGGTTTTTATAGCTGCATCAAGAGTCACGTCAAGTCTGCAACCAATTACCCAGGCAGTGACGAGGATACCAACAATGGCTACTGGCGACTTGGAAGCCCTTTTGAAATGGTTGTCGCCAATCTCATCTTATCGCAATTTCAGATTGTAGAAAATTTAGGTGTACGAACAATCGAGATGAAGGATAAGGACGGAAATATTGTCTTCAGAGCTAAGGACGGAAATCTCGATTGCAAGGGTGGTAATTTTGAGAGCATTAAGGCAACAGGTAATTTCAAGTCTAGAAATGAGAAGACCTGGAATGAAATTGAAATGAATGCAGATAAGGGCTACTTTGTAATGCGAGGGCCAACATCAGTAAATGATGACAACTGGGATTTGCCAAGCTCAATTGCAGAGATGACAGACCTTTTCAAGGTTAAATTTGAGTCAGATGGTGATACGCTGAGTCGAATTGCGACAATGGATTTATTTGGATTTGGTGGAAGGAAACGGGTGAATATAGATCCAGAATTTGGTTTAAGAATATACTCTGATGAGGGGACTGATAATGAAAGTCATCTGTTTTTGAGCAAGGATTGGATTGATTATAGTGACGGATTAGGGCACGTGTATCATAGTGATTGGAATAGTTTGCTAAAAAAAATATTATAATAATTATGGAAGGTAAAAAATTCAACTCCGTGACGAAAGTCACAACCGCCAACAGCAACCAGAGCGTGCTGCTGGCAGACAAAAATGGCAATGTCACTAGAATTGGCATGGATGCGCTTAAGGCTGACCTTGCTGTAGGTCAGCATGCCTGGTGCGGAAGAGTGTGGGACACAAATAACGCAACGCCTAAGGCGGCATCATACATTGGCTCACTTGAATTGCTGAAGGAGTTGCCATACATCCTCGGACTTGGCGCATACTTGGTCAAGAATGACCACAGCCGTAGGAAGCTCGACAGCAAGGATCACCACAGATATGCTACTGGTGAACCGGCAAGGCTGGATGGTACAGAGGGTCACTACCAGTGGGGCTGGGGACGTAAATTCTACGTTGTCATCAAGGATATTGGCGGATTGCACTATGAGCAGATTGGCATCAAGCCAATACCAGGTGAATACAATCTTGAGATACCAATCGGCAGTATTTCTGCAGCTGGCTTCGCTACTATCGAGCGTAGTACCGGACGCCTGGTTAGTTACATCAACGATGCAGCTAACTACCGTGGTGGCGACAACAATGCTACCTATGATGGCAAGAACAATACGTTGCTGGGCAGACCTGCTACCGCTATGACTACAGAGCAGTTCAGAGCTGCAGCGCGTAAGAACGGCAAGGGTTGGCTATGCACAACCATGCGACATACTTCCATTGTCGCAATTCTGTTCAGTGTCATTTTCGGTACACATTATGATCAGGATGCAGTCAATGCCAACAAGGATGCCAACGGCCTCTTCCAAGGTGGACTCGGTGCTGGCTTGACGCAGATGCCGAACTGGGAAGCCTACAATGGTTGGCGACCAGTTGCACCAATGAGTGCAGGCATTGAACTTGGTGATTCATGTGGAGAAGCGACCTATGCCGTAAAAAATGATGCAGGGACAACGGTCTATAATGCCAAGATACCATGTTTCTTCGGTTATAAGAACGGCTTTGGCAATCTATGGCGAATGATGGATGATGAGTTCTGCCAGGTGAATAGTGACAAGACCATGACCCACCTGGTCGCTCCGTCTATTTACGGCTCCTGGACTATCGGCAATGCTACCGGCATGAAGACGTTGAGCAAGTCACCTGGCGGTGGTGAAGGATATATCAAGACCTGGTCGATGGAACATCTAGAGAACTTCTGTACGCAGATTGGTGCTACAGAGTCAACCTATTCGACAAGCTATTTCTGGAATACCTCCGATGCTACTTCCGGTTTTCGCCTGTGTCTTCGCGGTGGCAGCGCTAACAATGGTGGTCAATGCGGTCTTTCGGCGCTCCGCGTGTACCATGCTGTCTCGGATTCCTTTGTGTACTGCGGTGCGGCCCTCTGCGAAGCAGCATCCGAGTGGTCATTGGAACCAGTGTATTACGAGGCGGCCTAAAGTGTTCAGAGGTGTGCTGGCGTGAGCAGGAGTGTGCAGGATTGACCAAGGTTCCCAAGCGGAGCCAAGGACAATCCTGAGCACCCTGCGAGCGTAGCGAGCAAACCCTACCGCCCTTGGGCGGTCGATTTTTTTGAAATTTCGCTCTTTGACATTCTTTCATTCCGATTTTTTTCAGTACCTTTGCAGGCGGTTTTCAAACCAGGCTGTGATTCCTGCGCCGGTTTTCGCCTGTGTCTTCGCGGTGGCAACGCTAACAATGGTGGTCAATGCGGTCTTTCGACGCTCAACGTGAACAATGCTGTCTCGGATTCCAATGTGAACTACGGTGCGGCCCTCAACTTAACAAGATACTGCAGGTTAGTTTGCTTAGCTGCAGTGATTTCGGGAGTCAGGCCTTGCCTCATGGCAAAACATACACTTTAGCAGAATAGCTAGTAGATGATGACAATGGGTCATCCGGTCGAAAGTTAGGACATCATAAAAGCAGACAACAGACACAGACACCGACATTTATCAGACACCGACCTTTTTTATATACATAAAAATTTAAAGCAAGTGAAGAGGTTAGGTAACATTTCACAGGCGGTTGAGACTTTGCAAAATTTTCGTGAAGCATTTTTTGATTTTTCGAGGCACAAGAAGTCCCGTCTCTCAGTACAAGCGTTTGAGGCAGAGTTTGAAACAAATCTTCAAGCCCTGCTAAATGCATATGTTCATCAGACATGGCATACATCAGACTATGAGGCCAAGCCGGTTGAAAAACCCAAGCATCGCATAGTCAATAAGTTGCCTGTTGGCGATCATGTCATTCAGCATGCAGCCATGCACACCAGTGAAGATAAGTTGAGAGCCAAGATTCCTTTCAACAGTCCAGCTGGTACCAAGGGGCGTGGCACGCATTTCTTCTACAAGATTATCAAGCAGGATATCTATACCTCGCCACAGCAAGAGACATTCTATTGCTTGCCCATGGATATACATCATTATTTCCAGAATGTTGAGCACAATCTGCTCAAGAGAGAGTACAGGCTGTATATCAAGGACCGCAAGCTACTTGCTTTCATCGACGAGGTCGTTGACAGCTATGCCAATGGCATTGTACTGGGCGTCAAGCTTACACAACTTTTGGGGCAACTGTTTCTGGCGAGGTTTGACTATCTCGCCATGCGGTGTTTCGACATACTCCAAGACCCCGAAAAACACGGTTATTGGCAGGCTCGGTACGTCACAGACATGCTCCTCACATGCCGCTCGGAGCAGCAAGCTATCGTTTTAAATGTGGGGGGGTAAAATCCCTCAATGAGCGCTTCGACCGTTTTTGCCGCGAGGGGCTCAAACATTATTATAGATTCATGGACAATATCTTCATCATGCATGAAGATAAGGTCTTCTTACGCCTTATGGCGGAGCTTGCAGTCATGCACTTGGCTAGAGACTGGAAACTCCGCATCAATAAAAGTTGGAATATTCATCGTACATGTGACGGCATAGACTTCTGTGGACAGAAGATCTTTGCCGACCATGCACTTTTGCGCAAGCGCACCAAGCAGGCACTCTGTGCCCAGGTGGCAAGATTGCGCAAACGTGGACTTAGCGATGAACAGATCCAGCGCAAGGCTGCATCCAGGCTTGGCCTAGCCAAACACGCAGATACAAAAAACTTATTAAATAAAATCGGTATGAAAAAGTATGGTCAGATTGTGAAGGCTCGCAAGGGAGAGGTTCCCTTCGAGGGCATGAGCATGGCACAGAAGAAGCATCCAGGCGATATCCTGTGCCACAACATTGAGGACTATGACAAGTTCCTCATCCTCATAGAGGATTACAAGATAGATAAGTCGAGAGTCGACTTCAAGATGGAGCAGGTTGAAGAAGTTGACGACCAGGGCGTCAAGCACATAGTCACCAAGAAGGTGCCAAAGGACCGCCTAGCCATCCGCTTCCGTTTCATCGATCACGTCCGGAAGACAGGACAACTCGATGAACATGGCGATGAGATTGAGGAACCGGTTTGGCAACCTGAGTCGTGGTGGCTCTTTACTGGCTCAGATATTCTGGTTGACCAGGCACGCAAGGAGTGGGAACTGCTGGAAAAGGGCTTCTACACCGTTGCAGCGGAACTCACCAACAAGTTTGGAAAGAAATTTTATAAGTTTATCTAGATGCACAAGAAATTTTATCTTTGCCGTATGTCATACTTGAGATATGACAGCAAGCATTTTCTTCTGTTCCTGAGTGAGCAGAAAGTAGAAAACTATCACCCAGACACCACCATGTCGGAGTCTGATGGCGATAGTCAAGCAGTAACAGCTTATAGCTACGAGGGCACGGAGATCGACGGCTCCACCAAGATTGAGGCTGAGTCGGCAGGTTATCGCGAGTTCGTGGCTGGCTTGGTTCGTACAAAGTACAGCCAGAGCGATGTCGAAGCCATTCTCTGCAACCATGGTGATGGCGACGAGGAGCATGAGACAGAGTACCAAGCATTCCAGGAGTGGCGCGAGCAGGCTAAGCAGATGGCCAGAGAATTACTCGACCGGGATATCTCATAGTTTTCTGATACGGCAGGAGGGGGAACAGTCCTTTCTGCCGTATTTTTATATACCTTATATTATATGTACCTTTGTGCCAGTTTTAAAAAGGTATAACAGATATGCAGAGAAATACCAAGGATTGGATACACTACAGCTCTGCTGGCATAGTTCTGCTTGCTGGCATCGTGCTCGTGTACATCAGCTTTTTCTTGTCCCACGACGTCACGTCTAACGTCTTGTGGTACTTTGGGCAGAGTCTGGTTTACGTGGCAACCGTCTTTGGTTTCGCACTGACTTTTGACACCAGAGTTAAAGACATTATCAATAAATATTTCAACAACAAAAATGGCACGCAAGATTAAGAAAATTTTCGTTCATTGTACAGCAAGCCGACAGTCATGGTCTGTCGATGCCTTGCTCAAGGAGTTCCGAGACAAAGGCTGGCATTATCCAGGCTACCACTGGGTCGTTACCGCAGATGGCAAACGCACGCAGCTCATGACAGAAGACCTGCCGTCCAATGGAGTCAAGGGGCACAATTTCGATTCAGTCAACGTTGCGTACATGGGTGGAATATCCCGCACAGGCAAGGCTATCGACAACCGAACAGAAGAGCAGAAGGCTGGACTTCGTCAACTCTTGAAGGAGTTACGCCAACGCTACCCTGATGCCAAAATCATGGGACATCGTGACATCTCGCCTGACAAGAACCACAATGGAGTGGTCGATCCGTGGGAGCGCATAAAGGAGTGTCCATGCTTCGACGCTATTCCTGAGTATGCTGACATTTAAAATCAAGGATTATGCAGAAACATCTCAAGTCAATCATCATGGCCATATCGGTGATTTTGGTCATCATCGCCTGTTTCTGGATTTTTGACCATCGACAGCAGCGAGCGGAGCAGGAACTGATAGAACAGCTCAATGGGCTGAAACTTCAGTATGCTCCAGCCGAGCGAGACACCATCCGAGACTCAGCCACTGTCATCACGCAGCAGGTGCTGCAGATGAAGGAAGAGGAGTACAAACTTCAAGCCTACGACCGCCAACTGCTCCATGACCTGGACATTCGTCTTGGCCAGGTCATGGCAGACCAGCGCACGAGTCTGAGTACTGCTGATACGGTCAAGACTGACCGCAGCGATTCAGTCTATACCTACAGCGACCGATGGCTTAGTCTCCGTCTCAACACGGCAGACTCCATCTTGACATACAAGGCGAGAGACAGCCTCCAGACCATCGTCTACAGGCAGTACAAGCACAGATTCCTCTGGTGGCGGTGGGGCACCAAAGGCTATGATGTCAAGGTCATCAACTTCAATCCCCATTCCAACATATTATATAACAGCTATATACAAGTCACCCGATAATGGCAAGACAAGAGGTATATACAACAGTCATCAAGCTCAACTCAGAGGAGGCAAAGAACCGACTCAAAGAGTTGGAGGACAGAGTCGCTCGTCTGAAGAAGGCTAAACAGGAAGCCTTCTCGGCGGGCGATTCCCGTTTAGGCGCATCCCTCGCCAAGGATCTGAAGGCCGCAGAGCGAGAGATGAAGCAATTCAAGAACTCAACCATGAGCGTCAAGGAGACACTCGACAACCTGTCTAGTGCAAGCCTCGGACAGCTGGAGAAGGCAGCAAGACATCTGAAGGGGCAGATGAAGGCAGCATCTGACCCTTCAGACTTCGCCAAGCTGGATGCACAACTCTCAAAGGTCAAGGAGCAGATGCTTGCCCTGAAGGGCGCAACACGCAAGGCTGATGAGGAAGCGAGACGCATGACCGCAACGGTGTCAAACCTGAAACATGCTTCACTCAATGACCTCAACTTCACAGCTTCCAAGCTACGTAGTCAGATGGCTGACTACGACCCGACATCTACCATGTACGCCTCCAGAGCTTCGCAGCTGAAACTTGTGGAGGCAGAGCTGGAACGCATCCGACAGAGCGAGCAGAAGGTGGTCACCCTCATGCAGCAGTATGACAAGGAAATTGACCGCACAAATGTGGATATCAAGGAGACCAAGAGGCAGATGCAGCTCGTCAACAACACCATGGCCAACCTCAAAACCTCATCCATCCGTGACCTGGAGTACTCCATCAAGGCACTGAACCAGCAGATGCATGGCATGGAGCGTGGTACCGAGCAGTTCAAGCAGATGGAGCTGAAGGCGAAGCAGCTGAAGGCTGAACTGCAGGCAGTCAGAGCCGAAGGCGTAGCTCAAGAGTCCTGGATCAAGCGCTCTGCAGACTGGTTCAACCGAATGCAGGGCATTGCCCTTGGAGCCGTCGCTGCAATCTCCGGCATCACCTTCACCGTCAAAAAGTGTGTAGAGGAGTATGCCAAGATGGACGATGAGATGACCAACGTCCGAAAATATACCGGGCAGGCAGCCGAAGAGGTTGAGCGCATGAACGAGGACTTCAAAAAGATGGACACCCGAACCCCTCGACAGAAGCTCAACCAGTTAGCCGAAGATGCCGGAAGACTCGGCATCACTTCGACTGCAGCAGTTGAGGAGTTCGTAGATGGAGCCGATAAAATCAATGTCGCCCTCGGTGATGACCTCGGCGATAAAGCAGTCTCTCAAATCGGTAAACTCGCCCAGATGTTCGGCGAAGACAAAACCAAGGGTCTGCGAGGCGCCATGTTGGCAACAGGTTCTGCAGTCAATGAGTTGGCGCAGAATTCTTCTGCCTCTGCCGGTTATCTCGTTGACTTCACTGCCCGTGTGGCAGGTGTCGGCAAGCAGGCAGGCTTTACACAGGCTCAGATCATGGGTCTCGCTTCTGTCCTTGACCAGAACATGCAGCAAGATGAAACGGCAGCAACAGCTGTGCAGAACCTCCTGGCAAAAATGTTCCAGGACTCAGCCAAGTTTGCTCAGATTGCAGGTCTAAATGTCAAGGAATTCGCAAAGACGTTAAAGGAGGACGCCAATGGCGCACTTCTCCAGTTTTTGGCAGCCATGAGAGCCAAGGGCGGTTTTGCCGACCTTGCACCAATGTTCGAGGAAATGAAGATGGATGGATCCAGGGCTACTGGAGTCCTCACCGTCCTCGCAGACAAGCTCGATGACATCAAGACTGCCCAGAACCTGGCAAACGAAGCCTATTCCGAAGGCACATCCGTCCTCAATGAGTTCGAGACACAGAACGAGAGTGTACAGGCTCAACTTGACAAAGCGAGCAAGAAGTTCCTGGATCTCTCCATAGAACTGGGCCAGAAACTCTATCCTGCAGCACGATATTGCATATCTGCTGCCAGTCTCGGAGTTCGGGCACTCTCAACCCTCGTTGATTTCGTCAAAGATTATTGGCGCATATTAATTGTGCTGACAGCTGCCATCGTCACCTATACTGCAGTATCTAAGGCCAAGTTGATCGCAGAGAAGGCGCAAATGGCATGGCTCAACATCATGATTCTACGCGAAAAGGCGCATCTCGTCCTTGTAGGTCTTAAGACATCTGCTCTCAGGACCATGGCAATCGTTCAGATGGCGTTGACACGAGAAATAAAACTGACCACAGCTGCGCAAATGTTGTGGAACAAAGTGTTGTTGGCCAACCCGATCACTGCTGTGATTGCTGTTGTTGCCGGTCTGACAGCCGCAATCGTCACACTGTCTAAAGAGACGAGCACAGCTGAGCAGGCTCAGCGTGACTACAATGATGCCGTGACAGATGCCAACAAGCAGGCAGCAGAAGAGGAGGCATCCATCATGCGCCTCGTTTCTGCCATCCAGTCCAACACCACAGCTGAGTCAGACCGCAAGGCAGCCCTGGAGGAACTCAACGGCAAGCTGATGCGTGAACACCTCGGCAACATCACCGAGGAAGCAGTGCGCACCGGTCAAGCAACAAGGCAGATCCAGTCGTACATTGACATGATGAAGAAGAAGATTGTCATCGACGGCCTACAGAAGAAGCTGGCAGAGTCAATAGCTAAGCAAGCGGAAGATGAAGACCTGTTAGGAGAGGCTAACAATGACAATAGAGGTTACTGGAAACGCTTCTGGGATAGGCTAAACCCATTTGCAGGTGGCAAGACTCAAAAACTTAACTTCGCAGCTGACCACAAGGACCAGCTACTACAGAGTGTCGAAAGAGAAAAGCAGTATCAGCAGAAGCTCATCGACAAGATAAATGAGCTGGAGTCTCAGCACTTCGAAGTCTATGACCCAGAGCCATGGCGCAACAATGGCTTCAATGGCAAGGACAATGATGGTACTATCATTAAGAAGCAGAGTACAGCCGGCACTCATCAAGTATCAGAAAAAGAGCGCAAGGCTAGGGCCAAGGCTGAGAAGACTGCGGCTGCAGAAGCTCGCAAGCGTGAGGCAGAAGCCAAGCGCAAGCAGAAGCAGGCTGCCGATAGCATCAAGGCTGAGACCAGCGAACTGATGGCTAACAACGCCAAAGCCTATGCAGAAGGCAAGAAAACCTATCAGCAGTTCCTCGATGACCGACAGAACATCCAGATTAAGGGCTTTGCTAAGCTGAAGCAACTCTATGGAGCAGAGAGCAATGAGTATAAGCAGTTACTTGACAACCAGGTCACTGTCGTCAAGCAGCATGATGCTGCCATACTGAAGATGAATGAGCAGAGCATTGAGCGTGAGCGCCTACAGAAGGAGGCTAGCATCAAGGCTCAATACAATGATGCCAACTCAGCTATCTATCAGAATGACATAGCTCTCGATGAAGCCATCTATCAGAATGATGCAGATGCCATGCAAAAGCGCCTGGCACTCTACAATGAGGGCAGCGAGGAATGGCTGGATCTGAAGGCTGAGATGGAGCAGGCATCACTTGACCACCAGCTGCAGATGCAGGAGTCATACCAGAACCAGCTGAAGGAGTTGCGTCAGCAGTTCGGTAAGCAAGACCTGCAGGCTCAGGAGACCATGTACCTCAATGGCCTTGACAATCTCTACAAGCAGGGATTGATCAAGGAGGAGGAATATCAGCAGATGAAGTTGGAGATAACCAAGCAGTTTGCTGCACAGAGAGCGCAGATTGATGCTGATGATCATGGTGCTGGTAGCGCTCAGCTGAAGATTAATGATAAGTCATCAGAGATGGTCAACAGCGCCAGGGCTGCAGCAGGGGAGTCCCAGTCGACCGGCAATGCAACTCTGGGTGGATACTTCTCCTCACAAGTTGAGAACTATCAAAACACCATGGAGAAACTGAAGGAGTTGTATGGCAACGACAAGCAGAACCATGCTGCATACATGCAGGCGAAAGGGAAGATCACCTCAGATTTCCTCAATGACCTGATTGAAAAGACAGCTGTAGTTTACAATGGTATCGACGGTATTCTATCTGCGTCATCGTCATATGCTCAGGCATGCTCTGACCTCGAGCAGGCGAAAATCTCCAAGAACTACGAGAAGCAGATTGCTGCAGCTGGCAACAATTCGAAGAAAAAGAAAAAGTTGGAGGAGAAGAGAGACAAAGAACTGGCTGCAGCGAAGTCAAAGGCTAACAAAAAAGCCATGAAGATAGAAATTGCGCAGGCGATAGCATCTACAGCAATGTCTGCTATCAATGCCTATGCATCTGCTGCAGCTATACCAACAATAGGTTGGACATTAGCTCCTATTGCAGCAGGTATGGCCACAGCTGCAGGTATGATACAGCTTGCTGCTATCAAGAAGCAGCACCAGGCAGAGGCAGCAGGTTACTATGAGGGTGGATATACCGGAGGTAACCGCTACAGAAAGGAGGCTGGAGTTGTGCATGAAGGTGAGTTCGTGGCTAATCACAATGCCGTCAACAACTCATCCATCCGTCCGGCTCTTGACCTCATCGATAGGGCCCAGCGCTCCAATTCAGTTGGCTCGCTGACCGCTGAAGACATCACACGTTCTCTCGGACAGGGTAGCAGTACCGTGGTTGCTCCTGTTGTCAATGTCAACAATGATAACACCGAGGTACGCCAGTCCCTTGATGGTGTCAATGCAGCCGTCAGCCGTCTGACACAGACGCTTGACGATGGCATTGAGGTCGAGGTTCCGATATCTGGCCGTAGAGGTCTGCACCGCAGACTGCAGGATTATCAGCGCATTTTAAACAATAAGTAGTGGAATATGATAACATGCATCATCAATGGCCATAAGGCCTATCCCATTTCTACATCATCCATCAAGGTGACATACGCAAACCAGTATGTCACCGATGATGGTGAGTACACCTATGACATCACCTTCCCCATGAATATCCTGGAGAACCGTGTCATATTTAAGAATGTCTCGCGACTGGAGGTCAAGAAGAACATCGCCAAATACGATGACTGCAAACTGTTCTGTAACAGCCAGCTCATCATGAGTGGTGTCGGTACCATACTCTCCGTGAATGAGAAAGAAATCAAACTGCAGATAGTCGGAGGCAAGTCCCGCATCAAGTTCAACGACCGCATGACCAAGCACTACATCGATGAGATTCCGTTTGGCACAGCTGACAAGCCCGGTTATACAGTTGATAAGGGCTGGTCTCAAGGATGGAAAGGTATTCAGAAGATTAATGACATCTATAGATTGGATGATGATAAATCGGAGTTCCTGGGAGTAGAGGGTAAATGGTGTTTTGTTCCTGTACGGGACGAAACAAATGATATGATTGCCAATTTTGTCGGAGTAGCTAAAACGAAGCAATTTATAGGAAGCAATGCACCATTTATCATGAACCTGGCTGTTCAGCCAAACTTAATGTATATCTTCCGTAAAGTGGTAGAATATGAGGGATACACGCTCAAGCGCAACGACTTCGACTGCAAGCCGTGGAACCTCCTGTATATCGCATCGGCCTACAAGACTCGTGAGCTGCGAAGGGCACTTCCTCATTGGTCGAGCTATACTTTTATAGAGGAATTTCGAAAGCTTTTCAATGCCACAATTGTTTTTGATGATATCCAAAAAACTTGTTCTGTTATCAAAAAATCAGAGCTGACAACCGCAGATTCCGTAGCGATTGAGCCTCTGGCCGAATACACAACGGACTACGACGAAGACGGATCCTTCTCCACGTCATCTACAGCAAATCTGGAGTATAATCTGGGTGATTCTGCAAACAGAGATAACTATGAAGTTATTTCCAAAAAAGTCTTCGAGAATTTTGAAATAGTCCATAGTACAGCTACCTGGGACCCGCAAAATCAGTTCCAAGGGACAACACAGTCATGGTCTGAAAAACAAAAAAGACAGACCATCATTGAGTGTAATGGTAGTTACTACATATATGTAGAGAATGAGGGTTCGAAAACATGGCAGCTGGCAGGCGTTTGGTCACCATTAATCAGGGACAGTTCTTCTGATGACTATGTTGAACTTAACATATCTCCTGCAGCACAAGTTGTAGAAGATATCAATTTCAAAACAGCAATCTTGGAAGATAATTACTACGAGAAGCGATGCCTTCTTTCAATACCTAATGATAAGGAGCCGGATTCAAAGGAGTGCGATGTTGATGATGACGGATTCAGCTACACATCCGTGCAGGATGCGATTGATGATGAGTCAACACTCGACAAATCCGAAGATGATCAGGAATGCATGAATATATTCTTCATTATTCCAGGAGAAGTACAGGATGACAACAAATTTAGTTGGGTTAGAGCGAAGTCTAGGTGGCCAAAATTCAAAACCGACTACCGAATAAATAAAGAATATTGTGGTAGTACCGAAGGAGGATTTGGTGGGAACGGAGGAGGAACATTTAAAGAAAAGTATCCTTACTCTCTGTCGATTTGTACGAAATCTACTAATGATGTTGTTACTCTGGGCTGCTTACATGATAATGGTCTGAGATTAGACAATAAAAACTGCATGGAGGCCAAGTTTAAGTCAGATGACATACCGGATCCATCCAAGATATACATCATCCGCAACAAGAAATATGTGTGCGAGAAGATAGAGATGGAAGTCAAGGACGATGCCATCGAGCCAGTTTACACGGGATATTTTTATATGCTATCATAATATATATAATAAGGTGGGGAGCAGTTAGCTCTCCACCTTATTATATTATAGGATACCCTGATAGTTCTTGATATACTCATTCGCCTTCTGTATATCCTTAGGCGTATAGATGTCTGTGATGAGTATAGATGAGTGTCTCGCCTGGTCTCTGACCGACAAGACATCGGCATTTGCCCGCAGCATATTGGTGATGCCTGTGTCCTTCAAGCTATAAAATTTGAAGCGAGGTGAGAGTTTCAGTTCCTTTCTCAAGACACGAGTCCAGTAGTCTCTGAACATTTTCTCGTTCTTTCTCTCTGGTCCTGGACAGAAACCGTCAGAGAAGAGATAGTCCTGCCCTGGGTGTGAGAAGATGTTGAGTTCCATCATCAGCTTGATGACATGAGTCGGCAAGGTGATCACGGCATCATTGCCGTTCTTTGTGTTCTCGCCATGCAGAGTGATTGTCTGAGTCTTTACATGGATATCGCAGATTCTGAGATAGGACATCTCGCGAGGGCGGATGAAGAGGTAGTGAATGATTTCACAAGCCAGCAGATAGTGCTTGTTGTGCTCCTGTAGGTAGTCTCTGATGAGCTGCATGGTACAATCCGGTATGACATCTCTGCTTTTCTTCTGCCTGTTCTTGATACGTTCCAGACCTTCTGTAGGGTTCTTAGGTATATACCCTCGAGCTAACAGATAAGCAGAAAAACTCTTAGTCCAGGCAAGATAGTTATTGCGGGTCAGTACAGTATTGTTCCGGTCGATGAAAATGTAATCCAGAAACTTGCTCACATTACTTTTGTCCCATTGGTAGGAGTAGTTGAGAGTTATTCTTTTCTCTTGCTTCCATTTTTCCAGGATTCTGAGACGACTGCTATAGTCGACATAAGTCTCCTCACGCATACTACCCTCGTTGCACATTTTGGCCAGATAAGACTTATACCTGTCGAGAACGTCATCCCATTTAGTATATTCCAGGGGCTGCAGCTCCTCAATCCAAGGATTCCATCCTGCCATAAGTTTCTCGGTGAGTTTTTTAATAACCTGGTCGGCATAGACACGTTGGTTCCGCTTGCCCTTGATATGGTCAAGCATAATTTTTTTCTTTCTCATGCGGTTGACTCCTGGATCAAACGCCAAGAAGGAGATATAACATTCTGATTTCTGATGCAAAACTGGAGGTTTCCAGCCAATGACACTGCTAAGAATTGTGTCATTCGAATTTGGAGCATAATTTTTTTTAGCCATATCTTAATTTTTTTCAGATACAGCCTATTATTTATAATTTGTATAGGAATGATACCGAAATTGTACCGACCATTTTGACCACGACCAAGGCAAATCCTCAGTGTTTACGGCACATCTGACGGCTTTTGGTCGGGATTACTGGACTCGAACCAGCGACCTCATCGTCCCGAACGACGTGCGCTACCAACTGCGCTAAATCCCGATATCTGCTGCAAAGGTACATTAAATAATGGATAATACCAACAAAAATAGACTTTTTTATCTTTTTTTGAAAGAAATTTCCCGAAAAATTTGCAGGAACCAGAAAAAAGTATTACCTTTGCACCCGCAAATGATAAATCGCGATTTGTGAAAGTTGGTGCCATAGCTCAGTTGGTAGAGCAAAGGACTGAAAATCCTTGTGTCCCCGGTTCGATTCCTGGTGGTACCACTTCTTTATGAGACTGAATCTTCGTAACAGGATTCAGTCTTTTTTTATGCCCTTTTTAAAAAGTTTATTTTATACTTGTGCAAACGTTTGCGTAAGAAAAATGCGCCAGGATGTTTTATAATAGCTATTTTTTCACTACTTTTGCATTGTAAGGTTCAAAAACAAACCAAAAAATTAATCTAACAAACATTCGTTAAAATGAAAAAAGCTTATTTATTATTGTTGGCTGGAATGTTGTCTACGGCAGTATTTGCCGGCAGCAAACAGACGATAAAGATTGATGGTCAGGTCATAGAAAAGACTGTCTCAGAGATTACCTTTGATGGCGACAATGTTGTTCTTCAGTATTCAGATAGTACATCTGATCAGGCAGATATGTCGCTCGTAACCCTTTCTTTCACTTATCAAACTACCGGCATCAGCCAGGTAGAAGATATAAAGAAAGCATTGCGAGGTAAGGTTTATAACCTTCAGGGCCAGTGTGTAGGTTCTTCCCCTAAGGGCTTATCTAAGGGTGTTTATATTATTAATGGTAAGAAAGTTATCATCAAATAAAAAAGGAGGAACGCAAAATGAAGAAAATGGTATTTACTTTGGCACTCCTCCTGATGAGCTTGAGTGCAGCTTTGGCACAGGCATCGACATTTAAAATTACCCATGCCGTGGCTCGTAACAGCAAGGTGAACCAGATGTATGTTACCACCAAGTCGGGTGATGTGAAGTATTATAATACTGCAGACTTGACAAGTGTGAAGTTCGAAGGTGATAAGGCTATTATTACTCCTAAGTCAGGTGCAGAGAATGATGAGTACAATGCTTCAGTTCAAGCCATCAGATTTGCTAAGAAGGCCGATCAGGGCGAAAGTGGTGATATTGACAATCCTGCAGGTGTGATTCAGATTACTGAGGCAAAGGGCTGGCAGGAGTCTGCTTACCTGAAGTGGGATCCATTCGAGGGCGCTTCTTCTTATAATGTATATGTAGATGACAAGAAGATTGATGCTCAGCTGGTTCGTCAGTATAAATCTTACTATCGTGCCGATGTTCTCGGTTTGAAGGAAGGCACTTATTCTGTAAAGGTTGTTCCTGTAAATGCTGAAGGTAAAGAGATTGCTGGTGCCAATACTGCTTCTAACTTGGTAGTAAAGAGCTACAACCGTGAGGGTTTTGCTCATTTCAAGTATGATGGTGTAGGTGCTTATAATAATGATGGTACTTTGAAGGCTGGTGCTAAGGTTCTGTATATTACAGCCAAGACAGCTAAGACCGTTTCTACAACCGTTAATACGGGTAAGCAAGAGACGATTACAGGTCTTCAGTCTATTATTGATGCTTATTCTAAGGGCAAGGATACTACTCCTATCGCCTTCCGAATCATCGGTAAGGTAAATCTTTCTGATTTGGATCACATTTCAAGTTCTGCAGAAGGTTTGCAGGTTAAGGGTAAGGGTGCTCACTCTGAAATGAACATGACTTTTGAAGGAGTCGGTGAAGATGCTACTATATATGGATTTGGTTTCTTGCTTCGTAATACCAAGAGTGTAGAGTTCCGTAACTTTGCTATCATGCGTTGCCTGGATGATGCCATGTCTCTTGATACCAATAACTCTCATGTATGGATTCACAACATGGATCTCTTCTATGGCAAGAAGGGTAGTGCTGCTGACCAAGCCAAGGGTGATGGTACTGTAGATATCAAGGGTGACTCTCAGTATATAACTGTAGCATACAACCGTTTCTGGGATAATGGTAAGGCTTCTATGTGTGGTATGAAGAGTGAAACGGGTCCTAACTATATCACTTATCACCACAACTGGTTCGACCATTCTGACTCTCGTATGGCTCGTATTCGTACTATGAGTGTTCACATGTACAACAACTACT
Source organism: Segatella copri (assembly GCA_052349145.1). Lineage (GTDB taxonomy): Bacteria > Bacteroidota > Bacteroidia > Bacteroidales > Bacteroidaceae > Prevotella > Prevotella copri_V. Next base: position 13,794 of record DAWDQD010000004.1, on the reverse strand, counting down.
ATCAGCATAATGATGTTTATGGTATTGGTGCAACCAGTGGCTCAAGTGTGTTCATGGAGTCTAATTACTTTGATGCTGTTAAGCGTCCTATCATGAGTTCTCTGCAGGGTACTGATGCCAAGGGTGATGGTACTTTCTCTGGTGAGAAAGGTGGCTTGATTAAGGCATACGGCAATGTATTTGCCAACAAGCCAGCAAACTTCAGATATATCCCATACGCAGAAAACAATACAAGCTTTGATGCCTACGAGGTTTCTGATCCAAGTGAGCAGGTTCCTGCAAGCGTAAAGACTTTGGTTGGTGGTACTTCTTACGACAACTTCGATACGAACCCAAGCCTCATGTATGCATACGTTGCTGATAAGGCAGAAGATGTTCCTTCTATTGTAGAAGGCTTCTATGGTGCAGGTCGTTTGAATCATGGTGACATTGATTTCGTTATTCCTGATGAAACAGTCGTAACAAACGGTCACCAGCAGCCATTGCCTGCTTTGGCAAGTATTCTTGATGCTTATACTTCTGGTGTTGTTAAAGTGTTCGGTGAGAGCAATGCTGCTGGCGAAGGTGGCAGTACTAAACTTGTTCCTGTAACAGAGTAAAGGTATAGAACTGATTTAAAGGTTCCTGCCTTTTTAATGAAAAAACGGACAAAAGCTAGATAAAGATTTGCTTTTGTCCGTTTTTTCTTTATTTTTGTCTTAAATCTATCTGCTGTTTTTCTCTTTTTTCTTTACTTTTGCAACTGAAAACAATTTTAAACGTAATATTTAAACGTAAAACGCAACCTAAAAGTAAAACAATGAACGCAATCCAGAATTTAGCAAAGAGAAGTTTGCTTCTCGTGGCATTGTTCGTCATCGGATGTCTGCAACTCATGGCGCAGACAAGAACCATCAAAGGTGAGGTGACTGATGCGCAGAATGGTGAGGCTCTGATTGGCGCCACTGTCATGGTGGAAGGCGAAAAGGGCGGTACAGTTACTGATTTTGACGGTAACTTCAGTCTTCAGGTATCTTCTTCAGCCAAGAAGATCAAGGTATCTTATATCGGTTATATTGATAAGGTACTTTCTATCTCAGACAATATGAAGGTGAAACTCGAATCTGACAGCAAGGCGCTGGCTGATGTCGTGGTCATCGGATATGGTACGGCAAGAAAGAGTGACCTGACTGGTTCCGTAGCTACCGTGAAATCGAAGGACTTTAATAAAGGTCTCGTTTCTTCTCCAGAACAGTTGATCAACGGTAAGGTTTCGGGTGTGCAGATTATGTCCAACAGTGGTTCTGCCTCTGCCGGTAGTACCATCCGTGTGCGTGGTGGTGCATCTCTTAATGCCAGCAACGACCCTCTTATCGTGCTCGATGGTGTGCCATTGGAGCAGGGTGGTATCTCGGGTAACAGCAGCAACTTCCTCAGCATGATCAATCCTTCTGATATCGAGAGCATGACTGTATTGAAGGATGCTTCTTCTACAGCCATCTATGGTTCCCGTGCATCTAACGGTGTCATCATTATTACTACCAAGAAGGGACAGCAGGGTGCTGTAAAGGTGAACTTCAATACCACCAACAGTTTGCAGACCCGTGCGCAGATGGTAGATATGCTGAGTCGTGATGAATTCGTGAATGTCATCAACCAGTTTGGTGACGCTAATCAGAAATCATTGCTCGGTACTGCCAATACCGATTGGAACGATGAGGTTTACCGTACAGCTTTCGGTACAGATAATAACCTCAGCGTGAGCGGCAGCATCGACAAGTGGTTGCCATTCCGCGTGTCTGTAGGCTATTACAACCAGAGCGGTCTGGTTCGCAAGGACAATGTAGAGCGTTGGACAGGTAACGTGGTGCTGACTCCTAGCTTCTTCCAGGATCACCTGAAGTTGACCATCAATGCCAAGGGAACCCTCAATAACAACTCATTCAATAATGGTGGCGCCGTATGGGCAGCTGCCACATTCAACCCAACCATCCCGGTTTATTCCGGCAACGACAAATATGGTGGCTATAATGAGGCACTCGATGCTGACGGCTATCCAGTGAATGCCGGTGTAAGAAACCCTCGCGGTCTGGTGGATCTGTATGATTCAAAGAGTAAGGTAAGCCGCTTCATCGGTTCTATGGATGTAGATTACAAGGTTCATTTCCTGCCAGACCTCAAGCTCCATGCTACCGTGGGTGCTGACTATGCCAAGGGCGACGGAACCGTTTATGTTCCTGCCTACGCAGCACAGAGCTACAACAAGGATGAGTCTTTGGGCGGTAGCGATTACAAGTATGGTCCTCAGAAGAACGAGAACCGCTTGCTTACCCTCTATGCCAACTATGCAAAGTATTTCGAAGATATCAAGAGTAATGTAGATCTGACAGCCGGTTACGACTACCAGTACTGGAAGAGTACTACACCTCTTTATTATACCAAAAGTGCGGCAGGCACAAACCTGTCAACCGTAAAGGCATCAGATTACCGTCATGTAATGTTGTCATATTACGGACGTATCAACTATTCATTCGATGGAAAGTATCTCCTGACGGCAACCGTTCGTCGAGACGCTTCTTCCCGTTTCTCTAAGGATACCCGTTGGGGTACTTTCCCATCTGTTGCTTTGGGCTGGACTTTGACAGAAGAGCCTTGGTTGAAGAACCAGAAGGTACTTTCTAACTTGAAACTCCGTGCCAGCTATGGTGTTACCGGTCAGCAGGAAGGTATCGGCAACTACAACTATCTGCCGGTTTATACCTACAGCGTGACAGGTGCCGAAGCATTCATCAACGGACAGTATATCAATACTTACCGTCCTGAGGCATACGTATCAGACTTGAAGTGGGAGACTACAACCTCCTGGAACTTCGGCCTTGATTTCGGATTCCTGGATGGCCGTATCGGTGGTGCCATCGATTTCTATACCCGTAAGACCAAGGACCTGTTGGCATCAGTACCAACAGCAGCAGGTACCAACTTCTCAAAGACTATCCTTACCAACGTAGGTAATGTGGACAGCAAGGGTATTGAGGTTTCTCTGAATGCAACCCCTATCCAGACCAAGGACTGGGAGTGGAATCTGAGCTACAACTTTACCTGGCAGAACATGAAGGTGAAGAACCTTTCATTGATAAAGGGTGGAAGCCAGACCAACGTGAAGGTAGGTCCATCTATCGATGCTTACCAGTTCCAGGTACTCTCAGAGGGATATGAACCATACATGTTCTATGTATATCATCAGCTCTACGACTCTCAGACAGGCAAGCCTATCGAGGGTGCTTATGCCGATTTGAACAATGATGGCGAAATCAATGATGCCGATCTCTACCGCTATCATTCTCCAGCCCCTAAGTACATCATGGGCTTGAGCACATCCTTGAGATACAAGCAGCTGACACTCGGTATGAGTTTCCGTGCCAACATCGACAACTATGTATACAACGGCATGGGTATGAGTACAGGTGCTTTCGAGACAGTAAGTTACAACAACTCACAGCTCAACAACCTCAACACCAGCTTCCTGAAGACAGGTTTCAAGACCCGTCAGTATCTCTCTGATTACTACGTAGAGAATGCTTCGTTCCTGAAACTCGACAACCTGAGTTTGAGTTACAATGTAGGCAAGATCAACAAGTGGGCTTCGCTCACCGTATCTGCAATGGTACAGAATGTATTCACCATCACCGGTTACTCAGGTACAGACCCTGAGGTGCCAAACGGAATGGACAATTCATTCTATCCACGTCCTCGCACTTACTCAGTAAGCCTCGGACTTCAGTTCTAACAATCAAAACAGATAACAATGAAACTTAAGAATATATTATATAGTATGATGATGGGAACAGCGGTGCTGACAGGCACAACCAGCTGTGTTTCCGATCTCGACCAATATCCTCATACAGAGACAACCTCTAAGGATGTTTATACCTCGCTTGCCAATTATGAGGCTGTGCTGGGTAAGATTTATGCTGCCATGGTGACCAGTGGTCAGGGCAAGGGCGGCGATAATAAGGATATGGAATCCGTATTGAACAAAGGAGCAGGTTTCGACTACATGCGTATGTTTATCAATATGCAGGAGTGTGGTACCGATGAATTTGCCTCTACCTGGCTGACAGGTGAGCAGACTACGGGTCTTACTTATCTTTCCTGGGATGCCAACGATGCGTGGGTATCAGATATGTATTATCGTATCTACTACAACATCGCCCTTTGCAACGAGTTCCTGCGCAATGCCAACAGTGCCAATTTCTCGGGTGCTGATGCTGAGAAGATGAAGGAGTATAAGGCAGAAGTCCGTTTCATGCGCGCTCTGTTCTATTACCATGCCCTCGATTTCTATCGCAACATTCCGATGGTGACAGAGAATGACCCTGTTGGCAGCTACATTCCTCCTCGTTATACTCCTCAGCAGACATTCGATTATATTGAGAGCGAGTTGAAGGATTGTGTAGGTGATATGCTTCCTGCATCCACCTGTCCTTATGGTCAGGCTTCTCAGGGTGCTGCCTATACCTTGCTTGCCAAGCTTTATCTGAATAGCGAGGTTTATACCGGCGTTGCCAAGTATGCCGAGTGCAAGGAGGCTTGTGAGAAGGTGATGGAGATGGGCTACTCTTTGGAGTCTGATTACAGCAAGCTCTTCAATGCTGATAATGATAAGCGTACCAACGAGATTATCTTCGCCTTGCCAGTAAGTGCTGAGCATACCGTAAGTTGGGGTTCATCTACTTATCTGGTTTGTGGACAGGTAAGTATGTCGAATGCCAACCAGAATGTAGCCGATTATGGTGTAACTGCCGGTTGGAGTGAATTCCGTCTTCGTCCTGAGTTCGTGGATAAGTTTACCCAGACCGATATTGATGGCAGTGGCGACAAGCGTTGCAAGTTCTTCACCAATGGTCAGAGCAAGGATATTTCCAGCATGACAGATGAAGCCTCTGGTTATCTCTCAGAGAAGTGGAGCAACCTGAAGGATGATGGCACTACGGCATCCAATACTGCCGATGCAGGTGTAGAAACCGATTTCCCTCTCTTCCGTTTGGCAGATGTTTATCTGATGTATGCCGAGTGCGTGGTTCGTCTGCATAATGACTGGGATAACTGGGCTGGTGGTAGTGATGCTACAGATCCAACCGTGATTGCTTCCCGCAAGCAGGGTGCTATCTATTGGATCAACCAGCTTCGTGAGCGCTCTAATGCTTCTGATGTATGGGCAAGCAACTTTGCTGATGACGATGCCTTCCTCCAGTTCATCCTCGATGAGCGTGCCCGTGAGCTTTATCATGAGGGCTATCGCCGTACCGACCTGATTCGCTATGGCGAGTTCACTACCAGCAAGTATATCTGGCAGTGGAAGGGTGGCACCCACGACGGACAGGCTGTTGACAGCAAGTACAACATCTATCCAATCCCTAACACCGAGCTTACCGCCAATCCAAATCTTCATAACGACAACTATTAATAGGATAAAAGAATGAAAAAGATATTTAGAAACCTGATGATGCTTCTCTGCGCACTCACCGCCCTGGTGAGTTGCGACGAGAGTGGCGACAAGATATATCTAGATGGCTTCAAGGCATCCGATCTGATGGCATCGGCATCCGATGTGAAGCTGTCTGTAGATAACAGTAAGGACGTTGTCCTCTCGTTGGCTTGGCAGAATCCTACCTTGCTTTCGAGCGATGAAACCAAGCCTGCGGGCAGTGGAGTGCTGAAAACTTATCTGCAGGTATCAGCCTCAGAGAACTTTACTTCAGAAAAGGAATACACCGTAACCGACCTTTCCAAGGCTTTCACCGGTGCAGACCTCAATGCTGCAGCCAAGGATCTCGGCTTGTCTCCTGATGTGAGCTCACCTCTTTATTTCCGTATCAAGAGTCAGATGGGTGCCAATATTGATGCCGCTTACAGCAATGTCTGCCAGGTAAAGGTTACTCCATACCTCATTGATATGAGCTACATCAATATCCTGAATGAGAAAAAGGATCAAGTTCTGACCAAACTCTATTCTCCTAATTCTGATGGAGTTTATTCTGGCTATATGAATGCCTCTTCTTGGTTCCATATCTGGGGTAAGGAAAATGATGGTACCATTTGGGGTAATGTAGGACAGGATAACCATGTGTACGAAATGGATAATACTGAGTCTGCATGGAACATCTGGTTCCCAGGTCAGACAGGTATTTATTATACAGTTCTTGATACAAAGGCTAAGGAATTTAAGCCAACTTACATCAAGTCGATGCAGTTGAATGGTGAAGATATGACTTATGATGCTCCTAACTATGCCTGGACCAAGGTCATTACAACTACAGCCGATAATACTCCAGTCAGCATTGTAGCTACAGGCGCTGAGTACAGCAAGGCTACAGGTACAGCTGATGCTGCAGCTGTGGTGAAGACAATGAACTATACTTTGGCTGATGGCAAGATGACTGACTCAAAGAACGCTGGCAGCGTGAATATAGCCAAGGCGGGTACTTATACCGTAACCGTGAAGGTTGGTGAGAACAGCCAGCTGGAATACACCATCGTTGAGGGCGACCAGACAACTCCAGAGCCAGAGGCTAGCAATACTCTCTGCATGTTCAGCACGGATGGTAACACCCTTCTTGCCGTGATGAACAAGGTGAGCGATGGCGTTTATACCTGCAAGTACAAGCCATATGCTTGGGAGAACTTCCGATTTATCTACGTAGGTGAAAACAAGGACGACAAGCAGACTTGGTATGGCTCTGTTCCAGACAATCTCTTTAATTTATCTACTGCAGGTGACTGTTGGGACATTTGGTTCAAGGATGATGTAACTGGTGGTGAAGTTACCATTACCGCCGACCTCAACACCATGACATGGAAATATTAATAAGAAAAATAGCAATGAAGAATATATTAGGAAAAGCCATGTTGCTGGCTACAGCACTCTTGTTTTCTATCACGGGCACGAGTTGCAGCAATGATGATAATACCACTCCCGAAAAGGAGAAAACATACGATATGAGCGGTTTTGCCAAGGGTGCCGATGTTTCCTGGCTCACAGAGATGGAGAAGGATGGTGTGAAATTCTATAATCAGAATGGCAAGACTACAGAATGCATGAAGCTCCTCCGCGAAGAGGGAACCAATTCCATCCGTCTGCGTGTCTGGGTAAATCCGGAAGGTGGCTGGTGTGGCAAGGATGATGTCATCGCCAAGGCTTGGCGTGCTCAGCAGCTCGGCTTCCGTCTGATGATTGACTTCCACTATTCTGATACCTGGGCTGACCCGGGCAACCAGAAAGTTCCTGCTGCATGGCAGGGCTATACTGCCGAACAGATGAAACAGGCTGTGGCTGATCATACCAAGGATGTATTGACAGCCTTGAAGGATAGAGGTGTAACCAACGTAGAGTGGGTGCAGGTGGGCAATGAAACCCGCGACGGAATGCTCTTCAACAGCGATGAGGCTGTAACCGGTCAGGTATCTAAGAATGCAGCCAACTTTGCTGCTTATGTTAACGCCGGATATGAAGCCGTAAAGGCGGTTTATCCACAAGCTAAAGTCATCGTGCACGTGGATGAGGGTAATAACTTCGGCCGTTATACCTGGCTCTTTGGTGAATTGAAGAAGAAGGGTGGAAAATGGGATGTCATCGGCATGTCACTTTATCCAGAAGATAACAATTGGCAGGATTTAACCACCAATTGTCTGAATAATATTAAGACTTTATCAGAACAGTACAACTGCCATGTCATCATCTCTGAAATCGGTATGTGGTGGGGCTCTGACCAGGCTGCGCCAATGATGAAGAAGATGGTGGATGGCTGCAAGGCAATTTCTACCTGCGAAGGTATCTTCTATTGGGAACCAGAAGTTTACAACAACTGGAAGCCAGCCAACTATACCACTCTGGGTTGGTCTGCATATACCAAGGGAGCGTTCGACAACAGCGGCAAACCAACTGCCGTATTTGATGCATATAAATAAGAATATTAAATAGCAATATGATCAAGAGAAGCATTACTTTCATGACTCTTGCCCTGGCACTCACTACGCTGTGCCAGGCGCAGAGCAGAAAGGTTATCAACCTGCCTTCATGGGACTTCTCCCGTGATGGCAAATCGTGGCAGCAGGTAGCTGTTCCGCACGACTGGGCTATCTCGGGACCTTTTGATAAGAAATGGGACCTGCAGATGGTGGCCATCGAGCAGAATGGCGAAACCGAAAAGACCGAGAAATCGGGACGTTCTGGTGCACTGCCTTGGATAGGTGAGGGTATGTATAAGATGAACTGGACGGCTCCTAAGGGCTATAAGCGTGCCGTACTCGTCTTCGACGGTGCCATGAGCCAGCCTGTTGTCAGTGTCAATGGCAAGGAGGCAGGCAAGTGGGCTTACGGCTACAATGCCTTCCGCATCGACATCACACCTTTCATCAAGTTTGGTAAGAGTAATCTCATCGAGGTACATCTTAATAATGTAGAGGAGAGCAGTCGTTGGTATCCTGGAGGCGGTCTTTACCGTCCGGTTTCCGTAGAACTCTATGGCAACGAAAACTTCTCTACCTGGGATACCTTCGTCCGTACCCTGAAAGCTGATAAGCAGGAAGCTGAAGTAGAAGTAAATGCGCTGCTGGAAGGAAAGACTGGTAAGTCGGGCAAGACCGTCATAGCCCTGTTGGATGAGGCTGGCAAGAAGGTTGCCGAGCAGATCGTCACAGGTGCCAATCCTGAAATCAAGACTATTCTGAAGGTGGCGAATCCTCAGCTTTGGTCTCCGGAATCTCCTTATCTCTATCAGGTAAAACTTACCCGATATGAAGGAAAGAAGGTGGCTGATGTGCAGACCCTGAAGACCGGTATCCGTACCATCTCGGTATCCAAGGATTATGGTTTCCAGCTCAATGGCGTTACCCGAAAGATCAAGGGTGTCTGTCTGCACCACGACCTCGGTCCGTTGGGAGCAGCAGAGAACAAGGCTGCCCTCATCCGTCAGATCAAGATGATGAAGCAGATGGGTTGCGACGCTATCCGTACTGCCCACAACATGCCTTCTACCATGCAGATGGAAATCTGCGATTCCCTCGGTATGATGGTGATGGCAGAGAGCTTCGATATGTGGATTTATCCTAAATGCAAGAACGGCTATGCCAAGTTCTTCAAGGAGTGGAGCGATAAGGATATCACCAATCTGGTAAAGCACCATCGCAACCATCCTAGCATCGTGATGTGGAGCATCGGTAACGAGATTCCTGAACAGTGGAGCCAGGAGGGTGTGCAGATTGCCAAGCATCTGCAGGATATCTGTCATCAGTACGACCCTTCCCGTCCTGTAACCCAGGGTATGGATAAGGCAGAAGATGCCTTGAAGAGCGGCTTTGCCCAGACCATGGATGTACCGGGCTTCAACTATCGCGTACATAAATATTATAAGAATATCGAGCAGTTGCCTCAGGGATTCCTCCTCGGTTCTGAAACCGCCTCTACGGTCAGTTCCCGTGGCGTATACAAGTTCCCGGTAGTGGTAAGTGATAAGGCTACCTATCCTGATGGTCAGTGCTCAAGCTATGATACCGAATACTGTTCCTGGAGCAATCTTCCTGATGATGACTGGAAGATGCAGGATGACTACAGTTGGGTAATCGGTGAGTTTGTATGGACCGGTTACGACTATCTGGGCGAGCCGACTCCTTACGATACCTACTGGCCAAGTCGTAGCAGCTACTTCGGTATCTGCGACCTTGCCGGACTTCCAAAGGACCGCTACTATATGTATCGTGCCCGCTGGAACAAGCAGCAGCATACTACCCATCTTCTTCCTCACTGGAACTGGAAGGGCAGAGAGGGCGAAGTGACTCCTGTATACTGCTATACCGATGGTGTGGAAGGCGAACTCTTCGTCAACGGCAAGAGCCAGGGCAGAGTTCGCAAGGACAAATCAAGCCGGTTGGACCGCTACCGTCTGCGCTGGAACAATGTGAAGTATGAACCGGGTGAGATTCGCGTGCTTACCTACAACCAGTATGGCGATAAGGTTGGCGAGGACGTGAAGCGTACTGCCGGCGAGCCTGCACAGATGAAGTTCAGCGTAGAAACACCTGATCATGAGCCTATTGCCTGCATGGTAGAAGGCTGTACCGATGAGCACAATGTGCTTCTGAATGCCGATGGCAACGACCTTGCCTTCATCACCGTGAGTCTGCAGGATAAGGACGGCAATGAATGTCCGCTTGCCGATGACGAACTGACCTTCGAGGTGAGTGGTGCCGGCACTTTCAAGGCAGCTTGCAATGGCGATGCCACATCGCTCGAACCGTTCGCCCAGCCTCAGATGAAACTCTTCTCCGGCAAACTCGTTGTCATCGTACAGAGCAGCAAGCAGAAGGGCGACATCATCCTGAAGGTAAAAGACAGCAAGCGAAATATCGAAAAGTCGATTACGCTCCAGGCAATATAAGATAACAAAGACCGATTTCGGTTGGTTATAAAGTATATAGTTTATATCGGCTCCTCTGGGAATAGCAGCGGCTATTTTTCCCAGGGGATTCTTTTTTTATGAATTTTCTCCGATATTTTTTGGCGTTATCATGAATAATGTGTAAATTTGCACACATGAAAAAGTCAACAGAACCTATATACCGCATCAGCATGGCAATTGCTATGCTCTTTATTTCGTTTGCCATCCATGCGCAGCGTTTCGTCAATACCTCCCTTGAAGGTGCTCAGGCAGTTTGTGCCATTACCCAGGACAGTGATGGTATGATATGGCTCGGAACCGACAATGGTCTTTACAGCTATGATGGTTATCATGGCTATCGCCATTTTCAGGAACATACATTCAGCAATACGCGTGTCAATGCGCTCGGTTTCGAGGGCAGAATGCTCTATCTGGCTACTGGCAACGGCATCCTGAAATTCGATACGCAATCTTATCAATATGCCGAAACACCAGCTATGAAGGCTTTTGCCGATGAGGCGAAGCGCAAGCAGCTGAAGGAACTCCGTGTGCTCGATATCAAGGGTGGTAAGACTGACTTCGGTGGCGATGTCTATGCCTTGCTCTCTACTCCGCGAGGCATGCTCGTAGGTTCGCTCGCTGGTCTGCATCTCGGCAGCAGACTGATTCCGCTCCGTGCCGGAGAACAGCCGCTGGTCAATGCGCTCGCCTATGATGCCAAGCGCCGATGCTACTGGATTGGTACCGAGGGCGCTCTCTATTGTGCCGATCTGCAACTCAGGAACTTCTCACAGATTCCAGCTCTGAACGGCAATTCCATCAAATGTCTTTCTGTAGATGCTGCCGGCAATCTCTATATCGGAACAGATAACGGACTCTATCAGATGGCACTCTCCAATGCCATCACCCATTATATCCACGATTACCGCGATGATGCTTCTATTCCTAACAACATCGTCTGGGCTTGCTTTGTAGATAAATGGCAGAATGTATGGGTGGGTACTGACAATGGACTCTCCCGTCTCACTACCCATACCTATTACCGCTATGTATCGCTCGATAAGATTACGATGTCGGGTGAGGGCAACTGTCTGCATGCCATGCTCCAGACCCGTAACGGCGAATGGTGGATGGGCGGTACCAACGGTCTGATTCATTTCACCCGGAATGCTGAAGGCTATCAGGATGTGGCATGGTACAAGCAGAACAGCTCTGCTTTCCCGCTGAGTCATAACCGTGTACGCAAGATTTATGAAGACCATGATGGTGATGTATGGATCTGTACCGACCATGGCATCAACTTCTATGACCGCAGTTCCCGTCAGATGCGCAACTTCATCGTCTACGATAAGAGTGGCAAGTATTCTACTGCCTGGGCTTACGATATTCTCCAGGACAAGAAGGGCAGGATATGGATGGGTTCTTATCAGGGCGGTGTCTTCGTGATGGATAAGGCGGCTCTTCTGAGCGGTAAGACCATAGCCGACTGGCATTACTCGGACAAGGGAAAGAATGCGCTCTCTGGTCTGCATGTAGGTCAGATGGTGATGGATGGAAAGGGTAGGATTTGGGTTTCTACCTATACCCGTCTCGACTGCATCAATCCGAACGATATGAAGGTGGTGCAGGTAGCTAACTCAGATGTTGTCAACTATCTGATGGCAGACAGCAAGGGCAATATCTGGATGGGTGATAACAGTTCGGTAACCTGTTATTATGCATCCGGTTCAGTGCTGGGTAACAGCTTTTCTTCCAAGACATGGCAGATTGGTGGCAAGGTAAGTACCATGTGCGATGTGGAAGGCAAGATATGGGTGGTATCGGGCAATGAATGCTGCGTGATCAATCCACAGGGCGAGAGCCAGCGCTTCATGATTCCTTCTGTTGTGCCGCTCAACATCTGTTACAGCAGACAGACTCATGAGGTAATAATGGGCGGCAATGACGGCTATGTGGCAATCAGTTCCGATGTAGCACAGAAGCCTAAGCAGTTTACCCGCTTGATGCTGGCTGGAATCATCGTAAACGGACAGGCTTGTGAGGAGCGTGGAAAAATCCTGAAACTGAAGAGTGATGAGAGCAACTTTACCCTGCAGCTCACCGACCTTCCTTTTGCTGATCATCCTTCAGCCGTTTATGCTTACAAACTCGAAGGCAGCGACCACGACTGGCATTATCTGAACTCCGGCAATATCGATATCACCTACAATGGTTTGTCTTATGGCGATTATCATCTTACGGTTCATGCCGTGGATGGTGAAGGCAAGATAGCTGCCGAGGTTTATTCGCTCGACATCTCCGTCCTGCCGCCTTGGTATCTCTCCTTCTGGTGCAAGCTCTTCTATATCACGGCACTTATCGTGTTTGTGGCATGGCTGGTAAGCTGGTATTTTCTGCGCAAGGAACTGGCTGATGCCCAGAAGCAGAAGGCTGAGGTGTCATCTTCTGTTGCCACTGGGTTATCCGCTTCGCCTGTATCTGAGCCTGAGTCATCATCCTCAGAACCAGTTCCTGCACGCTCTGAATCTTCTGAAGGGGCAAAGAAGGAAGTAGATGTCAGCGAGTTGGATGTGGCAGACAAGCGTCTGCTCGAAGAGATCAATGAGGCGATAGAGAAGCACATGATTGATTCCGACTTCAACGTTTCGATGTTGCAGGATGTGATAGGCATAGGTGGCAAACAGCTGTATCGCAAGACGAAGGCGATAACGGGCCGTACGCCTGTAGAGTATATCCGTGAGATGCGTATGAGCCGTGCTGCCGAGCTCCTGAGCCAGGGCAAGTTCAGTGTTTCCGAGGTGATGTATACCGTTGGTTTTTCCAACAGCAGTTATTTCTCCAAATGCTTCTCCAAGGAGTATGGCATGACTCCTACGGAATATATGAAGGTGAAGAGGTAAATAAATGATGTGCTTCCGTTTGCCTATGGATATGGCTGTGTGGGGTTAAGAATATGACAGCATTGGGTTACGGATATAACTCCGTCGGGACGTAATTTCAGCTTTATGAAAACGGTTGCATAGAAACAAAAAAAGTATGTATTGAACTTGTTTTTGCAAACTGTAATCGGATGTGACAAAAAATCGACAATAAACTAAATTTATGAGCAAATATGCTAAAAAACATAGATATTTCAGATCAAACATTTAAATTTTAAGCGATAATCTTGGGCAAATAAGAAAATATTCGTAATTTTGCACCGATTTAAGTTAAATAGGTATTTCCATGCGTGCATATTAGTGAAAGAATGTATAAATGGAGGGGCGAAGTGTCGCCCTGAGTGCTTTCGGCTTTTACCAAACGAGAAAAAAATTATAATTATTAATTAACAATACTGCGTTAAATTAACATTTAATCGTCTGTAAATCAATAACTTATA
>DAWDQD010000003.1:0-117774 GCA_052349145.1 Segatella copri | reverse complement strand
GTTGCTCAGGCACTTATAAATAATGTTAAACTATAGTGTTGCGGAATTAAGGATATAGTCTTTCTTCGAGTGAATGGCGTAGGTTACCTTTGCTTCAGCCTGACACTTGTTGTCGTTGGCTACTGGTTTTATCACGTTTCCTACGATGATGAGTGCCTTGTCGCTAAACACCTGTTTCAGGAAATCTAGATCCTTGGTGGTATAGGCTGTGCGGAAATGTTCGCAGTAGTTGAGGATGGTATGGCGGCGTCTGGCATCGGTCTCTGTGAGTTTACCCTGCATGATTTTCGAGGCTTCCTTGTAGAAAGGATTCGACTGTGCCATCGTCTTGAGATTTACCTGCGAAAGATGGCTGGTCTTTCCTGCTTTTGGTGCATTCGCTTGCCTGCTTGCCTGTTCTTCCGGTTGGTAATCAGCCGCACTCTTCGTGCCTTCTTCCGTCTCTCCGTTCATCAGCATCTGCGTCTGCTGCCTGTTGGCTTCCGGAACCGCATTTTTATTGTCTTCTGTGAATACTACCATACCCTGGCGGTCGATAAATCCCTCTCTCTTAGAGTTTTGCTCGCGGAACCGGAGCTGCCCGTTACGGAAACGGGTGTCTAGCAGACAACCACGCAAAGGGATGGTAAACAGCTCGTTTCCGTCTGCATCTTCTACCACGTATCGCTTGCCTTTCGCGCCGTTGTCCTGTTCTACAAGTTCCAGTCCTTCGTTCACTCCGTATCGGATTTCATGACAGTTGCCTTTATAAACGGCAGAGGGCAGCAGCCACAAGGCTGCCACCCATCCTCCGAGAAGGAATGCTAGAAGGGATAATATCAATACCGTCTTCTTCATTTATAATTCTATGTATTCTTATCATTCATAGCCCTTCGGGAGAAAGGCTTTTTTATTTATTTCCCCCAGTTCTGAATCTCGCCGCCTATCTCTATCTTCACCTGGTCTGGGTTATCAGAAATAATGAAGTTGACAAGATGTTCGGTTCCGGGTTTAAACTGGAATCTGCTCTCGTAGAGATAACTTACACCTTTCATTACCACCTCGATGAGTGGTCTTCGGTTTTCGATGCGTTGAGGCACGATGATGGCCGAGTAGATGTAGTCGCTCTCCTGATGGGCGATGATGCTCTGCTGGGTTCCCTTCACATAACGGGTTGCCACGCCTGCCTGAAGGTCGATGGTGGCTGTAGGTACCGTGCTGTGGATGGTTACCTGGGCATGGGTAGGCATGTCTCCCTCAAAGTCTTCGCCCTTGATCAGGCGTATCTTGATCTTGCTCATGATGTGCTTGAAGTTGAGGCTGATAGGGGAGTTGGATGCCTGGATGTCCTTGCTGGTGGCAAAGAGCAGGTCGCTTGCCTCGTAACCGCCGGGTGCAGTTGCCGTCTTCGGGGTGCTCTGGTCGAGGGCTACGCTGAAAGGCTGGTCTGTCGTGCTGCTTATGCCCTGGATGTATGGGTAGTAAGCGTAGGCATTGTAGGTGCCTTCGTCCCAATAGAGGGTGCGGGCGGCTTCCCATTTGCTGCCATCGTAGGTGAGCGCTTCGTTGTTCACGAGATTGCCGCCTATTTCGAGTGGAGCCTTGCTTTCTGCCACGTAGAGACCTATCTTGTCGTTTGACTCGAAACTGGTTGCCGTGGCACGGCTCTGGCCGGGATAGTTTACGGCAAAAGTCATCGGCGTAGATTGGGCATCCTTGTAGCGGGAGGTTGTTTCCACCTCCTCGCTACATGAAACCATTCCTAATATAGCCAACGCAAAACTGGCGTATCTTATTATATGTTTCTTCATTTTTTTCTTGTTTTAATGGTCCATATTCTGATTTACCTTGCCTTCGCTCTTAACGATGCTTTCTAACCTTTGCCATTTTCAGCGGACTGCCTTTATGGAAGACTGGAGCATGCTGGTAGGTTCCGGATGTGCGTTGGTCGCCATTGCCGCCGAAAGCACGGCTCTCTACGATTCCCGCATCTCGCTTGTCGTTCTTAACGAAATCTTCAAAACTGTAGGTTTCTCCGGCATAAGCCTTGATGCGCTTCACGATACTCTCACGGCTGATGGTGCTGTAGTAAGGAATATCGTTGTTCATGCAGGAGTTTGGTTCCGAACGGAATACGCCTCGGTTGTGCATGTAGCCTCCCTCGTAGATGTCTACGATGTCGCTATATCGGTCGTCGAAAATCAGATGACTCCAGCCTACGCTATGCATCTTGCCGGTAAGTTCCAGGTTATCAAACCAACCAAGCGACTTGGCTCCGTTGAATTCAAGAACGTGTCCGCAGCAGGTGCAGTCGCAGAAGTCGATGAAGGCGTTGTGATAAATGTACTCATCGCCCAACTTTCCGAATCCGTGTCCGCCTGCCTCATGCTGGATGACGCCACGGGTATCGAGCGGATAACCGTAGGTACTCTGCGGACAGAAGGCAATAGCCGAACCATCTTCCCACATCTGGCAAATGCCGCCGTAATCGGTAGAATTAGGAACCATGATGATCAGGGTCTGATTCAGATTGCCCTTATTGACGGTTGGAGCGCCCAGAGCATAATCGAATACTTCGTCATAATCTGCCTTCAATCCTACGCCACCGGTAAAGGTGGTATTGAATCGGTTGTAGCGGATGGTGTTCACGGTTCCTACGCCCGATTCCGTAGAAAGCGGAATGGCTGTATAGACGTTGAAGTAATCACGGTAAGTCTTGTAAGGCTCGATACCGAAGAAATACTCCACTTCCTGCTTGATATCATTCAGATATTTGCCGCTGGCAATATCCTTTGCGTTAAAGCCGTCGCCGAGCAGAACGATGTTGATTCCTCCATTATTGCCCTTGGTAGCCTTCTGCAGGGTAATCCATTCGTCCTCGCCATATTCATAACCATACTGCGAAACGCTACATTCGTGGGTATAGTCTTTGTCCTTCAGACGGAATACCACCTTTCCATCACGACTATCAGCATTCTTGGCCATTCCCTTGATGGTCAGGGTAACTTCTGTCTTCTTGTTGCCGCTGGCAGGAGAAACCTCACACCAGTTTGGCTTGCTGGCTACTTCCCATTCGCCCTCGGCGTTAATTACCAGTTTCTGCTTATGCTCCGTGCTCAAGGCGCAGGCTACAGATGGACGGCAAACGAGCTCATGGTGAGCTGCGATGCGCTTGAAGTCGCACCAGCCTGGTGCAGCCTGATACTGGGAAATGGCAGACTCAGGAACTTCGAGAGTGAAGTTATCCTTGGCTACGCCATCGAAAACTTTATCTTGTACATAAGCAGGCATATCACTTTTACAAACGATACTATTTATACCATAGCACCCTTGGAAAGCTCCCCCATCTTCGTTGTAACTATTTTCTGCCCGAATGCTTTCCAAACTCTCTGGAAAGACGAGACCTTCTATCATTCTACAATTTGCAAATGCTCCAGCACCAATCGACTGTAAACCTTCTGGAAATTCAACTATACCCATTAATCGCCAGTTGTTGGCAAATGCTCTTTTACCAATGCTTCTAACCGTTTTTGGCAGAACAAGTTCCCCTGAGAAATCACAACCATTGAAGACTTCGTCAGCAATAACTGTTAAGTTTTTCGGCAATTTAAGTTCGCCTTTTAAGGCACAGCCTTGGAAACAGTTGTATCCAATAGACGTTATACCATCAGGAAGAGTTAGTGTTCCATTCAGATTGTCACAAAACTGGAAAACACTAGTTGGTAATTTGTGAACACCTTGCGGTATTGTAATACTACCAGTTAAGCTTTTGCATCCATTAAATGCTCCATCGCTAATTTCTGTAAGTTTTTCAGGGAACCTTAACTCTCCATGTAAGCCTTCACAACCAGCAAAAGTGTTATTGCCTGCAATGCATTCGAGGTTATTTGGCAATATGAGCTCACTCGTAAAACCACAATACGTGAACACACCTCCATACCACCAAAGGTCAATACCTCGTCCTAAATATTTGAGTGTACTTGGTAGTGAAAGAGTTCCATTCATAGAACGGCAATCATAGAATGCACCGACTTCTATTTCCGTAACTCCTTCTGGAATAATCAGAGAACCCGTTATATTTTGGTCGTCTGCAAATGCAGCAATTCCTATTTTAGTCAATTTGTCAGGAAGAACAAGAAGATTTAAAGATTTCTTGCCTCGTAATGCTTCATATGGAATTTCATAATCATTATGTGGATACATTCCTTGAGCTCCACCTGTCAATCTCTGTTCTCCACCTCTAATAATTACTTCCTTTAAATTCAATGCCGCAAGATTCTCCATAGAATCTCTCATAAAATAGAAATCCTGTGCACTAATTTCACCCGTAATCTTCAGATTCTTAATCTTGGTATAGTCCTTATTAGCCGCAGCAATCGCCTCTTTCAGATGCCCTTTCGTTGAGTTGATAACCACGTACTCCTTCGCCGTAGCATCATGGCTTACCAAATCATTCTCCCAAGGAGTAATGCTTTCGCTTACCAAAGTAAGTTTGTAAGCGCCGCTTCCGGTCTGCTTATCTACTTTGATACCGAAGTTCATCATCTTGCCAGATACATAGGTAAAAGCCTCGTTCTTAGTGAACTTATAAGGTACGCCGCCGATGGTGATGCTGAAGAGGGTTGTGCCGGCAGCCACGGTTTGAGGAACCACGATGGTGCGCCACTCGTCGTTAGTACGAGATGGGATGGTCATGGTGTTCTCTACAGCACCTGCTGTCTTGATTTCGCCAGTAGAAAGGTTGATGCTTGCCTTGCGGGCTACGTTGGCTGTCAGAACAATCTTCTCCAGATTCGCCCATTCGCCCTCAGCAAAGCCGGAACCCTGAATCAGGGTAACACGGGCATTAGACATGCGATGCGCCATAGGCAAACGGATTACGCTGGTGGTAGGAGCCACATCTGACACTTTGCCCCAGAGAAAATCGCTCGCTTCGTAGCCACCCATTTCGCCATTCTCGGTTGCCTTGCTCTGGTCTTTCTGAACCTCAAACTGATAATCCTCTATGCTCTCAGGATTGGCAAAAGGATAGTAACCATACACATCAATATGCGTATGCTTGTCTTTCCAGAAAAGGTCATAAGCGGAGTTCCACTTATAGTTAGGCTCATCGAAAGTGTGGCGCACATTATCGCCACGGTTGCCGTTTACCTTCAAGGTTCCAGGCTTGTTTCCCTCGTAATCTACGATATAAACGCCCATCACGTCGCCGTTGCAGAAACCGTTGTCGTTGACGCGGGTTACGGCAAGCTGGTCGATATCGCTCGAGAGTTGGATGCGGTTGCTGTCGTGCTGCTCGGTCTTGTCGCCGAAGAAGTCATCGCTACAGCCTGTCAGAAGCATGGCTCCTGCCGCAAGCAGATATAATAAGGTATGTTTTACTCTTTTCATAAATAATTCGTTTTGGGGAGATGACTTTTCTCTAGAAGAAAGATCATCTCGTATTATTTCTAGGATAGAAAATCGTCTGTACTTTTTTATTCGGCTGTACCACCATAGTCGATACCGTCGTCTTCCCACTTGCTGATGTTTACATTCACGCCGTTGCTGGTCTTGCTGAGCGTAACGGTAAACTTATGCTTCTTGCCAGCCTCGAAAGCGGAAAACTTGGATGACTTAGGAAGATTGAAATCTCTGCCGTCAACATTTACGGTAATGAGATTTCCTTCGCCTACGGCTTGCGGAATGATGAGCGCCTTGTAGCTGTTGCCTTCTTCCTTGAGCGGAATGAGGTCTGTATCATCGCCCTTGGCTGTTACGGCACCTGTAGAAAGATTGGCTGTAGCCTGTGTTTTCAGACGGTTGATTTTTACGCTAATCTTGGCTGCAGCAAGCGAAGCCTCTGTAAATCCGTTTCCTGCCACGAGGTTGATAATCATCTGGCTCAACACGTGTTTGGCGTCTATCTTCACGGCGTTTTCGGTAGGAGTCACATCCATCGTCTTGCCTATCAGAAGTTCGCTAGCCTTGTATTTTTCCGTTGTACTCTGGTCTGCATTTACAGTCCAAGGCATCGCCTCTATGTTGCTGATAGAACTTGTATATGGATAATAAATGTAGAAATCGGCGGGGGTGCTGTTGTCTTTCCAGTAGGTTGGAGTTGCAGCCTTCCAGGTTCCATCATAGGTGAATTTCGTGTTGTCTATATAGTTACCTGTCGTTTGGAGTGTTGCGGCAGAGCCGTCGGCTTGATGGTTGACGACAAACAGGCCTATCTGGTCGCCCGCTTCGAAAGCCAGATCTGTAGCACGGCTTTGTATCGAAGTGCTGATGTTGATAGGTACTTTTGCTGCAGGGGTAGGCTTTGGTGTCGGGTCCAGTTCGGAACTGCCACCAGAGCATGCGGTTAACGCGAGTAGCATGCTCCCTACGATTGCTAGATGCTTCTTCTGTTTCATGATTTCTTTGTTTAATATGATTACTTTTCCTAGGTGTATCTGGAACTGTCAGTTTCATTTACTCTGCAAAGGTATGAAAAAATGTGGTGTTATACAAGTTCATAATGGTCCATATATGGAAAAAGTTGCTAAACAACATATTTTCAGAGGCTAAAAGGAGGGTGAACTCAAAGAAAAAAGGCAGTTTCCTGCATGTAGGAAACTGCCTTTCTCTTCAAAGTGGGGATTGCCCCGTCTGTTATCTGATGATTTTCATTACATCTTCGATGGTGCGGTTGAATGGTCCGCTGTGCTCCAGCTTGATGGTACACATGGCTGCCGCAAACTTGCCGGCTTCTACCGGATTGGCTCCCTGCAGGCGCTTGTAGAGATAACCTGCCGAATAGGTATCGCCGCATCCGGTAGCATCTACTACTTCATGAGGAGGATAGGCTGGAATGTCGTAGAACGTATCATCTACATAAACCAGCGAACCCTCGCTACCCAGGGTGATGATAACCTCGGCTACGCCCCAGGCATGAATCAGCTTGGCGGCTTCCTTCGGGTCCTTCAGTCCGGTAATGGTCTCCATTTCGGTCTCATTCACCTTCAGATAATAGGTGTTCTTGAGCACATCTAGCTTGTCCTTCCAGTCGATGGCGTAAACTTTCTCGTCTCTCACCTCGCGCAGATATCCCTGCACATCGATGGAAACTTTTCCCTTCTTGGCAAGAAAGGCAACCACTTCTGGCGAGAAATCATCGCTCAGCAGACTGCCCAGGTGGAAGACCTTGGCCTCTACATGCTCCAGCTGCTGGATGGTGAAAGGATCTGCCTTGGCAAGCACACGCTGCTTACGGTCGTTAGGATTATCGCCATAAATATTCTCGAAGAAAACCGTATTGCGCGATGGGTTCAAGGTGACGTCTATTCCAGCCTTGAGCATCTTTTCAACCGGTTCCTTCTCGGTAGGAGCCATCGCCGTAATGAGCGAGAAACTTACATCCTTTGGCAATTGGTTGATGGCGTAGGCAAAATAAAAAGAGGTGCCGCCAGCCATGTAAACCGTACTGCTCGGGGTCACGATTTTATCCTTTGTTACGTGCCCAATACAACAAATATCTTTCATTCTTATTACATTTTGCGGATGCAAAGGTACTGCAAATCGAGAATAATACAAAAAAAAAATGGGAATTATTTTGTTTTGCTCGCATTTTAATGTACCTTTGCATCAAGAAAAAGCAATTTTAAAATATTATCTAGAATAGATATAAAGAAACATTATGTGGTTTGATAATTTAATCAACGTGCATTCGGCGGTGCAAGGCATCGTCATCCTGTCTTTGATTTGTACTTTGGGTCTTGCCCTCGGCAAGATTCATGTCAAAGGAATCTCCCTTGGCATAGCCTTCGTATTCTTCGTGGGTATTATAGCGGGTCATCTCGGTCTCTCTATTGACCAGAACATGCTGGAGTTTGCAGAAAGCTTCGGTCTTACCATGTTTGTGTATGTGCTGGGTCTTTATGTGGGTCCTAACTTCTTCGGTTCGATGCGTCACGAAGGCATTTCGCTCAATCTCTGGAGTCTGGCTGTCATCCTGGTGGGAACCTTGTTCTCGCTCGGCTTGTGCTGGATTTTGCCAATCAGTCTGCCTGATATGATGGGCATTCTGTGTGGCGCCACAACCAATACGCCTGCCCTTGGTGCTGCCCAGCAGGCGTTGCAGCAGTTGGGCTTGCCTAGCGAAGGTGCGGCTCTGGGCTGTGCCGTTACTTATCCGTTGGGTGTTGTGGGCGTTATCCTGGCGATGATGCTCTTGCGCAAACTCTTTGTGAAACCGGAAGATCTGGAGATTCGCAAAAATGATGACGACGACCATACGTCTATCGGACAATACGTAATCGTGAATCCTGCCCTGAACGGCAATACCATCGCAGAGATTACGATGATGACGCATCGCAAGTTCATCATCTCCCGTGTGTGGAGAGGCGAACAGGTGATAGTTCCTCAGGCTGATACGGTTCTTCATACGAATGATAATGTGCTCGTGGTTACCAATAAGGACGAGGTTTCGGCGATGCAGATTCTCTTCGGAAAGAAGGTGGATAAGGAGTGGAATAATGATAAGGTAGACTGGAATGCGATTGATGCGAAGGTAGAAAGCCGCATTATCGTTGTAACCCGTCCGGGACTGAACGGTAAGCGCCTGGGCAGTCTGCAGATGCGAAATTCCTATGGCGTGAATGTGAGCCGAGTGCTTCGTGGTGATATCCGTCTGCTGGCTACCGATGATCTCCGTTTGCAGTACGGCGACCGCCTGACGGTAGTTGGCGACCCTACGGGTATCGACCATGTAGAGCTGTTCCTGGGTAATGCCGTAAAGACTCTGAACGAGCCAAACCTCGGCGCCATCTTCCTCGGAATCATTCTCGGTCTTGCTGTGGGAACCATTCCTCTGGATATTCCTGGAATGACGGCTCCTGTACGTCTGGGTATTGCTGGCGGTCCTATCGTGATGGGTATTCTGATTGGTGCGCTCGGTCCTCGTGTGCATTTCATCTCTTACATGACGCGAAGTGCGGGTCTGATGCTGCGAGAACTGGGTCTTGCCCTCTATCTCGGTTGCTTGGGTTTGGCAGCTGGTGGACAGTTCTTCCAGACGGTAGTCCGTCCGGAAGGTTTGATGTGGGTAGGCATCGGCTTCCTCATCACGGTTGTGCCTGTGGTTGTCGTAGGTCTTATCATCCTGAAGACCAAGAAGTATGACTTCGGCAGTATCTGCGGAATCCTCTGTGGAAGTATGGCGAATCCGATGGCGCTTACTTACGCCAACGAGACGCTGGATGGCGATACGCCAAGTATCAGTTATGCTACGGTTTATCCGCTCGGCATGTTTATCAGAGTGGTGATAGCTCAGGTTATCGTGATGTTCTTTGTCTGATGTTACGATGTTTTCATCTGTTTCTGCGGATTCTGTCATCCGCAGATATGAAGAAAGGCTGGTTTCGGTTAGAAATCAGCCTTTCTTGTTATAGTCATCTTCTTTCCCGTCATCGGGTGCTCAAATGTGATTTCCTCTGCATGAAGATGCAGTCTTGTTGCCGGCTCGTTGCCATAGAGCGGATCGCCGATGATAGGGGCATTCAGACCTTCCTGATGAGCACAATGCACTCTCAGCTGGTGCGTTCTGCCCGTTTTAGGATAGAGCGCCAGGCGAAGATGGGTATCGTCAATACGCTCTAGAATCTCGTATTCTGTAATGGCTTCCTTGCCCTGTTCGCGGTTTACCATTTGTCGTGGACGGTCTAGGAAATCTGCTATCAGGGGGAGCGAGATGTAACCTCTTCCGCCTTCAGCTTCTTTCAGAATCCGGTTGCACGATTCCTTGTCTTTTCCGCAAACGATGGCTACGTATTTCTTCTGAACCCGATGATTCAGAAACTCCTTCTGCAGGCGATGATAGGCAAATTCGGTCTTGGCAACAATCATCAGTCCGCTTGTTGCCATGTCCAGACGATGGACGATGAGCGGACCGGTAGCTTCCTGATATTTTCTGCGCATCAGAGCGTAGACGGAAGGCTGGGCTGCATCTTTCCCCGGAACCGAGAGTAAACCTTCGGGCTTATAGATGACTGCCAGTTCACGGTCTTCGTAGAGCGTTTCCACCTTATTATATATAGTAGTTTCGGTCTGTTGGGTTTCAAAGACTGTTTTAGGCAGCATCCAATGTAGTATCGGTTTGCATTTTCCGTTGCAGGCAGGATAAAACTGAAGATGATGTCTGATTTCTTCTTTCGGACTCTCTCCCCACCAGAACATCGCCATCTGCAGAGGCTTGTAGCCATGCTGGTAGGCATATTGCAGCAGTTTCGGTTCGCAGCATTCTCCACTTCCGGCAGGTGGAATCTTAACCGCCTCGTCCTTGAAAATCTCCAGCAGGTCCTTGGTTTCTCCTTCCGCATTCAGCATCTGGAATTTCGAAAACAGCCATTGCTGAAGTTCTTCAGATAACTGTTTGCGGAGCTGTTTCGCACTTTTCAAATCCTTTTCGTAGTTTTCATATAGCGTTTCGTACGCCGTCTTTTCGTTTATCGACTTTTTCAGCCTCTTCAGCTCTGCCTTCATAAACTGGCTCTCTTTTATCATCGCTTTCTCCTCTTCCTCGCTCAGGGGCGTTCCTGCCGAAAGGGCTTCCTGGCGCCTTGCATCTCGCTTTTCCTTTGCTTCTTTTATCTTTGTCTGATAGTTTGCGATAACTTCCTGGCGCTTTTGCTGCAAATCATCAATCAGGTTTTTCGCCTTTATCAGGTTTTTGTTGGCTTCAAACTGTCTGATTTGCTGGTTCATTTCCGAAATCTCAGCCTCATGTACCTTGAAATATCCGTCGGGTTGAAGATAATCGAAAACGGCTGGCACAAAACCTTCCCAGTCGCTTCTGCCGCCAATCTGTCCGCTATAAGCTCTCAGATAGCCAATCTTACTGTTGTCGGCTTCTACGATAAGTACGCCGAACATCTTTCCACGGTCTATTTCCTTCCGCCAGTCGTTTCGCTGTGAGAGTTCATCCTGCAACTCTCTGCATGCTTCGATGCAGAGCGGATGAGGTTCGTAGCTGAATGGATTGTTCATCCTTTCAGGTATATTATTTAGTTCTATATTTTTGAATAATTGCATTTCCATGCTACAAAGATACACATTTAAACGCATTTTAGTTCATATTTTATATAAAAAATGAGTTTTTCAGTTATTTTTTTGTTTATTTGGATTTTTTGTTGTACTTTCGCAACTGAAACATAAATTCATTTAAATAGTCTATCATGGTAAGCGTATATAGAAAGATAATGACGATGCAGATTAAGAACGGACTGTGCCTTCTGTGCATATTCGCTCTTATGCTGTTGCTTGCCGCTTGCTTCTCCCTTCACACCCCGCAGGCAGAGGTAAGATCCTTTAGCGTTATCCTGTTACTGGTCATCGGTTTGCTGCTAATGAGCGTGTTGGCTCGCATCGCTTTTCTCCGATACAAAATGTTGCGCAACAAGCAACAGCATCAGGAGGAGATGAACCGGATGATGGCGCTGAAGATGGAGAATGTGCGCAATCGTTTCCCGCCTCACTTCGTGTTTAATGTGCTCAATATCTTTGTCTCTAATCTTCCGAAGGAAGTTGATGTCAAGCCGCTTCATCTCCTGATACAAATACTCCGTTCCTACTTGCTTACATGCGATAAGATGGCGGTAAGTTTGGAAGAGGAACTGCAGATGGTGACGAGCTATTCTACTCTTCGCCATGAAACCAATCCGTTCCTTCCGATGCCTCAGTCCCTGTTGCCAAGGATGTGGATATGAAGCTCATGCTGCCGTCTATGATTATCCAGATTCCTGTAGAGAATGCTTTGAAACATGCTTTTGTGGGAATGAAAGAGACGGGAGATAAGCCTTTGCTGGATGTAAACATCTGGGTTGAGGACGATATGCTCCGCATAGATGTTACAGACAACGGATGTGGAGTTTCGGGTACCGTTGGCAAGAAAAGAAAAATTGTGCTGCCAGTACGGGAACCGGATTGAGAATTCTGAACAGTACCATCGAAATGCTTAATGCAAGCAACGAACGCAAGATGTTTTTCAAGATGCAGAGCAACAGAGGAGCATCAGAAGAGGAGGGTGGTACCAGGAATAGAGGAATATGTGTAAGTATCGGAGTTCCATGTAATTACGATTATAATGTCTTTAAGTAAGAAACTTTTCATAAGAATTTAAAACGAAAATAACATGCAAGATAGAATTAAGGTTGTGATTGTGGACGATGAACCACAGAGCATCCACAGGTTGCAGGATGATTTGGCAACTCTGGAAGATTTTGAGGTGATTGCCACATCCTCTTCGGCGGTATCGGCAAAGAATCTGGTGATGAGCATACAGCCCGATGTGCTGTTCATCGATGTTGAAATGCCTGGACAGACGGGTTTTGAGGTGTTGCAATCTCTGAGAGATGAAAATCCGATGGAACTTATCGTAGTATTTTACAGCGCCTTCGATAAGTATATGATTGATGCGCTCAGAGCCTCTGCCTTCGATTTCCTGTTGAAACCTTATCAGCAGGATGAGTTTGAACTAGTGGTAGACCGAATCCGGCAGAAAATGAAAGATGGAGATGATGTGGATGAAGATGCTTCTTCCGTTCCAGAGTCCTCTTCCTGTTCTTCTGAATCAGTCTTGGCTTCTCAGAAGGCTCAGGATTTTTCGGGAATGAATGGGATGCTGGGAACAGCAGCCAAGCGTCTTGCCATTCAGACCATTTCGGGTTTATTGTTGTTGAAGCCCGATGATGTGTTCAGTTGCACTTTTGATGAGGCTACTCATCTTTGGCAGTTGAAGTTGTCGAATGGGCAGGTTTATAAATTGAAGAGGCAGGCCACGGCAAAGACCATCCTTTCCATGTCGCCTTCTCTGGCTCAGGTTCGTCAGGATTGCATCATCAATCTCGATTATCTTCTCTGCATCGAGAATTATACGCTCCGCTGCATCTTTTCTCCTCCTTTCGACCATGAGGAAATCATGGTTTCCCGCCGCTGTTATAAGGCGGTAAAGGATCAGTTGGAGATATTGTAGGGATAGGGAATAAAAGAGGGTGTGCAAGATATAGTCTTTGCACGCCCTCTTCTAGCTCTGGTTTATAGCAGGGGTGTCATATAGAGTGGCAGATATACTATCCCATCTTTTTCCGCTAAGTCTGAGGTGTGAATGACGTAAGGAGTCGATAGGTAATTCTTGTACTTTCTGACACACTTTTCCAAAGATGAAATGGTATAACGATTGGTAGACTTTACCTCTATTGGCGAGATGTTGTGCTTGCTCGTAATCGAAGACTTCGCTATCAGAAAGTCGATTTCCATTCTGTCTTCTGCCTCACGTGAATAGTTGGAATAGAAAAACAGCTTGTGCCCCTTTGCCCTCAACATCTGTGCTACGATATTCTCAACAAGCATCCCCTCGTTAACTTCCAGCTTGTCCATCATCAGTTTCTTGTAAAGTGATTCCTGCATGATCCGATTCTCATCGAAAGCCATACTGATTAGCAAACCTGTATCTGCCATGTAACATTTCAAACTTGAGTTTTCCAGCTTGAGATTAAGCCCGATGTTTGGCTCTGTTGCTCCGTAACAGATATTTGCAACCATAGCTTCGTTCAGCCAAAAGAAAGCCCCCTCGTACTCACGCATTCTGGCACCAGCCTTTATTTCAGACAGGCGGAATTTCTTCTCGTGTTTCTGAAGCTGGCTTGGAATCAGATCAAAGATGCTCGTTACTCTTACCTCGTTGCCTTCTGCGTATTTTTGAATGTCGTTTCTGTAAAGGCTTATTATTGCACGCTTTATTGTATCAACTTTTGTAAAATCGCGAGTCTTTACATAGGTATCTACAGCCTTAGGCATGCCTCCTACTATCATATATTGACGGAATAAGGTCATAGCCTTGCGATGCATGTCGGTACCAAGAGGCTTAAGCTTGGTAAATTGTTTTTTGATGAGTTGCATGATTGCCTCTTCGTCCATAGCCCAAAGAAATTCTTCAAAATCCATCGGATACATGTTTATTCTGATTTCTTCGGATGGAATCATGATGTTTTTGACATTCTTGTTGATGGAAACAAGTGAACCAGTTTCAATATAGTCGTATCGTCCATCTTTGACAAGATACTTGATGGCGGCTCTCGCTTCAGGAAATGCCTGTACTTCATCGAAGATGATTAGCGACTTGCGCGCTGTTAACTTTACATTGAAGTAGAGTTGTAAGTACATAAAGAAAGTATCAAGGTCGTATAGGTAGTTCCTAAACAGATCTAATACTTGCTGCATCGTATTGTTGAAGTCTATCAAGATATACGATTCGTATTCGTTCTTGGCAAATTCCTCTACGATATAGCTTTTACCGACACGTCGTGCCCCATCAATGAGCAATGCATTCTGCCCATTGTCGTCTGATTTCCATTCTAATAATTGACTATAGATTTTACGTTTCATAACTTCTTGGTATTCTTGTTGTTGCACGTATCCTAGCTTTGAGAGTGTTGGATTTTACACGTTTCCTAGGTTTTGTAATCTTGTATTTTACACGTTTCCTAGGTTTCCGTAGGTGCAAAAATACACATTTCCTAGGATAAGGCAATGCTTTTCCCTGAGAATCTTGTCGTTTTTAACGTTTTTTGCGTTAATATCAATGCTAGGGGGCCAAGATAGTATAATACGCTGGCAAACCTTTCTGTATACGCCCTTATCCTCAAATCCGCAACCTATAGGGTTTAGTGGAATTTTGCTTGCAAAGCGACAAAATTCTCCCAAAAGGAGTGAGTTTCTCGGATTTTATTTGTATTTTTGCCATGCCATTCAGAATTTTGTTTGTTTTTATTTTGCAACACTAAGATAAGTGAAATTTCTGACATGGCAAAATCCTGAGCAACTTTTTGTTGCTCAGGTGCTTATAAAAAACATTAAATTATAGTGTTGCGGAAATAAGGAAATATTAAATTATGGCAAAGGAAAACTATAGTAAATATGAAATGAATGGGGTACTCAAAGTACTATTATTGACGGTGATAGCTCTGTGCATGGATACTTTTGCCCTTGCCACTCCCCTGTATTGCAAAGTGTACACACTTGAGGAACTTGATGTGGTCATCAAGAACAGTAGCGTTTATACTCATAAGTACGAGCAGAGGATTGACGTGTTGAAGCAAAAGCTTCGTAGAGCGAATAATGATGAGGAAAGATTGGCGGTGTCTCGTGACATCTTCGCTAAATACTATCCTTTTAAGTTGGATTCTGCATACGTGTATGCGGAACGAAAACTTAGTTTGGCAAAGAAATTGAATGTTTATGAGGACAGTGTCTATTCTGAGTTGGATATTGCGGGTATCTTTACCAAGAGTGGCAACTGTTTGGAGGCGAACAGAATACTTTCGGCATTGGATGTCAGTTTGATGTCCAATGATATGCGCCTATACTATTATAGTTTGTATGGCCAACTTTACGAGGCACTTCGTCAAACAGCGATAACCTCTATCCAGCGTGAATACTATGAGCGGAGGCGTTTGCTTTACCGAGATTCGCTCAAGAACTTAAATGGCTTGAAGAGCGATTGGGACAAGGCTGAGTTCTTGATAACGAATCAGAAATATACAGATGCGTTGCATATTCTCCTTGCTTCTTATAAAAAGTTGACGGTGGATGACCGAGAGATGGGATATGTGGCTTATTCTATCTCTGATATTTATCGCCAGATAAATGACAAGGATAAGGAAAAGCAGTATCTCATCATTTCAGCCATGTCTGATTTGAAAAATAGTATCAAGGAGTATGTGTCGCTTCGTCGTCTTGCCACCTTATTATATGAGGAGGGGGATGTAACTCGTGCTTACTTGTATATGAGAAAGTCGATGGAGGATGCTACCTTTTGTAATGCGAGACTACGTATTATTGAGGTTTCTGATGCTTTGCCTATTATAGATAATGCGTATGATGCCATGCGCAAGTCCGAGCGAGCACATATCACCTTAGGATTGATTATCGTGAGCTTCCTCTTGCTGCTGGTGGGGGCTTTGATGATTTATACTCGTAAGCAGTTGCATCGAATCGCCCATGCTCGCCGTGCCTTGGAAGAGTCAAACAAGAGTTTGAATGAGATGAACCAGAAGTTGAATTCTCTCAATACACAATTGGCTTCTACCAATGACAAACTGAACGAAGCCAATACGGCTCTGCAAGAGACCAATAGCTCACTCTTCGAGAGTAATAAGATTAAGAATATCTATATCATGGAGTTTATGAACAAGTGTTCGGCTTATATAGATAAGTTGGATGCTTATCGACGTTCACTCAATAAGTTGGCTGCCAATGGAGGACTGCAGGAACTCTATAGACGTTTGAAGTCAAGTTCCATCGTGGAGGATGAAATCGAAGAGTTCTTTGAGGACTTCGACCGTATCTTCCTCCGAATCTTTCCAGAGTTTGTTGTGTCCTTCAATGGTTTGATGAAGGAAGACGAGAATATTCAACCCAAGAAGGTCGGCCGACTTAACACAGAGTTACGCATCTATGCCTTGTTGCGTTTGGGTATTGTGGAGAATGAGAAGATTGCTGCTTTCTTGAGATGTTCCAAGCAGACGGTATATTCTTATCGTTCTCGCATCCGTTTACGCTCTCTTTATCCTGAGGATTTTGAAGAAAGAGTAGCTAAAATAGATTAAAATCTCTTTAATATATGCGAAATACCCTTTGGATAGGGTTTGTATTTTTCTCTTGTGCTGAATATCATAAGTGTCTGATATTCAGCACAAGTGTTGTTTGTACATATTTGTATTTTTGGTGTACGGTGTTATAACCTATTAAAAAAAGCCCTATCTTTGCAACCAACAACGCCGACAAGGCTGTATTTGGAATTTATAATAACATAACTAACAATTAAAGAACTATTTGAACATGAAGAGATTATTATCTTTCGCTTTCATTGCTTGTGCTGCATTTCTTACGGTAACAGCGCAAGGTTTTGTAAGCAACAATCCTGTGGCTGCAACCAATGCTATCGTGAAATGTGGCAATGCTCGTTTCACCGTGCTTACTCCTGAGATGATACGCATTGAGTATAGTGCAAAGGGTACGTTTGAGGATCAAGCAACATTTACGGTTGTCAATCGTAATTTGGATGTTCCTCAATTTACAAAAACTGAAGACGATACCTATTTATATATAACAACATCCAACTTGAAGTTGAAGTATCGCAAGGGTACAGACCCTCGTACAATATCAGCTTCTTCCACGAACCTTACCATTGCAGTCAACGGTGACGGTGTTCAGTCCGTATGGTATCCAGGTAAGCCAGACCCATTGAACCTGAAGGGAACCTGCCGTACTTTGGATGGACTGATGGGCGATAGCAAGCGTTCAGAGATGGAAAACGGTCTTGTGTCACGTTCTGGTTGGGCAGTGATAGACGACTCTTGGAGTTCCTCTCGTGCAGATGGTGGACGTTCATACGCATTGGTGCCAAGTACGGAAGTTGGATATAGTTGGTGGGCTGACCGTGCAGACAATCATGCAATGGACACCTATTTCTTGGGTTATGGTCACAATTACAAGAAGGCAATAGCCGACTTTACAAAGATAGCAGGTGACATACCTTTGCCTCCAGACTATGTGTTTGGATATTGGTATAGTAAGTATGCCTCTTATTCGGCAGATGATTATCGCAATATCATGAAGGACTTGAAGACGAACAAGATTCCTACTGATGTGATGATTCTCGACATGGATTGGCATTGGAATGGTAATGCTTACAGTGGTTCGGAAGGTCGTGGAGGTTGGACTGGTTGGTCTTGGAATACAAACTTGATTCCAAATGCTACCCAATTACTTTCAGAGATGCACGAACAGAACTTTAAGACTGCTCTCAACTTGCATCCTGCCGATGGAATCAATGAGGTGGAGTCTCCATCTTATTTTGCGGCAATGAAGTCCGAATTGGGTGGCAAGTATCTCAATGATGATAAGAACACCATCAACTGGAGTCTTGATTATACAGATTTTACAAAGTCTTTCTTTAAGAATATCATCCGTGACCATGAAAAAGAAGGCGTAGATTTCTGGTGGATAGATTGGCAACAGCATCTTACGAGTCCATATACCAACTCTTTGAGTGAGACATTCTGGTGCAACCATGTGTTCTATAATGAGGCAGCGAAGCGTACCGGCCATCGTCCTGTCATCTTCCATCGTTGGGGAGGTTTGGGTAGCCATCGTTATCAGATAGGTTTCTCGGGTGATGCCAATATCAGTTATGACGCTTTGGCATTTGAGCCATACTTCACAGCAACGGCTTCTAATGTTGGTTACGGTTATTGGGGACACGACCTGGGAGGTCACATGTATTCAAGTGAAGAACTTGTCAACAATCCTAACCTCGTGTTACGCTGGATTCAGTTTGGCGTGTTTACCCCAATCTTCCGTACTCATGCCACAAGTGATGACCGCATCGAACGTAGAATCTGGAAGTTCTCTAATTTCCCTACCATATTGAAGGCAGTGCGTTTGCGTTATACTTTGTTCCCATACATCTATACGATGGCTCGCAAGACATATGAAACAGGTATCTCTCTTTGCCGTCCACTCTATTATGAGTATCCAGAGGTAGAGGAGGCTTACACATACGATGGAGAGTATTTCTTTGGTGATGACATCTTGGTGGCTCCTATCACGGCTCAAGCAGGGAGTGACGGAAAGACCAATAAGGAAATCTGGTTCCCTGAAGGTAAATGGTGGAGTGCATCTACTCATGAGATGATAGAAGGCCCATGCAAGCGCACAATGACATTTACAGAAGAACAGATACCTTATTTCTTCCGTGAAGGTTCGGTCATTCCTTTCAATCCATCTACAGTGATGAATGTTACGGAACGTCCTGATAACTTGGTGCTTCATGTGGTGGCTGGTGCCAATGGTGAAGGTTCTCTTTATGAGGATGATGGTGACAATGCTGATTATGCTACCGATTATGCCAAGACTTCCTTGAAGCAAGTTTGTGATGGCAACAGAGGTGAATACATCATCTCGGAACGTCAAGGTTCAGTAAGCAAAGCTCCTCAGAACCGTTCTTATGTGATGCACATCTATAATACTTCTGCTCCTATCTCAGCCCAAGTGGATGGTGTGAGTGCAACTTTCAGCTATGATGAGGCTACTCATTGCACTACGGTGGAAGTACCTTCGGGAAGTTGTTCGCTGGAACGAAAAGTCGTCGTGGAGTATAGTCCTGCGACTGCAATAGATAAGATAGATTAATTAAGGTTACTAACCGAAAAGTATATACATTAACTAAAAAGTAAAGCATATGAAAACATTTCTAAAAAAGACAACCGCACTGTTATGCTTATGCATGCTGATGCCGCTTACGCTTTTGGCGCAGGAAATGCTGAAAGTGCAGGGTACTGTCACTGATGCTTCTGGTGAGCCTCTGATAGGTGTAAATGTAAGGACATCTTCTTCCAAGGCAGGTGCCGTTACAGACATGGATGGTAAGTATACCATCGAGGTTTCTCCTAAGGCTACCTTAGTATTCTCATACGTGGGTTTTGAGTCTCTTACCGAGGCGGTAAAGGGACGCAAGAAAATCAATGTTACCATGAAAGAAGATGCTGGTGTGCTCAATGAGGTCGTTGTTATCGGTTACGGTACGATGGACAAGAAAGAGCTTACCTCTGCCATCTCTCACGTAAGCGAGAAAGACTTCCTCACCATCAGTTCTCCTGATGTATCTATGATGATCCAGGGTAAGGTGTCGGGCGTGAGCATCACCAATACCGCGGTGGGCGACCCAAACAATCAGGCAAGCATCCAGATTCGTGGTGTCTCCTCTCGTGCCGCAGGCAATGGACCTCTGATTGTGATTGACGGTGTGCCAGGTGGCAACCTCACCAACATCAATCCTAATGACATCGCTTCTTTCGACGTATTGAAGGATGGTGCAGCCTCTGCTATCTATGGTACTCGTGGTTCCAATGGTGTCATCTTGGTAACGACCAAGAAGGGAAGCAAGGACGGCAGAACGCACGCTTCTTACTCTACCTCTTATACTTGGAACACGATGGTGAAAGACCTGAAGATGATGAACGCTCAGGATTTCCGTGATGTTCGTCTGGGATGGGGTGACTCTGGCGTTGACCTCGGCGGTAATGTAGATTGGCTTGATGCCGTCAGCCGTACAGGTACTACCATGCAGCATACCCTGACCCTCAGTGGTGGCAATGACAAGAGCAACTATCGTGTGAGTGCCGATTATCGTGATGCCAAGGGTATCGACCTTCGTTCTCGTCGTCAGGAGTATGGCGCTCGTGCCAACATCATGCATACCACCAAGGGTGGACTCTTCACCATTACTGCCAATGTCGCTCCTCGTGTCATCTACAGCGACAAGGCTGATTACAGCGTATTCAAGGATGCTCTTGAGGCTAACCCAACTACTCCTTTGATGGATCCAGATAATCCGATTCGTTATTATAACTTCAAGGGTCAGGTTGTGGGTTCCAATCCTGTGGAGCGTCAACTCTTGGAGACTGATAAGGATGATATCCGTTTGATCGACTGGGATGGTACCGTTAAGTTGAACCTCTTGCCTTTGTTGGCAAAGAATGCATCTGGCAATCATCATCTCTCTACACAGGTGATGTTCGCTGACCATCAATATACTCATGATGCCTCTTGGTTCCGTCCTTCTACCAGCACCATTGCCATCGAAAGTGGTCGCGAAGGTGAGGCTAGTCGTTCTTCCAGCAAGGAGAGCCAGTATGTAGTAGAGTGGCTCAACAACTATAGCGGTAGTTTCGGCAAACACAATGTGAAGGCTATGGCAGGTTACTCTTACCAGTATTCTCAGTATTCTGGTTTGAACGCATCCAACAAGGATTTCCCTAATGATGCTCTGGGTCCAGACAACTTGGGTGCTGGTGAGTTTAATAAGGAAGAAGGTGAGGTAAACATGGGCAGTTACAAGAACGATGCCAAGCTCATCGCTTTCTTCGGTCGTGTAAGCTACGACTTCGCTGGCAAGTATATGTTCACCGCTTCTCTTCGCCACGAGGGTTCCTCTAAGTTTGGTGCTAACCACAAGTGGGGTAACTTCCCTGCTGTATCAGCTGGTTGGCGTATCTCTGATGAGAAGTTTATGAAGGGCATCAAGTGGATCAGCGACTTGAAACTTCGTGCCGACTATGGTGTGACGGGTAACCAAAACTTCGATAGCTACAAGTCATTGAATACCATGAATGGATTTGGCTACTATATATATAATGGTAAGTTCTTCCAGGTTTGGGGTCCAGCCAAGAATGTGAACCCTGACTTGATGTGGGAGAAGGGTAAGAACTGGAACGTAGGTATCGACTTCTCTTTGCTCAACAATCGCATCTATGGTTCTTTGAACTACTTCAACCGCAAACAGCAAGACTTGTTGGGTGACTACAAGGTATCTGTTCCTCCATACCTCTTCGACAATACATTCGTCAATGTAGGTACGATGAAGAACTACGGTTTTGAGTTTGACCTCAATTTCCGTCCAGTTACTACCAAGGATTTCTCTTACGACTTCAACCTCATCGGTTCTACCATGCAGAATAAGTTCGTAAGCTTCAGCAACTCCCAGTTTGTAGGTCAGGACTATTATGATGAGGTAGGTACTTCTGATCCATATCCTTACTACAACTTGCAGCGCATTGAGAAAGGCGAGTCTATCGGTAACTTTTATATGTGGAGATATGCTGGTCATACAGAGGATGGCGAGTGGTTGGTCTATGACAAGAGCGGTGACATCATCCGTGCTTCCCAAGCAACGGCAGACGACCGTGTGAAGGTGGGCAATGGTTTGCCTAAGTTTACCTTGTCTTCCAGCCAGAACTTCCGCTACCGCAACTTCGACTTGTCGTTGTTCTTCCGTGGTGCGTTTGGATATGACATCTTCAACATCCACGATTTCTATTATGCCAACCGCAACTTCACTGGCAATCGCTTGCAGAAGGCATACGGCAAGAACTTCAAGATTTCAGGCAATGCCAACCCTGTGGTTTGTGATTACTTCTTGGAGAGAGGTGACTACTTGAAGCTCGACATGATTACATTGGGCTATACGCTCAATTTGCAGAAGTGTCGTTTCATCGACCGCATTAGAGTATATGGTACTGTAAAGAACGTGTTCACCCTTACCAAGTTTAGCGGTGTAGATCCTTCTACCTATCAGGTGAACGGACTCACCCCAAGTGGACAAGGTTCTCGTGACTACTATCCATCTACCCGCCAGTTTATCATTGGCTTGAACGTAGATATCTGATAATCATCTAAAAATATAGAAACAATGAAAATATTCAATTATATTGTATCTGCTGCTTTTGGTACACTTGCCATGACAAGTTGTACTGATTTGAGCGAGAAGCTCTACGATCAGGTGGCATCAGAGAACTATTATAATACCAAGAACGATGTGGTCAGAGCCACATTCCGTCCTTTTGAGCATGCTTACTGGAGCATAGAGAGTCGTCATGTGCTCAACGAGCTTACTGCCGACCAACTGATTACTCCTACCCGTGATGGTTGGTGGGATGATGGTGGAAAATGGCGTAGATACCACTATCATGAGTATAATGTAGAGGACGGAGGTGATTGCCAGACCGAATGGAATGGCTGCTTCCAGGGTATCATGCAGAGTTGTAAGGTCATAGAGGACTTAGGTACGCTTTCTTTTGAAAAGTTCGGTTTCTCACAGTCTGAGTTCAACAACCTTACAGCCCAGTGCCGCGTGTTGCGAGCATGGTTCTACCTTCGTTTGCTCGATGGTTTCCGCAATGTGCCATTGGTGACCACAACCACTGGCGCTTCCATGAAGCAAGTGGAGCCTAAGGTAATCTACGATTTCATAGAGAGCGAGTTGAAGGAGTGCTTGCCACTTCTTGTTGAGAAGACAGAGCTTGGAACAAACTCTACCCTTCAAGGTCAGTGGACCAAGGCAGGTGCAGCCGCCTTGTTGGTTCGTCTTTATCTTAATGCCCAAGTATATATCGGCGAGGATCATTATACAGAGTGTGCCCAAGTGGCTCAAGACATCTTGGATGGCAAGTATGGCAAGTATCAAGTAGCAGAACGTTGGGATGCCGCCTTTGACTGGGACAATGATGCTTGTGATGAGGTAATCTTCGGTTTCCCAGGTGCCCCAGGCTATAGCCATTGGCAGTATGATGGCGATACCTATATGTGGACAGTACCTGCACGTGCCAACTATTATCTCAATGATACCAAGAACAAGGCAGGTGGTCATAACACGAAGTATGCAGCTTCTCCAAGCTATGCGCCTAACGGTACGATGTATAAGTACGACTTGGGTATGCCTATCCAGAAATTCAAGAAATATCCAGACGATGAGCGTCTGAAGCTCTATCGCAACTTGGGTAACAGCAAGCGTGAGGGTATGTTCTTGTATGGCTACTTGGAGTATAAGGATGAGAATGGAGCTACCAAGCGTGTAAAGGCACCAGAGGTAGATTATGAGTTGTATATCCGTGATGCTGTGGGCAAGTTCCAGAGCACTCCTCCTACCAAGTGGCTATCTGCAACCTCTTCTACCTTGCGTGATGGTGACCATAACTCAGGTTGGCATTTCGTAAAATATCCTCTTTATAGCGATGATGATGAGCATCAGTTGGAGAGCGATTATACAGAGATTCGTTTGCCAGAGATTATCTACTCGCTCGCAGAGTGCAAACTTCGTCAAGGCAAGCCAGAGGAGGCAGGTAAGTTGCTCAACAGCGTGCGCAAGCGTAATTATCCTGCTGCTGATTATGAGGAGTATCTCTATGCGCCTGAGGGTAATGCCAAGCTTGACCTGGACGAGATGCTCGATGAGTGGGGACGTGAGTTCTTCGCAGAGAGCCGTCGCCGTATCGACCTCATCCGCTATGGCAAGTTCTCTTCTGGTACCTGGTGGGACAAGACTCCAGATGCCGACAAACATACAGAGATTTGGCCTATCATGCGTGATGTCTTGAATGCAAACCACGAGTTGGTTCAGAATCCTGGTTATAATAAGTAAACCATTTTTTAATAAGATACAATTATGAAACGAAATATTCAATTGAAGCAATTCAGCCTCAGCTTGTTTATTTTTTCTCTCCTGATGACCTTGTTTACTGGTTGTGATGGCGAGAAAGACTTGAAGATCATTGATGGTAATCTGCCAATTAAGACTTCTACGTTGTTCATGGTGGGTGATGCAACCCCAAATGGATGGAGTATAGACGATCCAACTCCTTTTACCCAAAATGCAGACGATCCTATGCTCTTTACTTGGGAGGGTACTCTCAATGCTGGAGAAATGAAACTTTGTCTTGTAGCTGGTAGTTATGACAATCCGTTTATCCGTCCAGTCAATGACCAAGAGATAATCTCTAAGTCAAATGTTAGTGGACAGACTTTTGCGATGTGGGCAGGCGACCCTGATAACAAGTGGAGAGTTACAGATGCTGGTAAATATCGTCTTACGTTTGATATGCGCAATTGGACCATGTCTACCGAATACCTCGGTGAGAAAGAACAGCCAGCTGTTGAGCCTATATCTTTAGAGCACCTGTATATTATCGGAAGCGCTACTCCTGGTGACTGGAAGTGGGAACAGGCAACTGAACTTACGAAGAGTTCTGACTACATCTTTGTATACGAAGGAGAATTAAAGACAGGTGAATTGAAATTTAGTGGCGAAAAAGATTGGGGTGCTTCCTTCATCCACTGCCCTTCAGATGGTGTCAAGATTAACAAAGATGGTGTAGAGGATGAGAAGTTCGAATATTACGCTGGTGGTAACGACAACAAGTGGAAAGTAGAGGTACAGGGCAAGTATCGCTTAACCTTGGATCTTGAGCACTGGACCATCAAGTCAGAGTTCTTGGGTGAGCTTCAGAAAGAAACACATATATATATGATAGGTGATGCTACCGCAGGTGGTTGGGCTTGGGACAACGCGCAAGAGTTTACCCAGGATGCATCTAACAAGGATGTATTTACATGGGAAGGTCAACTCACGGAGGGTACATTTAAGATGAGTGAGGAGAAAGATTACAACGCTCCTTTCTATCGTCCTTCTTCTGCCAATGTCACAGTAGATGCTAGTGGAGTTTCGGCTTCAGATATGGTCTTCACGGCAAGTCCTGACGACCAGTGGAAAGTAACAGAGGCAGGTACTTATCAAATCACCATTGACATCAACAACAAAACGATAAAGGTGGTAAAGAAATAATCAATTAAAGCGATTAGAACAATGAAAAAATCAATATTATTTTCCTTGGCGGTAGCTGCCGTTTCTCTGTTTGGCTCTTGTGCCAATGATGTGGAAATGAACTATCCTTCTACTCACAAGCTATCCAACCTTCCTGTAGTGGAAGGTGTCCACGATGGTGTGAAGGCTCCTCTCTATTGGAGTGTATATGAGTATTGCATGTTGCAAAACGCTAAAGGTGTAAGCAACAACGATATGGATCTTACCTCCGACCAATGGGATGAACTTATCGACTATGTGGCCACCCAACTCAAGCCATCAGGCTATGACATGATTTGTACGGATGGTTTTATCCCTATGCTTGCCAAAGATGAGAGTGGCTATATGACCCATTACGGCTCTCAGGCTCTCAGGGATATTGCTGCCAAGTGTAAGGCGAAGGGCTTGAAATTAGGTGTTTACGACAATCCTCTCTGGATTCATGGTCCAAGAGAAACCAAGATAGAAGGCACGGAATATACCTTCAACGACCTCTTCTATAATGGCGAGAATAAGGACAAGTTGTCTCATCCTACAGCCAAGGATATGGATTTCTCTTGGGCTGTAGCCGAGAATCCCGGTTGCAAGGAGTATATCGATGGCTTCTTCAAGCATTACAAGGAGATGGGTGTAGAGTTTATCCGAATGGACTTCCTCTCTTGGTATGAGGATGGACAGGATCGCAACGTCGGTGTCACTGGTCGTGGCTATGGTCGCGAGAGCTATGCGCTCGCCATGCGATACATCGCCGAGTCTGCCAAGAAATATGGTATCTTCACCTCACTTGTGATGCCTCACTTGTATGCCGACGCACAGGTAGAGAGCCTTTATGGTAACATGATTCGTATCGTGGCAGATACAGGTACTGGTGGCTGGTGGCACTGCTCTGCCCAGGACAAGGGTAAGTCTTATCGCACATGGCCTAACTGCATGAATATGTTTGATGGATTTACCTATTGGTCGCATATCAGCGGTCGCAACAAGGTGATTCTCGATGGTGACTTCATTCGCCTCAATACATTCGATACGGATGCAGAGAAGCAGACGGTAGTTTCCTTGCAGTTGATGGCTGGTGGCCCAGTCGCAGCCTCCGACCTGCCATCTACGATTGGCAATGACATGAAGTATTATACCAACGATGAGTTGCTCGCCCTCAACAAGGATGGTTTCGTGGGCAAGCCTCTCAGCGACAAGCTCAACGACAAGAACAATGAGATATGGTATGGACAGATGACCAATGGCGACTATGTGCTTGGTATCTTCAATCGCAATGACAACTCCGACCAAGTGACAGTTGATTTCAGTACGCTTGGCATACAAGGCACCAAACAAATCCGTGACCTTTGGGAGCATGAGGACGAAGGCAGTGGCTCTTCTATCACAGCTACTATTCCTGCTCATGGTTGTAAGATCGTAAGACTCAAGTAAAGTATATAATTTACCTAATTTTGTATCACAATAAATGAAAAGTAAACTGAATAAACTATGTGTAACGTCCCTCTCTCGTCTAGAGGGGCTGTTACCTCACCTTTTGTTAGGTTGCATGATGCTCCTTACTGCAAGTGCATCTGCCCAGAAGGTATCGTCTCCAGATGGTAACCTGAGTGTGGAGTTCTCGCTTACAGGCGATGGCGTTCCAACTTATCAAGTGTCATTCAAGGGAAAACAAGTCATCAAACCCAGTACATTGGGCATTGAGTTGGCTGAGGAGAACTCCTTGATGGATAAATTCCGCATCAACAAGACTTCTACATCTACCTTCGATGAGACATGGCAACCAGTATGGGGTGAGGAGAAAGAGATACGTAACCATTACAACGAACTTTTCGTTGAGATGGAGAAGCCTTCCAATGGTAGGTTTATGAATCTTCGTTTCCGTGTCTATAACGATGGTGTAGGTTTCCGCTATGAGTTTCCTCAGCAGCAGTTCCTTCCTTATTTCGTGGTCAAGGCAGAGCATACGCAGTTTGCGATGACTGGTGACCATAAGGCATGGTGGATTCCTGGTGATTACGATACTCAGGAATATGACTATACAGAATCAAAGCTTTCAGAAATCAGAGGTTTGTTGCAAGGAGCCGTGAGCAGCAATGCTTCGCAGACCATCTTCTCGCCAACAGGTGTGCAGACTTCCCTTCAGATGAAAACCAAGGACGGCATTTACCTCAATATCCATGAG
This sequence comes from Segatella copri, assembly GCA_052349145.1. Classification (GTDB taxonomy): domain Bacteria; phylum Bacteroidota; class Bacteroidia; order Bacteroidales; family Bacteroidaceae; genus Prevotella; species Prevotella copri_V. The sequence goes on along the minus strand of DAWDQD010000003.1, from coordinate 90,400 downwards.
GCTGCCTTGGTAGATTATTCTTGTATGCACTTGAATCTCGATGACAAGAACCTCGTGTTCACCTCTCAGCTTACCCCTGATGCACAAGGCAACATGGCTCACATGCAGACCCCATGCCATACTCCATGGCGTACCATCATGGTAGTGGATGATGCACGCAAGGTGCTTGCCTCTCGCCTTATTCTCAATCTGAATGAGCCTTGCAAATATTCAGATACTTCATGGATCAAGCCTGTGAAGTACATCGGTGTTTGGTGGGAGATGATTGGTGGTGGCAAACAATGGTCATACACCAACGACCTTCCTTCTGTGAAGTTGGGAGAGACTGATTATTCTAAGGTGAAACCTCATGGTCAGCATCCTGCCAATACAGAGAACGTGAAGAAGTACATCGACTTTGCAGCGAAGAATGGCTTCTCTCAGGTGCTTGTGGAAGGTTGGAACATCGGTTGGGAAGACTGGTTTGGTCATAGCAAGGACTATGTGTTCGACTTCCAGACTCCTTATCCGGACTTCGACCTCAATGGGTTGAATGACTATGCTCACTCCAAGGGCATACGTTTGATGATGCACCACGAGACTTCGGCTTCTGTCCGCAACTATGAGCGTCATCTTGAGGCAGCATACAACTTGATGAACAAATATGGATACAATTCTGTAAAGAGCGGTTATGTGGGCAACATCATTCCACGTGGCGAGCATCACTATGGACAATGGCTCAATAATCACTACCTCTATTGTGTGACCGAGGCGGCCAAACACCACATCATGGTAAATGCACACGAGGCTGTCCGTCCTACAGGTCTTTGCCGAACCTATCCTAACTTGATTGGTAATGAGTCGGCACGTGGCACGGAGTATGAATCATTCGCAGGTAACAAGGCATTCCACACCACAGTATTGCCATTTACTCGTTTGCAGGGTGGTCCAATGGATTATACTCCTGGCATCTTGGAGGGTGACATGAACAAGATTGACCCTAATAAGCATCATCATATCAACTCTACATTGGCTCGCCAATTGGCTTTATACGTGACTATGTACAGTCCTCTCCAGATGGCAGCAGACATTCCTGAGAATTACGAGAAGTATGCAGATGCTTTCCAATTCATCAAGGATGTGGCTATCGACTGGGATGAGAGCCGTTACTTGGAGGCTGAGCCTGGTCAGTATATTACAGTTGCTCGTAAGGCTAAGGGCGCAGGTAATTGGTTTGTTGGTTGTACTGTAGGTGAGACGGCTCACCTTTCCAACTTGAAACTTGATTTCCTTACCCCAGGCAAGAAGTATGTGGCAACCATCTATGCCGATGGCAAGGATGCAAGTTATAAGGCTAACCAACAGTCATACGTCATTACGAAGCGTGTGGTTACCAATAAATCTGTACTCAAGTTGAAGGCTGGTGCAGGTGGTGGTTATGCCATCAGTATTTTTGAGAAATAATGATGATGAGAAAGTTTATTCTCTTGCGTTTGGGTTGCAAGTATGGCTTTTCTTTGGCTCTGCCATTCGTCTTTGCGATGATGAGCCATGCTGCAACCATCTCTTCACAACTGTCGGTGGAGATGACAACCGACAAGGCTTGTTATACTCCAGGACAGGTTGTGGTGTTCAGTGCAAGTGGCAGTCTGCCAAGCAATGCCTATGTGCGCTACCGCCATGGTGCTATGGTGTTGGAGTCGCATAAGTTGTCGGATGTCATGAGCAACAACCGATGGACATGGACTCCACCTACCACCGACTACCAAGGTTATCTCGTGGAATTGTTTGCCGAGTCGAATGGGACGGAGGTCGTGTTGGGAACAATAGCTGTTGATGTGTCAAGCAACTGGAAGCGTTTCCCACGTTATGGTTTTGTGGCGGATTTCAACAACTATGATGGTAGCATAGACAAGAACGCCAACATCAAGACTGAGATGGCTTATCTCAACCGTCTCCATATCAATGGTGTGCAGTTTCAGGATTGGCAGTGGATGCACCACAAGCCCGTGAAGTTGAATGCTGATGGTTCTCTCACCTCATGGTATCAAGATATCAGTAAACGTTGGGTCGGTGTGGAGTATGTCAAGAATTACATTGCCGAGCAGCATTCGTATAGCATGAAGTCCATCTTCTACAACCTTTGCTTTGGTGCATGGAAGAATGCTACCAATGATGGGGTCAAGACCGAGTGGGCTTTGCTGAAGAATAACGCTGGCAATTATGAGCAAGACTATCATGGTTTGCCAGATTCTTGGGCAAGCAACATTTACTTGCAGGTGCCAAGCAATCAAGGGTGGTTGCAGTATATGGTTGAACGTAATGAGGAGGTGTATGACAACTTTGGCTTTGATGGCTTCCAGATAGACCAGTTGGGCTACCGTGGTACCGTGTATGATGCCAATCGCCATGAGGTAGATTTGCCTTCTTCTTATGAGTCTTTCATCCAAGCCATGAAGCAGGCGCATCCCGATAAGTCTTTGGTGATGAATGCTGTCTCAGGCTATGGGGCTGAGCAAATTGTCAGGAATGATATAGACTTCTGTTATAATGAGGTTTGGGGCAATGGCAATGGATATGGTGGCGCATCGGAGGACCAGTTTGCCAATCTCTTTGGTATCATCCAAACTAATGATAAGTATAGCGACCATCAGCATCCGACTGTCTTTGCGGCTTACATCAATTATGATAAAGCAGACAATGGGGGCTCTGGAGATAGGATGGTCAATACGCCAGGAGTCTTGCTTGCCGATGCGGCGATGTTTGCCCTTGGCGGTTCTCATCTTGAGATGGGCGACCACATGTTGACTCGTGAGTATTTCCCCGCAGCACCTTTGGCGATGAGCGATGAGTTGAAGACGGCACTTGTCAGATACTACGACTTCCAGACTGCTTATCAGAACTTGTTGCGTGGTACGACCTCTAAGTCTGCTTATCTGCCTATCATCAGTTCGACTTCAGGACTTACCGTGCAAGCTTGGCCTCCTAAGGAGTACTCGCTGACAACATTCGCCAAGAAGGTAGGTAAGTGTGATGTGTTGCATTTTCTCAACTTCCTCAATACCAACGACCTCTCATGGCGTGACCTTTGGGGTACTCGTGTGAAACCTGAGAAGAAGACCAATATTCCTGTGACGGTGAAATCTACGAGGAAAGTCTCCAAGGTATGGGTGGCAACTCCTGATAGTCATGCAGGGGCGGTGCAGGAACTTCCTTTTACCCAAAACGGCTATGATGTTTCTTTCACGCTTCCTTCATTGGAATACTGGACAATGGCTGTGATGGAAGGTGAGAATGTGGAGGATGGCATCTATATCACGGGAGAGGCTGTGCAACAAGCAGGCAATGCTGCCTACGACTTGGACCATGCAATAGCGATGAACCGAGACGAGGATGGAAAGGTCTTCAAGGCAACCGTCTATCTCAAGGCAAATGAACTATTCAAGTTTGTCAATGCTCCTGATTGGAGAGTCTGCAAGAGTTACAATGCGGAGTATCAAGACTACGAGTTTAACTCTGCGGTCTCTTTGGCGCATCTTTCCACATCAATAAGAAAAGAAGAAGATTATAAGTTTAAGGTAAAAGAAGCAGGATATTATGACATCACCATAGACTTGGATCAGATGCGTATTTATGTGAAGAAAGGTAAGAAGGTTGTTTTCAAGTAATGCCGACAATAAGTGGAAGATTGACGAGGCTGGTAAGTATGATGTGAAGTTGAATACTGCCGATATGACAATCTCTATCGTAAAGAATGTACCATCAAGCATTTCTTCTGTTGAGGCAGAGGCAAATGCTCCTGTGGAGTACTTCGCTCTTGATGGTAAGCGTGTCAACAACATTTCTGCCAAGGGACTTTATATCAAGCGCCAAGGTGGTAAGGCTGTGAAAGTAGTAGTTGTAGAATAATTTTAACACTAATTATTTAAGTTTTTTTCTCTTTTTATCCCTCACATCCCTCACGTTTTCTCTTTCTAAATATTTAATCGTTTGATAATGAGGTGTTTGCCTCGTCTGTATAGCGTGATGGATAGCCGAAATGTTTACAAAATCCATCACGCTATCCATCACTTATTGCCTTTATCCATCACGTTTTTCAGCTTATCTTCTTGCTAAAATCGTTTTTTTTATGCACGTGATTCGGGACAAGGATGAAAGTTTTCGGGACAAAGCTTGCATTTGGCTTTAAAATTTTGTATCTTTGCAGCAACCAAGTTACATGGGACCGATGATCTTGCCATAGATGCCCCGTGTTTCTTTGCGGAGAGTTTACAACACAGATTCCACAATGGCAATAACCACTGCGAAACCTAATGTTTAATTTAAATTTTATTTTTTCATGAAATTAAATCTTAATGATCCTGAGTTTATCAAAAGTCTGGTAGATTATCATTGGATGTACTGCTTCAATGCCGATTGTCCTCGGGCAGCAGAATGCATCCGATTCATCTCGGCAAAGTTCAAACCCGATGATGTTACTGCTGGAAATGCGGTTTATCCCGATGCTAACCTTCATGCATCTTGTTCCCATTTCATGCGTGTGTACCAGTTCAAGGCAGCATGGGGATTTTCCCATCTCTACGACCAGGTAAAACATGTCGAAATGCAGACCATCAAGTACCGGGTCATGGATGTTCTGGGCAACCGTACTACCTATTATCGTGTACATCGGGGTGAGAAACATCTTACGCCGGAAATGCAGGAGCAGGTGAAGAAGGTCTTTGCTGAATATGGTTATGGGGAACCTGCCTATGATCATTATGCAGAAGAAATCGGATTCGTTTACGAGTAAAGCAGAATCCTTGCCGATGTATCGAAAGCGGGAATGCGACGTATCGGTTTGGTTCACAGGATGAAACGGAGCGTTTCTCCGCTTGAAACGAACTGTTTCATGGTATGAAATAAAGTGTTTCATATTGATAAACTTTTTAAAATGACAGACAATGAAATTTACCATAACACATAGAAATAAAAAGAACCAGCTCCTGGTAAGTACCAAGAGTCTGGAACGTTTCCTTGAGCGCATCGTAAACGATGATGCCAGGAATACCGTGGAGAACTTCCGTGAATATGTACCTTATCTCACGAATGGTTATGATGGGTATAAGGATATGCCAACCTGGATGCATGTTCACCCTGCAGCAGAATTTCAGAAATCGGAGAATGGACTCCTGAAAATGAAGAAAAACAACGGCGTTCTGCTGCTTACGTTTGTTGATATTAATGAGGATGGAGGCGCAGATGCCATCAAGCAGAAAGTAGCCAGTCTGCCTTCCACCCTTGCTGCCTTTGTGGGAGCCGATGGCATCAGTCTGCATGTCCTGGCGAAATATGCGCTGGCAAAGGGGGCGTTACCTGACGAGGAGGTTGCTGCCGACAGGATTTACAAGCAGGCTTTCCTGACCTTTGCTCCGCTTTATCAGGCGCTTGTGAAGGCAAAGATGCAGATGCCCGAGCCTTCTATCTACTCTGATTTCCTGATGACAAGAGATTCTTTTCCTTATTATCGTGAAGATGCGTTGCCCCTGACGTTGAATGAGGTCTTTCATGACGCAGGCAAACCTGTGGAGAGCGTTGATGAGAGGGAGGTTGATAAGTCTTCCGGAGATGTGGATAAAGAAGGTAAGGAGTTGAGCGACAATATCATGAGCATGATAGGATTTCTGTGTAAGAAATATGATTTCCGATATAATTCGGTAATGAAATGCACTGAATACCGGCCGAAGGAAAAAGATTATTGGGGCTATCAGCCTGTGGATGCCCGTGTGCAGAAGCGCATGACGCTGAAGGTACAGCTCGCCAACATCCGTGTGAGTATCAAGGATGTGCGCAATTATCTGGAGTCGGACCTTCTTTCTACCTATAATCCTGTAGAAAATTTCCTGTTTAATTGTGAGGGAAAGTGGGACGGAAAGGATCATATCCGTGCCTTGGCACGCACGGTACCTACTGATAATCCTTATTGGGAGGATTGGTTCTATACCTGGTTCCTGGCGATGGTTGACCAATGGCGTGCTTACAGTCATCGCAAATACGGCAACTCTGTGGCGCCACTTCTCATCTCCAAGCAGGGTTACAACAAGAGTACTTTCTGCCGCTCTCTGGTTCCACCGGAGTTGCAATGGGGGTATAATGATAATCTCGTGTTGTCAGAAAAAAGGCAGGTGCTTCAGGCGATGTGCCAGTCGCTGGTTATCAACCTGGATGAGTTCAACCAGATTTCTCCTCAGGTGCAGCAGGGATTCCTGAAGAACATCATCCAGTTGCCGAGTGTCAAGATAAAGCCTCCTTATGGCAGTCATGTACAGGAATTTCCGAGAATGGCGTCTTTTATCGCTACGAGTAATATGGAGGATACCCTCTCCGATCCTTCCGGTAATCGCCGTTTTCTGGGTGTGGAGCTCACGGGTCCTATCGATGTGAGCCAGCGTCCGAATTATGAACAGCTCTATGCGCAGGCGCTTTCTGCATTACGGGCAGGCGAGAAGACTTATTTTGATGCGGAGCAGACCCGACTGATCATGGCGAACAACAGGAAGTTTGAGGTAGTTTCTCCGGTAGACCAGTATTTCGATCTCTATTTCGACCTGACCGATGATGCCGAACAGGGCGAGTATCTTACGGCAGCCGAGATTTTCCAAGAGCTGAAGAGTCACATCGGTTCATCGTTGAAGTTGAACAGTCTCATAGCCTTCGGCCGCAAGCTTTCTCAGATGCCAACCATCTATCGCAAGCGTTTCAACGACGGAATGCGGTATCTGGTAGTGAGAAAATCGTGATGGATAACCCCAAATCGTGATGGATAGCGTGATGGATATTCCCGTTTTCGGAGTATCTGTCACGCTATTTAAGTATCTGTATATTAGTGTATTAATGTGCGTTGTGTATGTAAATCGTGATGGATGATAGATAATTATCTAAAACTTATTCACGAATATGGCTGTGCTGGGTTACGAATATGGCTGCGCTGGGTTACGAATATGACTGCATCGGGTTACAGATATGGCTGCGTAGGCTAACGGAGCCGTATCCGTAGGCTTACCGAGACGTCTGCATCAACTAACTGAGACGTCTGAACTCGCAGACTGAGCTACTTGAGTTAGCAGATTGAGCTACTTGAGTTAGCAAACTGAGCCACTTGAGAATTTTTCTTCATGTGCTTGCGTGCAACCATAGAAAAAATCAATTACGAAAACTCATTTGATTTCGATGCGGAGGGAATCCTTGTTGAATCGGATGCCGTCACGATTGATGAATCTGGATAAGGAACCATCGGCAGCCAGTTCTTTAGAAGTGCCGATAGAGAAACGGCTTTCTTCCATCAGCCAGAGACGGTCGGAGAGCTGGAGCGCCAACTCTACATCATGGGTTGACAGTAATATGGATTTATGCTGTTCGTGCGCCAGACGGCGGAGCATCTGTAGGGTTTCTATCTTGCTGGGGAAATCGAGGAAGGCGGTAGGCTCGTCCAGGATGATGATGCGGGTTTGCTGCGCTAGGGCTTTGGCTATCATTACTTTCTGGCGCTCACCATCGCTCAGTTCGCTGATGTTTCTCTGGGCAAGATGCTGAATGCCCGTTTCCTGAAGAGCAGAAGCAACAATCTGCTTGTCGGCAGCAGATAATGTGCCCCAGAAACCGGTATAGGGAGAACGGCCTATGCCAACAATCTCTTCTGCTGAGAGTTGGGCATGGTCTGTCTTCGATGTGAGAACGATGCTGATTTCTCTGGCGAGTTCCTGGGCAGAGAAATCAGAAAGAGATTTGTCTTGAATCAGGATTTCGCCATCAAGCGCTGGCTGAAATCCGGCTAAAGTTCTGAGTAAGGTAGATTTGCCCACTCCGTTGGCTCCGATGAGACAGGTCAGTTCACCGGCTTGGAGCGAGGCATGAACAGGTGAGGCTATCGCCCGGAGCTGATGCTTCGAACGATAGCCTATAATCAGATTCTTTAATGTAATGCTTGATACCATCTAAAGAATATTTTCACCTTGAAACTTTACTTCCTGATAGAAAAGAGGAAGAATTACTTGGCTGCCAAAACCTCAACCTCTACGAGGGCGCCCTTTGGCAACTTCTCTACAGCTACGGCAGAACGAGCTGGATATGGCTGGCTGAAGAACTCGGCATAAACCTCGTTCATGGCTGCGAAATCGTCCATGCTGTTCAGATAAACTGTAGTCTTAACCACATGAGATAGGTCGGTACCTGCTGCCTTCAGGATGTTCTGGGCGTTGGTGAGGCTCTGGCGAGTCTGCTCCTTGATGCCGCCTTCTACGAAATTGCCTGTTGCAGGGTCGATAGGAATCTGACCAGATGCAAAAACAAAACCATTTACTTCGATAGCCTGGCTATATGGACCGATAGCTGCAGGCGCATTGTCTGTGTGAATTGCGTTCATAATCTTCAATTTATAATTTAACACTTAACACTTAATACTAAACATTGAACACTAACCATTCAACATTAAATATTATACTATCCAGAGATGGAATCCCTTTGATTCCAAAGCCTCCTTGATTTCTTTTACGTGTTCCTCGTCGCGAGTCTCCATGGTGAGGCGGAGCACGCAGGCATTCACCTTGTTGCGGTTGGCAGAACGGTCGTGGTGAACACCGGTGATATTACCGCCCAATCCGGCGATGACAGAGCAGACCTCTACCAATTCGCCCGGTTTGTCATCCAGTTCCATCTCGATGGTGCAGAGACGGCCACTCTTGGCAAGACCACGGGTGATGACGCGGTTCAGGATGGTTACGTCGATATTACCGCCGCTTACCACGCAGATGGTTTTCTTGCCCTTCACCGGAACCTTGTTGTACATTACTGCTGCCACACTGGCCGCACCGGCACCTTCGGCTACCATCTTTTCACTCTCTATGAGTTTCAGGATGGCTGCACAGATCTCATCCTCGCTCACGGTTACGATTTCGTCAACATAGTTGGAGCAGGTTTCAAAAGTAATCTTGCCCGGTTCCTTTACGGCAATACCATCAGCAACGGTCGCTACAGAAGGCAACTTCTCCTGTTTATGATCGTGCAGACTCTGGACCATACTTGCTGCTCCTTCAGCCTGAACACCATATACCTTGACGTTAGGATTCAGCGACTTGATGGCAAAGGCTACACCAGAGATAAGTCCGCCGCCACCTACAGGAACGACGACAGCTTCTACATCTGGCAACTGGTCGAGAATCTCCAGACCGATGGTGCCCTGCCCGGCGATGACATTCTCATCATCGAAAGGATGTACGAAGGTGTAGCCATGCTCATCTCTCAGTTCCAGCGCCTTCTGGTAGGCATCATCGTAAACGCCAGGTACCAGACAGACTTCAGCACCCAGTCGCTTGGTAGCTTCTACCTTGGAGATAGGAGCACCTTCAGGCAGACAGATGAGGCTCTTGACGCCCATGGCTGTAGCTCCCAGCGCTACACCCTGTGCATGGTTGCCCGCAGAACAGGCTATCACACCCTTCGCCTTTTCTTCATCGGTGAGTTGTGAAATCTTATAGTAAGCACCACGAATCTTGAACGAACCGGTCTTCTGCAGGCACTCTGGTTTCAAATAAACATCACTCTCTGGGTTGATTCTTGGCGTGTGAACCAGCTCAGTCTTTCTTATTACCTTGCTCAGCACGAAGCGAGCCTTATAGAAATTGTCAAGTTGTAACATAACTGCTGATATGTGTATAGTTTATTTCGTGCAAAGTTACTATTATTTGAAGAAAATACAAAAAAATTCGATTTAATTTTTGTTTATTCGATAATATTGCTTAACTTTGCGGCATAAAAACATAGTAACAAATAAACTAATTACTTTTATCTGGAAATGAAGAAAAACGTTTTAGTAGTAGCACTGGCATTGATGGCGAGCATCGGTGCATACGCAGAGAAGAATACTGTCAGTTCTCCTGATGGTAAGTTGAATGTCGTGGTAGAAGACCGCGATGGTAAACTCTATTATTCCATCGACTATGCAGGCAAGCGAATGATGGAGGAATCACAGCTCGGACTCCTTGCCAATGTAGGCGATTTCAGTCAGGGCTTGACCTATCAGGGCAAGAATGAGATAAAGGTGGAGAAGAGTTATGACCTCCGCACCGCCAAGGTTTCGCATGTAGATTATCATGCCAACCAACTCAACGTGACATACATCAACGGCAAGAAGCAGCCGATGACGGTTACCTTCAATGTAAGCAACAATGACGTGGCATTCCGTTATACTTTTGATCAACTGAAGGCTCAGCATCTCATCGTAAACGAGGAGAAGACTGCCTTCAATCTTCCTAAGGTAACCACCACTTACCTCTGTCCACAGTCGGATCCGCTCATCGGTTTTGCCCGAACCAAACCAAGTTATGAAGAAGATTATAAGGTGGATCAGCCTCTTACAGCCAAGTCGGGTTATGGTCATGGCTATACCTTCCCATGCCTCTTCAAGGTAGGCGGCGATGGCTGGGTATTGGTCAGCGAGACCGGTACTCACGGCAACTATCCGGGTTGTCACATCAGCGATTACGATGCTGCTAAGGGTTATCAGATAGCCTTCCCAATGGAGAAAGAGGCTGATGGCATCGGTTCTACATCGGCAGCTTTCATTCTTCCGGGTTCTACTCCTTGGCGTACCATTACTGTGGGTTCTGATTTGAAGCCTCTGGTAGAGACCACCATTCCATACGATGTAGTAGAGCCAAGATTCGAGGCTTCCCAGAAATACGGAACAGGCAAGTATGCCTGGAGCTGGCTCATCTGGCAGGATGAATCCTGCAACTATAACGACCAGAAGCAGTTCATCGACCTGGCTGCTACCATGGGATATGAATATGTGCTGGTTGATGCGCTCTGGGATACCCAGATTGGTAGAGACAAGATAGCAGAGTTGAGCAAGTATGCGCAGAGCAAGAATGTGAGTCTGATGCTCTGGTATAATTCCAATGGTGTGGCAAACGATGCACCTCAGGGACCTCGTGGCATCATGGATAACATCGTGGCCCGCAAGAAGGAGATGGCCTGGATGAAGAGTATCGGCATCAAGGGCATCAAGGTAGATTTCTTCGGTGGCGACAAGCAGCATACCATGCAGCAGTATGAAGACATCCTGAGCGATGCCAACGATTATGGCATTCAGGTTATCTTCCATGGCTGCACCCTGCCAAGAGGTTGGGAGCGCATGTATCCTAACTATGTATCGAGCGAGGCTGTACTGGCTTCAGAGAATGTATTCTTCTCTGATTATCATGCCAAGCAGGAGGCTTTCGAACTGACCATGCATCCATTCTGCCGCAACGCCGTGGCTGCGATGGATTGGGGTGGTACCATCATGAACAAGTATCTCTCCAAGGATAACAAGAGTCGTCATCGCCGTTATACCACCGATGTTTTCGAGATGGCTTCGGCTATCATGAACCAGGCAGCTATCCAATGTATCGCCATCTATCCGAATAATCTCTCTGAGCTTCCTCAGCACGAGATTGATTTCCTGAAGAGCGTTCCTACTACCTGGGATGAGACCAAATTCATCGCCGGTTATCCTGGAAAATATGCGGTTGTTGCCCGTCGCCATGGTGATAAATGGTATGTTGCCGGTTTGAACGGCACCGACCAGGTGATGAAGCTCACCCTGAATCTGCCAATGCTTGCCGGCAAGAGCGTTACCTATTATCATGAAACTGCCAGCAAGGACAAGAAGGCTCTCTGGCCTGTTTCTCAGATGAAGACCGTAAAGGTGGATAAGAAGGGAAACCTGAAGGTGGAAATGCAGCCTAAGGGTGGACTGATTGTTGAAAAGTAAAAAGGTAAAAAAGTAAAAAGGTAAAAAATCCTAGCGGGGTATAATCTCCCTAGTTTCTTTTTACCTTTTTACTTTTTTACCTTTAAAAATCCTTTTTACAGAAATGTTCCAAAGCAGCAGCTACGCCATCTTCTTCATTGGAAAGCGTGATGTAGTCGGCTTCGGCTCTAACCTCTGGTGCTGCATTCTGCATGGCTACACCCATGCCTGCCAGTTTCAGCATGCTCAAGTCGTTGTAGCCATCTCCGAAAGCAATCATATCGGCTGGGGTGAGATTGATTTTCGACAGAAGGCGGAGCAGGGACTTTGCCTTGTCGATGCCTTTAGGAACCAGTTCCAGGAAGAATGGGGCTGAACGGAAGATGTCCATCCTGTCGCCCAGAATCTCTGAAAGTTCGTTTTCTGCCTTGAGCATATCTGCCGGGTCGCCTGTCATGAGGAGCTTGGTAGGGTGAGGCTCCAGGGCTTCGAACAGGTTTTCTATCTTTCGGATGTTCATCTTGTTGATACGCGATTCTTCCTTCACATACTGGTCGTCGGGCATCTCGGTGATAATCTCGTTGCCGGCATATCCCAGCAGGGCATGGTTCTTCTCCTTCGCGTACCTATATAATATAGGTATCACCTCATCAGGCAGGAACTGGGCGAAAAGTTTTTCGCCAGTCTTGGCATTCACGATGTTGCCGCCATTATAAGATAGGATGTATCCGCCTCGCTTATCCAGTTCCAGGCATTCCGCCACCGGTTCGATGCCGTAGGTCGGTCTGCCTGAAGCAAGGATGATAACAACACCCTCGGCTTCTGCCTGGAGCAGCGCTTCGCGGGTTTTCGGGGTAACCACCTTGTCGTGGTTGGTCAGGGTGCCATCCAGATCAAGGGCGATGGCACGGTATGGAAGATGATTCATATTTGATATATTATTGTATTTCTAATTTGACTGCAAAGGTAAGATAAAAAAACGATTGTAACAAAAAAAAGCGTTAAATATGATATAAATATAGGTGCTTGACTGATAATTACCTGCTTTTTATTGTTTATTATACACTATAGTCGGAAAGTTTTCTTATCTTTGCAACCGAAATAACAAACAATAATATAAAATTAATAAAACCTATTTGAAAATGAAGAGATTAATTTCAGCAGTATTGCTTTCGGCAGCCGTAGTTGTGCCAACCATGGCGAAGAATGCAAAGACATTGGGCAATGGTTATCCATTTACTCAAGTACCATTCACCAGTGTGAAGATTTCACAGAATACTTTCTGGGGTGCCCGTCTGAAGGCAGCCCGAGAAGTAACCGTGCCATTGGCTTTCAGAAAGTGTGAGAGCGAGCACCGTTACAAGAATTTCGATATGGCTGCCTATACCCTGCAGCATCCTAACCACCCGGGCTTGGATACCAAGGAGTGGGATGTGAGCAAGTTCATGGGCTTCTCTTTCGATGATACCGATGTGTATAAGACCATCGAAGGTGCCAGCTACATCCTCCAGACTTATCCGAACAAGAAGTTGAAGGCTTATATCGACAGCGTGCTCGATGTGGTAGCTGCGGCACAGGAGCCAGATGGCTATCTCTATACCGCCCGTACCATCAATCCAAAGCATCCACACCAGTGGTCGGGAAATAAGCGTTGGGTCAAGGACGAGGAGGCGAGCCACGAGCTTTACAACCTCGGTCACATGGTAGATGCAGCCTGCGCTCACTATCAGGCTACCGGAAGCACCAAGTTCCTGAATATCGCCAAGCGTTATGCTGATTGCGTGGTAAAGGAGGTTGGACCTAAACCAGGACAGACTACCATCGTTCCGGGACACCAGATAGCAGAGATGGCTTTGGCTCGTCTCTATACCCTGACCGGTGAGAAGAAGTATTTGGATGAGGCTAAGTATCTGCTCGACTATCGTGGCAAGACCCATATCCGCAACCCATATTCTCAGAGCCAGGCTCCTATCCTGGAGCAGAAAGAGGCAGTAGGTCATGCTGTTCGTGCCGGCTATATGTATGCCGGTATTGCCGATGTGGCTGCCCTGACCAAGGATTCTGCCTATATGAAGGTCATCGACCGTATTTTCGAAAACATCGTTGGCAAAAAGTATTACCTTACAGGTGGTGTAGGTGCCCGTCATGCAGGTGAAGCTTTCGGCGAGAACTATGAGTTGCCAAACATGACTGCCTATAATGAAACCTGTGCAGCCATCTCTATGGTTTACCTCTTTGAACGCATGTTCCTCCTTCACGGCGAGAGCAAGTATATCGACTGTATGGAGCGTACCTTATATAATGGTGTCATCTCGGGTATGAGCATGGATGGTGGCAGATTCTTCTATCCAAACCCATTGTCTAGCGATGGCAAGTATAAGTTTAATGCCGATGGCAACACCACTCGCCAGCCTTGGTTCGGATGTGCCTGCTGCCCGAGTAACCTGAGCCGCTTCATCCCTTCTGTGCCGGGTTATCTCTATGGTGTGAAGGATAACAACATCTATGTAAACCTCTTTGCCGGTAATACATCTACCATCAAGGTGAATGGCAAGGATGTGGTTCTGGAGGAGACTACCGAGTATCCTTGGAACGGCGACATCAAGATTACTGTGAAGAAGAGCGGTGTGAAGAATGCCAACCTCCTGATCCGTATTCCTGGATGGGTTCGCAACCAGGTAGTACCTAGCGACCTTTACAAGTATAGCGATGCAGAGAAGCCTGCTTACACAGTAACCGTAAACGGCAAGGCTGTGGAGGCTGACCTCGATGCCAACAAGGGTTATCTCCCTGTCAAGAACATCAAGAAGGGCGATGTAATCTGCATCCATTTTGATATGCCGGTTCGTACTGTGGTTGCTAATGGCAAGGTGGCAGATGATAAGGGCAAGGTCGCCGTAGAGCGTGGACCATTGGTATATTGCGCTGAGGCTGTGGATAATCAGAACGAGCCAGTGCTCCGTGCCGTCATGGCCAAGAAGCCTGCCTTCTCAGTGGTGGATAACTACAGCATTCAGAACACCGAGACCAAGGGTGCTCCAGCCTTCTCTGTCAAGGCCATCAAGGCTGATGCCCAGATTCTGGAAGAGGGTGCCAATGGCGTATCTGTCAAGAACAATGTGTTGACTCTGATTCCTTACTATGCTTGGAATCATCGTGGAGCCAATCAGATGAACGTCTGGTTCTATCAGAATTTAAGTGTGTTGGATAAATAATTTATGATTAGAAATTGATATTCATCTGCTGTCTGAACGATAATTATCCGATGGCGAAAGTGAAGTATCGGTTCGCAAATGCTAAGTAAATTCTGCTCGAAGTGGTAAATTTACCCCATTTCGAGCAAAATAGCGTGTATTAATGCAAGTATTTACGATGATTGATGCAGGTACTTACGATGATAGATGCAAGTACTTACGATGATAGATGCAAGTACTTACGATGATAGATGCAAGTACTTGCGATGATTGATGCGAGAACCGGAAATAGCCAACTGGCAAAATATAAACAGCCAACTGGCAAACTGCAAACAGCCGACTAGCGCAAGAGTCGCTAGTCGGCTGTTTTACTGGAACAGTTATCGAAACCTCCTTTATTTTGTTTCCGTATAGGCTTTCTGCCAAATACTCTTCACTCTTCACCAAAAGCCCCGAATCCCCTGTGTTTATCGGCATTCTGAGGGGTGAAGAGTGGGTGAAGAGATAAAAACAACTCTTCACCCCTCGGAATGCCGATAAACACAGGGGTTTCCGGCCGAAAGGTGAAGAGTGAAGAGTATTTTATCCCTTTCTTCCGAAATCGGCTGGAATCTCGCCCCATTTCTTCGTTTCCCATTTTATAATAGGTATGTTGATGGGGTGGGTACGGAGCCAGTTCTCGGCTCGGGCGATGACCTGGTAGAGCTGTTCGGTCTGGGGAGTGCGCTCCAGTTTGGTCTTGCATTGTTTCTTGCTTACCCAGAGCTGGGCATTCACGCTGTCGCTATAAATTACCTTGTCGGTAATGCCCTTCTGCTGCATCAGGGCGAGGGCGTGGACGATGGCGAGAAACTCGCCGATGTTGTTGGTGCCGTGGATAGGACCATAATGGAAAACCTGGGCACCGGTCTGAAGGTCGATGCATTGGTATTCCATCGGACCGGGATTGCCGGAACAGGCGGCATCCACAGCCCAGGCGTTGGCTACTACCTCGTTGGGTAGAGGCAAAACGGTATCGTTTCTCCATGAAGGAGGATTTACGGGCATTTTATTCATCTTTTTCTTTTTGGAGTTGGAAAACAAAAAGGATTGGCTAAAACTGAAATGAGCATGCGCCTTGGAGTCGAGCTCCAGGGCCATGCTCATTATGTCAAATAGTCAATATTTTTTTTATTTTTAAATTGTAGGTTATTATATCTTATGTATATATTACATTCTTTCTGGAACCTCGATGCCGAGCAGAGACATACCGTTCTTCAGGATCTTTGCCACGTTGGCTGCAAGAACCAGACGGGTAATCTTCTCTGCCTCGCTCTCAGCATTCAGGATGCTGTAGTCGTGGTAGAACTGGTTGAACTCTTTGGTCAGCTCGTAGCAGTAGTTGGCAATGCCGCCAGGGTTGTAGTTGTTGCCAGCATCGGCTACGGCTGCTGCGAAGTCGTTCATCTTCTGGATGAGGTCAATCTCCTTCTCGTTGATAGGAGCATCTGCGCCCAACTCAGCAGGAATCTCGATGCCCTCGGCTGCTGCCTTGCGCATGATGCTGCGGATACGAGCGTAGGTATACTGGATGAAAGGACCTGTATTACCATTGAAGTCGATACTCTCTTCTGGGTTGAAGAGCATGTTCTTGCGGGCATCTACCTTGAGGATGAAGTACTTCAACGCTCCGAGACCCACGATGCGTGAAATCTCCTGGCGCTCTTCCTCGCTCATGTCCTTGAACTTGCCAAGCTCATCGCTTGTCTGGCGAGCATCCTTAATCATCTCTGCCATCAGGTCATCAGCATCTACTACGGTTCCCTCGCGGCTCTTCATCTTACCGTTAGGCAACTCTACCATACCGTAAGAGAAGTGAACCAAGTCCTTACCCCACTTGAAACCGAGACGGTCGAGCAGGATAGAGAGCACCTGGAAGTGGTAGTTCTGCTCGTTACCTACTACGTAGATCATCTTGTCGATAGGGAAGTCCTTGAAACGGAGGTCGGCAGTACCGATGTCCTGAGTCATATAAACAGAGGTGCCGTCTGAACGGAGCAGGAGCTTCTGGTCGAGACCCTCGTTGGTGAGGTCAGCCCAAACAGAGTTGTCATCCTTGCGGAAGAAGAGACCCTTCTCCAATCCTTCTTCTACCTTCTTCTTACCTTCGAGGTAAGTGTTTGACTCATAATATATCTTGTCGAAACTTACACCCATCATCTTGTAAGTCTCATCGAAGCCAGCGTAAACCCAGTTGTTCATCTTCTGCCAGAGTGCACGAACCTCAGGGTCGTTGTTCTCCCACTTTACGAGCATTTCGTGAGCCTCCTTAATCAGCGGAGCCTCTACCTTAGCTTTCTCTGTGGCAGCTTCTTCGTCCATGCCCTCCTTCATGTACTGAGCCTTGAGCTCTGCGATTTCCTCACGATAGTGCTTGTCGAAGGCTACATAGTAGTCGCCGATGAGGTGGTCGCCCTTCTTGCCGGAAGTTTCAGGAGTTTCGCCATTGCCCCACTTGAGCCAGGCGAGCATAGACTTACAGATGTGGATACCACGGTCGTTAACGATGTTTGTCTTGATTACCTTGTTGCCGTTAGCCTCCATAATCTGGGCCAATGACCAGCCGAGGAGGTTGTTGCGCACGTGACCGAGGTGGAGAGGCTTGTTGGTGTTAGGAGAAGAGTACTCGATCATAACGAGCGGACTGTTCTCAGTAACTGGCTTCTCACCAAACTTAGGGTCAGCGTTGATGGTGTTCAAGAGTCCTACCCAAGCGGCAGGAGCGATAGAAAGGTTGAGGAAACCCTTAACCACGTTGAAGTCTGCGATAACGTTAGCGCAGTTTTTCTTCAGGTATTCGCCGATTTCCTGTGCTGTATCCTCAGGCTTTTTCTTCGACATTTTGAGGAATGGGAATACGACGAGGGTAAGGTTACCTTCGAAATTACTCTTGGTCTTCTGCAGGGCTACCATCTTCTCAGGTACGTCCTGACCATAAAGCTCCTTCACCGCAGCGATGACCGAGCTGATGATTTCGTTTTCTATCTTCATTATTTAATATATCTTTTTTACCGGTAAAATTATCTTTTTAAACTGATTGAAGAGGGATTTGCAAGTTCCCTTTCCGTTTATGCGGCTGCAAATTTACAAATAATAATTGAATTGTGAAAGAAAAATTGCACATTCTTTTGTTTTTTGTCGCATTCTTTAGTTTTTTATTGCTTTTGCAACAGAAATGAAGTATTGCGGGGCTGTTGAAGACTGTCTTTAAAGGGAAGAAAGAACAGGAAGTATAAATGGGAATAGGAGCAAAGACCCCGCAAAAAGGGTCTTTGCTCCTATTCTTATCTGTTGGTAGCTGAATATAACTTCCGTGATTTATCCCTCAAGGATAATTGATGCCACGTCTTCGGGCGAATTCCATAGGATTCCGTCTTGCAACTCGTCGTCAGTAAATCCGTTGAGTGCTTCTTGTGCTTCCCTTGGAGTAATGGCTGGAGTGCCGTCCTCGTTCTTAGCATCGAGCAAAGCCTGCAAGATGGCTGCTCTGTATTCTTCGATTGTCATCATAATTTTTATGTCGTTTCGTTGTTTATTATATGATGGCAAAGGTAATGCATTTTTTCGGAAATACCAAACTTTTTTGTCATTTTCTTTTAGCGGATATTGAAAAAGTTTTATATATTTATATGCCTTTCTATGATGGTATGGGTATATATATAATAAGGTGGATAGAGTACATGAAAAACTATTTTTGCCGACTTTTTAAGACTAAAAACAGGTCGTTTTCCAACAGGATGGAGACAAATTCAGCCAGAAAAAACAGTTCGGGATGACTCGGAAGAGAAGTTGTTTTAATCAGAGAACTTGCCCGGAAAAAGTCATCCAAGGTGAACTTTCTGTGTTGCTATTTTGCACGAAATGAGGTAAAAACATCGTTTCGTGCAGAATAGTGATGGGAAATGAGTTGTTAGTCGTGGAAATGTGTAAAAAAACGATAGATTTCTACGACTAATAATGGAATTTCCTGGGAAAATGGTGCTCCGGTGTTGAAAAAACAATAAAAAATACGGTCGTTCTGCTTGTTTCTAACTTAATTTTCATATATTTGCAGTTGCTTAGCTGAGGCTACCGGCAACATGGAGGTATATAAGATGCTCCAGGATATGCCTATATATAATAAGGTATAGAATAGCCTATATATAATAAGGTGTAATTTCAATCTAATGTATAAATAACTAACAAACATGAAACAGAGACTGTTCGTAACATTGAGTTTGGCGGGATTAGCAATGGCAACCTTTGGTGCAACTAAACCGAAGACTGCCATTAAGTCCTTGAATAAGACGACCATCCAACAGCCAACTTACACAGAATGGCACGACCTTCAGGTGAATGCCATCAATCGTTTTCCGTTGCACACCAATTTCTTCACCTATCCGGCAGATGACTGGGTTTCTGAGAAAGACGGTAAGATCGTGAGCAAGGATATCCTGCACATGAACAAGACGGAGAGCAAGTATTTCCTTTCGCTCGACGGAACCTGGAAGTTCTACTGGGTGGCTAATGCCGACCAGCGTCCTACCGACTTCTACAAGGAAGATCTTGATGACTCCAAATGGAAGACCATGAATGTTCCAGGCAACTGGGAGATGAACGGATTCGGTGATCCGGAATATGTGAACGTAGGCTTTGGCTGGCGTGGACATTTTGACCAGCAGCCACCAGCAGTTCCTACCAAGGACAATCATGTAGGCTCTTACCGCCGTATCATCGACATCCCTGCCAACTGGGACGGCAAGCAGGTAGTAGCTCATTTCGGTAGCGTAACTTCCAACATCTATCTCTATGTAAACGGCAAGTTTGCCGGTTATGCAGAGGATAGCAAGGTAGCTGCCGAGTTTGACATCACTCCTTACCTGAAGAAGGGCAAGAATCTGATTGCCTTCCAGACCTTCCGCTGGTGCGATGGTTCCTGGGATGAGGACCAGGACTTCTGGCGCTTGAGTGGTGTGGCTCGTGAAAGCTATCTATTTGCCCGCGATGCCAAGTTGCATTTGGAGGATATCCGTGTTACTCCTGACCTTGTAAACAACTACAAGGATGGTGTGCTCAACATCTCTACCAAGGTAAAGGGAACAGGCAAGCTGAACTTCATCCTCTTCGACAAAGAAGGCAAGCAGGTGGCTACAGCTACAGGATTGGCAAAGAATGGAACAGCCAACATTACGATGAACGTAGAGAATCCACACAAGTGGAATGCAGAGACACCTTATTTATATACCCTTCAGGTTTCCCTCTCAAGTGCGCTGAAGAATGGCAACATGAAATCAGCAAGCATGACTCCTGTCAAGGTAGGTTTCCGCAAGGTGGAAATCAAGAACAAGCAGTTCCTTGTCAACGGTCAGCCTGTGCTCATCAAGGGTGCCAACCGTCATGAGATGGACCCTGACGGGGGGTACGTATTGAGCATGGAGCGCATGATTCAGGACATCAAGATTATGAAGCGCCTGAATATCAACGCTGTCCGTACCTGCCACTATCCTGATGATCCACGCTGGTACGAGCTCTGCGATGAGTATGGTATCTATGTGGTAGCTGAGGCTAACCAGGAGAGTCACGGTTTCCAGTATGGCGATGATGCAGCTGCCAAGAAACCGATGTTTGCCAAGCAGATTCTGGAGCGCAACCAGCACAATGTTTCCATGTACTTCAATCATCCTAGTGTCGTAACCTGGAGTATGGGTAATGAGACTGTGATGGGCGATAACTTCCTGCAGGCTTACAAGTGGATCAAGAGCCAGGACCAGAGTCGTCCGGTTCAGTATGAGCAGGCAAGCAGAGGCGAGGGTACCGATATCTTCTGCCCTATGTACTATCCTGTAAGTGCTTGTGAAAAGTATGCGAAGGACCCTAACAGTCCGATGCCGCTCATCCAGTGCGAGTACAACCATACCATGGGTAACTCAGGCGGTAACCTGAAGGATTACTGGAATCTGATTCGCAAGTATCCTATCCTTCAGGGTGGTTTCGACTGGGATTTCGTTGACCAGGGCTTGCACCGCAAGGTATTGAAGCCGATGACCATCAAGAATCCTGAGAAGATGAGCAATGAAGAACTCCGCAAGATAGAATATTGCTACGGTGGCGATTATAACAATTACGACCCTAGCGACAACAACTTCAACTGCAATGGTATCATCGGTCCTGACCGTCAGCTCAATCCTCATGCCTACGAGGTAGCCTACCAGTATCAGAACATCTGGGCTAAGATGGTGAATGCAGAGAAGGGTGAAGTAAGTGTATACAATGAGAACTTCTTCCGCAATTTGAGCAACTATGCCTTGGCATGGAGCCTCATTGAGGATGGCGTGGAGACTCAGAACGGTACCATCGCTGATATCGATGTAGCTGCCCAGCAGACCAAGAACTTCACCATCCCTTATGACCTTTCTAAGGTAAAGGGCAAGGAGGTGTTCCTCAACATCGATTTCCGTCTGAAGAAGGCTGAACCTCTGATGGAGGCTGGTCAGATTGTGGCTTATGCCCAGCTGGCAGTGAAGGAGAAGAAGTGCTGCGGTCATTGTGCAGATAACATGGCTAAGGCTCAGGACGGCAAGAAGGTGAAGGCTAAGCTCATCGACAAGAAGGGCGAGCAGGATATCACCGTTACTACTCCTGATCTGACCGTGAAGGTGAACCGTACCACCGGTCTCATCTCTGAATATACCTATCGTGGCAAGTCGCTCCTCGGCGAGGGCGGTACCCTTAAGCCAAACTTCTGGCGTGCTCCTACCGATAATGATTTCGGTGCCGGCCTGCAGAAGAAGTTCCAGGTTTGGAAGAACCCTGTCATGAACCTGAAGGGTGTAGCTGTTGAAAAGGACAAGAAGGCAAACACCATCAGCATCTGTGCAACCTATGAGATGCCAGAGGTGAAGGGTGAGCTGGAAATCGATTATCTCATCATGCCTAACACCGGTGCGATGAAGGTAACCCAGGAGTTTGATGCTTCTGATGATGCCAAGGTCAGCGATCTGTTCCGTTTCGGTATGCTGATGCAGTTGCCATACGATATGGACAAGAGCCAGTATTACGGCCGTGGTCCTATCGAGAACTATTCTGACCGTGAGGACTGCATGCGCATCGGAATCTATAGCGATGATGCCGACCACCAGTACTTCCCATACATCCGTCCACAGGAGAGTGGAACCAAGGGTGATATGCGCTGGTGGAACCAGACCGATGCTTCCGGCTTCGGATTCAAGGTGAAGAGCTGCAAGCCATTCTATGCTTCCGCTATCCACTTCGACACCGAAGAACTGGATGATGGTGATGACAAGGATCAGCGCCACAGTTTCAACCTGAAGAAGTCAAAATTCACCAATCTCTTCCTCGATGCAGAGCATTCTGGTGTGGCTGGTGAGAACTCTTGGGGTGCATGGCCTTTGGAGAAATATCGCCTCCATTATGGCGATAAAAACTTTACTTTCGTGCTCATTTCATTAGATAAATAGTAGAAAAGCAGGGATTTATACGAAAATCCAATATATTTAAACAGAAAATCCACCTCATTCGGGGTGGATTTTTTTATCTTTGCAGAAGATTTACTGCACTCGGCAATTTGAAAGCAAGCTTTCATTGCGCTCGTTTGTGTAATCTTTGCAGCAAATTACTGCACCACCTATATTTAATAAGGTGTAAGTACAGACCTAAAAAATAAAAATAACGAACAAAATGAGAAAAGCAAAATTTTTCGCAGCAGCATTGCTGGCGATGTCTTCACTCGGAGCTTTCGCACAGCATCAGTTTACTGTTCAGGCTAACAAGCCTGGAGCAGAAATCCAGCCTACCATGTATGGTATCTTCTTCGAGGATATCAACTTCGGTGCCGATGGTGGTCTTTATGCAGAGATGGTAGAGAACCGTTCCTTCGAATTTCCACAGCGCCTGATGGGATGGAATACATTCGGAAATGTAACCCTCAGCGACGTAAAACCTGCCTTCGACCGCAATCCTCATTATGTAACACTTGAGAGCGCAGGCGCACGTGAGAAGCAGACTGGTCTTGAGAACCGTGGCTTCTTCGGCATGGGCTTGAAGAAGGATATGAAGTACGATTTCTCCGTATATGGCCGTCTTCATCTCATCGATGGCAAGCAGGGCAAGATTCGCGTAGAACTCGTCAATTCAAAGAATGATGTGATTGCCAAGCAGGTCATCAACATCACCAATAATAAATGGCAGAAGCTTACTGCTACCCTTACTTCTCCTCAGACTGATGCCAAGGGTTTGATGCGAGTATATCTGGAGAAGGGTTCTGAGAGCGTAGACCTCGACCATATCTCTCTCTTCCCTGAGGACAACTGGAATGGTCTCCGTGCCGATCTCGTACAGGATTTGGCTGACTTGAAGCCAGGAATCTTCCGTTTCCCTGGCGGATGTATCGTAGAGGGAACCGACCTCGATACCCGTTACGAGTGGAAGAACTCTGTGGGTGCTCCTGAGAACCGTCCTCTGAACGAGAACCGCTGGAGAGATACCTTCCCACATCGCCTTTTCCCTAACTACTATCAGTCATTGGGCTTGGGCTTCTATGAGTATTTCCTCCTTTCAGAGAAGATTGGTGCTGAGCCATTGCCTATTCTCTCTGTAGGTCTGGCTTGCCAGTATCAGAACGATGATAAGGATCCTAATGCACATGTAGCAGTCAAGGATCTCCAGAGCTATATCGACGATGCACTCGACCTCATCGAGTTTGCCAATGGTCCTGTCACCTCCAAGTGGGGTAAGCTCCGTGCCGACATGGGTCATCCAGCACCATTCAATCTGAAGCAGATTGGTATCGGTAACGAGCAGTGGGGTCCTATGTATCCTGAGCGTCTGCAGAAGTTCATGGAGCAGATTCATGCCAAGTATCCAAAGATCAAGATCTGCGGTTCATCTGGTCCATCTGCTGATGGAAAGGACTTCGACTACGGTTGGGAGCAGATGCGCAAGTTGGGCGTAGACATGGTGGATGAGCACTACTACAAGAGTCCAGAATGGTTCCGCAGCAATGCCAGCCGTTACGACAAGTACGACCGCAAGGGTCCTAAGGTCTTTGCCGGTGAGTATGCTGCTCATGCCGAGAATGATCCAAACTCTTGGGAGGCAGCCCTTTCTGAGGCAGCTTTCATGACCGGTTTGGAGCGTAATGCTGATGTGGTTTATCAGGCTACCTATGCACCTCTCTTCGCTCATGTAGAGGGATGGCAGTGGCGTCCGGACCTCATCTGGTTCGATAACCTCAGCTCTGTCCGTTCTGCCAACTACTATGTTCAGCAGCTCTACGGCGAGAATAAGGGTACCAATGTGTTGAAACTTACCGAGAACGGCAAGGCTGTAGCAGGCGAGAACGGTCTCTATGCCACCGCTTGTTTCGATAAGACAACCAAGAGCTACATCGTAAAGATTGCCAACACCTCTAACGAGGCTAAGGAAATCAACGTCACCTTTAATGGTATCAAGAAGTTGAACCCAGGTAAGGTAACCGTTCTCCATGCCGACGATATTCAGGCAGAAAACAAGATAGACAATAAAAATGTGGTTGTTCCTGTAGTATCAGATGCACAGGTTCAGGGCAATGTGTTGAACGTGAAGATGAAGCCAAACAGCTTTGTTGTATACCGTTTCTAATTGCCTACCTCCAATCTTCAATAAATCCTTAAGGTACAAATAGATAAGTGGATAATGTGAATCCCTTGCGACTCTAGTGGTTGCAAGGGATTTTTTCTCTTCTAATGCCCTTGAAATTACATGGCGACGCAGGAGTTTCTGTGTCAGGACGTAGGAAAGATTACGTCGCCATGTAGGAAAAAGGCACTTTATGTATAAGAAAAGTTTGAATTTTGCATAAAAAATACGCTCAAACGCTAGCAATTTGCTCATTTTTTCGTAACTTTGCACCCACAAACTTATAATAAATAATAAAAGAAAGAATGGCTAATTTGAGATTTGAGGTTGTAGCCGATGCCTTTAAGAAAAGACCTGTAGAGGTAAAGGCTCCCAAGGTGCGCCCTTCGGAGTACTTCGCCAAGTATGTATTCAACCGCCAGAAGATGTACAAGTATCTGCCATCTGATGTGTATGAGAAACTCATCGATGTGATAGATAACGGCAGTCGTCTGGACCGTTCCATCGCTGATGCCGTGGCTGCCGGCATGAAGCTCTGGGCTGAGGAAAACGGGGTAACGCATTATACTCACTGGTTCCAGCCATTGACAGAAGGTACTGCAGAGAAGCATGATGCCTTCGTAGAGCATGACGGAAAGGGTGGTATGATTGAGGAATTCTCTGGCAAATTGCTTGTCCAGCAGGAACCTGATGCCAGCTCATTCCCTAACGGCGGTATCCGCAATACCTTCGAGGCTCGTGGCTATTCTGCATGGGATCCTACATCGCCTGTGTTCATCATCGACGATACCCTCTGTATCCCAACCATCTTTATTTCTTATACCGGTGAGGCTTTGGACTACAAGGCTCCATTGCTCCGCTCGCTCCATACCCTGAGTGAGGCGGCTACCGAGGTGTGCCATTATTTCTATCCACAGGTAAAGAAGGTGCAGACCAATCTCGGTTGGGAGCAGGAATACTTCCTGGTAGATGAGAGCCTTTACTCGGCTCGTCCTGACCTGATGCTTACGGGCCGTACCCTGATGGGACACGACTCTGCGAAGAACCAGCAGATGGACGACCATTATTTCGGAACCATCCCTGAGCGTGTGCAGGCTTTCATGAAGGATCTAGAAGTGCAGGCACTCGAACTCGGCATCCCTTGCAAGACCCGTCATAACGAGGTGGCACCAAACCAGTTTGAGCTGGCACCTATCTATGAGGAGTGCAATCTTGCCGTAGACCATAATATGCTCCTAATGAGTCTGATGAAGCGTGTGGCTCACAAGCACGGTTTCCGTGTGCTCCTTCACGAGAAGCCATTCGCCGGCGTCAACGGTTCGGGCAAGCACAACAACTGGAGTCTCTGCACCGATACAGGCGTACTGCTCCATGCAGCAGGCAAGACACCGGAGGACAATCTCCGCTTCGTAGTTTTCATCGTAGAGACCTTGATGGGTGTCTACAAGCACAACGGACTGCTGAAGGCATCTATCATGAGTGCTACCAATGCGCACCGTTTGGGAGCCAACGAGGCACCACCAGCCATCATCTCTTCATTCCTGGGCAAGCAGCTTACCGATCTGCTCGACCATATCGAGAAGGCAGACAAGGAAGAACTCTTCGCCCTGGCTGGCAAGAAGGGTATGGAGCTGGATATCCCTGAGATTCCGGAGCTGATGATCGATAACACCGACCGCAACCGTACCTCTCCATTCGCCTTCACCGGAAACCGTTTCGAGTTCCGTGCTGTAGGTTCAGAGGCCAACTGTGCGTCATCTCTCATCGTACTGAATGCTGCCGTAGCTGAGGCTCTTGAAGACTTCAAGACTCGTGTAGATGCCTTGATAGCAAAGGGCGAGGACCAGACATCGGCTATTATAGATATTGTACGCGAGGATATCAAGACCTGCAAGCCTATCCGCTTCGACGGCAACGGCTATTCTGATGAGTGGAAGGAAGAGGCCCAGAAGCGTGGCTTGGACTGCGAGGCATCCTGCCCGGTAGTCTTCGACCGTTATCTGGACAAGGAGAGCATCGAGATGTTTGCCAAGACCAACGTGATGAGCGAGAGCGAGTTGAAGGCGCGCAACGAGGTGAAGTGGGAGACCTATACCAAGAAGATTCAGATTGAGGCTCGTGTGATGGGCGACCTGAGCATGAACCATATCATCCCAGTGGCTACCCACTATCAGAGCCGTCTGGCAAAGAATGTAGAGGGTATGATTCACATCTTCGGTGGCGAGGAAGGCAAGAAACTGACAGCCCGCAACGTGAAGATTATCCGTGAGATAGCCGAGCGCACCGAGGCAATAGAGCGTGGTGTAGAGGCATTGGTAGATGCCCGCAAGGTAGCCAACAAGATAGAGAGTGAGCGCGAGAAGGCAGTAGCATATCACGACACGGTAGCTCCAAAGATGGAGGAAATCCGTTATCAGATAGACAAGCTCGAGCTTCTCGTAGCCGATGAGCTTTGGACATTGCCTAAGTATCGTGAGCTGCTGTTCATCAGATAATATTTCCTGGATTAGGAATTAAGATAATAAAAAAGAGTGCATTGTTTGTTACAGTGCACTCTTTTTTTTTATCACCTTGCTCCAGTCAACATCAACGCTTTTTTGTCAGCGTTAAAAAAGTTGGCTAAATATCTGTCTATCTTCGTGCTTTTTGTCCGTTTTTCTAAGATTTAATACTTTGCCTAATTAAAAAGAGGGTGTGTCAAAAGTCTAGATAATAGTTGGCGCATAACAGTTGATCACCGCATGCACAACAGCTGTTGTGCATGCGTATATCAGCTGTTATGCAAGCGCACAACAGCTGTTGTGCGACCGGAGATACTGACTACCTCAACAACATATCCTATCTCTTCCAACAACTTATCCTGTTTTTTCCAACAACAAGAAGAGGGTGAATAATTATCTTATGACGCATCCTTTTAGATTCCGGGAATATGGTAAAGTTGATTAAAAGTAATATAAAGAACGTGAGGAAGTTTGTTTCCTTGCTTGTTTTTAGTACTTTTGCCCCATAATTATGGATTCAAGTGTGGAAAATGTGGAGAATTACACAAAAGAGGTATCAAAAATGTGTAAAACTCCACATTTTTCCCACTTCAAGAAAAATAAGGATATGTTTAACAGAACGATTATTCACGAATTGGAGCAATGGAGAGAGCGCAGAGACCGCAAGCCATTGATGATGCTGGGAGCTCGACAAGTAGGCAAGACATCGGTGCTGAAGAAATTTGGAAAAGACAGCTTTGAGCATTGTGCTTATTTCAGTCTTGATGAAGAAGAGGGTGTTCATTGTTCAGCGTGGTTTGGATGTGATTCCTATGGAGGTGAAGTCGGGAACAAGTGTTACCGGGCGCAGTTTTATAGAGTATAACAAGAAGTATTCTCCCCGTCTGCGTATCAGATATTCCATGCTTAATCTCAAAAAGGATGATACTTTTGTCAATATCCCTCTTTTCCTGGCAGATAGGACAGAGCAGTTGATAGGATATGTGCAGTAGCCTTGCTATGTGGCAATGTAAATATTTATATCCATAATTAGCTTCCTTGGTTTGGGGTAATCTAGCAGTGAGAAGATGGATTATAACATGCATGTTTCCTCTTTTTTATCACTTTCAGCAAAATAAAATTCTATAGTTGTACGACTATAAAGCTACAGTTGTACGACTATACATGCTATAGTTGTACAACCATAGAGCTATAGTTGTACAACTATAGGGTTCTTAGTCGTACAACTATAGAATTTCTATTCGTTATTCTAAAAGTGTAAATATGTAATACGTTGATTTACAGTATATTGCTATTCATCGTTGTGTTTGCAATATTCATGAATAAATTGGAGTCAGTTGAAAATATGGAAATCTCAGCGATGTAAAGCTAAAGAAAAAATCACGGAAGAACCTGATGTTACCTCATCATTATAGTCGGCACTTTTACAGAATAAGTTTTTTCAGATTGCAGAACGATAGGAACGTAATCTGTCAGCAGTTTATTGCGGTCGAAAAGCATACTTTTTGCTTTTGACGAATGTATAATGACAAGATGATACTTGGTTGCCCTATTGCGGTTTTATGCTATCTATTTTTTATTAATTTCTCGATTTATCTTACTAAAAATAGGAAAAATAGAATATTTTTGAAGATTTTATGCAAAAAAAGATAATATTTCATATTTTTGTTGTCATTTTGCAGTTGATATCACATTATTATATAATAACTGAATTTTCGCATGTGGGGAAGTTCAGTTTCTTATTGTTAACACTTTATCTTCGGTTTTCTCGAAATATTTTCGTAATTTTGTATCTATCAAGCACTTATCGCTTATGAAGTACATTTAAGGTGAAGATAGAAGACAATACGTATTGTTTCCGGCTTGTCTGGACGAGTACATCGAGCTGGATAATCCTGTTCGCTACATTGATGCGTTTGTAGATAGCCAGGATTTAGAAGAACTCGGCTTCAATCATACTAAACGTGAGGCTCCTGGAAATGGTGGACGACCTTCATATGACCCTTCAGACATATTGAAACTACTCATTTATGGTTATTTCAATTCTATCCGTTCTTCTCGAAAGTTTACGACAGCATAGGCGCGTCCCAGATCCTCAAAAATGTAGGACGCAACGTCGGCGAAATGTTCCGATTCAAGACCATCCATAGTGATAATATAACACTCGGGAACCACATCATTATATGTGACCCCCCACCAGTATGCCACTATCTTCGAACAGATAAATAGGTAATGCGGCTTTATTCTTAAAAAAAACATAATTTTGTTGGTAAAAATTTGCAAATGCGAAATATTTTCATTAACTTTGTGGCATCAAAATACGAGAAGAATGGAAAGTACGGAGATTATAAAGAACGCAGGCCTAAAAATCACTCCGCAACGTAAAGTGGTTTATGAGGTTATGATGGAATTGCGTCATGCTGCCATTGATGAAATAATCAAGTGTGTGCAATCCAAAGATAATCAGATAACCATCTCAACCATCTATCGCATTCTTGATTCGTTTTGCAAGGCTAATCTGTTATCACTTGTGTTCCATCCCGAAGTGGGGAAAAGCTATTATGACATTACCGTGACAGAGCATCACCACATATTCGAGGGAGATAGCATCTTGGATTATATGGATGAAGGGCTTACGGAATTGATACGACAGTATTTGAAAGAAAAGAATTTTGCATCGGTTGACATTAGCCGAATACAGGTGCAGATAACGATAAATAACCCAAAGTTAAACTCTAAAAAGTAAAAAGTATGAGAAGTATCACGACTTTCGATTTGCAGTATGCACATCGGTTCTATGGCTTCCAAGGCGAAGCCCAGTATCTTCACGGTCACACTGGCACATTGACCATTGAGGTGGAAGATACGGTTGAAGAAGGTGTAAACATGGTGTACCCTTGTAATGAAATCCAAAAGGTGGCATGGAGCCTGTTGAAGAATTTTGACCATGCCTTGGTTCTCCGCGAAGATGACCCTTTGCTTCCTGCCATTCTTGATGTGTATGAAAAGCAAGGCATCAAAAACGGCCATCCGCAAAACAAAATGAAAGGAGAGGCCTTCAAGACCGAATTGGCAACGGCTTACCCTGATGCCCGTCTGGTTGTTACCAAGGAAACCATGACAGTGGAAGGTATGATTAAGATTGTATATGACTTGTTGAAAGACAAACTGAACATCGCTAAAATCACTTTCACAAGCGGTGTGAATGCCGCTTCTGCCGAGTTTACCACAAAGAATAACATCGACCGCTGTCCTCTTTGCGGTGTCGCCCTCAATGAGGATGGAGTATGCCCAAAATGTGGTTATCGGAAAAAATAATCCACGTAAAGCTGCATATAAAATAAAGTGATGATGAAATACGGGTGGAAAAGATTTCACACTTTTCCACCCGTATTGTACAAGTTAGAAAAATAATTTGAAATTCGGCTAATGGTTTCAACCTTTGTTTCCATAACCACATCGGCATACACCTGTGTTGTGTGACGGCTCGTATGGAAACTGACATTTTTCGTAATCCCTGCATCCGCAGCCATTTTTTTAAGACACCTGTTACATACTCCCAATATAGTCAGTTCAAACACCTTTTGGCTCGGCTTGCATCCGTTTCGCTCAGGTAACCAATGCAAAGCCGATTGGTTTAGAGGGATTATTACCTGTCTGCCTACTATCAGTACTTTTGCGGTCTTGAGGCTTTCAGCATATCCGCACCTTGCGCCTCATCCAAGCTTGTACATTTCCGTCACCGTATCGGAGAGGAGGGCGTGGAGCTTATCCTCAAGGAAAGCATCCGCATCAATCTTGCCATGGAGGACAGGAAGAAGGAGGAGGATGACAGGAATAAGGGAAAGACGGTCGTG
Organism: Segatella copri; assembly: GCA_052349145.1. Classification (GTDB taxonomy): domain Bacteria; phylum Bacteroidota; class Bacteroidia; order Bacteroidales; family Bacteroidaceae; genus Prevotella; species Prevotella copri_V. Next base: position 59,445 of record DAWDQD010000003.1, on the reverse strand, counting down.
GACGCAAGAGCGACCATCGTCTGGAACGGAACTTCTACAAGGTTCCAGATCGAATTTTGCTTTCAATGCTTTGTTCACATCACTAAATGTAGCCAAGGTAACTATGAAGGAGATGGGAATGGAATATTCTATGTCTTCTTTCAAGTCACTGATGACCAACATTTATCTGGTGAAACGAATTTTTAAAGCAAGTGGGTACACCCCGAACCGAACTTTAATTAGCAAGATTTTCAAAGATCTCTCGTGCTTACAGCGTATAGCTGCTTAGCACATTATTGAATTATTAACGAACTATTGCGTTAACAATGCACTCTTTTTTTTGCTTATCCTGAGCAGAAAAGCGCAAACTAAGTTAAATATTCATAAAAGTTTGGGTTTAAAACTCGTAACCTACACATAATCAAATAAAAATGTGTAATTTTGCAGTCCGATTATTTCGGGGATACACTTAGAGTCCCCAAGATATGGTGTGTTAATAGCATGCCCTGTGGCCGGGGTATGTGGTTAGTGAATCACCTGTCTGAATAGTGAGTAAAAAAGATTAAAAACGTTTTTTAGTAGTAAATTTAAATTTTAAAATGGACACATTAAGTTACAAGACTATTTCCGTAAACAAGGAAACAGCTAAGAAAGAGTGGGTCGTAATCGACGCTACCGACCAGGTTGTAGGTCGCCTCTGCTCTAAGGTTGCTAAATTGCTCCGCGGAAAGTACAAGCCAACTTTCACTCCACACGTAGATTGTGGTGACAACGTAATCATTATCAATGCCGCTAAGGTAGTTTTCACAGGTAAGAAGGAAACAGATAAGGTTTACACTCGTTACACTGGTTATCCAGGTGGTCAGCGCTTCAACACTCCAGCAGAGTTGCGCAAGCGTCCTGATGGAATGGACAAGATCCTCCGTCACGCTATCAAGGGTATGTTGCCAAAGGGCCCTCTTGGTCGTTCTTTGATGGACAACCTCTTCATTTACGATGGCACAGAGCACAAGCACGAGGCACAGCAGCCAAAGGCTATTGATATTAACCAGTATAAATAATTAAGGTAGAATGGAAGTAATTAATGCAATTGGTCGCCGTAAGAGCGCTGTAGCTCGTGTATACCTCACAGAGGGTACCGGTAAGATCACAATCAACAAGAAAGATATTGAGACATATTTCCCATCAGCAATCCTTCGCTATGTAGTAAAGCAGCCATTGCAGTTGCTCGAAGCTGAGGGTAAGTATGATATTAAGGCAAACCTCGACGGTGGTGGTTTCACCGGTCAGAGCCAGGCTCTCCGCCTCGCTATCGCTCGCGCGCTCGTTAAGATCGACGCTAACGATAAGAAGGCTTTGAAGGATGCAGGCTTCATGACACGTGACTCACGTGCTGTAGAGCGTAAGAAGCCAGGTCAGCCAAAGGCTCGTCGTCGCTTCCAGTTCAGCAAGCGTTAATCTTATACATATTTTATTATATATATACAGATTATATATAGCTGAGCTAAAAAGTTTAGTATCTAAATCGGTGAGATTCCATTAATCGGGGACTACTCATCGACTGATCTAACATTAGATTCAAAAAGAAAGTAAACACAATTAAAAAAGAAAAAACAATGTCAAGAACAAATTTTGACCAGTTACTTCAGGCAGGTTGCCACTTCGGACACCTCCGTCGCAAGTGGAATCCAGCAATGGCTCCTTACATCTTCATGGAGCGTAACGGTATTCATATTATCGACCTCAACAAGACTGTCGCTAAGATCGACGAGGCTGCTGAGGCTCTCAAGACAATTGCCAAGACAGGTAGAAAGATCCTGTTTGTCGCTACTAAAAAACAAGTTAAGGACGTAGTTGCTGAGAAGGCAGCTTCTATCAATATGCCATACGTAAACGAGCGTTGGGCTGGTGGTATGCTCACCAACTTCCCTACAATCCGTAAGGCAGTTAAGAAAATGGCAAACATCGATCGTCTGTTGAACGATGGTACATTCTCTAACCTCTCTAAGCGCGAGTTGCTTCAGGTAAGCCGCCAGCGTGCTAAGTTGGAGAAGAACCTCGGTTCTATCGCAGATATGGCCCGTCTCCCAGTAGCCCTCTTCGTTGTTGACGTAATGAAGGAGCATATCGCTGTTAAGGAGGCTAACCGTCTTGGTATTCCAGTGTTCGGTATCGTAGATACCAACTCTGATCCTAAGAATGTTGATTACGTTATTCCAGCTAACGACGATGCTAAGGATTCTGTAGATGCTATCCTTACTGCAGTTTGCGGTGCTATCGCTGAGGCTCTCGAGGAGCGCAAGGCTGAGAAGGCTGACGACAAGGCTGCTGCTGAGCAGAAGGACCAGCCTAAGAAGAAGGCTGCCCGCAAGGACGAGGCTGAGTAATTAGGCAAAGAAATATATACTGAAGCCATTGATTCTGTTTATGATTCGATGGCTTTAGTAGCTTTTAAGCAAAGATTATTATTAACTTTTTAATATAAAAATATTATTATGGCTGTTTCAATTGAAGATATCAAGAAACTTCGCGCTATGACTGGTGCTGGTCTTGCTGACGTTAAGAAGGCACTCACAGAGGCTGAAGGTGATTTCGATAAGGCAAAGGAGTTGCTCCGTGAGCGTGGTCTCGCTATCGCTGCTAAGCGTTCTGACCGTGAGACTTCTAATGGTTGCGTTCTCGTTAAGAAGGTTAACGATTTCGCTGCTATCATCGCTCTCAAGTGCGAGACTGACTTCGTAGCTAACGGTGCTGACTTCATCAAGTTGACATCTGACATCCTCGACGCTGCTATCGCTGCCAAGGCTCACACTCTCGACGAGGTGAAGACTTTGAAGGTTGGCGATGCTGATGCTCAGGCTGCTGTTACACAGCGCTCTGGTATCACTGGCGAGAAGATGGAGCTCGACGGCTACTGTGTTCTCGAGGGTGACAACATCGAGGTTTACGACCACATGAACAAGCACACTTTGTGTACTATGGTTCAGCTCAACGAGAACAACGAGGAGGCTGGTCACAAGGTAGCTATGCAGGTTGCTGCTATGCGCCCTGTAGCTCTCGACGAGTCTTCTGTTTCTGAGGAGACTAAGAAGACTGAGCTCGAGGTTGCTGTTGCCAAGACTAAGGAAGAACTCGTAGAGAAGGCTGTTAACGCTGCTTTGAAGAAGGCTGGCATCAACCCAGCTCACGTTGACTCTGAGGAGCACATCGAGAGCAACACCAAGAAGGGTTGGTTGACACCTGAGCAGGCTGAAGAGGCTCGCAACATCAAGAAGACTGTTGGTGAGGAGAAGGCTGCTACTTTGAACCCTACTATGATTCAGAACATTGCTAATGGTCGTCTGGCTAAGTTCTTCAAGGAGAACTGCCTCGTTGACCAGGAGTTCCAGTTCGGTGACGGTGACAAGCAAACTGTTGCTCAGTACCTCGCTTCTCAGAGCAAGGATCTCAAGATCGTTGCTTACCAGCGCTTTACTCTTGCTGCTGAGTAATCATTACTCAAAAGCAAGCGTTAATTTGACTTATAGTTAAATTAGAATACCGGGAGTTATGAAGTTAAGCCTCGCTTTGCTTCTAACTCCCATTTCTTTTTTATATAAAAATTTGATGTTATGAAGATATTTGCCATCGGTATGAACTATACCGAACACAATAAATCGCTGCATGGTACGTTATCTAAACCAGAGCGTCCTGTCATTTTCACCAAGGCAGATTCTGCTTTGCTCAATAACGGCAAGCCTTTCTTCATCCCTGATCATCTGGGAAGAATAGAGTATGAAACCGAAGTGGTGGTCAGAATATCCAAGTTGGGAAAGACCATTCCGCAGCGTTTCGCCCACCGCTATTACGATGCAGTAACCGTAGGTATCGATTTTACGGCACGCGAGATGCAGAAGAAACTGCGCGAGGCTGGCCAACCTTGGGAACTCGCCAAGGGATTCGACGGTTCTGCCGTTATCGGCGAATGGGTCGACATTCAGAAGTTCCGTGATATCCAGGCACTGCACTTCCGCCTCGATCTCAATGACAAGACCGTACAGGAAGGCTGCACGAGCGATATGCTCTACAAGGTAGATGAAATCATCTCCTACATCAGCCAGTACTTCACGCTCAAGACGGGCGACCTGCTCTATACCGGATGTCCTACAGGCTGCGGTCCTGTCAACATCGACGACCATCTCGTAGGCTATCTCGAAGACAGGAAGGTGCTCGATTTTCACTGTAAATAAACGATATTGCAAGTAATATATTGATATGAACACAACAAAGGTTTGGAAATACATGCTGTTGGCATGCCTGCTCATGTTGGTGGCTCCTGCTCAGGCACAGCGATTCTTCAATCTGACCTCTTCAGAAGTCAGAGTAGATTCCGTGTTGCCCCGTTTCGTGTATTCCATTCCTTTGACCGGTGCATATCGTGACTCCGTATATACCGTCAGCCTGAAATATGGCGAGTATATCGACATGACTGCCTCCGACATCGCCAATTACAACCGCCTGTCGGGTGCAGTTCCTCCTGAGCAGGTATTTCCACAGCAGCGGGTTACCGAATGCCGTAAGCAGGGCGTACTCCAGATAGATTTCAGTCCTGTCGTATTCCGCAATAACCGCCATCAGCTGCTGGTCAGCTTCATGCTCCAGGTAGATGCCCGTCCTCTGAAGCGCTCCGAGCGTTCCAGTCGAGGTTCTCTGTTGGCTAAGGGCAAAGTATCAGCCTTCACTTCTTCTGATGCTTTGCGCTCAGCCTCTTCCCTCTATGCCTCCCATTCCGTCCTAGCCTCAGGCAGATGGGCGAAGATCAGAGTCAGCGAAACCGGTTTCCATCAGCTTACCGAACAGGTAGTGCGCCAGGCAGGCTTCTCCGATATCAGCAAGGTGAAGATTTACGGCTATGGCGGCAATCTGCAGAACGAAGCCCTTCTGGCGAGCGAACTGCAGGCTACCGACGATCTTCAGGAAGTTCCCCAGTGCATCGTTGGCGGCAAGCATTATTTCTATGCCGAGGGACCGGTATCATGGAAGTCAGAAACCGCCCTCCAGCGCGTCCGTAATCCTTATTCCGATTACGGCTACTATTTTATTACCCAGACCGATGGAGAGCCACTGGTGCAGGATTCAGCCACCTTTGTCTCTTCCCATTATCCGCAGCCATACGATTATCATTCCCTCTACGAGTCAGATGGTTACAGCTACTATCATGGCGGCAGAAACCTCTTCGATGCAGAAGAACTGAAGGTGGGCGATGAAAAGAAAGTGGTAATCACGAATACCACCGGTTCTGCGGCAGGTAAACTCTCCGTAGCCCTGACTACCACCACAAACAGCGTGGCTCAGATACTGAAGAATGGCAAGGCTTTGGGCAAAATCACCCTTTCTCTCAAGGATGACAATCCGACGGAGGATATATCTTACCTCAGGGCTACAGAGAAGGTTGCCACTTATCCCATTTCCGATTTCCAGGATAAGGATACCATCTCTATCAAGGTCTTGTCAGGTGCTTCCATCCGCCTCGATTATATCTCCGTAACGTGGGCAGAGCCTGGAAGCTGTGCCTTTACCGCTGCGAACCTGGCCGCCGGTGGAAAGATTCCGGCTGCCCAGTATGTCTACGGCATCACCAACCAGAATCATCATGCCGATGGAGCAGCCGATATGGTCATCATCATCCCGACCTCACAGAAACTGCTGAAACAGGCACAGCGGCTGAAAAAATTTCATGAACAGCACGACGGACTGCGCGTTACCATCGTGCCTGCCGATGAACTCTATAACGAATTTTCTAGCGGTACCCCCGATGCCAACGCCTACCGCCGCTACCTGCGCATGCTTTCTGATAAGGCGCAGAGCGAGGCAGATATGCCGAAATATCTCCTGCTCTTCGGCGACTGCGTATGGGATAACCGCATGCTTACCTCCGGTTGCAGAACCCTGAATCCAGACGATTATCTGCTGTGCTTTGAGAGTGAAAATTCCTTCAGTGCCGTTTCCTGCTTCGTCAGCGACAGCTGGTTCGGCATGCTCGGCGAGGGAGCCGGACTGTATCCTAACCGCGAGCTGCAGGATGTAGCCGTAGGCCGCTTCCCGGTAACTTATGCAGAAGAAGCCCAGGTGCTGGTAGACAAGACCATCAGTTATGCTCAGAATGCCAATGTAGGTGCCTGGCAGAACACCCTGATGTTTATGGGCGATGACGGAAACGGAAACCTCCACATGCAGGATGCCGATGATGTGGCAAATGATGTGCTCACCACCTATCCCGCCTATCTCGTCAAGAAAGTGATGTGGGATGCCTATACCCGCGAAACCTCCTCTTCGGGCAATACCTATCCCGAAGCAACGCGGATTATCAAACAGCAGCAGGCTGCGGGAGCCCTCATCATGGATTATGCCGGACATGGCGATCCTACACAGATGTCGCACGAATCAGTTCTGAAACTCACCGATTTTGCCGATTTCCGCAATACCAACCTGCCGCTCTGGGTAACCGCCTCCTGCGATATCATGCCGTTCGACGGGCTCGAAGCCAACATCGGCGAATATGCGCTGCTCAACGATAAAGGCGGCGCAGTAGCTTTCTATGGCACCACCCGTACCGTTTACGCCCAGTATAACAGACATATCAACCGTGCCTTCATCCACAGAGTGCTCAGTCTGGTAGACGGTAAGCCTATTACGATAGGCGAGGCGCACCGACTGGCGCAGAACGACCTGGTGAGCGGCAACGGACCAACTTCCGGCTCCGATGTCACGGTGAACCATCTCAACTTTTCCCTTCTGGGCGATCCGGCGCTTGCGCTCAATCTGCCTAAGTATCAGATAGTAGTAGATTCCATCAACGGCATCCCTGTTGCCGGAGCCGCAACCCTGCCGATGCTGAAGGCAGGCTCTATCGCTCGCATGGCAGGTCATATCGAGGGAGCAGACGACTTCCGGGGCGTCATCACCGCTACCGTAAGAGATTCCAAGGAAACGGTTACCTGTCGCCTGAACGATACCGGCAAGGATGGCGCTGAGAAGGCTTTCGAATACAAAGACAGAACCAAGACCCTGTATCAGGGCACCGATAGCGTAAGAGGCGGCAAGTTTACCTTCTCCTTTGCCGTTCCGCTGGATATCAATTATTCCAACCAAAGCGGTCTGGTCAACCTCTATGCGGTGAATACCGCCAAGACCCTCTCCGCCCACGGCTCCAGCGAGCAGTTTACGGTAGGCGAGAGCGAGGAGCAGAAGAACGATTCCATCGGTCCTTCCATCTACTGCTATCTCAATTCGCCTTCCTTCGTAGATGGCGGCAATGTCAACACCACCCCGTTCTTTGTGGCAAAGATAATCGATAAGGACGGAATCAATGCTGCCGGAAGCGGTATCGGTCACGACCTGCAGTTGGTGATAGATGGCGATATGTCGAAGACCTACGTGCTGAACAGCAATTTCATCTACGATTTCGGAACCTATACCAGCGGTTCTACCTATTACAGCATACCGCAACTGGAACCGGGCAAGCACGAACTCACCTTCCGTGCCTGGGATATCCAGAACAACAGTTCTACGGTGAAGCTCCGCTTCAATGTGGTGAAGGCACTGAGTCCGGCGCTCTTCGATGTGGGCGTAACCGCCAATCCGGCTAAGACCTCCACCACCTTCATCATCAGCCACGACCGCACAGAGAGCGATATGGACGTGGTGGTAGAAGTGTTCGATTCATCGGGCAGACAGCACTGGCGCCATTCCGAAAGCGGTGTACCTACCTCGGGCAGCTATACCGTAAGCTGGGACCTCACCTCCGATAGCGGCACCCCTCTGGGCACCGGCGTATATCTCTATCGCGTCAAGGTGGCGAGCGATGGCAGCAGCTATACCTCAAAAGTCAAGAAACTCATCATTATCAAATAAAAATATATTTACAATGGGAATGAAAAAAATCTATAAGATATTCATCTTGGGATGTCTCGCTCTGATGACATCAGAAGTGAAGGCGCAGGATAAGAAAGATCTCTTCAATCCTGTGAACTATGCAGTCATTTCGCAAACCATAGCTCCTGATGCCCGTGGTGGCGGCTTGGGAGACATCGGTGCGGCTACCGACCCTGATGTCAACTCTCAGTACTGGAATCCGGCAAAATATCCTTTCACCATTTCGCGTGCCGGTGTGTCGCTCAGCTTCACTCCTTGGCTGCGCTCGCTGGTCAATGATATGAATCTTGCCTATCTCTCTGGCTATTACCGCATTGGTGATTACAGCGCCGTATCTGCATCGCTCCGCTATTTCAATATGGGTGAAGTGTTTACCAGCGAAGAGGGTGCCGAGAGTGGCACGGGTATGACCATCAATCCTTACGAGATGTCGGTCGATGTGGCTTATTCTCTGATGCTCAGCGAGAAGTTCTCTCTTGCTGCCGCCATCCGCTGGATCTATTCCGATATGCGCTTCGATTATACCGAAGATAATTCGCCAGCCTCCGCTTTCGCAGCCGATATCGCTGCCTATTACCAGAACTATGTGGTCATCGGCCAGCGCGAATGCCAGTTGGGCTTAGGCTTGAATATTTCTAACATCGGTAGTAAGATTACTTTCAGTGGCAAGGAGTATGGCGAGTTCCTGCCAGCCAACATGCGTCTGGGTGCTTCGTTGATGATTCCTATCGACGAGTACAATCGCATCACCCTGGCAGCCGATGCCAACAAGTATCTGGTGCCTACCGTTCCGAAGCAGGAAGAGGGTGAGGACAATTCAGAATACGAAGACCGTGTGCATCGTGAGTATGATGATATTTCGGGCATCAGCGGTATCTTCAAGAGTTTCAGCGATGCCCCTGGCGGTTTCAAGGAAGAGTTGGAGGAAATCAACTACGGTCTGGGTGCCGAGTATGTATACAATGATAAGTTTGCGCTCCGTGCCGGTTATCATCACGAGAGTCAGAGCAAGGGTAACCGCAAGTACTTCACCGTTGGTGCCGGTTTCAAGATGAATGTCTTCTCGCTCGATGCTGCCTATGTGGTGGCTACCGCCAAGAGCAACCCGCTCGACCAGACCCTCCGCTTCACCCTGTCGTTTGATATGGATGGACTGAAGGACCTGTTTAAGAGATAATGTTGAGTGTTGAATGTTGAATGAATAGTGTTGAATGTTGAATGTTGAATTTTTGCCTAACGGACTCAAGGGCGCTAGCCTAATTCAACATTCAACACTATAATATAAATTTAAAGCTATGAATATACGTGTAGGATTTGGATATGATGTCCACAAGCTGGTGGCTGACCGCGACTTGTGGCTGGGAGGAATCAAGATAGATTATGAACTGGGATTGCTGGGCCACAGCGATGCCGATGTGCTGATACATGCCATTTGCGATGCCCTGCTGGGTGCCGCCAACATGCGTGATATCGGATATCATTTCCCGGATACGGCAGCAGAGACTCTGAATGTGGATTCTAAGATTCTGCTCCGCAAAACGATGGAACTGATAGCTACCAAGGGCTATACACTGGGCAATATCGATGCCACAGTCTGTGCCGAACGCCCTAAACTCAACCCGCATGTGCCAGCCATGAAAGCCTGTCTGGCAGAGGTGATGGGGGTAGACGAAGACCAGATATCCATCAAGGCAACAACCACCGAGAAACTCGGATTCACAGGCAGAATGGAGGGCATCTCCGCCTATGCCACCGTTCTTATCCAGAAAGGATAGCACGCAATCAGCACGCCCTGTAAGGGCAGAAGCTCCTAGCCCAGGGCATCGCCCTGGGTATAATAGCAATCAGCAAGGCGCCCTGTAAGAGCAAAAGCTTTATATTCTGCAAAATGTAGGAAAAGTGTCAGGAAGTTGTTAATTTCCGTTTTTTTTTGTTCGTTTTTGCTTGATATATATCAAAAAAATGCAAAAACGTCACACTTTCTTGGCTGAATATTTGGTGAATAGTCGAAATAGTAGTAATTTTGTAGCGTCAAAAGGTTAATAGATTGTTTAGGTTAGTAGTAATAGATTTAGGTTTTTAGTTATTAGGTTTTAAGGTAGATTGTTTAACCGATAATTGAGAAAGTCGTGAGACTATTTTGATTAGATTTTTTAAGTTAAACATATTGCATGCCACAGCTCGTTGAGAGTTGTGGTATGTTTTTTTATCCCCATACCCCTCCTTTTCCGATTTCCTCGAAAAAAACATGCCTTTTTATTTTGTTTTGTCTCCGATTTGTGCTATCTTTGCAGTATCAAAAATATACGCAGATGAGAGTACTCATAGTAAATACAAGTGAAAAGACAGGCGGAGCGGCAGTAGCAGCCAACCGCCTGATGGATGCCCTTAACAACAATGGCGTTAAGGCAAAGATGTTGGTACGCGACAAGGAGACAGAAGACATCACTGTGGTCAGTCTGCCCCGTTCGCTCAGGTTGCAGTGGAACTTCCTGTGGGAGCGCTGGTGCGTATTCTGGCATCTCCATTTCTCCCGTCAGCGCCTCTGGGAGGTAGACATGGCAACATCGGGCACCGATATCACCAGGCTCCGCGAGTTTCAGGAGGCAGATGTCATCCATCTCTCCTGGATCAACCAGGGCATGCTCTCACTCAAGAACATCCGCAAGATTATCCGCAGCGGCAAACCGGTGGTATGGACCATGCACGATCTCTGGCCAGCTACCGGCATCTGCCATTATGCCCGTGGCTGCAACCGCTATGCCTCCGCCTGCGGCAACTGTCCGCTTCTCCCCAATAAAGGCAGCAAGACCGACCTCTCAGCAAAGATATTCCGCCGCAAGAAGGAACTCTACCATCGCGGCGCCATCTCCTTCGTCACCTGTAGCCGTTGGCTCGAACGGCAGGCTAAGGGCAGCGGTCTCTTCGTAGGTCAGCGCATCACCAACATCCCGAATCCGATAGATACCCACGTGTTCTGTCCGCAGAATCAGGCAGAGGCGCGTCTGCGTGCCGGTCTGCCAGCCGACAAGCATATCATCCTCTTCGTATCCCAGCGCGTAACCGACGGGCGCAAGGGCATGCGTTATTTCATCGAAGCCATCGACCGGCTGGTAGCGCGCTATCCCGAGATGAAGGAGAATACCGCCATCGCCATCCTGGGCGGCCATTCCGAGGAAGTAAACCTCACCCTGCCGTCCTATTCGCTCGGCTATGTCAGCGATGAGAAGCAGATTGTGGCAATCTACAATTCGGCAGATGCCTTTGTGCTGCCATCGCTCGAAGATAACCTCCCTAACACCATCATGGAGTCGATGGCGTGCGGCGTGCCGAGCATCGGTTTCAGGGTAGGAGGTATACCGGAGATGATAGACCATCAGCAGAACGGCTACGTGGCCAACTACCGCGATACTGAAGACCTGGCGAGTGGCATCCACTGGGTACTCGAAGAGGCCGACAGGGCGGCGCTGAAGCAGGCATGTCTGCAGAAGGTAGCACAGAACTATTCGCAGCATGCCGTAGCATTGAAATATATTGAAGTTTATAACGAGGCGATGGCCTACAAAAACTATAAGTTATGATTAAGTTCACCGTCGTAACCTGTACGTATAATGCGGAGAAGGAGTTGCAGCGTACCCTCGACAGCGTGCAGCGCCAGACCTACTGCAACATCGAGCACATCATCATGGATGGCGGTTCCCGCGACCGTACCCTCCAGCTGGTGAAGGCATATCAGCATCGCAATGCAGTAGGCGAGAGCTCGCACGAAATCGTGGTCATATCAGAGCCCGACAAGGGACTTTATGATGCCATGAACAAGAGCATCGACCGTGCTACGGGCGATTACCTGGTGTTCATGAATGCCGGCGACACCTTTCCTACAGCCGATACGCTGGAGTACGTAGAAGGCTGTGTAGGCGAAGGCGAATTACTGCCCGGCGTACTTTACGGGGATACCGATATCGTGGACGAGATGGGCCATTTCCTGCGTCATCGCCGCCTGGCTCCACCCAAGAAGCTCACGTGGCGTTCGTTCATTTGGGGCATGCTGGTGTGTCACCAGTCATTCTATGCCCGCACAGACATAGCCCGTGAGATTCATTACGATCTGCACTACCGTTATTCGGCAGATGTAGACTGGTGCATCCGCATCATGCGGGAGTCATCTCGCCGCAAGTTGCCGTTGCGCAACGTCCATGCCGTCCTCACCCATTTTCTGGATGGTGGCATGACCACGCAGAACCACAAAGCCTCCCTGAAGGAGCGTTTCCAGGTGATGCGCACCCATTACGGCCTTCTTCCCACCCTTGCAGTTCATGCCTGGTTCGTGATAAGAGGGGCTGTAAAAAGGTAAAAAAGTAAAAAGAGGCTTTAAAAGGGAAATAGAAGAAAATTCCGTTTGGCGTTCTGGCTTTTTCTAACGCCTATGGGAAATGATATTTTTCTTACGTATAGCTTGTTTTCGAAGTGTGAAAAATGTAGACAAAAAATAGGAGAGTGTGTCGTAAGTCTAGATTATTGCAGCCGAGGACGGGCTGAAGGTCCAAAAGCTCCTAACCCAGGGCGTATTGGCTGTGACTTATGGCGCACTCTCAATTTGTTAAACAAGCTTTGAGTTTCATTGATGAAAAGTCCTCTTCATTAACTGTTCTTTTGTACGCAAGCGTATGCAGCAGAATATTCAAGTGGCTCAGTCAGAATATTCAAGTGGCTCAATCAGCTTACTCAAGTGGCTCGATCAGCTAACTCAAGTGGCTCAATCAGTGAGTCCAACCGTCTGTGTAACCCAGTTCAGCCATATCCTTAACCCAGTTCAGCCACATCAGTTGGTAAACGGAAGTACATCGTTTGTTTACCTCATTTGAGTGCTCAATAACTACCAGGGAGAATTAGCTTTTGACTATTACCATCAGGGCCAATAATAGTTTCCATCAGGGCGAATCATGCTTTTTCAGAATATGCCCGAATCACTACCAGGGAGAATCTTAAAAATACAAGATACAGAATATCAGGCAGTTAGGTGCAGATTTTTCTTCCCTACACTATACCAAGTATATTATATATATATACATTTACATCTTTTACACTATACGTAATATGGGAGGAAAAAGATTTTTTTCAACATTTCTGCTCATTTTGTCTGAAAAAATGTCTAAAACTCTTGTATGAATGAAAATAAAGTCGTAGCTTTGCTCTATAGAATTTTAAAACAGATGGTTATGAAGTACTTAGATCTTAAGGCAGACCTCACGTTCAAGAAGATATTCGGCAATCATCCTGATCGGTTGAGAAACCTCCTGTATGTCCTTCAGTCACCCAGCGAGGACGAGTTGATACACCTGCAGCAGTATCTGCCGTCAGTAGAAGAACTGGAAATTCCCGGCTTTACAGATGCCGAACTCAGAGCCTACGACAAGTTCTGGGATTCGGTAAGTGTTGAAAGAACCCTCCTGGATGACAGATACCAGAAAGGCAGAGAAGAAGGCATGAACCAGCGCAGCCTTGAGATTGCCAGGAATATGCTGGCAAAGGGGATGGCTGCATCGACAGTCTTGGAAATAACAGGATTGTCGATGGAAGAGATACAATAGCTGATAGCTAGAGGAGAGCCCTCAGGTCGGCGATGATGGCCTGGGTGTAGGCTCTTATCTGAGATTCTGACAGATCGTTGATATGCTCGGGAGCGAGGGCGGCGATGTGCTGTCGGGTCTCCATCTCTATCATCGTGGCGATAGGGAGGAGCTTGTGGGCTGTCTTGCCGATGGCTTCTATTGATAACTCGCCTTCTGTTGCCTGCTGGAGGTTCTGGAGATGGGATGACAACTCCTGTTTGACGGTGCTGAGTATCTCGGCTTCTGCCTCCGGATCGCCTTCTGCAAAGGTCAGAAGGGGTGCAAAGCGGGATTTCTTATTGGTTTCCTCTGCCATATCCTCTGTTTCTGATGCTGTATTCTCCAAACCGAGGATTTCTTTCAGCTTCTCTGTACTGAACGGCTTGAAAAGGCAATCGTCGAAACCGGCTTCTTTCAACTCTCTGATGATGCTGGCATCGTGGGCAGTCATCGCTACTACCTTCATGTGGCTGTGGTTGATGTGCTGAATCATCCTGATGCCGTTCATCTCGGGCATTTCGATATCCATCATCATCAGCGCAGGATGCTCGTTGTGGAGTACGGTGAGCGCCTCGGCTACATGCAGACAGGCAAAGACTTGCCAACTGTCGCCTATCAGCTTCTTCAGCATCTCCTGAAGCAGACGGAGCTGCAACGGGTCGTCATCGAGCAGCAGTATCTTGTGGTTTTCGAAATGGGGCTTGGTTGGGGCGAGGGGCTTCTGCTCTTCTGCCTCTTCTGCTGCAGGAGCGGTACCTAAGGCAAGCGGAATGGTGACGGTGAAGGTGCTGCCCTTGTCCTTGACGGATTCCAGACGCAGGGTGCCCTGAAGCAGATTAACCAGTTCCTGGGTGATGTTCAGCCCGAGACCGGTGCCCTCGATGCCCTGGGCACTCTTCAGACGGGTGAACGCCTGGAACACCTTCTGGCGCTCTTCGGTGGTCATGCCCTTGCCGGTATCCCTTACCGAGAAGGTGAGGAGGTGCTGGGGACTGATGGCTGCCTGGATGGTGACGCTGCCCTTATCGGTATACTTGATGGCATTGCTAACCAGGTTGTTGAGTATCTGACGGATACGGAAGGCATCGGCACGGTAGTAGGTCTGCGGACTGCTGATGCCATCGAGCTCTAGATGCAGTTCCAATCCCTTCTCCTGGCTCAGGATCTGCATCTCTCCGGCACACTGGCGGAACATGTCGGCAGGCGAGAAATCTACAGGGTTCAGCTTCATCAGTCCGTTTTCCAACTGGTGATAATCGAGCAGGGCGGCAACGAGCCGGGAGAGATGGGTGGCAGACCCCTTGATGCTGTTGAGGCAGGAGATGGCCTGCGGGTTGTCGACATAATCCTTCATCAGGTCGATGAAGCCCGAGATGCTGGCAGCCGGAGCCTTGATGTCGTGGGTGATGGTGAGGAGCAGGCGTTCGCGCTGGTTCATGATGCGCCTGATTTCCTCGTTAGCTTCTTCGAGATTCTCGCGGTAGATGCGTTCCTTCTGCGTATCGCGGTAGATGTAATAGACGAGGATGACGGCGGCTGTGATGGCTACGATGGCAAGCAGACCTATCTGCCAGAGCAGATTCTGGCGCGCCTGCATCGCCTGGTTGATAGCCTGCTGCATCGCCTGACGTTCGCGCTGGTGGATATCGTTGAGCTGCTGGGAGGAGCGCAGGGCGAGGCGGGCATTGGTTATCTGCAGGTCTCTCACCTCGCGGTTGATGGCATCGTGGTTATCGCGCGTAGACTGCTTCTCCTTGCGGTCAATCTGTTCCAGGATATCGGCTACGTTTCCGGCTAAGTTGACCGGGGTAGAGAGGGTATCGGTGACAGCCTGGTTGCTGTCGCGTCTGATGCTGAGCGTTTCGGCATGTTCCTTCTTGAAGGCATCGGCAAGGCGGCGGAAGAAGCCCTTGCGGGTTTTCATCACCTCTACGGTGGTGTTCTTTGCCACATGAGTCTTGGGTACCTTGGAATGCACGACAACGGAATCTTCGCCACTGTTGAGGCTATTCATCTTCTCATGCAGATAGTTGTGGGATGACTTGCCCTGCATGGCGCGGGTAAGCTGCTGCAGATTGGTCTGTTCCTCCTTGAGCAGGTTGGACATGGTGCTGTCGGCTGCCTGTCGCTTTTCGATATAGTCGCGGGTTGCCTGGTTGATAGCGAGCACGGTTGTGGTGTTGCGATATACCAGCCCTATCGCCAGAATCAGTACGATGGCGACGATGATGTAACCCAGGGCTACCTTGAAAGGAACGTTTGTTTGCTGCATCTTCTTATCTTTTAATGTTTTGAGTCTTTTTGCTATTTGCGTGCAAAGTTAATCAAAAATGCGATATAAACCAACGAAAACAGGAGATAAATGCCAAAATCTGGTCATCTATCTCCTGTTTCATTGAAAGCGACGCGTAATTACTATTTTCTGAAGGTGGATTTACTTTGCTACGGTTGAATCCACTGTTGCTGCTGGAGTCTCAACAGGTGTTGCTGTTGTGTCGGCTGGAGCTACTGTGTCTACTGGTTCTGAACCTGCAACGCTTACCATTCTGTTACCTGCAAATACATTGCTAACTGATACCATTGCTACTGCTGCGATAACTGCAAATACTAACTTTTTCATAATTCTTTTGTTTTTTAATTGTGAATATTATTTGTTTATTAATTCTCTTGTTGAAACTCATTTGCGAGTTCGCTAAATAATATCACAATAGGCGTGCCAAAAATCGATGAATTTGGTTAAGTATCTGATAATCAGTGTTGATGGTGTTTTGTGCCAGAAACGGGATGTGGGGAAAGTGGGGAAAAGGTGTAGAAAAATTCCCCAATATAGTGTGGAATATATTGGGGAATCGGGGTGTGGCATGTTTTACTCCATGCCGTATTTCTTCATTTTGTTGTAGAGTGTCTTGCGATCGATGGCAAGCAGTTGGGCTGCCTTGCTCTTGTTGCCGTGGGTGGCTCTCAGGGCAGCGGCGATGCTTTCCTGTTCCGACTGTTCGCTGTGCAGCTGCATATTGAGCGGTCGGGCGGTGGAGGTCTGTGCCATCGTCTTCTCCAGTTCCTGGGCACCGATATACTTGCCACGGGCGAGCAGGGTGGCGCGCTTCATCACATTGTTCAGTTCGCGCAGGTTGCCCGGCCAGTCGTATGAGGCAATGATTTCGGAGGCTTTGGCATCCATTCCGAGCACATTCTTGCCCAGTTCCTGGTTGGCGTGCTTGATAAAGAGGTTGGCAAAGAGGAAGATATCGGCACCTCTGTCCTTGAGGGCAGGCATGTAGATGGTAAACTCGTTGATGCGGTGATAGAGGTCCTCTCTGAACTTGCCTTCGGCTACCGCCTGCGCCAGATTCTCGTTGGTGGCACAGATGAGTCGGATATCCACATCAATCTCCTGCGTGCTGCCCAGCGGACGGATTTTCCTCTCCTGCAAGGCTCTGAGGAGCTGCACCTGTACTTCGTAGTTGAGGTTTCCCATCTCATCGAGGAAAACCGTTCCGCCGTTAGCTATCTCGAAGGCACCCTTCTTATCCTGTTCGGCTCCGGTAAAGGCACCCTTCTTATATCCGAAGAATTCAGATGCTGCCACCTCCTTAGGAATGGCGCCGCAGTCGATGGCATAGAAAGGTTTGTCCTTGCGCAGACTCTGTTCGTGGATGCTGCGCGCCACATATTCCTTTCCGGTGCCGCTGGCTCCGAGAATGAGCACTGACATCGGGGTTGGGGCAACGAGCGAAACGAACTCGTAGAGCTGTTTGGAAGCCTCGCTTTCACCTTTTATATATCTAGGAACCTCCGTAGCGCCCTGCTGCTCTTCTTGGGGCGCATCCTGCATGGCGGCAGATTCCGCACGCTGAGGGGTTGAAACCGCAGAAGCAGCCGACTGGATAGCCTCACGGATTTTCTCTAAGAGGATTTCGGGATGGAAGGGTTTAGCCACGTAATCGGTAGCACCCGATTTCATGGCACATACAGCATTCTGAACCTCTGCATAGCTAGTCATTACGATAAAAGGCAGGTGGGCATCGGACTTTCTGATATGCTGGAGCAATACCAGTCCGTCATGGTCGGGCAGGCGCAGGTCGGAAAGAACCAGATGGAATGCATCGCCGGCTCCCATCGCTTTGATGGCAGCGCCTACGGATGTTACCCTTTCTACATCGAATCCTTTCTTTTTGAGCCAAGTCTGTATCATTGTTCCGAATGCCAAATCGTCTTCTACAATCAATATCCTCTTCATAATGTTCTGTTTTATCCTCTTCTATAATATCGTTATATATAACTTTGTGCAAAGGTACGGAAAAGTTGTATGGAAAGCTATTTAATTCACATTATTTAGCAATAAAACCGACTAAAATTCTACAAACCCTGTTCTATTATCTTATTTTTAGTGAAAAGAACAATTGTTTTCGGATAAAAGCATGCTAGTTGCTTTATTTTTTGTATCTTTGCAACCATGTTAAAACAAGATTTAGAGTCATGAATCCGATAGTACAAACCATCATATTGTCAGCTTCGGCGGTGCGCATGTTGCCGCATATTGCTCTGTATCTGCTCCATAAGAAGGAGATAGATGCCGACCTGCTGAAGGTGCAGGACAGGAAGCCTACGGTGCTCAACCTGATTAAGGCATGCACCCGTGAAAGGAGTTTCCGCAATCTGTTTTATTACCGCATGGGCGAATACCGTTCGGTTTTCATCAGCTGGCTGTTGCCTCCCGAGCGTACGATGACCATCTGGTGTCCGCATATCGGGAAGGGTGCGCATCTGGAGCACAGCTATGCCACCTATCTCAACGCAGAAAGCATAGGTGATGACTTCTACTGTCTGCAGATGGTGACGCTGGGCAACGGCAAGGGCGGCAGGCCTACCATAGGAAATGACGTGAAGATTTATACCGGCGCCACGGTCTTCGGCGGCATCCATATCGGCAACCATGTGACGATAGGCGCCGGTGCCGTGGTATTCCAGGATATTCCCGACGGGGCTACCGTGGTAGGGAATCCGGGGAGAATCATTCAGAAATAATCAATTTAAAGATAGAGAATATGAACTATGCATTGATCATAGCCGGAGGTTCTGGCAATAGAATGGGACAGGACATCCCAAAGCAGTTTATGCATGTAGACAACTGTCCTATCATCATCCATACGATGATGGCTTTTCAGAAGCATCCTGATATTCAGGGTATTGCTGTGGTATGTCTGGCAGGTTGGGAAACGGTACTGCAGTCGTATGCCAACCAGTTCTGCATTACCAAGCTGAAATGGATATTCCCTGGCGGAAGCAATGGTCAGGAGTCAATCCACAATGGTATCTATGGCTTGAAAGAGGTGGGATGCGGTGATGACGACCTGGTGCTGGTGCATGATGCCGTGCGCCCACTCTTGTCGCAAGACATCATCTCGTCCAATATCGCCATCTGCCAGAAGTATGGCTATGCCATTACGGGTATCAAATGTAGAGAGGCTATCCTGGAGAGCGAAGATGGTTTTACGACCAACACCAGTATTCCGCGCGACAAACTGATCCGTACCCAGACACCCCAGACCTTCCGTTTGGGCAATCTGATAGCAGCCCACGAAGAGGCTAAGGAGAAGGGTATCACCAATTCGGTGGCATCCTGTACCCTGATGGCAGAACTGGGAGGCAGACAGATGCATATCGTCCCTGGTTCAGAGAAGAACATCAAGATAACCACCGTTGAGGATCTGGAGATACTGAAGGCACTGATGAAGGTTCAGCCTGAGGCTTGGTTAAAATAAACATGTTATGATAGGAAATTCACCATATAAGGAAGATATTGCGCGCCTTTTCCGAGAAGGTTTGGAATTGGAGCGTCTGCATGGCAAGACCATTCTTGTGGCTGGTGCTACAGGATTGGTAGGAGGCTGTGTGGTTGATGTGCTGATGCAGAATCCTGCCCGGTGCTACAAGGTGATAGCAGCCGGAAGAAACAAGGAACGTGCCCGACAGAAGTTTGCTGCCTATTGGGAGGATGAATCTTTCTTCTTTGCAGAGATAGACGTTACCCAGCCTGTCATCAAGAGCATGGACAGGATGATAGGGGAACCAGTCTATAATGAGTTGGCTGAGGGTGCTGATTACATCATCGATGCAGCCAGCAATGCGAGTCCTAACTTCTTTAAGCAGAACCCTGTAGAGGTGATGAAGGCAAACATCAACGGCGTATCCAACCTGCTGGAATATGGATTGAGTCACCGCATGCGGCGCATGGTTTATATCTCTTCGGGTGAAATCTATGGCGAGGGCGATGGCTCTGAATTTAGCGAGAAGAGCAGCGGCTATGTGGATTGTGCATCGGTGCGTGCCTGCTATCCATCTTCCAAACGTGCTGCCGAAACGCTCTGCATGGCATACGGAGCAGAGTATGATGCCGATGTGGTGATAGCCAGACTGAGTCATACCTACGGTCCGGGCTTTACGGAGAGTGACAATAGGGTGTATGCCCAGTTTATCCGCAATGTTCTGAAGGGTGAGGATATCGTCCTGAAGAGTAAGGGTGAGGCTTTCCGCTCCTGGCTTTATGTGGTAGATGCCGCCCATGCCATCTTGCGCCTCCTGCTGGATGGCGAGAAGGCAAATGCCTATAATGTGGCTCATTCAGAATCGAATATCTCCATCCGCCAACTGGCAGAACTGATAGCCCGGAAAGCGGATAGAAAGGTGGTGTTTGATATTCCTGAGGCGGATGCGCAGCAGGGCAATACCACGCCTATCACCAAGGCAACCTTCAGTACGGATAAACTCAAGGCTTTAGGCTGGAAACCGCTCTTTGATGTAGAAGAAGGTTTCGGACATACCTTGCAGGAAGTGAGGGAAGGCTAAAGCTTTCTTTTAATCTCATCCCATGTTTCCCGCTTTTCCATGTTCAGATAGTAGCGAAGGTGTTTCTCTACTCTCTGTTCTACGGGTGGAAACTTCATATAGTCGCCAAAGAAGTGGCGCAGATAGGTATCAGCCTGCTCCGGCAGCAAGACGGTGGTATCTTCGAATGGGAATTCCTTGCCCTTGCCGAGCCATTCCTTCGGGAAAATCTCCTTATAGTGGTAGGAACCTGTATTCACCAGTACGTTCTTCGCCTTATCGAAGTCATAACGGTGACTCATCTCGTCCATCTGCTGGATGAGGCGGTGGCGCATCTTGCTGCGGCAGAAGAAGGCGATCGTCTTGATGGCAAAGCGGCCCCAAGTTTCCTTGTGCAGGAGCAGGGAGATGTACTCAATGAAAGTATTGTGGGTGGTTACGGCATTCAGACGGTTGATGGTCTTCGAGTATTTGCGATACAGCGCCTTTGCCGTTTCCAGGTCATCGTCGGTGGCATCAAGAGGGAAGATATCTACGTAAAGACCGATGATGCAGGGACGCTCCTTCTCCTCGATAAGGGTGGTTTCGCAATTCACGAGTTTGGAGAAATACAGAGGGTATGACTCGTTGTTGTAGGGAGTTACTACCTCGTATTTGCCAAAGTCTTCATGCTTGGCGATTTCGAGCAGACGGTCGTAGTCGGGGCGTGGCATCAGTACGTCGATGTCATCGTCCCAGGGAATCATTCCGTGGTGACGGGCGGCTCCGATGGCGGTGCCGGCACAGCAGTAATATCTGAGGTGATACTTGTTGCAGATGTCGATGAATGCCTTCAATATATCGAGTATTGTGGCGTTCCATTCCTTCTTGATGTTCTTAATATCCATACTTTTTCAGTTTTACGGCTGCAAAAGTAAGCAAAAAGTTTTGAACTTCAAACTATTTATGCTACTTTTGCATTCTAAAAAGTAAAAACAAGTAATATTCCATATTTATCAGATAGAAACGATGGCAGAATCATTAAAGGAAAAAACCGCCAAGGGATTGTTCTGGGGAGCGATGAACAGTGGCTCTACCCAGGTACTCAATATCCTCTTTGGCATCTTCTTGGCGCGTTTGTTGTCGCCAGCCGATTATGGTATCATCGGCATCCTCACCATATTCACCCTGATAGCGGGCAATCTGCAGAGTAGCGGGTTTACCCAGGCACTGGTGAATATCAGAAAACCCACCGATAACGATTATAACTCGGTGTTCTGGTTTAATGTCCTGGTGAGTCTTACCATGTATGTGGTGCTCTTTTTCTGTGCGCCGCTGATAGCAGATTTCTTCTATCAGCCTTGTCTCACCTCCCTGTCGCGCTTCGTGTTCCTGAGTTTCTTCATCTCTTCGTTTGGCATCGCCCAGAACGGATATATGATGAAGAACATGATGAACAAGGAGATTACCATCGTTAATTTCATGGCTCTGATTAGTTCGAATGTCGTGGGACTGGTACTGGCATTCAACGGCATGGCTTACTGGAGTCTTGCCTGGCAGCAGGTTATCTTTATCCTTGTGCTGAATATAGGAAGATATTATTATACGGGATGGCGCCCGAACTTTCATATCGATTTCGGACCGGTGAGGAAGATGTTCGGATTCAGCGTGAAACTTCTGGTTACCAACATCATCAATACGGTGAGCAACAATGTGTTGACCTTTGTCTTCGGCAGGTTCTATCCGATTAATGATGTGGGTAACTATAGTCAGGCATACAACTGGGACACCAAGGCTAATTCGTTTGTTGCCAATACGGTGGGACAGATAGCGCAACCCGTCTTGGCTTCTATCCTGGACGATAAGAACCGCGAGTTGCTGGTGTTCAGAAAAATGCTCCGTTTCACGGCATTCCTTTCTTTTCCATTGATGTTTGGCTTGACCCTGGTATCACGCGAATTCATTCTGATTACGATTCATGAGAAATGGATAGCCAGTGTGCCGCTGTTGCAGATTCTTTGTGTGAGCGGTGCCTTTATGCCGATTTATACGCTCTATCAGAACCTTGCCATCAGCAAGGGACGTTCTGATGTATATATGTGGTGCAACATCGGTCAGGTAGTGGGTTTGCTCGCCTTGGTATTGTTCTGTCATCAATATGGCATCCAGACCATGGTGATAGCCTATACCTTATTTATAATAGCCTGGCTTTTTGTCTGGCAGTGGATGATGAAGCGTGTTGCCGGATTGCGGTTCCTGGATGTGGCAAAGGATATACTGCCATTCATGCTCTGTGCGGCAGCCACCATGGTGGTTACCTATTTCATGACCCGCAGCCTGCAGAATATCTATCTCCTGCTGCTGGTTCGTCTGCTGGTTTCAGCCACCATCTACTTCTGTATCATGAAACTGCTGAAGGTGCAGATATTAGAAGAGTGTATAGCTTTCTGTAAGCGAGGTAGATAAGATTCACCCTCTTGACAGGCACCCCCTTTTTGATGAGGCTGATGATGAGTCGGATGAGGCAACTCTTAGGCTTGTAGTCGAGTGCCTGATCCACCTTTTCGAAGGCTACATGAGCGTTTGCTGCCCAGCGGTAGGCATTGACGATGCCTATCTCTGTGGCCCTGAGGTACTGATGCTTCTTATCGTTCTGCTCGAAAAAATCGATGAGTCGGCGGGTTGATTTGAAGTATGACAGGAGGTTCTTTTCTGAGATGTTGTGATTGTAGGAATTCTCATTGTCGGTACGGTAATAATATACTGCATCATCGATGTTCACCTTTTTGCCGTAGAACATGTACTGGGCATTCCAGAAAAGATCTTCCGCATAGTTGATGCCCTCTTCAAAGAATATCCTGTGCTCCATGATGAGCGAACGCTTATAGATTCTGCCCCACAGCCGGTTGGTGATGATGTTCTGGCAGACAAGCAGTTTGAGCAGTTTCTCATCAGAAACATCAAAAGGTTTCTGGAGTCTGCCTGCCTTTCCATCGCACCACTCTTTGTAGCCGCCATCAATCAGGTCGGCATGGCTACTATCTGCTTTTCTTGCCAGCTTCTCAACTGCATTTTCCGGCAGCATATCGTCGCTATCGGCAAATAAAAGATAGTCGCCTGTAGCCGCCATCAGTGCCGTCTGTCTTGCAGCTCCCACGCCCCGGTTTCTGTCGTGGTGGATGATGCGTACCTGTTGTGCTCTTTCAGGATATTCTTTCAGGAGCGCTTGCAGAATGCCGATGCTTTTATCAGGGGTACAGTCATCTACAAAGATGTATTCGATAGACGCATACGACTGCTCGAACAGTGAACGGGCGCACTGTTCGATATATTTTTCTACTCCATAGATAGGGGTTAAGATACTTATTTTCAGCATGATGGTTTTAATCTAAGATACTTTTTTATCTTGTCGGGTTCTCTTTTTTTTATCTTGTGAGATACTGGAATATCAGCGTGCTGTTATAGAAGAACAGGAAGATGGTGATAACTGCGAGTGTTCCACGAAGATAAGGCAGATATTTCTCCTTACAGTTTCTGATGATGTATCCGATACAGATCGGAATGATGAACGCCCAGTGGGCAGCCATGATATAAACCTCGTTCAGTCCGAATCCCATGACCAGATGAATGAAGGCATCGCATGCCACCCATGAGGCAGTGAGCCAGAGAAAGGCCGATCTTCTTCCCATCCAAAAGCCCATACACAGCAGAATCACGATGATACCCTCTATGATATAAGGAACGGGTGTCTGGTATTTCACGAATATCGGGCGGTGGCTGTGGATATCTTCCAGCAGATGTTCTCTGTGCAGGATAAGCGATTCGCCAAAAACGTTTTCTACCAGTGATTCTGAACGGGAGATAGACATATCTGCCCATGAAAGCATGCCCCGTTTCTGGATATTCTTGCCAGCGATAGCCTTATCGTGTTTTTGCTTCTGTTCCATCTTTGCCCTAAAAGTACTGTCTTTAGCAGCCTTTTGGGCAACGAGCCGTTCTCCTTCCAGGCGATTAGGAATAATGAATGCCTTGTTCTGGTAGATGCCTGCAGCACCTATCAGAAGGGTAGGCAAGATGATGCCCAATGCCAGATATTTCGGACGGAAGAGTTTTTTGCCATTGGTAAAGAGGGCGGCAAGGAAGGTCTTGGCGCCATTGCTCAGCGTGATGCCTGCCGTGAAGAAAAAGAGCAGGGCTGTTTGCCACCAAGGCATGCTGCGGTGTTCCTGCTGCTGTTTGCCTGCCAGATAAAGTGTCATCGACAGGAAGAAAAGCGACATGCCGAAATGGTCATCCACAAAGGTGACGAGCAGCACGTAGGCAAAGGAAAAAAGCATCGCTGTGAGCACATTGCTGTCTATAGCCTTCAGCTGCATTACCTCTCTGAAGATTCTTCTGAAGAAGAGGGTGGAGTAGGTGGAGAAGAATGTCATCATCACCGCCACGATGGAAGTTGCCCAGTTGCGGGAGGTGAGTTCTATCAGCCAGCCGTTCAGTAGCGAGAAAGGATAGAGGAAGAAAGGGAGCATGGGATGGCGATACTCCGTGTAATACACCTTCCACTTCGAGAGGGTAAGGTAGGTGTAGGGGTCGAAACCTGAAATCTGAAAGTTCTTGGTGAAGAGCGTCCAGAATCCTGCTTTCGGTTTGCCGAAATCATCAAAATGATAGGTTATCATCAGCACATTGAAGGCGATGATAACGATGAGTGTAATCAAGGCAAAGAGCCTTTCTTCTTTTTTAATTCTAAATATATTGTTCATTCTCTGATTATTTTTTTTGCTGGGCTGATGCATGCCGCATCTCCTTCTTAGCGCTGCAAAAGTAATTGTTTTTTCTGAATATTCAAAAAGAAAGGCTCTATTTTGTGTCTTTTTTCTGATAAAAACGGAGTTTTATTTTGTATTCTCTTTTATTTGGTGTATCTTTGTCGCAATGATGATGAAAAAGTCATCAGGACGGACAGTTGGATAATAAAGATAAATAATGACAATGAAACATGCTTTTTTGATAATGGCTCATGGCAGTTTACCGCTTCTGAGGGTATTGCTGTCGATGCTCGATGATGAGCGCAATGATATATTTCTGCATATCGACCGGAAATCGGATATGCTGGATGGTGCTGAACCGCTGGTTCTTTCCAAGGCACGCCTCTTTGTATTGGAACAGAGGGTGGATGTGCGTTGGGGAAATCTGAGCCAGATTAAGGCGGAGTATGTGCTTTTCGAGGAGGCTTTGAAGCATGGACCTTATGCCTACTACCATCTGCTGAGTGGTCAGGATTTACCTATCAAATCGCAGGATTACATCCATCAGTTCTTTGAGGAGCATCAGGGTAAGGAATTTGTGGGCATCAATCATGGTGAGGAATTTGAATGGGATTGCCGCCGGAAGATGATGCGTTATTGGCTATTTACCAGTCTTACCCGCTCGAAGTATGGGGCTTTGAATGCCATTACCAGGCGACTGAATAAATATCTTTCGATGCTGCTCATGCCGTTCCTGCATCGCCAGAAGATGGATTTTGCCAAGGGTGCCAACTGGGTGAGCATCACGCAGGCATGCGTGGAGTATGTGGTGAGCCAGAAGCCGTTTGTATTGAAAAGATTCAATTATACCTTCTGCCCTGATGAGTTCTTCCTGCAGACCCTGGTATGGAATCATCCCGATTTCCGGGCCGCCCTGTATTCTGAAAAAGATGAATATGAGGGCTGTATGCGACTTATCGACTGGAAACGGGGCAATCCATACGTCTGGACTTTGGCAGACAAAGAGGAGCTGGAACAAAGCAACCGCCTCTTTGCCCGTAAGTTTGATATGAAGCATGAGGATATCATCCGCTGGATCAAGGCTTCTTGCTAATATTTATCCTAGCATGTAGCCTGCCAGCAGATATCCGTTGCTTATCCACAGATAGAGGGTGATGGCGAGCATCAATCCTCTGAAGCCCCATTTCAGGCTCTTTCCTTTTGCCTTGAGCGCCAGGAAGGAGATGGCGATAGGAAGGGTATACATATAGTGGGCAGTCATGATATATACCTCGTTGATACCGAAGCCCAAACCGATATGGAGGGCAGCATCCATCAGGAAGAATGTCAGAGTGAGCCAGAGAAACTTTGATTTTCTTCCGGCAAGGATGCCAAGTAAGAAAAGCACAACGATGCATGCCTCTACCACATAATTGACCGCAGACTGGTATTTCACGATAACCGGACGGTTGCGCAATACATCGCCCAGAAGGTTCTGCTGGTGCAGCATGATGCTTTCACCGAAGAAATTCTCGACCAGAGTTTGCGAGCGGGAGGTCGTCTTGTCGGTCCAGTTCATGAATTCGCCCTTGGCGATAGGCTTGCCCGTGTTCTTGTTCCATATCTGTTTATGGTCACGAACATATTTGGCATGCGCTTTATCCTTGATGATTTTCCTGACGGCAGCTTCTACCTTTGCCGAGTCTTTCACGCCAGTGCTGTCGCGGTATTGCTGGTAAATCTTGGCTGTGGCTTCCTTGTTTTTCTTCATCTTAGCCTCGTGTCTTGCCATCTCCTTAGGCCATACGAAGGTGCGGTATTCCCATCTGGCGAAAGCCCACATGAGTGCGGCAGGAAGGATGACTCCTATCAGGAAGTATTTGATACTGAAGAACTTTCTGCCATTGGTGAAAAGGGCGGCAAGATAGGTCTTCAGACCATTGTTGAGCGATACGCCCGCTGTAAATACAAAGAGCAGGATAGTCTGCCAGATGGTAAGCTGTCTGCCTTTCTTCATGCATACGCCTGTGATATACAGGGTACAGAGGAGTATGATCATCGACATGATGAAATGGTCGGGTACCATCGCTGAAACCATCACATAGGCGAAAGAAAAATAGAAGGCAGAGAGCAGATTGGCATCAAAGTGCTCTGTACCAATCACTTCTCTGAATATACGATAAAGGAAAATGAAGGAATAGAAGGCGCAGAACACCAGGATAGCTCCCACGACAAACTGAACGCAGTTGATGCCGGTAAGCATCATCAATCCTTGATTTATCTGATTCGGGATATACATGAAGAACGCCAGCAGCGGGTGGCGGTATACGTTATATTCAGTGTCCCAGTGAGATACGATGCTATAGGTAAGCGGGTCGAAACCTGCCACATGGAAGGTCTTGACAAAGAGTTTGTGATAATTCTCTGTAATCTGCGAGAACTGGCTGTGGTATTTGATGACAGTCAGGGCATTGAGGGCACATGCTATGATGAGTGCGACGAGTGCTGAAACTCTTTCCTCTTTCTTGATTTTAAAAATATCGAATATCTTTTTCATATCTTTCTTTTATCGTGTTTTGGGAATCCCCTTATTTTTCAGGAAGAACCTTACCAGGAGGAAGTTTACCGGGATGCAGATGCAGAGGGTGGGTATCATAGCCAGCTGTTTGGCTAGACCCAAGCCTACGAAGAGGTTGAGGCAGAGGGTCTGCATCGAGTAGTTGACGATGTGGGAGAGGGTGAATCCTGCTCCGCGCTTGGCATTCGCCTTTACCTTAAATGTATAGCGGGTACTGGCGATGAAATTGAAGATGAAACTCACGATGTAGGCGATGGTGTTGGCTGTGGTAGCCAGACTGTGGTCGCCCATGTTGGGGATGAAATGGGCCAGCGCCGGCATCATAGCCAGGTAGATGACATATTGCAGTACCGTAGCCAGTCCGCCTACGATTCCGAATCTGATGACTTCGCCCAGCTTCTCCCGCTTGGCATCATCCATATTATTTATCTTGTTCTTGATATTCATGTTGCAAAAGTACTTCAAAATCTCCAAATTACCAAATATATCGTGGTATTATTTATCTTAGCATCTTTCCTTTTCCGAAGAGATAAGCCAGTCGGGTCTTCTCCATCATCTTGGCGATGCCGATGCTTCCGGCAATGGCGATGAAAATGGTAACGAAGGCAAAACAGATTTCGCTCCTGTCCCAACTAAAGAGGGGATGATAAAACTTGGCTGCCATCGTAAAGATGGGGTGGAAGAGATAGATGGGCAGCGTGTTGCGGCCTATATATAATAAGGTGTCTTCTGTCTTTCGGACGCTGGCATTATCCTGTAGGCGGTTGATGAGGCTGTGTATCCACATCAGGGATGAAATGCAGCACCAGCAGGAGAAGACGATGGCGAGCGTGCCCCAGTCGTACCATTCTTCTAAGCCCAGCAAGTTGATCCAGAGCAGCAGGGCAACCGGTGAAGGACGGAAAATTCTGTCAAAGCCGATATGGCATTGTCTGAGTACCGCTCCGATGAAATAATAGGTGGCGGCACTGGGCGAAAGAGCGGGTGTCTTGGACAGGAGCAGGAGTAGGGTGGCGAAGATAAAGAGGCTTGTGGTGGTGCTCATTGTCGTTTTTCCCTGTCTGAGGGCTCCCCAGGTTGCTCCTTTGAAACTGACGTAATAGAGAATGCCGCAGATAATCATGGTCTGGATGAACCAATAAGGACCGATGGACGTAACGAATATCTTCTCGCAAATCTGAGAGAGTGACAGTTCCGTGATGCCATCTCTCACCGGCATGAAATAGGAGAGAACCGAGAATCCTGTCACCATGATGACGTAAGGCAAAGCGAGACACATCAGGTATCTTCCCATCTCCTTTGGGCTTTTCTCAATATTCACGAGATAGCCCGTAATGATGAGGAAGGTAGGCATCATGAACGAGAGAATGCCTGCCTTGAGCTGGGGGTATGCGTTGCCGAAACTCACGATATGAATCAATATCATGAGAATAATGAGGATGGCTCTTATCCAGTCGATGTCTATATTCCTTTGTTTCATAACAAGATAATGTATTGTAAGTCAGTAAGTTGGCATACTTGGTACGGCGTTTCGCCGTACATGGGTACTTGGCAAGATGGTTCGCGACTCCGTTAGGCTTTCCTGTCTTCCGTTATGCGTTTCTAAATTCTGAAGGGCTTGTAATGACCTTTATCGGCGAAGGCGAGCATCTCCTTGTCGCCTCGGCTGTCGCCAAAAGCCTCAATATCATATTGCGTGCGGTCGAAAGACAACGAGGGGGTACCGTAGGCATTGGCGGCAGTGGTCGTCAGTGCCTCGCAGATGCGATGCACCTTTTCCTCGCCATAGCAGTTGTTGCTCTTGAACTTACCGGTAAGTCTGCCGTCAATCACTTCTATCTGGGTGCCTAAAACCCTGACTCCATCCAGGCCGCGAACTTTAAAGAACGGGCGGACCCAATTGTCGATGCTGGCACTCACGATGAAAACCTGAGCACCTGCAACCAGGGCTTCGTGTACCAGCGTAACACCTTTGGGGCGCAACAGATGCTGGTATTCTTCGGCAAAATCGCGGCAGAGCGCATCAAACTTCTCGATACGCATGCCGGCAAAGAGATGGGCAAAGATGAGTTGTTTCGCCTTCCAGTTGGGAAAGAGATGCAGCTTCATCAGTACCAGGAGCGGACTGTACATCAGGAAAACCATCAGAAACCGACTGGTACCCTTGGCATATCTGATGAATTCCAGCAGGGTATCGCTTGTTGTCAGCGTTCCGTCGAAATCGAAACAATATAATTTTTTCTTCATTTTCTTATACGATATAAATAAGAATCAGGAAGGAGAGCAACCAGGCGAGCACGATAAACTGGGTGATGCGGTCGCGCAGGATAATCTTCGTAGGGTCACCACTCTTCTGGTCTACCACAGCTATCTGGATGTATCTCAGCAAACCGACCAGCACAAAGACACTCGTAAGATAGAGATTCTCGGTATGGAAATTCTCGATGACCTCCGGACTCACCGTATACATGATGTAACATACCAGGGTTACGGAAGCCGTAATCGTGATAGCCTGGTTGATGAAGGTGAGGTTGTAGCGGATGGTATTCTTGCGGGGAGCCTCGCCTGTCTTCTCCATGCGCAGCACATCATCGCGGCGCTTGGCAAAACTCATGAAGAGGGTGATGAGGAAGGTCATCAGTACAATCCACTTACTGAGTTCGATGCCCGTTGCTACACCACCTGCCAGCAGACGGAGTACGAAACCGAAAGCCACGATACACACATCGATGATGGCATATTGCTTGAATTTGGCGCAGTAGCCGAGATTCAGAAGCCAATAGAAGATGATGATTCCCATCGTCTCCCATGATCCGAGCAGGCTGCATATACCCATAGAGAGGGCAAACATCAGGAACATCAGTCCGTATGCCTGTTTGATGCTGACCGCCCCCGATGCTATCGGACGATGGCACTTGACAGGGTGGCGGCGGTCGGCCTCCACATCAAAGATATCGTTGAAACAATAGATGCTCGATGCGGCAAAACTGTAGGCGAAGAAAGTAATCAGACCCGCCAGCAGAGCATCTGTATGCAACAGGGCGCCGCCAAAGAACAGCGGTAAGAAGATAAAGCCATTCTTGATCCATTGTTTCGGGCGAACCAGTCGCAGCAGCGCTGCAAAACCTTTACTGTCTTCCAATTTATTCTCGTTCATAAAACTCCAATTTTCTTAATAAATAAACTCCTTTTTTACTTGATAAACTTAGCTAACTCTTTAGAAATCCATCCGGTTATCTTGCTCAGAATCCATGCTGCAGGCAGGGTGATGCCTATGCAGATGAAGAAGGTAGGCCAATAGCCCAAGTGATGCGGTTCTAGGTATTTCAGCACGAAGTGGATATGGAGCAGATAACACTCCAGACTCAGCGCTCCCACAAACATGAACCCCTTGTTAAACCAGCTCGGTGTGCGGCGGAAGATGCGGTTCAGCAGCAGGATACTCGTGATGGTGAGCGGGATATAGAGCATGCGTTCCAGGAAGAGCGGAAACATGCCATGCTTCTCCTGTTCCAGGAATATGCTCGCCAGCAGCGTCATCAGGAACATGAGCCATATCATCCATATCGAAGTGCCGTCGAGCGTCTGTTTCTGTCTGACCATCTCACCCATGTTGATGCCGATGAAGAAGATAGGCACGCGGCTCCAGAAAATCTCCAGATGTCCTACAGCCTGATGTATCGGGGTGACATATTGTACCAGGATGCACCACATGATCATCACCACCGGCAGCCAGCGGTAGATAGGATGGCGCTTGATGAGTTCCATGTAGGCAGGGGCAAAGAGATAGAGCATCATCGTAGCCGGGATGTACCAGAAGTTGAGCTCATCATGCAGCCAGAACCCCCAGTTTATGGTTATTTCGCCAAAGAGATAGATCCAGTTCCAGGTGCTTCCGCCCTGGAAAGAAGGGATATAGAAGAGGCAGGCTATGATGAGCCAGGTAGGGTAGATGCGCAGATAACGGCGGATGAAGAAATGCTTGGCAGAAGAATTCTTCATCCACGAGAACCAGAGACCTATTCCGCTGAGAAAGAGGAACATGTCTACACCGACATTGCCCATTCTGCGAAGCCCGAAAAAGGCATCTTCTCTAGGCAATGCTACATGAAAGAGGATGATGAACAGCATGGCTGCTCCCATCAACTCGCCGCGAAACCGGCTGATATTCGCCAGTTCTATATCTTTAATCTTCATGATTTTCTTTTAATATTTCGGGTTTGGAATCTTCTTCATCAGTTGGGTGAAGAGCCATGCCAGGCAGATGCTCGATATGATGTAGAGGAGCAGACCGGCATAGATGTCGCCCTGACGGCTGATAGGGATGAATATCTTGCGGGTGATAGGGTGGCATACGAAGAGAGCGGCTGATATGCTGCCCATCCACTCTAATACCTTGTAAAGACCTGATAACCAGCTTATGTTCTGGAGTAGGTCGGCTACCAATACGCTCAGCAGACAGAAGAAGAAAGGCACGAAGGTCCAGCCAACCATGCTGCCGCTCAGACTGTAAATCAGCGAGATGCAGAAGATGCAGCCAAAGAAGTTGGTGATAGGCGAATGGAAGGTCATCAGAATCTTCTCGCCATAACGGGCATAGAGTATGCCCAAACCGAATGGCAGCATGCCGCCCATAAAGTTGTAGCGGTAGCGGTTCATCACTTCACTCTCAGGATTGTCAAAGCCCAGGAGGAGCTGGATGACGATGCAGATGGCCATCAATCCTACGGTCCATCCCCAATGGCGGCGATAGAGCAGCAGACGATAGACGATGTAAAGTTGCAGCATCAGACCGAAGAACCAGTACGGACCCGGCCAGATGATGTTATCCGGATTTGGCAATACATTATTGAACATGCCCAGCATCGCAACGATGTCGAGCGCTGCATAGTGGTGAGAGCCAGGCGTGATAAGGTCGAGCATCGTGAATGCCACGAAACCTACTATCATCATCTTGAAGAGCTTCAGATAGTGATAGCGGATAAAGTGGAGCGGTTCGCGCCAGTTGATGCTTCCTGTAAGTTTCTTGCCCGAGATGTTGTACATTCTGGTCTGCTGTTCGGTAGAGAGATGAGGTTTAGCCTCATATTTCATCACCAGTCCGTAAGCACTCAGGAAGAGGAATACGGGCACACCGTAATGGCCGAAGAACGAGAGCAGGTGCACAGGCAGGTTGAGGTCCATGCTGACCATTACCTGGTTCAGCCAGTCAACATTGTGCTGGAAGTATTGATACTCGTTCTCCTTGACAATAGGTCCCAGCCAATGGCAGTAGTTATGCAAGAAGATGCCGATGATGGCGAGTCCTCTCAGGGCATTGCATGCCGGGCGTGATAGAATAGCACTATTCATAATCAGTTTCTCCTTTCTTTCTTTTTTACCTTTTTACTTTCTTCCTTTTTTATCTTTTCCAGATGCGCATCACGAAGTTTGTCGTAATCGGCAGAGTTTTTGAGGATACGTGGTCGCATCTCGTCATATTTCGGACTCAGAATGTTATATTCCTCCTTATAGGTAGGTGTCTCAATGCCAGCCAGATACAGCAGAAGATGAGGCAGGGCATCGGTCATGAAGCGCTTGTCCTTGGCCTTGCGTATCTGACGGTAAATATCGCGGTGGTTCCTGATATATTTTGGCGAACAGTATATCCAGAACGGAATTTCAAACTCATAGTGAGCCAGCGGCCAGTCGATTTCTGCAGAATGGTTACGGCAGATGAAGCCTCGGTTCTCTTCGTAGCATTCTTCGCCATGGTCGGGCACGTAGATGACGATTGCATCCTGCTTTTGGAAACGCTTTACAATCTGGGCTACGATAGAGTCGTTGTAGAGGGTGGCGTTATCGTAATGACTCAGCATCTTGCGCTGGGCATTGGTCAGTTCAGGGCGCTTGTCTTCATAACTGCTTGCCCAGAACCGGGCTTGCT
Organism: Segatella copri; assembly: GCA_052349145.1. Taxonomy (GTDB): domain Bacteria; phylum Bacteroidota; class Bacteroidia; order Bacteroidales; family Bacteroidaceae; genus Prevotella; species Prevotella copri_V. The sequence continues at coordinate 25,881 of DAWDQD010000003.1, read as the reverse complement.
TTGTGCGGTAGCGCTGCTTATAGTTTACATGCTGGCCCATCAGGTGGAAGATGGTGAGGTTGTGCTCCTTCTGGAAGTTCTTCAGACTGTCATCATAATCCTTCAGCAATCCGTCGTCCAGGTCGTGGAGCTGGGTGTTGCGATGGTCGAACTGGAGTTTGCTCAGTTCCGGGTTGTTCAGGAAGAAACCGCCGCTGAAGTCGTAAACCGCCTCCTTTGCCTGTGGCAGGAATTCGTTGGTGATGAAGGTTACGTTGTAGCCTGCCTTTCGGAACACTTCAGGGAAGAGCGGATAGTCGCACCATTCGCCTTTCTCGCCTACCACATGGGTAGAGAGCATGTTCTTGAAAACGAAACTGGTCAGGTTCCAGCAGGTTACCACATCGGTAAACTTGGTGAGTTTGCGCGATTTCTCCAAGGCTACCTGCTGTGGAGTGGTATCCATAAAATAGCCGTACTGCTGGGAATGATGGCGGCCGAAGCTTTCGCCGATAATCAGCACGATGTTTGGCGAGCGGTAGCTGCAACTGTCAACCTTTACCTCGTGGGCAGCATGAATGAGTTGGGTAATCTGATGCGCAGCCAGCTGGTTGGCATAGATACTGAATTGGAGTCGGTAGACAGGCAGATAGAGAACAGCATGATCCTTTTCTGTCAGGATATGCTCTACTTCGCCTATTGTTCTACCGTTCATGAGTTTATGGTAAGCCATCTTGTTGTGCCAGGAGGTGCAGCATCCTATGATGAAGATGATGAGGCATAGGATTCCGAAGCTGGCAGGCATGGCTGCAGTCATGCGGGGGATAGCCATCAGCCGTTTCTTGACAGAAGCCAACTCCAGAACGGTAATGATGAAAACGTATAGCTTGATGAGTTGCTTGCGGAAGATGGCGATGAGAATCTGGATGAGAGCGAGAAGCAGGATCCAGCCCACACTACTGAAGAGAACCTCGGCAGAGATGAGGGCTGAGAGGAAACTGCTAGCCTCCGAACTGTTGGTCTCGCCCACCAGCATCAGCATAGAAGGGTTGAGCGTAGAGCCGAAATTCACGTAGCAATAGGTGTCGGCGGCAGCTGTACTATATAATATAAGGTATAGTACGGCACGCAGCCCCCAGCGCACCTTCTTGGGGAAGATGGCGACAACGGCACACACAACATAGAGGTCGACAAAGAGTTCCAGGAACAGGTTGTCGTATAAAGTCCCCTTGGCAGGTGTAGTCACGATAGAACTGATCATGCCCAGCAGGTACATGAACACAAAGAAGTTGGCATTTCTGCGAATCGGCGCAGAAGCCACGTTCAGACACTTCTTAATGATTTCTTTCCAACTCATTTTTTGCTGTTTGTTGTTTAAATATGATTTTAAGCGTTTTCGGAGAGAGGGATGCCTAGAGCTGCCTGTAGTTTCTGACAGCCAGTTGCTCGATGCATTCCGGCACCATTCCCCTGATGCTTTCCTCCTCTTTGATACGCTTTCTGATTTCCGTGCTGCTGATGTTGAGCAGTGGAGTTTCTACGATGGTAACGCCTTCTGGCACATTGCCTATGCAGGCTCCCTGGCGCGGATAAACCACGATGGGATAGTGGGCTAGGATGTCGTCGTGGTGGTACCACTTGTCGAAAGCAGCCCAGTTGTCGCCACCGATCAGCAGGGTGAACTCGTTTTCGGGGTAATCCTTGCTGATGGCTTGCAGCGTGTGCCAGGTATAAGATGGCTTAGGCAGGCGGAACTCGTAGTCGCATGCCTTCAGTTGTGGCTCGTGCTCCAGCGCTTTTTCTACCATTTCCAGGCGCAGCTGGTCGTCGAGCAAGTCGGTAGCGGTCTTCTTGAATGGGTTCATGGGCGAAACCATGAACCACACCTCATTCAGGCAGGCCTTCTCGCAAAGGCTTTTCGCCAATGCGATATGGCCCGTATGGATGGGGTTGAAGCTACCGCCAAAGATTCCTACCTTCTTCATTTCTTACTCTGCGTCTAGGAAGACCTTGACGAGCTGATAAACCTCCTGCTGAGCCTTCTCCAAGTCATCGTTTACGACCACGTGGTCAAACTGAGGGGCGAAGGTCAACTCATAGCTTGCCTTGGCAAGGCGCTGCTCAATCACCTCAGGCGCATCAGTATTGCGACCCACCAGACGGCGGCGCAATTCCTCTACCGAAGGTGGCTGGACAAAGATGCTCAAGGCACGCTCGCCATAAAACTTCTTGATGTTTACACCACCCTTCACGTCAACATCGAAAATCACCGACTCGCCCTTGGCAAGCTGGTTTTCTACCTGTGACTTCAGGGTGCCGTAGAATCTGTCCTGGTAAACCTCCTCATACTCCAGGAACTCGTCAGCCTCAATCTTAGCCTTGAATTCCTCTGGAGAGAGGAAGAAATACTCTACACCATTCTGTTCTGTACCGCGCGGAGCACGAGAGGTACAGCTGATAGAGAAAGCCAGCTTCAATTCCGGGTGCTCTTTCATCAGCCAGTTTACTATTGTGCTCTTACCGCTGCCCGATGGGGCGCTGAAAATTAACAATCCGTTCTTCATTTTTTATTTTTCTTTTCTTTATTTGCTGTTTGATAGGGGGCTTTTTGGACAGGCGATGAAATCGCCTGGAACGGGGGCGAGGCTTTCAAAAACGCCACTTGAGGGGGCTTTTGAGGGGGCTTTTGGGGAGAGAGAAGGTGCCTGTCTCTTGTTTAGAGGGCATTCAGCACCTGCTCCTTGATCTGCTCCAGTTCGTCCTTCATCTTCACCACGATGTTCTGCATCTCAGCCTGGTTGCTCTTAGAGCCGGTGGTGTTGATTTCGCGTCCCATTTCCTGTGCGATGAAACCGAGTTTCTTTCCTACACCATGACCTTCCTCATTCATGGTCTCGCGGAAATACTTCAGGTGGTTGGCAAGGCGCTGCTTCTCCTCGCTGATGTCGAGCTTCTCGATGTAGTAGATGAGTTCCTGTTCCAGACGGTTCTTGTCATAATCCACATTCGGAATCTGCTGCAGGCCGTTAACGATGTTCTGTCTGATCTTCTCCACGCGAGCCTTCTCGTATGGTTCGATGCTAGCCAGGAGCGCCTGGATGTTATCCACTTTCTCAGTAAATTTCTTCTGAAGAGCGGCTCCTTCCTGCTTGCGGAAGGCTACGAGATGGTTCACAGCCTCGCAAATTGCATTTTTTGCCACTTCCCACTCCTCATCGCTCAATTCTTCCACATCCGTCTTCGTTGTTACATCAGGAAGACGCAACAGAGTGCTGTACCAGTCGGTTGGCTCAGGAATGCCTGTTTCAGCCGAAATCTTCTTGATTTGCTGGTAATAATTCTGTACAAGCGCCGCGTTGATAGGAGTGGCATCTGTAGTAGCATCCTTATCAATCCAGATGGCGAAGTCAACCTTGCCTCTTTCTAGATTTTTAGAGATATACTGACGGATTTCCATCTCCTTCTCTCTATAGAGCGGAGCAATACGAGTAGAGAGGTCAAGCGTCTTGCTATTTAATGACTTTATCTCTACATTAATCTTCTTTGTTTTAAAGGCCGCGGTAGCTTTTCCGAAGCCTGTCATTGACTGTATCATATAATCTTTCGCGTTAAATTTCTGCAAAAGTACAAAAAAAAGCGAGAAAATGAGTATATTTGCACCTTATTTAAGAATATATTTTTTAATTATGTCGTGTATTTTGAATATTGAGACGAGTACGGACGTGTGCTCAGTGGCAATTAGTGATAGTGGACAGGTGATTTTCAACCAGGAAGATCACACAGGTCCGAACCATGCTGTTAAGTTGGGTGTGTTTGTGGATGAGGCTCTTGATTTCCTCGATTCTCATGGTCTTCCGCTGGAGGCTGTGGCGGTAAGTTGTGGTCCGGGTTCCTATACCGGATTGCGTATCGGTGTGAGTATGGCGAAGGGCATCTGTTATGGTCGCGGTGTGAAACTCATCGCTGTTCCAACACTCGAACTGATGGCAGTGCCTGTATTGCTTGGCGAACATCCTGAGGAGGAAGACGCCCTCATCGTACCTATGCTCGATGCCCGCCGCATGGAGGTATATGCCGAAGTGCTCGACCGCGCCCTGAAGGTGGTTCGCCCTATTCAGGCTGATATTGTGGATGCTGATACCTACAAGGAATATCTGGACCAGCATCATGTGTACTTCTTCGGAAATGGCGCTGCCAAGTGTATGGAGACCATCAACCATCCGAATGCTCACCTCGTAGAGGGCATTGAGCCTTTGGCTAAGAATATGGCTCCGCTGGCAGAGAAGCGTTTTGTAGAGGGCAAGTTCGAAGATGTGGCATATTTCGTGCCTTTCTATCTCAAGGATTTCGTGGCTAAGATGCCAAAGAAACTGCTCTAGAATTATTTATTATATAAAATATGTAAGAATGAATATAGAAGGATTAGACTATAATACCCAGAGAGCTAAGCTCATTCTGCCTGAGTATGGCCGTGAGATTCAGCAGATGGTAGACCATTGTCTGACGCTTACCGATCGTGAAGAGCGCCAGCGCTGTGCAGAGACCATTATTGCAGTCATGGACCGTATGTTCCCTGAGAACAGAGGGGTAGAGGATCATGAGCAGAAACTCTGGGACCAGCTTGCCATCATGAGCAATTTCCAGCTCGACATCGATTTCCCTTATGATGTATCGGATGCTGTGAAGATAGCAACCAAGCCGGAGCCTTTGCCATATCCTATGCAGCACATCCCGGTGCGCCATTATGGAGCTATGCTCTTCGAGATTTTCGAAAAGCTGAAGACGATGGAACCAAGTGAGGAGCGCGATAAACTCGTGGAGCTTACTGCCAATCAGATGCATCGCGACCTGGTAACCTGGAGCCATGGCTCCAGTGATGTAGCCAAGGTAGCTTCCGATCTGGCACGTTTTACCGATGGCAACATCCAACTCGATCTCGATACCTTCGTTTTCGAGAAGATTGAGGCGCAGCCTAAGAATGTAAATAATAAGAAGAAAAAGTAATCCACATTATTATATATAGTAGACAAGCTTATGGAGTCTTTCATCATAGAGGGCGGTCATCCGCTCAAAGGTACTATCACACCTCAGGGCGCCAAGAACGAGGCCCTGCAGGTTATCTGTACCACAATCCTTACCGACGAGCCTGTGCGCATCACCAACGTGCCGGACATCCTGGATGTGAACAACCTGATTAAGTTGCTCCAGGAGATAGGTGTCAAGGTAACCAAGCACAGTCGTCACGACTATACATTCCAAAGTGATGAGTTGAAACTCGATTATCTCGACAGTCTGGAGTTTGTGAAGAAATGTTCTTCTCTTCGTGGTAGTGTGCTCATGATAGGTCCGCTGCTCGGTAGATGTGGCAAGGCTACCATAGCTCAGCCGGGTGGCGATAAGATAGGTCGTCGCCGTCTGGATACCCACTTCCTGGGCTTCAAGTATCTGGGCGCCAACTTCGTTCACGATGATGAGCGTAATGTTTACCAGATACAGGCAAAGAAGCTGAAGGGCTGCTATATGTTGCTCGATGAGGCTTCGGTTACCGGTACCGCCAATATCATCATGGCATCTGTATTGGCAAAGGGCACTACCACCATTTATAATGCAGCTTGCGAACCATATATCCAGCAGCTCTGCCATCTGCTCAATGCGATGGGTGCTCAGATCAGCGGCATCGCCAGCAACCTGCTCACCATCGTGGGTGTTGATAAACTGCATGGTGCCGAGCATCGCATCTTGCCTGATATGATTGAGGTAGGTTCGTTCATCGGCATGGCGGCAATGTGTGGCGAAGGTGTGCGCATCAAGAATGTGTCTGTCAAGGATTTGGGTATTATTCCTGATGCATTCCGCCGCCTGGGAGTGAAGATAAATATAGAGGATGATGACCTTGTGATTCCAGAGCAGAAGCATTATGTCATCGATTCATTTATTGACGGCACCATCATGACGCTTGCCGATGCCCCTTGGCCAGGACTCACTCCAGACCTTCTCTCCGTGCTCCTCGTAGTGGCTACCCAGGCTCGCGGCAGCGTTCTCTTCCATCAGAAGATGTTCGAGAGCCGCCTCTTCTTCGTGGATAAACTGATTGATATGGGTGCGCAGATTATTCTCTGTGATCCTCACCGTGCTGTGGTGGTTGGTCATGACCATAAGATCAAACTGCGTGCTGGCAGAATGACCAGTCCTGATATCCGTGCCGGTATTGCCCTGCTGATTGCTGCCATGAGTGCCAATGGTACCAGCCGCATTGCCAATATCGCCCAGATAGACCGTGGTTATGAGGATATCGAGCATCGCCTTAATGCGCTGGGTGCCAAGATAACCCGTGTCAGTGATTAATCAATGTTAAATGTTGAATGTTGAATGATTAGACGTGACGAAGTATATAAGATAGGCAAGTTGGGAAAACCTCATGGTGTGAAGGGCGAGATTACTTTCGCCATTACAGATGATGTTTTCGACCGTGTAGATGCCGAGTACCTGGTACTCGACATCGATGGCATTCTCGTGCCTTTCTATTTTGAGGAATATCGTTTTAAGAACGATGAAAATGTGCTCGTGAAGTTTGAGGATATCGATACCCAAGAGCAGGCACGCAACTATACCGGTTGCGAGGTTTTCTTCCCACGTCATCTCTCTGACAGTGATGAAGAGAACATGAGCTGGGCAGAAATCATCGGTTTCCACCTGGTAGATGCCGTAAGCGGCAAGGTGGTAGGTACCATAGAACATGTAGACGATTCTACCCTCAACCTTCTTTTCGAGGTAACAACCGATGCAGGTGATGAAATCCTCATCCCTGCCAGCAACGACCTCATCGAAGAGGTGAGTGCTGAAAAGAAAGAAATCAGAATGGCAATTCCTGAGGGATTGCTCGACTTATAAAGTGAAGAGTGAAGAATTCATTTGCTTTACTAATCATAAAGTTCTAAGTTCAAAGTTAATAATTTCAAAGTAAATGAAGAAACAACAGATATGTATTCTCGGTTCTACGGGAAGTATCGGTACACAGGCGCTTGATGTCATCGAGCAGCACAGTGACCTTTACGAGGTGTATTGCCTCACCGCCAACAACCGAGTGCAGGAACTTGCCGAGCAGGCTCGCAAGTTCCATCCGGCTGCTGTGGTCATAGCCAATGAGGCTCGCTACGAGGAGCTGAAGGATATGCTCAGTGATGAGCCTGATATCAAGGTTTATGCCGGTGCTCAGGCGCTTTGCGATATCGTACAGGCTGAGCCTATCGATATGGTGCTGGCTTCCATGGTAGGCTTCTCGGGCCTGGAACCAACCATCCATGCCATCAAGGCGCGTAAGAAGATATGTCTTGCCAACAAGGAAACACTGGTGGTAGCGGGTGAACTGATCTGCAATCTTGCACAGGAATATCATGTGCCTATCCTCCCTGTTGACAGCGAGCATAGTGCCATCTTCCAGAGTCTGGTGGGTGAGGGCGACAACGAAGTAGAGAAGATTCTCCTGACCTGTTCGGGTGGTCCTTTTCGCAATTATACCCACGAGCAGTTGGAGAAGGTGACTGCTGCCGATGCCCTCAAGCATCCTACCTGGGATATGGGCGCCAAGATAACCATCGATTCGGCTTCGCTCATGAACAAGGGCTTCGAGGTGACAGAAGCTAAATGGCTCTTTGGGGTTCCGGCTGATAAGATTGAGGTGCTTATCCATCCGCAGAGCGTTGTGCATAGTGCCGTTCAGTTTGTTGATGGTGCTGTCAAGGCTCAGTTGGGTGTGCCAGATATGCGTCTGCCTATCCAGTATGCCTTCTCTTTCCCTCAGCGTCTGCATCTGAATGGCGATCGTCTCGACCTCTTCAAGACGCAGGATTTGCAGTTCTTCAAGCCTGACTATCAGAAGTTCAAGTGTCTGCAACTGGCTTTCGATGCCATCAGAAAGGGTGGTAATATGTCATGTATAGTGAATGCAGCCAACGAGATAGTGAATGCCGGCTTCCGCAAAGGTGAGTGTGGCTTCCTTCAGATGGCTGATATCATCGAAGAGACGATGGCGAAGGCTACTTTCGACAGTAATCCCGACCTCGATGTCTATCTGCAGACCGATGCAGAGGCTCGCCGCATAGCTACAGAGCTGATGCTCAAGTAATAGTTTATAGTTAATAGTTAAAATGAACGTAGGATATAGGGCTCATCATAAAGTTCAAAGTTCCAAGTTCAAAGTTCAAAGTAAATAAATGGAAGTATTTTTGATCAAAGCGTTGCAGCTGATGCTGTCGCTTTCCATCTTAGTGTTGCTCCATGAGGGCGGACACTTCTTCTTCTCCAAACTCTTTGGTGTAAGAGTGGAGAAGTTCTATCTGTTCTTCGACCCTTGGTTCCATCTCTTCGAGTTCAAGCCAAAGAATTCGGATACTACCTATGGTTTGGGATGGTTGCCGCTCGGAGGATATTGTAAGATTTCGGGTATGATAGACGAAAGTTTCGATACCGAACAGATGAAACAACCGGAACAGCCATACGAGTTTCGCAGCAAACCGGCATGGCAGCGCCTGCTCATCATGATAGGTGGCGTGCTGGTTAACTTCGTGCTGGCTCTCTTCATCTATTCCATGATTCTGTTCCATTGGGGCGATAATTATGTGGCTACCCGCGATATGAGTTATGGTATGAAGTTCAATACCGAGGCAAAGGCATTGGGTTTCCAGGACAAGGATATTCTGGTAAGCACCGATCTGGGTGAGTTCAAGACCTTTGATGGCGATCTGTATCGTAATCTCTCTGAGGCTAAGCAGGTCAATATCATCCGTCAGGGCAAACCGGTGACGCTTAATCTGCCTGGCGATCTTGACATGCTCAGTATGATTAAGAGCAGTCCTCGCTTCGTAGATTTGTATGTGCCTCTGCAGATTGATAGTGTGATGAAGGATTCGCCTGCCAGCAAACTCGGTTTGACAAAGGGTGATAAGATTCTTGCTATTAATAATAAAAAGGTAGTCTCTTTCAACGAATTTCAGATAGAATTGGGCAGAGTAGAGGATGTGCTTGCTTCGGCTGAGACGCCACAGGATAGTGCCAGAGCACTTACAGCTCAGGTTACTTATCTCAAGGCTTCTGGCGATACCGTCAAGTCGAGTGTTCTCCTGAAGTCTACCGAAGAGGGTGTGAAGTTTGGTTTCTACAATCATCCTGTCATGCTCGATTATAAGATTACTCATGTCAACTATGGCTTCTTCGAGAGTTTCCCTGCCGGTATCAAATATGGCTGGAATGTCTTGGCCGGTTATGTGGGCGATATGAAGTATGTCTTCTCTAAGGAAGGCGCCAAGAGTCTGGGTGGTTTCGGTGCGCTGGGCAGTCTCTTCCCATCTGTATGGGATTGGCATGCATTCTGGCTTATGACAGCGTTCCTGAGCATCATTCTTGCCTTCATGAACATTCTTCCTATCCCTGCTCTTGATGGTGGACATGTGTTCTTCCTTCTCTATGAGATTGTCACAGGTCGCAAACCGGGCGATAAGTTCATGGAGCGTGCTGAGTATATTGGTTTCGGCATACTGATTCTTCTGCTTGTCGTTGCCAACCTGAACGATGTATTGCGACTCTTCGGCATCTTGTAATGCCGGGGAATCGCGAAAATAAAGGTCTAAAAAAAGAGGGTGTGTCATAAATTAATGACACACCCTTTTTTTTGAGTTTATTCTTTTATACGTATTATACGTATCTGATAATCTGTCCTACACTAACCTTCTTGTCTTTGCGGTAGCCGTTGAGTCTGCAGATCTGCTCTACAGTTACGCCACGCTTTTCAGCGATAGAACTAAGCGTTTCGCCTGGCTTCACCTTGTGGTAGAGCTTCTCGTGGCCAGCAGGCAGTTCGTAGTATCTTCCCACTTCGCCGCCGTTAACCTGCTCTCTGGTGTAACCACCGTTGCCAACCTTGCCGCGGGCAGCATTGGCATCAGCTGATTCGCTTTCGTAGGTATTACGGTTAAAGCTGTAGAAGTCGCCTGTAACGTCCTGGTTGCGGAAATCGAAGAAGAGTGCCGGGTTCAGAGCCACACCACAGAGACGGGTCTCAAAGTGGAGATGCGAACCGGTACTTCTACCCGTATTACCACCCAAGCCAATCACATCGCCGGCTCTTACCTCTTCGCCCTCAGTAACGAGCTGCTTAGAGAGGTGACCATAGATAGTTTCCAAACCGTTGTTGTGACGAATCACGATGTACTTACCGTAACCACCACCTTCATATCTTACGATGCGAACTCTGCCTGAAAAGGCTGAGCGGATTGAGTCGCCAATATAAACCTTGATGTCCATACCTTTATGTTGGCGGCCAAAGCTAGCACGGTAACCGAAGTTACTTGTGACAACGCGACTAGGAGTTGGCATGCAGAAATGACGGAGATCGATGCGGAAGTGCTCAGGCAAGGTTGTAGCCCTGTGAGCGTACTTGTTAGAGAAATCCTCATACAGCTCGGCTGCAGGGTTCTCTCTGTCTTCAATCATTCGATAATGCGACACAGCGAGTGTGTCGAGCGATTTCATTCTGTGGTCTACAGGTGCCTGTCTTGCCAACAGGTCTTGTCCGCAAACGGGAGAAGCTGTTAGCGCCAACAATGCAACGACCGAAATTTTCTTTATACTCTTTTTAAAACTCATACTACTTTTTCTATTTTCTTTTTTAGGTTCGTGTCAACAGCGCAGAATCATACAAGAAATTCTGCAAAAACCACTAAGGCAAATGCCTTCATGTAGCGGTTTTGTTATATAGACGTTGCAAATATAACAAAAAAACTTCAAAAAAACAAAGTTGTTAAAGCCAAAAGGGCGATATTTAACGCCCTAGCCTTTTTTTTAACTTACATTAGGAAAATGAGATGCAAGGAGTTGACTTTTAGTACGTTTCATGCTTTTGTAGCATTCTCAACAGAGCTACGGCAGGAGAATGCCCCATGAAAATATACTTTTTTACCTCCGGACTGGTGAATCGGAGGCATTCCTGATAAGCGCGGTAGAGGTCGTTGAGATTGATGGTAAATTCCTTACCCGATGACTCTCTGATACCGATAATCATCTTTGCCGTTACATGCAGTTTGACGTATCTGATGCCTGTTGCGCTTTCTATTTCTGTAATGTTTTCGAGAATGGCTCTCATTTCTTCCAGGGTTATTTCTGGTCGCGGCTCCCTGATAGCCGGCTTTCTTCTTCTATCCATAATTATACTTTTTACTTTTGGGACAGGCGATGGAATCGCCTGGAACGGGGGTGAGGCTGCTTGATAGCTGAAGCCACCTTTTAGCCTTGCTTTCTGATAACAGGAACAGCTCTTGCTTGCTGCTTTAGCTGATGGCTGCCCAGTTGATATGGGTTTTCTTCAAATCCCTGAGGCGGTTCCAGAGCAGGGCGTTGTGAGGAGCATTGCATTCGGGATCGTTGTCGATGATTTCCTGTGCTTCTGTGCGCGCCAGTTGTACCAGCTGACCGTCTCTGGCAATATTTGCTATCTTCAGGTCGAAAGCCATGCCGCTCTGCTGCGTTCCCTCCAGGTCGCCGGGACCGCGGAGTTTCAAGTCGGCCTCGGCGATACGGAAACCGTCGTTCGTATCGCACATGATATCAATACGTTTACGGGTTTCTTCTGAAAGCTTATAGTTGGTTACCAGAATGCAGTAGCTCTGGTCGCAGCCTCTTCCTACACGGCCTCTCAGCTGGTGCAACTGGGAGAGACCGAAGCGCTGTGCGTCCAGGATAACCATCACAGAAGCATTGGGCACATTAACACCAACTTCTATCACGGTGGTGGCAACGAGAATCTGTGTTTCGCCCTTCACAAACTGCTCCATCTCTACCTCCTTCTCGGCAGATTTCATCTTTCCGTGTATCTTACTCAATTTGAATTCCGGGAATGCCTGTTTCAGCGTTTCGTAACCTTCTTCCAGGTTCTTCAGGTCGCTCTTCTCGCTTTCCTTGATCAGCGGAAAGACGATATATACCTGTCTGCCGAGATTAATCTGGCGGCGGATGCTCTGATAGAGACTGGTGAGTTGGGTATCAAACTTATGTAGCGTCTGTATCGGTTTTCTGCCCGGTGGCAGTTCATCAATCACGCTCACGTCCAGGTCACCATAAATGGTCATGGCGAGGGTGCGGGGGATAGGAGTGGCGGTCATCACGAGGATATGAGGCGGATTCTCGCTCTTGTTCCACAGCTTGGCTCTCTGTGCTACACCGAAGCGATGCTGCTCATCGATAACGGCTACGCCTAATCTTCTGAAAACTACCGGGTCTTCGAGGATGGCATGGGTGCCTACCAGAATCTGGATGTCGCCCGTAGCCAGGTCGGCAAGAATCTTTTCTCTCTTCTTTCCCTTTACGATGCCTGTGAGCAGTTCCACCCGGATGTCCATTCCCTGCAGAAAGTCGCAGATAGTTTGCAGATGCTGCTCGGCAAGAATTTCGGTAGGTGCCATCATACATGCCTGATAACCGTTATCCAGCGCAATGAGCATGGTCATGAGAGCCACGAGCGTCTTGCCCGAACCTACATCACCCTGCAGAAGACGGTTCATCTGTCTGCCGCTGCACATATCGGCTCTGATTTCATGCATCACCCGTTTCTGTGCTCCTGTCAGTTCAAAAGGCAGATGATGGGCATAGAACCCGTTGAAGATGTCGGCGATGCGGTTGAAGACATAGCCCCTGAACTTGCGGCGCTGGTCGGTGGCATACCTTATTATATTAAGCTGCACATAGAAGAGTTCCTCAAATTTAAGGCGTACCTGTGCCTTCTGCATCTCCTGATGGGAATGCGGATAATGAATCATGCGGATGGCTGCATCGCGCGAAACCAGATGCAGACGGTCTACGATATGGCCAGGCAGCGTTTCGGGAAGAGGAGGAAGGATGGTGACCAGCTGCTTGGTCATCTTCTCTATGGAACGTGAGGTGTAGCCGCGTTTTTTCAGGTTCTCGGTAAGCGAGTAGTAGGGCTGCATGCCCATCTCTGAAATCTGGAGATTGGTGGCATCGTCCATATCGGGATGGGTAAACTGGAATCTGCCGTTGAAGACGGTTGGCTTTCCGAAAACGAGATATTCGGTTCCCACCTTATAGGTCTTCATGATGTATTGGGCACCGCGATACCAGATGAGGTCAGCCACACCGTAGCCGTCTGAGAAATGGGCTACCAGCAGCTTGTTGCGCTTGCCGGTATCAATCTCATCGTAGCTGAGTATCTTGCCTTTGAGTTGTACAAAGGGCATGTCGGCATTGAGTTCGCTGATGTGGAAAACCTTGGAGCGGTCTACATATTTATATGGATAGTATTCCAGCAGGTCACTATAAGAGTTGATGCCGAGCTCCTTGCTCAGTATCTCTTTCTTCTTGGGTCCTACCCCTGGCAGGAACATGATGTCTTGGTCTAGAATACTATTCATATTATGCAAAAGTACAACATTCAGACAAAACAGCCAAAATGTTTAACTTATTTTTAAATAGTGACGTTACAAAACGGAGCGTCTTGCGTCTTTATTCTATATAATCATTAGAAACAAACTCTAGAACAATGATAAAGATAAAGAATAAACTGTTCATCATCTTATGGTTGCTGTCCTTGGGCTTTACAGTCCAGGCACAGGATTTTTATGTATCAACCTCTTTCCACGAGCCTGCAACCGACGGCTTGCGGTTCATCTATAGTAGGGATGCCGTCCATTGGGACAGTATTCCGGGCACCTTCCTGGCTCCTAAGGTAGGCAAGCAGAAAGTAATGCGCGACCCTTCCATCATCCGTACCCCTGACGGTGTGTTCCATCTGGTATGGACCAGCAGCTGGCGGGGCGACCGTGGCTTCGGTTATGCAGAAAGTCGCGACCTGATGCATTGGAGCGAACTGAAATTCATCGAGGTGATGGACTATCCTACTACCGTGAATGTATGGGCACCGGAGTTCTTCTGGGATGAAGACCGCCAGCAGGCAATGGTGGTATGGGCATCGTGTGTGCCTAGCCAGCACTTCGCCCTGGGCATCCAAGACGAGAAGAACAATCACCGTCTCTACTATTCCGTAACCAAGGATTTCAAGACATGGACCAAGGGTAAGCTCCTGATAGATCCGGGATTCAGTTGCATAGATGCCACTCTGCTGAAGCGTGGTAAGAACGATTATGTGATGGTATTGAAGGATAATACCCGCAATGCCCGCAATATCAAGGTGGCTTTTGCCAAGAACCCGATGGGACCGTGGAGCAAGGCTTCAGAACCATTCACCGGCAATTTCATGGAAGGACCAACCACCGTCAAACTGCCTAAGAACAGTCCGCTGGGCAATGGTTATCTCATTTATTACGACCGTTACCGCCTCTTCGATTTCGGCGCTCATTTTACCAAGGATTTCGTTCATTTCACCGATGTGAGCCAGCAGGTGAGTGTGCCGAAGAACCACAAGCACGGCACCATCTTCCGTGCTTCGGAACGCATCGTGAAGGCGATGCTGGAACAGGACCGCATCCACTATACCGGAACCACGATGGCAGATCCGTCGCGTCATGATGGAGCTTTGTCGCCAGTGGTAGGAGTTCACAATATCCAGACGCTCCGTGCCAACCGCGAGCATCCTTCCCAGGCAAATGGTGGAGGCTGGACCTATAACCATCAGCCGATGATGGCGTATTGGAACGGCAAGTTCTACATGCATTTCCTGAGCGATCCTGCCGAGGAGCATGTACCCCCATCGAGAACCCTGATGCAGGTTTCTGAGGACGGATACAATTGGAGCCAGCCACAGATTCTCTTCCCTGAATATGATGTGCCAGCCGGTTTCAAGAAGGCGAAATACCAGCCGAAACCGGAACTGCAATATCCTGATGTCTACAAGCAGAAACCATTGAAGGCTATCATGCACCAGCGTGTGGGCTGGTATGTATCTAAGGGTGGCATCCTCCTGGCTACCGGAAACTATGGTGTGGCTTTGGACAGAAAGGACGACCCGAACGATGGCAACGGCATCGGCCGTGTGGTGAGAGAGGTGAAGAAAGACGGTTCGCTCGGACCTATCTATTTCATCTATTACAATCATGGATTCAATGAGAAGAATACTGCTTATCCTAATTATAAGAAAGCATCCAAGGCGGTAAGAGCGGCTTGCGAGGAAATCCTTGCCAACCCACGTTACCGCATGCAATGGGTGGAAGAGGCTGATAGGGGCGACAAACTGATACCGCTCAACAACGGCTATAAGGCTTATTGCGACTATACCCTGCCGGATGGCAGAATAGCCAGTCTGTGGAAGCACGCCCTCACCTCATTGAGTCTGGATGGCGGTAATACCTATACCACGACCAACCGTGCCCTGGGATTCGTCAACAGCAATGCCAAGATTTGGGGACAGCGGTTGACCGACGGCAGCTATGCCACCGTCTACAACCCTTCAGAATACCGCTGGCCGCTGGGCATCTCGCTGAGTGGTGACGGTCTGGAATACAAGACAATGAATCTGATTTGTGGCGAAGTACCACCGATGAGATACGGTGGCAACTATAAGAGTCGCGGTCCGCAGTATGTCCGTGGCATTCAGGAAGGCAATGGCATTCCTAAGGATTCCGATATGTGGGTGAGCTATTCCATGAACAAGGAAGATATCTGGGTGGCGCATGTACCCGTTCCGGTCAAGACCGTGGCTACTGCCCATGCCGATGATGATTTCGCCCAATATCAGAAACTCGGCGATCTCAAGACTTGGAATATCTATTCTCCGCTGATGGCACCGGTTTCGCTCCGTCAGGAGTGGCTCGAACTGAAAGATGAAGATCCGTTTGACTATGCCTGTGTAGAGCGCAAGATTCCTTCTTCTTCCTATCTGAAGGCATCCTTCGATGTGCAGGCAGCTCAGACCCGTAACGGTTCCCTGCAGATTGAATTCCTCGATGAGAAGGGCATCGCTTGCACCCGCATCGAACTGAACAAAGAAGGAATGATCCGTGTGAAGAACGGAGCGAGATATGGCAAGGTGATGCCTTATCAGGCAGACCAGACCTATCGTTTTGAGGCAACATTGGATACCCAGCACCGCCAGCTCAACCTCACCGTGAGTATCCTCGATGCAGAGGGCAAGACTTTGCAGAGCAAGAGCACCAGGCGCATCTTCTTTGCACCGGTGCATCAGATAGAGCGCATCCGTTTCCGTACCGGCGACCTCCGTACCTTCCCGACCATCGACACTCCTGCCGACTGGTTTGGAACCTTGGAACATGCCGGTGATACCGATACCACCGCCCTCTACCGCATCGCCCATGTCAAGACCGAGAGTCTGGGTGCTGATGCCGGTTCTGCAGTACTTAAGACCGCAGATTACAAGCATTATGTAGACGATTTCAATGCGATGGAGCCGGAGGTTCTCCATACTTCAGCCATTCCGAATGCGCAGGCATGGGACTGGATGAAGCAGAATGTGCTCCTTTTCGACTGTTCGCAGCGTAACTTCGAGGAGATGTATTATTTCCGCTGGTGGACGCTCCGCAAGCATATCGAAAATACACCTGTAGGCTATGCGATGACCGAGTTTCTCGTGCCTCGCAGCTATGCCGACAAGTACAATCTCATCGCCTCTGGAGTGGGTCATCATATCCACGAGAGTCGTTGGATCCGCGATGGCAAGTATCTCGACGGCATCCTGAATACCTGGTATCATGGCAATGGTGGCAAGCCGATGGCTAAGATTAATTTCTATAGCAGTTGGATGCCTGCTTCAATCTGGGAGCGCTATCTCGTAGACGGCAACCAGAAGGAGTTTAAGTCGTTGGTGAACGATCTGGACAAGGAGTATCAGCTGTGGGATAATCACCGCTGGGGTAACGGACTCTACTGGCAGTATGATGTGCGTGATGCGATGGAAGAGACCATCAGTGGCGGCAGAAGAGAAAAGAATGCCCGTCCTAGCATTAACAGTTATATGTATGGAAATGCGATGGGCATCGCGCAGATGGCAAAAATCATCGGCTATCAGGATCTGGCAAGGAAGTATGAGGCTAAGGCTGATACCCTGAAGCATCTGGTAGAAACCCAGCTCTGGGATGCCGACCAGCAGTTCTTCGAGGTGTATAAGCCGAATGCCGGTGAGGCAAAGGAGGTAGCCAAGAAGAGAAGTTACCAGCCTAGTGGCGATGCTGCGGTATCGGCAAAGGTGCGTGAGGCAATCGGTTTCCTGCCTTGGTATTTCAATCTTCCTGCCGATGAAGCTAAGTTTGCTGAGGCATGGAAGCAGGCTGCCGACAGCAAGGGCTTTTCTGCTCCTTACGGACAGACCACCGCAGAGCGCCGCCATCCTCAGTTCCGCTCTCATGGCATAGGAAAGTGTGAGTGGGATGGTGCCATCTGGCCTTTCGCTACCGCCCAGACCCTGACAGCGATGGCGAATTTCATCAACAATTATCAGGTGAAGCCGTCTGCCCTCGCAGCTTCTGCTAAGGGTAGTCTCGATATGGACAGCCTTTATTTCAATGAGATGGAGAAGTATGTACAGAGTCAGAGCATGCGTGGCAAACCTTACATCGGTGAGTATCTTGATGAAACCACTGGTTACTGGTTGAAGGGCGATCAGGAGCGCAGCAGATATTACAATCATTCTACCTTCTGCGATCTCATCATCACCGGCATCGTGGGTCTTCGTCCTCGTGCCGATCAGACCATCGAGGTGCGTCCTATCATCCCAGCCGGCAAATGGCAGTACTTCTGTCTTGACAAGGTGCGTTATCATGGTCACGACCTCACCATCCTCTACGACCAGGACGGCTCCCGCTATCATGTGGGCAAGGGTCTGCAGGTATGGGTAGATGCCAAGTTGGCGGGGCAGCGTGATACGCTCGGCAAACTCGTAGTGAAGGATGCATTCAAATAATGTAGAATAAAATACGATATGAAACAGAGAAAATATTTATTGATATTGATAGGACTTTTGGGCATGATACAGATTCATGCTCAAAAGTCTGTTGCTTTTAAGACGGACGATGAATCGCCTCTGCCACAATGGATTGGTGCGATAACCGATGAGGATGCGCACATTCCGAGTAACCGCGATTATGTAGGAACAGGAACGGTGAATGCCAAGGGAAAACCAGACTGGAAGGCTACGGCTCCATTGTCAAGACAAAGCATCTGGCTGAAGAAAGAAATGAAACTTCCGGCTGATGTCCGCAAGGCAACGATGAAGATTGTGGGACTGGGTTTCTATGAACTCAGCATCAACCGGCAGAAGGTGACGGATGCCGTTTTCGCCCCTCTGTGGAGCGATTACGACAAGACCGTCTTTTACAATACTTACGATGTGACTGCGTTGTTGAAGAAAGGCAAGAACCAACTTTCGGTATTGCTGGGCAACGGATTCTATAATGAGCAGGGTGGAAGATATACCAAGATGAAGTTTTCCTATGGTCCTCCTACGCTCTACTGTTCGCTCGAAATCGAACTGAAGAATGGCAGAACCGTCTGCATCGTCAGCGATAACTCGTGGAAATATTCGCTTAGCAGCATCACCTTCAACAGTATCTATGGTGGCGAAGACGAGGATGCCCGCATCACGTCTTCCTGGAAACCGGTAGTGATACAGAAAGGACCTCGTGGCGTTCTGCGCCAGCAGATAGCCCAGCCCGTGAAGATGATGGAATACTTCGGTGTGAAGAGCCGTCATCAGCTCACTCCTCAGCAAATTGCCAAGGCTTCCAATGCCAAACATCCTATTCCGGCAGGAACCTTTGTGCTGGATATGGGACAGAATCTTGCCGGTTTCCCACAAATCAAGGTTATTGGAAAGGCAGGACAGCAGATGCGACTCTATCTCTCTGAAACCCTGACCGCACAGGGAACCTGCAACCAGAAACAGTCGGGCAGTCCTTATTATCTTAATTATACGCTCAGCGGAAAGGGCGAGAAGGCTTCTGACGGCAAGCGCATCGAGACCTGGCATCCGCATTTCACTTATTATGGTTATCGCTATATCCAGGTAGAAGGTGCCGTGATGAAGGGCGATGAGAATCCTGATGGCAAGCCGGTGATAGAGGATATCCAGTCGTGCTTCGTTTATAATTCTGCAGCGAAGATTGGTAGTTTCGAGTGCTCCAATCCGATGTTCAACCGGGCTTATCAGATTATCGACCGTGCCATCCGAAGCAATTGGCAGGCAGTATGGACTGACTGTCCGCATCGTGAAAAACTCGGTTGGCTGGAGCAGGATTGGCTCAATGGCGAGGGATTGGTATACAACTACGACTGTCGTTCGATGATAGAGCAGACGTTGCAGAATATCGCTGATGCCCAGCATGCCAACGGAGCCGTTCCTACCACTGCCCCAGAGTATATCTATTTCAAAGGCAAGTGGCTTGATCCGTTTGCCGAATCACCTGAATGGGGTGGAGCCTTGGTAGCGCTTCCGTTCCTCTATCTGCAGCATTACGGTGACGACCGGATGGTGAAAAAATATGCACCGCAGATGTTCCGCTATGTGGATTATCTCCAGAGCAAGGACAGTTGCCGGATACTGAAACAAGGCTTGGGTGACTGGTATGATTACGGAAAAGGCCGTTCGGGCTTCTCTCAGAATACCCCGATGCCGCTGGTAGCTACAGCCCATTATTATCAGTGGGTGAAACTGACACAGAAGGCTGCAGCAATGAGTGGAAAGACAGCCGAAGCCAATCGCTATGCCATCCTGGCTTCTGAAATCCTGCAGGCTTTCCAAAAGGAATTCCTGCATGTTGAGAAGGCTGCATCTTCTGAGAAATCTTCTTCGGATGCTGTCGTAAAGGATGCAGTAGAAAAGATATATTACGATTCGGGAAGTCAGGCATCCAATGCCATTCCGTTGGTGCTGGGCATGGTTCCGTCCCAGTATCGCAAGCAGGTCCTCCAGCATCTGATAGATGATATTCATGCGCATCACGACCGCCTGACAACCGGTGATGTGGGCAACCGCTACCTTTTTCAGGCATTGCTGGAAAACGGATATGCCGATCTCTGGTACAAGATGCTGGCGCATGATGATGTGCCGGGCTACGGATTCCAGATCAAGAAGGGAATGACCACGCTTACCGAACAGTGGAATCCGGAGATGGGTGCTTCGATGAACCATTTCATGATGGCGCAAATCAACAACCATTTCCTGCCGGATATTGTAGGCATCCGGATAGAGCAGGGCAGAGTCATCATCGCTCCTCATCCGATGGGCGACCTGACCTGGGCTAAGGGAAGTACCCAACTCAGTAATGGCAAGCAGGTTGCCGTGGCTTGGAAGAAATTGGCTGATGATAAAATAGAGGTAACGGTAGATACCGATAAGGATGTAGAATATGAAATCAAGATAGATTATGATGAAACAGAACATGATGATGGCACTTATCGCGGCAAGCATGTCTTTGTCGGCAAGTGCGCAAAATAGCGGTAACCAGCCAAAGGCTGATGCTCAGAACTGTTATCAGGGCCATTTTACCCGTAGTCTTCACGATGTGATGCAGGACGTATCGCAGCGTTGGGGTGTCCGCTTTAAATATAATGTGGATACCGTTGGTAGGCAGTTGCCTTATGCCGACTTCCGCATCAAACCCTATTCGTTGGAGGAAACCCTGACGAATATCTGCAAGTATTTCGACTTCAACTGGTGGAAGCAGAATGGTAATGTCTATAAGATCAAACCTTATGAATATCCCCGACGCCATACCGAAGAGGGTGAGCAGATGCTTGCTTATCTCAAGACGCTTTACCAGAACCGGGAACAGTTTGAAGCACGCAAGGACTCGGTACGAAAGGAGGTGCGCCGCATCCTGGGCATCGACCGCTATATGGATTCGCTGGTTCATAAGAAGCCGATTTTGGGAAAGGTGCGCCGGTATGACGGTTATACGGTTCAGAATATCTGCATCGAACCCCTGCCAGGTGAGCATGTCTTCGGTTCCATCTATACGCCAATCAAGAAGGGCAAGCATCCGTTGATTATCTGTCCTGATGGTCATTTCGGAGGTGGCAGATACCGTGCCGATGAGCAGCAGCGCCTCGGAACCTTGGCAAGGATGGGTGCTATCTGTGTAGATTTCGACCTGTATGGTTGGGGACAGAGTAAAACGGAATATGGCAAGAATTCGCATCAGACCGACCGTGCCCATGTGATTCAGGCTCTGAATGCAGAGGTATTGCTCGATTATATGTGGAACCATCGCAAGGATGTGGATAAGACGCGCATCGGAGCGAATGGTGGCAGCGGTGGCGGTACGCATACTGTCCTGCTGACGGTACTCGACGACCGTATCACGGCAGCAGCGCCAACGGTGAATCTTGCTTCTCATTTTGATGGCGGTTGTCCTTGCGAGAGTGGCAAACCTATCCAGTTGGCGGGACATGGTACGTGTAATGCCGAGTTGATGGCTTTCTTTGCACCTAAGCCATTGTTGGTAGTGAGCGATGGTGGCGATTGGACATTCTCTGTTCCAACCCTCGAATATCCGTATCTGCAGTATATATATAATGTATGGTGCCAAGGAACAGGTAACCAATGTGCATCTGCCTCAGGAGCGTCACGATTATGGTGTCAACAAGCGCCAGGCAAACTACGATTTCTTCATCCGTGTCTTCGGTTTGGATCGCAGCAAGTTGGATGAAAGTAAAGTGAAGGTTGAAAAACCGGAAGTTTTGCAATCAGTCATCAGATAATCAGACAGAAGATAATAAATCAGACCTCACGCCGTTTTTATAAATGATGTGAGGTCTTTTTCGTCTTTTCTGACGACAAAGGCGGCTCGTTTGCGTCTATAAATAGTACTTTAATCGATTAAACAAAAACAAATGAAAATCTTAAGAACCATCACAATATGCTGTCTGGCTTGCCTCTCTTTGCAGGCTACAGCACAAGCGTATAAGCTCTGGTACGACAAGCCAGCATTGGTCTGGACCGATGCCTTGCCTCTGGGCAATGGACGGTTGGGCGCCATGGTATATGGTATCCCAGCCACCGAACGCCTGCAGTTGAACGAGGAAACCATCTGGGCAGGACAGCCTAACAAGAATGCGAACCCTCATGCCAAGGCAGCTCTTCCTGTCGTACAGAACCTCATTTGGCAGGGTGAATACCGCAAGGCACAGGATATGTGTACCGAGAAAATCATGTCGAATACCAACTTTGGAATGCCTTACGAACCTTTCGGTGATGTCTATATTTCGGCTCCCGGGATGGATGACTATTCCCGGTATTATCGCGAACTGAGTCTGGATTCAGCCCGTTGTCTTACCCGTTGGACAGCCCACGGTGTCACCTATCAGCGCGAGGTCATCACCTCTTTTGCCGATAACGTGGTGATGGTAAGATTTACCGCCAATAAGCCTCATAGCATCACCTTCAATGCCAACTTCACTTCCCCTCACGATGATGTCATGTCATCATCCGTACCGATGGCGAGGAAGCTACACTCGAAGGAGTGGCTGCCAAGCACGAAGGTCTGAAGGGAAAGGTGAGATTCATGGGCAGAATGGCGGCTCAGGTCAAGGGCGGCGAGGCTGCGAAGACCTGCCGCGACGGCGTGGTCAGCGTGAAGAATGCCGATGAAGCCGTACTCTATATCTCCATCGCCACCAACTTCGTGAACTACAAGGATATCACCGGCAATGAGGTGGAGCGCAGCAAGCAGGCTCTCCATACAGCCATGGCAAAGGATGCCAGGGAACAGATGGCGCAGCATGTGGCTAAATTCCAGAGTATGATGCATCGTAACTCGCTCTGGTTGGGCGCTGATAAGTATCAGAATCTGCCTACCGACGAACGCCTTATCCGTTTTGCCCTGTAGGACGACAACTATCTCGTAGCCACCTATTATGCTTTCGGCAGATACCTTCTGATATGCAGTTCGCAGCCAGGCACACAGCCAGCCAACCTGCAGGGCATCTGGAACGATAAGATGTTCCCGTCATGGGACAGCAAGTATACCACCAACATCAACATGGAGATGAACTACTGGCCATCAGAAATGACCAATCTCTCCGATCTCAACGAACCGCTCTTCCGGTTGATTCGTGAAGTGAGCGAAACCGGAAAGGAATCGGCTCAGACCATGTATGGCAAGAACGGATGGATCTTGCATCACAATACCGATATTTGGCGAGTAACCGGTGGTATTGACAAGGCAGCATCAGGCATGTGGATGACCGGTGGTGCCTGGGTTTCCTCCCATCTCTGGCAACATTATCTCTATAGTGGCGACAAGGAATTTCTGCGCAAGGCTTATCCGATTATGAAAGGTGCAGCCACTTTCCTCGATGAGATGCTGATACCGGAGCCAGAGCATGGCTGGCTCGTGATTTCGCCAGCTGTGAGTCCAGAGAATGTGCATCCTTCGAAGGATGGAAAGATAGCCATGAGCTATGGCACCACGATGGATAATGAATTGCTCCACGAACTCTTCTCTTCTGTCATCAGAGCGAGCGAGATTCTGGGAGAAGATGCCGGATATGCAGCTCATCTGAAGGAAGTGTTAGGAAAAATGGCTCCGATGCAGATTGGCAAGTGGGGACAGCTGCAGGAATGGATCAAGGACTGGGATGATCCTCAGGATAATCATCGCCATGTGAGTCATCTCTACGCCCTCTATCCAGGTAATCAGATTACACCGGAGAAGACACCGGAACTCTTCGATGCTGCCCGTACTTCGCTGATACATCGTGGCGACCCGAGTACAGGTTGGTCGATGGGATGGAAGGTTTGTCTCTGGGCTCGCCTTCTGGATGGTAATCATGCCTACAAGCTGATTCACAACCAGTTGACCCTGACGGATGACCACTTCCTCGCCTACGGATTGAACAAGAAGAAAGGTGGAACCTATCGCAATCTCTTCGATGCGCATCCACCGTTCCAGATAGATGGCAACTTCGGCTGTACAGCCGGTATCGCAGAAATGCTGATGCTGAGTCATGACGGATGTGTCAATATTCTGCCGGCTCTTCCTGATGTCTGGAAGGCTGAAGGAAAGGTACAGGGGCTCCGCACCAGAGGTGGTTTCCTCATCGAGGAACTGGCATGGAAGAATGGCAGAATTACCTCGCTCAAGATCCGTTCTACTCTCGGTGGCAATCTCCGTCTCCGTCTGCCGGCAGGCAACCGGTTAAAGGGCATTAAGGGTATGAAATCTGCCAAGGGCAAGAATCCGAATCCGCTCTTCTCTGCCTTCGAACAGCCACAGATGCAGAATCATTCAGAAGTGAAACTCAACAAGGTGGTGTTGCCAAAGGCAAATACCTATGACATCACTACACGAAAGGGAGAGACCATCCGATTGTTTTAAAAACATGGGTCTTCACTCCTTAACATCTAAACTCCTTTAGAAAATGAAAAAAATAATGATAACATTGGCGCTGGCTTGCGGAATCTTTACCGCTGCCTCTGCCGCTAAAAACGAAAAGCCTTGGGCTAATGGTAAATTACAGGTTTCTGCCAACCAGCGATTCCTGCAGTTTGAAAACGGACAGCCGTTCTTCATGTTGGGTGATACCGGCTGGCTTCTGCCGGAACGTCTGGATAGAGCCGAGGCACAGTATTATCTTCAGAAATGCCGTGTAGCGGGATTCAATACCGTTCTCATCCAGGTGATGGACGGCACACCTTCCTTTAATATCTACGGTCAGCAGTCGCTCCCTGCCGGATGGGATTTGTCAAAGGCAGACCCTGCAGGTGTCTACAGCTATTGGGATCATCTCGACTACATCATCAAACTTGCCGAGATGAACGGCATCTACATCGGCATGGTAATCATCTGGGGTTCTCAGGTAAAGGCAGAGAATATCAATGCACAGCAGGCTAAGGCATACGGAAAGTTCCTTGCCAACCGCTATAAGAATTCGCCTAATATCATCTGGGTGATGGGTGGCGATATCCAGGGTGATATCCACCCAGAGGTGTGGGAGTCGCTCGCTACCAGCATCAAGAGCATCAATCACAATCATCTCATGACCTATCATCCTCGTGGCAGATATACTTCTGCCAAATGGTGGAGCAAGGCGAAATGGCTCGATTTCCATACCTTCCAGAGTGGTCATCGCAAGTATGGTCAGCGTATGGGCAATAAGGATTATCCTATCCCTGACAATACCGAGGAGGACAACTGGATGTATGTGGATTCTACCTGGGCATACAAGCCTATCAAACCTGTGCTCGATGCCGAACCGAGCTACGAGGATATTCCGAAGGGCTTGCACGATCCTAACGAGGAGCGCTGGCAGGATTATGACGTTCGCCGCTATGCCTACTGGAGTGTCTTTGCCGGTTCCTGCGGCCATACCTATGGTCATAATGCCATCATGCAGATGTTGAAGCCGGGCTATCCTACCAGTTATGGAAGTGATGGAGCCGAGAAGCCTTGGTATGTGGCGCTCAACGATCCTGGATTCAACCAGATGAAGCATCTCAAGAATCTGATGCTCTCTCTGCCATACTTTGAGCGTGTGCCTGACCAGAGCATTATTGCCGGTGAGAATGGCGAAAGATATAACCGTCTGCTGGCTACCCGAGGCAACGATTATCTGCTGGTTTACAATTACAACTGTGTTCCGATGAAACTCGACCTCCGCAAGGTTTCGGGCAGCAGAAAGAACGTATGGTGGATGGATGCTGCCAACGGACAGCTGGAATACATCGGAGAGTTTGACAACAAGGTCATCACCTTCGCTCCTCAGAAGGCTACCCGCGGCATCAGCGATGGTGTTTTCATCGCCATTGATGCCAGCAAGGACTATCTGAAGAAAGACCAGAAGATGATAGAAGACCAGAGTCTGGCTGGTAAGAAAAGAGATTTGAATGAGTAAATAAAGTGAAGAGTGAAGAACGAAGAGTGAAGAATTCAAATGAACCTCAAATCCGCAACCTATAGGGTTTAGTGGGATTTTGCTTGCAAAGCGACA
>DAWDQD010000002.1:0-120149 GCA_052349145.1 Segatella copri | reverse complement strand
TTATATATAATTAATTAATAATCAATAAGTTATAAAACTGAAGAAAGGAAAGGAAGAGAAAAAGGGGAAAATGATACCCCCTTATTTTTTAACTGAGACTCTGAGACTGAGACTCCTTCCAATTAATTGGAATGCCACTTTTTATATTAACTATCTGATAATAAGTCTTCTAGAAAAAGAGGAAGCGTTCCAGTTCCAGTTGTTCCAATTTTTTTTTCAGCATATCCCTTCTACCCTCCTTTTTATATATATTTATATATAATATATATATAATTAATTAATAATCAATATATTATATAATATAAAGAAGTAAAGAGAAAGGACAAGCAAAAGATATGAACCCACTCAAAATTAATTGGAACAACTGGAACAATTGGAACGCAGCCCTAGGAAAATCCCCTTTTCTCTAGAAGGTAAGCCCAATCCATTTGCTTTTCACCTTAGGAACAGAAAATCATAGGAAAAACATTAATTTTCCTTAAACAAGCCGTTTTCCTGGATTATTTCGAAGTATAGTTAGAAATATTTTCGTATTTTTGCAAAGTATACTTTAAAATATTTCTGTATAGACTAGCAAATTATTAGAAATATCATCATAGACTGTAGATAAATGCAGAGGATAACGCATAAGAGAATCAGAATTTCCTGGCTGCTGCTATTGGTTTACTTGCCTTTGCTGCTGGCCGTTACGTTTCACCATCATGGTGAAGCGCAGGGAACTCATGCTGATTTCTATTGCGCCGATTGTGCCCATCATGTTCATCACGACGGGCATCTGACAGCCCTACAGCATACCATGCACGACTGTGTGCTTTGCCAATTGCAAAGCACTCCTTATCTGGCTCCATCCCTCGTGGTTTGGGTTGCCATCGCCGTGCTCCATCTCTCCCCTCGCCGTGCTTTCTGCTCTCCTTGCTTGTGCAGGGCGAAGGGGGTAAAATCTACCCGTGCTCCACCTTATTCTCTGTTTTTATAAATAACTGAATATTAACAGAATAAGGTAACAAATAACATAATGAGAACAATATTGAAATCAATATTGCTGATGAGTCTGTGCTCATCGGCAACAGCCCCTGCTATGGCTATAATAAGAGCAAATCATGATAAGAAGGAAGCAAACATTCATGAAGAGGAAGCAAGCGATTCTACCAGACACCAGCCACTGACGGAATCGAGCGTGAAACTGAACGAAGTGGTAGTAACAGGCTTGACGGGCAGCCAGAAACTGAAGCAATCGCCGGCACCTATCTCCTTCGTTTCTGCCCGCCAGCTCGAAATGCAACCTTCTACCAACATCATCGACGCCATCGCCCACCAGCCAGGCGTTTCGCAGATTACCACGGGAAGCGGAATCTCCAAGCCCGTGATACGTGGATTGGGATTTAACCGTGTGGTCGTAGTGAATGATGGAGTCAGACAGGAAGGACAGCAATGGGGCGATGAACACGGAATAGAAATCGACCCCGCTTCGGTTCATTCCGTAGAGATTCTGAAAGGTCCGGCAAGTCTCATGTATGGATCGGATGCGATGGCAGGCGTCCTCATCTTCCACTCCGCTCCTACCCTTGCCAAGGGCGACATGAGAGCAAATTTCTCAACGGGTTATCAAACCAACAACGGACTTTTTGATTATTCGCTCAACTTTGCCGGCAACCAGGGCGGATTTGTATGGAACACCCGCTACAGCGGAAAGATGGCGCATGCCTACAAGAACAAATACGATGGTTATGTATTCGGTTCATCACTTAGAGAGCAGGCATTCTCGCAGCTTCTAGGCTGGAACTACCGCCAGGGGCATTCGCATCTCACACTCGATTATTATCATCTCACTCCGGGCATCGTAGAGGGAGAAAGAGATGAGAAAACGGGCGAACTGGAAATTCCGGAAGGCTACGATGCCAAGAGTTACGGCAAGCCGATGCCTTATCAGCAGATTCATCATTACAAGGCTGTACTTGATAATTCCTGGTTCTTGGGCGACGGCAATCTGAAGTTCCTCCTGGGTTATCAGCAGAACCGCCGTCAGGAGTTTGAGGAGGAAGAGAATCCGAAGGAATGCGGACTCGACTTCATGCTCCATACCATGAATTACGACCTGCATTATCTCTCGCCGGAAATGAATGGCTGGAAGTTCTCTACGGGCATCAACGGCATGTGGCAGCAGTCGATCAATAAAGGTTCTGAATTTCTGATTCCAGCCTATCATCTCTTCGATTATGGCGTATTTGCCACGGTGAGCAAGGAGATAGGCAAACTGAACCTGAGCGGCGGCATCAGATACGATCATCGCCATCTGCACAGCGAGGCTTTGAGAGAAGAGGATGATGCTGAATCGAATGGTTCTTTCCGCTTCCAGGCCTTTAAGCGCAGCTTTGAAGGAGTAACCGGAAGCATCGGATTGGCTTATGAAATCCTGCCCGATTTCAATCTGAAGTTGAACCTGGCAAGAGGATTCCGTGCTCCAAACATCAGCGAATTATCATCGAATGGTGTGCACGAGGGAACCCAGCGATACGAGTTGGGAAACACCCGTCTGAAGCCGGAGAACAGTTGGCAATTCGACCTTGGTCTGGATTATTCTTCGCCTATCATTTCGGCAGAGCTCTCGCTGTTTGCCAATCGCATCAACCATTACATCTATAGCGAGAAGTTGGCAGATGAGAACAATCAGCCTGTCCTCATCGACGAAACGCCAGCCTATCAGTTTACTTCGGGTGATGCCCGCATCTTAGGTGGTGAGGCAAGCGTCGATGTTCATCTGTTGGAGCATCTTCATTTCTGCAACACCTTCTCGTATGTCAACTCGGTTCAGTTGCATCAGCCATCCGAATCAAAGTATCTGCCATTCACCCCAGCCCCTCGCTGGGTTTCGGATGTAAGGTATGAGTTTGTCTGCGACGGCAAGACTTTCGACCATCTCTTCGTAAAGCTACAGATGGATTGCAATCTCCGCCAGAACCATTATTTCGCAGCCAACGATACGGAGACCGCTACGCCATCGTACACCTTATTAAATATGTATGCCGGTACCGACGTGAAGCTCCATGGCAAGCGCCTTCTCTCGCTCTATCTTTCGGGCGAGAACCTTACCAACCGTGCTTACCAGAACCACCTGAGCCGTCTGAAGTATCTTGACGTAAACCAGGTTACAGGCAGAAGAGGCGTTTACAATATGGGCCGCAACTTCAGCATAAAGATAGTGGTTCCGATAGAGCTGTAACTCCCCTTTATAGGATAAGTAATTCCCCTTTTAGGATAAGCAATTCCTCATCAGGAATCAGAATTTTGAATAAACAAGTGCCGATAAGGATGCCAAAAGCTGCCGGAAAAGCAACTTTTGGCGCCATTATCGGCATTTTTTCGTCTAATTATTAGACAAACATTACCACTTTTCTATGATATTTCGTAACTTTGCACCATGATTAAGAAACAAGGAACGATATTGATTGTTGATGACAACCGCAACATTCTTACTACAGTAAGGATGCTGCTGGAACCCATATTCGATGGCATCATCACCATCGCCAACCCTAACTCCATCCCAGCCAAGCTGAGAGAGGAGCATCCCGACGTGGTGCTGCTCGACATGAACTTCTCCAGCGGAATCAATTCGGGAAACGAGGGACTGTACTGGCTCAGGGAAATCAAGAGCCTCAGCCCGAAAACCGAGGTGATGCTCTTTACCGCCTATGCCGA
This sequence comes from Segatella copri, assembly GCA_052349145.1. Classification (GTDB taxonomy): domain Bacteria; phylum Bacteroidota; class Bacteroidia; order Bacteroidales; family Bacteroidaceae; genus Prevotella; species Prevotella copri_V. Next base: position 116,453 of record DAWDQD010000002.1, on the reverse strand, counting down.
CATCCAACTTGCCGTAACAGGCATCAAGGAAGGTGCCGCCGACTTCATCGTGAAGCCTTTTGAAAACGAGAAGATGATCCGTACGCTGGTAGAGGCTAGGGATAAGAACAAGGCTGTGGATAACGTTATTAACAGGAATGGTGGAAAACTGGGTGGAAAAGATGCACAAAGCGCTATGTATTGGGGAGATAGCGAAGTTATGAACAATTTGAGAAGTATTGTGGAAAAAGTTGCTACAACCGATGCAAACATCCTCATTACGGGCGAAAACGGAACAGGTAAAGAGGTGTTAGCCAACGAGATACATCGTTTATCCACAAGATGTGGAAAGAAAATGCTGCCTGTGGATATGGGAGCCATTACGGAAACCCTTTTCGAGAGCGAACTCTTCGGTCATGTAAAGGGTGCTTTTACCGATGCCAAAGTGGATAAACCGGGCAAGTTTGAGCTTGCCGACGGCAGTACCATCTTCCTGGATGAGATAGGAAACCTATCCTACAGTCTTCAGGCAAAACTCCTTACCGCCCTGCAACGCAGAAGCATCGTAAGAGTGGGCGGAAGTAAGCAGATTCCCATCAACGTACGACTGGTTTGCGCCACCAACCGCAACCTGCAGCAGATGGTAAACGATGGCGAATTCAGAGAGGATCTGCTCTATCGCATCAATACCATCCATCTGGAATTGCCTGCCCTGAGACAGAGAAAATCAGACATCGTTCCGCTGGCAGAAAGATTCCTCCATCAATATGGCGATTTATATAATAAGTTGAATCTCCGTTTTTCGGAAGAGGCTGAGAAAAAACTTACCAGTTTGCCTTGGTACGGAAACATCCGTGAACTCCAGCACGCCATCGAGAAAGCCGTAATTCTGTCTGATGGCGGAATGATTTCTGCCGAAGATATTGACGGCGGAAACCAGCAGAGAAAAGAGAAGCCCCTGGAAGAGGTTCAGACGCTCGACGAGATGGAAAGCCGAATGATAGAGAAAACCATCAGGGAATGTGAAGGAAATCTGTCGGTGGTAGCCGCAAGACTGGGCATTTCCCGCCAGACGCTTTACAATAAGATTAAGCGATACGGGTTATGAATTTAGGCACGGATTACACAGATTACACGGATTTTTAGTTATCAGATGAATAATCAGTTAGCAATCATCGTTTTATTGGTGATTTTGGTAGTTTTAGTAGCAGTCAACATCTGGCTCTACCGCCACTATCGCCGGAACATCAAGAAGGTAACCTTCCTTTTTGATGCGATAGATAATGGGGATTTCTCCTTCAACTTTCCTACGGAGAAGAGGTTTAAGGAAGATAATATTCTACACCAGTCCCTCAACCGCATCAAGCTTTTCCTGCAACATACGAGAGAGGAGCAGATGGATCGGGAGAAATATTACGAGCAGATTCTGAATGCGGTGGATACGGGCATCCTGGTGGTGGATGGCCACGACAACATCCTGCAACATAATCAGGCAGCCCTCCGGTTGCTTGATACGGATGTGCTTACCCACATGAACCAGGTAAAAGAGAAACTGAAGGATGAACACCTGGCAAAGCATGAGACGCAAGCCATGCTGAAAGACAAACACGTGCGCATCATCGCCCTGAGCGACGTGAGCCACGAGCTGAGCAATCAGGAAGTGGATTCTTGGATCAAGCTGATTCGTGTGCTGACCCATGAAATCATGAATACCATTACGCCGGTTACTTCGCTGAGCGAAACTCTGCTTACCCGGGTTACAGAGGATAAAGACCTGAAGCAAGGCTTGGAAACCATCCACAAAACAGGAACAGAACTGTTGGCTTTCGTCAACAACTATCGCCGTTTCACCCATGTTCCCCAGCCTCAGCCTGCTCTCTTCTATGTGGAACCATTCTTGAAAAGAATGGCGTTGCTCTGCAACCACGAAGTAGAGATAGAAGTTTCTCCCAAGGATTTGCTGGTTTACGCCGACGAGAGCCTCCTCTCTCACGTAGTAACGAATCTTCTGAAGAATGCCGTAGAAGCTTTCAAGGAAAAGGAAAGAGAAGACAAGCAGGAATGCCGCTCCGCAGATTTGCAATCCGCGGCAAGCAAGAAGGCATTTATCCGTCTCCAAGCCTACGCCAATGCCCAGGAATCCATCATCATCGACGTGAGCAACAACGCCGGTCTCATCCCCGAAGATGTAGCCTCCCACATTTTCATCCCGTTCTTCACCACGAAGCCGGAAGGAAGCGGAATCGGTCTCTCCCTCTCCCGCCAAATCATGCGAGTAAGCGGCGGCAGCCTCTCGCTCCATCAGGACAAGGCACAGGGAATCAACACCTTCCGCATCATCATCCCATAACATAAGCACATTTTTTGAAAGAAAAGTTTGGTGTTTATCCATAAAAATCGTATCTTTGTCCCCACAAATACAGAAGATTATGGCATTCGAAAAGGAAATCAAGGAATACGAGGATTTGAGACGCAAATATCAAACCCTTATCATCAATAAAATGGATAGAGAAGAGTACATCAAATATAACGAAGTACTCTTCTCTACCCATTCGTGCGCCATTGAAGGCAACTCATTCTCCGTAGATGATACCCGGGAACTGAAGGAGAAAGGATTAGGGATGATTCCTGCCGGAAAGACTCTTTTCGAGGCTTTCGAAATGCTTGACCACTTCGAAGCCTTCGAGTACATGATGCAAAACACGCAGCATCCACTCGACGAGAATCTTCTGAAAGAAATCAACAGGCGGGTTACCAGCCATACGCTTTCCTATCGTTCTCCAGAAGCTATTCCGGGCGAATACACCACCACGGACATGGCTGCAGGCGACACGGTATTTGGCGACCACGAAGAACTCATCGCCAGAATTCCCAAACTGTTGGAATCTACCGAAAAAGCCATCGTTTCAGCAGCCGTTCATCCCATGATTCTTGCCGCCCGCTTCCATGGCTTCTACGAATATCTCCATCCGTTCCGTGATGGGAATGGAAGAACAGGACGACTCATCAGCAACTACATTCTCTTAAGATTGAATCATCCTCTCCTCATCATCCCATCCGAAGCCCGACAGGAATACATTTCTGTCCTCCGTATGATTCGTACGGAAGCAACCGACGAGCACCTCATCCGCTTCTTCTTCAAGATGGCAATACAGAGAATGGAAGAAGAGCTGAAGCAGAAAGAGGCTAACACCAAGCGATTTATGACTTTTCTCTTCTAACAAAGCATCGGATGCCCCTCAGAAGTGACAGAAGCACTAAAGCTGATTGCCCTCCGCCTCCACAATCTGTCCATCAAACAGACGGATGGTGCGATGGGCTATCTTGGCATCGTGCTCATTATGCGTTACCATGACGATGGTGGTGCCCTCGTGGTTCAGCTCGGTAAGCAGATGCATCACCTCGGCTCCATTCTTGGAATCGAGGTTACCCGTAGGCTCATCGGCAAGGATGAGCTTCGGACCAAAGACCACGGCACGGGCGATGGCTACTCGCTGTTGCTGACCACCCGAAAGCTGATGAGGGAAGTGCTTGGCACGATGACTGATGGCCATTCGCTTCATAATCGCCTGTACCTTTGCCTTGCGCTCCGCCTTCGGAATGTTGAGGTAGGTAAGAGGAAGCTCGATGTTCTCCTCTACATTCAATTCATCTATCAGGTTGAAGCTCTGGAACACAAATCCGATTTCTCCCTTTCTCACATCCGTGCGCTCCTTTTCCTTCAGGTTTGCCACCTCGTGATTACCCAGGAAATATTTTCCCGAAGTTGGGTTGTCGAGCAAACCGAGAATGTTGAGCAAGGTGGATTTGCCACAACCTGATGGTCCCATAATGGCAACAAACTCGCCGTCTTCTACTGTGAAAGATACGTTATTTAAAGCAATCGTCTCCACATCTTCTGTGCGGAATGACTTGCAAAGATTCTCTACTTTTATCATTTTGTTCAATGTTAAGTGTTAAATGTTGAATGTTAAATTAGGGTATACGCCCTTAAATCTGTGTCATCTGTGAAAATCTGTGGGAGACTTATTCATCCTTGAGATACTTCACAGGATTACTATTCGCCACCTTGTAGCAGTTGATGACGACGGAAAGCCCGATGATGACGAGCAAGATGATGGTAACGCCGATAAACAGCAAAGGCGTCATCGTAATCTTCTCGCTGAACGACATCAGCCATTGTCTGGCTATCAGCCAAGCCCCCAAATCGCCTACGATGATGCAAGGCAAGGCAATCTTCATGATGTCCTTCAAGAAGATGCGAAGAATATCCTTCACCTTCGCTCCGTTCACCTTTCTTATCGCTATCTCCTTACGGCGGCGGTTTACCTCATCACTCGTATAGCCCACCAATCCGAAGAGGGCGATAATCATCGTTACGATGCCGGCAACCAAGATTCCGTTGCGGAAATTGAGTTGGGAAGCATACTGTGCCTTGAACTCGGATTCATAATCATAAACGGTCACTTCATTATTCGGATACAGCGACTGCACCTCGTTCTTTAAGTCAGAGAGACTCTTTTCCGTCAAGTCATTAAACCTGACGAGCATACACCGATTAGCCCGACCATAGAAATAGACAAAAGGAGTTGCGTTCGTATCAGCATTCGACGTGCTAATCGTTCCATACCTCACATTCTTGACCACGCCACAAATCGTCATCGTTTCATCCTCATCACAATGAGAAGATACCCAAACCCTCTTACCTACGGCTCCATCTTTCCAATGTCCAAGTTTTACGAGCTTGTTAGCCAAGTTCTCGTCAATGATAATTTGTCGAGAACTATCATTACGCTCTGTGAAGAAAGATCCTTCTACAAACTCAACGTCCATCATCTTGAAGTAATTGTCATCCACTCCACCTGCATCATGAATGATTTGGATAGTACGCTTGTCGCCAGGCAAAGAAAGATTATTACCATTAAAGCTATAACTTTGCAAAGGAACACTATAGCAAGATGCCACCATATTGACATCTGGCATTCGCTTAATTTCCGATAGACATTGCGCTCGTTGGTCTTTCTCTAGTCCTTCTACAAAAACGAATGCCACCTTATCATACTTGTAACCAGGATTCAAGTTTACCATCATATTATATTGATTATTGACCACAAAGAGCAAGCTGAACAATAGCCCCGAAATGATAAACTGAACACCCAGCAAGATGAGCTTCCATTTCTTACGGTTCTCACTATACCCCCTGAAAGCAATCGCTACAGGTATCTTGCAGTAAAGCCAACCAGGCATCCATCCACCCACTAAAAGCACTAAGAGACAAATTGCTACCAATATCCAGCAACCTCGATTGAGCACCAAGACACTAACTGGGGCTGAAAGGAAATTCTCTACCGTTCCCTTGCTGAGAAATACTAAAATAGCTGCAAGAACAATCGACAAGCCAACATGTACCAACGCCTCGGAGAAGACAATGGCATGGATGTTCTTGGGTTCCGCTCCATAACATTTACGCACAGCCATCTCACGAGAACGCGTTACGAGATTACCCACGATGATGAGCAGGTAATTCATCACGGAAGTGAAAAGCAATACAAAAGCGATGATACCCATGATCCATCCCATCTTCTTGATGTAAGGGCTTTGCGTGTACATTTCGCTGAGAACGGTAAAGTCGTAATCTAATGAAATACCCGCTTTCTTCCATTCTTTCAACGGGAAGTGGTCTTGCTTCATCTTGTTGATATATGGATGAAGTTCACTTGGCTTATGCCCTTTTGACAATCGGATAAAAGACTGATAACAATCATTTCCAGTCCATTGCTGCCTTCCATCATAACCAAACATATCCCCGATACTACCCAATGACACCAACACTTGAAGAGAATGCCAAGAGGATCCCCATGGGAAACTCTCAAATACACCTCCGATAGTAAAGGTATGTCCAGGATAACTTGCCATCGTGAAATGCTTACCCACGACATTGCCGCCCATCTTCGCCGCTGTCTCTGAGTCTATCATGCAATAGAATGGACGAGAAAGGACTTCTTTTGCCTTGCCAATCGTTACCTTTTGGGGAAAGACATCAAAAAAACAGCTATCCGCCAATGCTATTTTACAAGAGATTGCATTTTGGTCTTCCATATTACATTGGAAATCTCCAATAAAAACAAGTCGTGTAGCAGCCTCCACAAATGGAGCATACTGTTTGATGCCCGGAGCTGTAGCTCCTGAGGTTTGGGCGAAATTGAAAGACTTATTGCCATCGTCTCCCGGCATCGTTCCCACTTCTGAAATCTGATACGTCCTTTCCCATCCTGGGAAATACGTATCGTAAGTCTGCTCGAAATAAATCTCGGCAATAATTACCGAACTGATTGCTAATCCGAGCGCCAGACACAAGATCTTCACGAAATTGTGCTGACCTCTTCGAGGCAGATTCTTGAATGCGTTAATAATATGATTCATATCAAATATCCTGTTTCAAGGGCGTTAGCCCAATTTATCACTAATCACTAATCACTACTAATTAATCATTACTAACTAATCACTACTAATTAAAAACTAATACATCATTGTCCTTATAGGCTTCATAGCCGCTAACGATAACCTGCTCACCTGGCTCCAAGCCTTCAATCACCTCATAATACTGAGGATTCTGGCGACCGATGGTAATCTTTCGGCGATAAGCCTTCTTGCCACTCTTGTCTAATACAAAAATCCATTGACCGCCCGTTACACTATAAAACGTGCCTTTAGGGATAATTATTGCCTGCTTAGACTGACCGAGCTGCAAATCTACATAATATGTCTGACCGGTTCGGATGTTGCCAGGGCGAACGCCTTTGAAGATGAAGTCGATGCGGAACCTGCCGTCTCTTACCTCGGGATAAACCTTGCGAACCTGCAGGAGATAATGCTTGCCGTTCTGGTCGAAAGTGGCTGTGAGCCCCGGTTTTACCCGGTCGATGTAATGCTCATCCACCTGCGCCTGCACCTTGAAATCGCTGAGGTCGTTGATGACTCCTATCTTCTGTCCGGCAGAAATGCTCTGTCCCAGTTCCACATCGAGCAAGCCGATTTCGCCCGAAATGGTGCTGCGGATATTCAGTTTCTCCTTGCGCTGGCGAACCAGCTGCACATTCTTCTGCATGGCTTCCAGATTATCGCCCATCTGATCCATCTGCGAACGGCGGAGCTGTGCATCCTTCTTCAATCGCTTGCTGATGAGCGCATGCTTCTTGACGGCAAGGTCGTAATCTTCCTTTGCCTTGAGATACTCCTCGCGCGAATTGAGTTCTTCCTTGTGCAACGCCGCCTGATGCTGATAGGAACGGCGCTTGGTAATGACATCCTGCGAAAGCGACAGTTCCTCGTTGCTATTGTTCAGGCGGTCCTGCTCCATCGAAATCTGGGTATTGCGAAGCATATCCTGCTTTTCGGCAAGTTCGCTTTCGGCATTCAGAATCTCCAGGTCGAGATTCGAATTGCTCAGTTTCACGATTACATCGCCCTTGTTTACGTGGGCACCTTCATCCACCACTTTCTCCAGAACAATACCGCCTTCCTCGGAACTGATCTGTACCACGGAGATAGGAACCACCTGTCCATCCACCGAAACATAATCGTTGAACTGCGCCTTCTCTACGGTTCCGATGCTCAATCCCTTCCTGTCCACCTTCAGGGTGGAAGAGAAATTGCCCAATCCCAACCAAATGAGGACTGCGATCAAAACCGCTCCTCCGCCAATCCATGCCCAGTACTTGCGAGGCACGAGATATTTTTTCTTTTCTATCTTTATATCCATAATTTATCTTATTAAATTTTCTCCCTGATAATAAGCAACCAATCTCTGTTTGATAATGAGCAGCATCTGCATCTGGAGTTCCTTGATTCTGCTTTCCAGAAGCGTCTGGGCTGCGGTATGAAGATCGAAGGTGGAAAGCATTCCTTCTTCAAACTTCCGGCTCGACATGTGATAGGCGAGCGAATCGGAGGCCACCTTCTTCTGCATCTGATGTAACTCCTTGGCGTAACCCTCTGCATCCATTACCGCCTGGGCTATCTGGTCGTGAAGCTTACGACGGGTTTCCTCCAGGTTCACCTGTGCCAGTTGCCAGTCGTTACGCGCCTTCTTCACGCTGTGCCAGCGGTCGCTATTATAAATAGGTATGGAAAGGGTCAACGCGAGGTATTCGCCCTGGTTGTTGTGAAACTGCGAGGCAAACCCATCGTATTGCCCTTTCTGAGAGAGATTCTTATAATAGTTGGTAGAAATGCCACCACCGAGAGAGAGTGATGGCAGCAATCTGCCTTTTGCAATCTTGTAATCATACCGTGCCCGCTCCACTTCGTATTCTGCCGACTTCAAATCGGGAGAAATATTCTGGAAACCCTGGTAAACGGTTTCGTAGTTTACTCCAGATTCAGGAACCTCTTTATTTTCTGCCTTTAGCTTCAGATTCCGCTCTTCAGCTATCTGGATTTTCAGTTCTTCATCCACCGGAAAATTCATCGCGGATTTCAAGGCGAGCAGACTCTGTTTTGCCACATTCTCCTGATGCGTAAGATTGTATTCATCTTCTGCCACCTGCGATTCCATCTGCACCACATCCGGGCGCCCCTTCTCGCCCAGTTCATACAGGCGCTTCATCTTATCCAGCATCCGCTTGCTTTCGTTCAGTTTCTCGCTTGCTATCTGAATGCTAGCCTCAGCATAGGCAGCATCCACATATTTCTGCATCACGTCGATGGCTCGGTCGTCCTGAATCTTCTGCATCGCCGTGGCTGAATAATCCCGGCTCAATTTAGCCTGCTTCAAGGCGTTGATGGTGGCGAAACCGTCGAATACATTCAGTTCGGCATAAAGCTGATAGTAGTTGTTGAATGTCGTTACATTATTATAAGTATTGGTTTCCGGGTCGATGTTTCGTCCCCAGGCATACTGTCCCTGCACGCCGCCCGTAACGGTAGGCAGGAATCCAGCCACAGCATGCTGGTAATCCTGCTTGCGCTGGCGGGCGTTTACCACCTCCCGCTTCACCTCCGTGGCGTGCTCCACGGCGTATTTCATGCAGTCGTCAAGGCTCCAGCTCTGTGCCGAGACGCCAGCCGTCCAAACCAGCCATCCTATTAATATTCCTGTTCTTTTCATAATCTTCTTCATTTTGGCATGATAATGACAAGAGCCGTGCCAAAACTGTACATCTCCTGATAATCAATCCCTTAGATAAAAAACCTCATTAAACAAACTGTCCAACAATTAGACACCACCGTCTAATTGTTGGACAGAAACCGCAGCTTAAAGCTGATCATTCATCGCATCCACCACTTGTCCATCAAACAGATTGATGATGCGACTGGCGTAGGTAGCATCGTGCTTGGAGTGCGTCACCATCACGATGGTGGTTCCCTCCTCGTTCAGCTCGCTGAGCAACTGCATCACCTCCATACCATTCTTGGAATCGAGGTTACCCGTAGGCTCATCGGCAAGGATGATGCTAGGCTTGCCCACCACGGCACGGGCGATGGCAACCCTCTGCTGCTGACCGCCCGAAAGCTGATGAGGATAATGCTTGGCACGATGACTGAGCTTTACCTTACGCAGGATGTCGAGCACTCGCTCCTTGCGTTCCGCCTTGCCAATGCCTAGATATTTGAGCTGCAGGTCGATGTTCTCCTCTACCGTCAACTCATCTATCAGATTGAAATTCTGAAAGACGAAACCGATGCGACCCTTGCGATAAGCCGTGCGCTCACGCTCCTTGAGATGTCCTACCTCCTCATCGCCCAGCCAATACTTACCTTCGGTAGGTGTATCGAGCAAGCCGAGGATGTTGAGCAAGGTAGACTTGCCACATCCCGAAGGTCCCATGATGGCAACAAACTCGCCATCCTTTACATTGATGTTCACGCCGTTCAGGGCGATGGTCTCTATCTCTTCTGTACGAAATATTCTCGTTAAATTCTCTGTACGTATCATCTTGATTTAATGTTTAATGTGTAGTGTTTAATGTTTACTTAGCTCATCATGCTATTCCATCTTGATGCTGTCTATCGGATTCTCCAGAGCGGTGCGCAGGGTATAGCTGAAGACCGATACCAAGGCTAGCAGCAAGGTGAAGATAGCTCCTGCTACCAATGTCCACCAAGGGAAATCGATGCGATATTTGAAACCTATCAAGTATTCTTGCATCAGCTTGACACACAATGGGATGGCGATAACCACAGCCACACACGATGTGATGAGGAATCGCTTGGAAAGTTGCCATGCCGCATCTGTCACCGAGGCTCCCATCACCTTGCGCAAGGCTATCTGTCGGCGCTGCTGGTTGCCGTAATATACCGACATGCCAAACAAGCCGAGGGCGGAAATCAAGATGGAGATGCCCATGAAGGTGATGATGAGCACCATCATGTTGTGCTTCTCCTTGAGCGCATCAGCCAAGGTGTCGTCCAGATACTCCGTATCCATGTCGGTAGGTACGCCCAGCTGCTCCTTAGCAACTTGCTTGCAGGCACTCTGGATAGCAGCCAAGGCTTGGGCATGGTCGCCACGAGTCTTCACCAATATGGTCCAAAGCACATCATGATTAGAAGGAACACGTATCGCATTATGATTTCCAAATTTGTCAGATTTGAACTCATCAAGAGCATCGCCACAGTGGAAATCTTTCACAACGCCACAAACCTCATATTCCGGCTTGCCTTCACGATTACCGAAATATGGTTTCTTGCTCGATACGCCAAAGGTTCGCTTGGCTTCCTCGCTAACCCAGATTTTGCCTGGCGTTGGGTCAGAATATCGCTCCAGCACCTTGAAGCCCATCATCTTCATCGCTATGGAATCCAATACGCTCAATCTCAAGAACGCTATATTTTCTCCCTTCTCATCATGCACACCATTGGCAAAGCTATTGACAGGATTGTTGCTGATAGCCGTAGCCTCCTCCACCTTTGGCAGAGATTTCAACTTCGCTATCAACGCTGCGTTTCTGACATCGACATTATCAAATCCGAAAGTGGTGGAGATACAGAGAATGTCTTTCGTCTGATACCCCAAAGGTATGTTGGCGAGATGGCGCATCTGGAGCATCATCGTGATAGCCATCACCACCAGCGACATACTGATAACGCTCTGTGCCACAATGAATATCCTGCTAAACCACATCTTGCTGCGCAAACGCATGGTGCCCTTTACCACATCTATCGGATTGTAGCGAGCCACCACGATGGCTGGGAACAAGCCCGACAACAAGGAGATGACGAGATAAGCCACCAACAGGCATCCCCAAACGGCAGGCGAAGAGAAGAGCGAAATCTTCGTATCCAAGATGCTATTAAATAAAGGTGTGAATGCCCAAGCCAGCAAAATGCCCAGCAAGAAGCAACCTGCCGTGAAGAGTGCAGCCTCCTTGATATAGCGCAATACCACACCCAGTACCGACTCACCCAACAGGCGGCGGGTAGCCATCTCCTTGGCTCGATTGCCTATCTGCGCCACGGTGAGATTGATGTAATTGAAGATGGCTGAAAGCAAGAGGACGAGTGCCACAATCAAAAGGACATTGACCAAGGTCTTGCTGCCATGACGGACATGCGAGCATGTAATATCTGAAAAATACAACTTGTCCCAGCGCACCAAGCTAGAGCCCCACAAGAAACTGCCAGTCGTCTTCTTGCGACTCCACCATTTCTTCCAATAACCCATATATTTATTGAGCAACGTGGCGTTCACCTTTTCTGGATCAGCATTATCTGCCAGTTGGGCGATGGTAACAACCTCGCCAAACTGGTCCATCGGATCTAAATCTTTCTCCTTTAACTTCATGGAGACAAAGATGTCGGTGGGTTCCAGCAGGTCTTCCCTGCCGAAATCATCCACGATACCCACCACCTTGAATTGCAGCGTATCGCATGTAACAACCTGTCCGATAGGATTTGCATTGCCAAAAGCCCTATTGGCAAAAGACTCGGAAATGAGGGCTTGATGCATATCCGTCAGCACTTGATGGGTGGCGCATCCCCTGCACTTCATTCCCATCATATCCAAAAAGTTAGAATCTATGGCACGTGCCTGCACATGGAAGTATTGACCATCCACCACAGCACCCTTGTCTGTATAATAATCGCTAAATCGGGTCCATTCCTTGATTTCCGGGATGGAAGGAAAGAACTCCTTAGCCGTACCCAAGGTCATGCCAAGGTAATCGCCCGAACCAGGCACATAGAGATTCTTGGCATCTGGCTGATGCGTGCCCACCCGATACTCCATGAAGGCGTAGGATACCAAAATCATCACAAAAGCCAAGGCTATCGAGAGTCCGAAAGCCTCGATAGCCGTATAGAGCTTGTTGCGTGATAAGAACTTAAAATAACTTTTCATATCTGTTGTTTCATTATTTTTTCTGATGCAAAGGTAGCCATTCCTTTTGATTCTGCCAAAGACCAGAAGCCAGCGGCAAGTGGATTGTATGAAATTCATACACTTTTCTGTATGATAATCACACATCACATTCCATTTTGTTGGCTATTTCAAGAAAAAAGTGTACTTTTGCAAACAAAAGATATAACAGAACACAAATAGATGAAATACGGAACAATACTTGTTATCGACGACAATCCATCGATACTCACAGCCTTGAAGATATGCCTGGGCGGTACATTCGAGCAGATTATCACCTTGCCTCGCCCAGACACCGCCCCCACTCTGCTCCAACAAGAGCCAGTGGACATCATCTTGCTCGACATGAATTTTTCCTTGGGCGTAAACAGCGGACAGGAAGGTTTGCTTTGGCTCCGCACCTTCCGCCGTCTCCATGCCAACATCCCCGTGGTGCTCATCACCGCCTACGCAGATATCCAGCTCGCCATCAAGGGATTGAAATCTGGCGCAGCCGACTTCATCACCAAGCCTTGGGATAACGATGAACTCATCAGAACCCTAAAGGATGCCATCGACCGAAGCCAAGAAGTAGAGACGCTGGAGAGCATCGAGAGCACTCATATTCACAAGGTTGTGGACCAATGCCACGGCAATATCTCACGCGCCGCCGAACTCCTCGGCATCACTCGCCAAACACTTTACGCCAAGTTAAAGCGATAATTTTCCATCACAATCATTCATGATTATCAACATCTGATATGGACACCATCTTCCACATATATATAATAGGTATCATTCTCCTCATCATCGGAGGCATCATCTATCTCTTCTTGCGCCATCAGCGCAACCTGAAGAGCCGTGCCTTCTTGATGCAAGAGGCTATCCGCAATGGCGATTACTCCTTCCGTCTATCCACCAAGGGATTGCTCTCTGGAGAACGAGCCTTGCAGCAAGCCCTCAACGATATGGAGAACGACATCGGCAGACTGGTGGCGCAGCATGAGGTGGAATCTTGGCAAAGGCTAACCCGTGTGCTCACCCATGAGATTATGAACGCCACCGCCCCCATCTCCAGCATCTGCCAAGCCTATCTGAGCAATCCCGACATCCAAGGCTCGCCCTACGAGGAAGGCATCCGAGCCATTCGAGACACCAGCAAGTCGCTCACCAGTTTCGTGGACAGCTACCGCAAGCTCACCCAGCTACAAGAGCCTGTCATCGAGAACATTCCACTCAAGGATTTCGTGGAAGGCATCAAGCCGCTCTATCCTCAGATAGAATGGCACATCCATATCCCTGAAGATGCCACCTGGTCTGCCGACAAAAACATGCTGCACCAGGTATTTATCAATCTGACAAAGAATGCCATCGAGGCTCACGCCTCAGCCATCGACATTCGATGCTTCCACAAACATCCAGAAAGCATCGAGAGTTCACAATTCTCGGGCATCTATTTCAGCAACAATGGCGCCCCCATCCCAGCCGATGTGGCAAAAGAGATGTTCATCCCCTTCTTCTCCACCAAGCCAGCAGGTTCGGGCATCGGCCTCTCCATCTCCCGCCAGATGCTGATGATGCAATCCATCAATCTCTCCCTAGCCGAGCATAATGTGGCAGGCTATCATGTAACATTCCGAATGAACAGCTGCGACATCGTCACCTCGCTATGCACGATGCTATGATGCAAGCCATCAGCCACTCCATACGTAGTAACAAAGGTGATGACCAAAGAAAGCTTGGTCTTGGTGGAACTTTGGAAGAGTTCCATGCGCTGCCGCAACAGCTGCTCGTAGGCATCAGTGATGCGGTATTCCGACTTGCTGAATTTCATCTCGCATAGATGCACGATGCGGTCGGCACGCTTGATAACCAAGTCTATCTGCCCACCTCGCTGCTTGTCATCCGCCACCTTTCTCCATGAAGAAACTTCCGTAGCCATGCCTGATATGCCCAAGGCTTTCTTGATGCAATCCGTGTGCATCAAGCAGACAATCTCGAAGGTAAGTCCTTGCCATGTAGAAACCAAGCGTGACTCAAAATTGTGGCTCCACCATTGTTCATCCCCAGATGTATCTTGCGCTATAAACTTATAATAGAATAAGGTATAGAAATCCATCAACCGATAGATGGTATTTTTTGTCTTGCAACCAAAGTTCTGACTGCGTGAGATAAAATCGCATCTTTCCAAATTGGTCAGTACACGAGTGAGCGTACCTCCATTCGCCCCAATGACTTTGGAAATTTCCGTACGAGTCATACCATCATGGTGCTGAGCCAATGCTTTGACCACGCTGATATACAGTTCGGCATTGCTGAACAACGCATTATAGAGTTCATCAAACTCCCCTCTCATGATACCGCCATGAGAGAAGAAAAGGCGATCCACATTCTGCACCAAGCTCTGTCTTGGGTCGATAAGGCTCAGATAGAATGGGATGCCACCCATCACCATATAGCATTGCAATATCTGGTATCTGTCCCACTTGCAATGCTTGCGTTGCAAGTATTCCTCCACCTCATGAAGCGTAAATGGGCGCACATAGATGCTAGAGGTAATTCGGGCATGCAAGCCACCCTGGTTCTCTATCAGATTATCCACCATCCAGGAAGTGGCGGAACCGCTGGCAATGAACACGATGTCGCTTCGGCGAGCAGCCCAACCATTCCAGAAATTTTCCAAAGCCGAAACAAAATCCGACTTCTGCGTATCTATCCAAGGCATCTCATCGATAAACACCACTTTCTTCCTGTCTGCATCAAGCAACTCCAGATATTCCTCAAGAGCATCAAAGGCATCAAACCAATCGGAAAACTTATCTGGCTTACTGCCCGAAAATTTCTTCAATGCCTTGCCGAAACTCGTCAATTGTCTTTGGCGAGAAAGATTATGTCCTCCCACAAATGTAAAGTCATAGGAACCTTGATAGTATTGGTCAACAAGGAAGGTCTTGCCTACTCTTCGTCTTCCATACACTATCACAAACTCAGAGCGGTCGGATTCCATCACCCTATCCAGTTCCAAGCACTCTCGCTCCCTACCTACCAACTTATTGCTTGTTCCCATTTTCTTCGCTTTTTATTCGTTTCGATACTGACTGCAAATTTAAGCCAATTTTCCCGAAAAACAAAGAAAATGGGCGATTTTTTACCCAAATTTCATTCAAAAACATAGATTTGGGTAAAAAATCGCCCATTTTTTAGTTTCCATCACTATTTCTTCATTACCTATTTATCAAAGAGATTGATGATAACAGGCGAAACTTGAGTCAATTATTTCTGGTACTCTTCACTCTTCACCTTTCGGCCGGAAACCCCTGTGTTTATCGGCATTCCGAGGGGTGAAGAGTTGTTTTTATCTCTTCACCCACTCTTCACCACTCTTCACCTTCAGAAACGGAAACAGAGGAGAAAGACTGATAGGTGGATTGCAAATCAGCCAGAACTGAAGGGTGAAGAGTGGTGAAGAGTAGGTGAAGAGTGCCCGAATACTCTTCACCCCTCGGAATGCCGATAAACACAGGGGATTCGGGGCTTTTGGTGAAGAGTGAAGAGTATTTGGCAGAAAGCCTATACGAAAACAAAATAAAGGAGTTTTCAATAACTGTTCCAGTAAAACAGCCGACTAGCCACTCATGCGCTAGTCGGCTGTTTGCGTTTTGCCAGTTGGCTATTTATATTTTGCCAGTTGGCTATTTCCGGTTCTCGCATCAGCTGTTCCCGACATTTTCTAATAATCCTCCATATAACCCTTGGTAAACATATCGTAGGACAGGGCTTCCAGTTCTGAGAGCGTCATCTGCTCTACCGAATGCTCTATCTTACGTATCAGTTCGTCTCGCTTGAAATCGTCGTCATCGCTCAGACGCGATGTAAATCTGTTACTCATTTTCTTGAATGTTAAGTGTTGAATGTTAAATGTTGAATTGGGCATACGCCACTAAATCTGTGTCATCTGTGAATTGAAAATCGCTGGCCGAAGGGAAAAGCAAATCTATGAGAAGATTACATCCGCTCGTAGGTGTTGATAACATTTCCATCATACGCCTCGTGGCTGATTAACCGGACGTTATGAGGAAGCATAGGCGCTGGCGTTCCAGAAGTTACGGAGTTTTCCACAGATGTGGACAACAACGTTTCTACCCTGATTTCATCCCAAAGTCCAGCATCGAGGAATGCCTGATGGGTGATGGCGCCTCCCTCTACTATCAGCGACTGCACCTTATTATTATATAAGTACTGCATGATTTGCTGCAACACTTCCGTCTTGCCCCGTGAGAAATCCAGACCTTCGAAACAAGGATGATGGCGGTCGATGACCAGGCGCATCGGGTCCTTGCCGCTCCAATCTCTAACGTTGAGCTGACTGTGGTCGCGCTCATCGGTTACGCGGCCTATGAGGATGGCATCGTTCTCAGCACGCAACTTGTGGGAGAGCATCTTGGTGAAAGGCGAAGAAATAGCCATACCCCTACCCCCGTTGTCAAGAAAGCCATTCGCGGTCTGCGCCCATTTCAGGATGATGTAAGGACGCTGATGGGTGTTGAAGGTGATGAAGCGCTTGTTGAGTTCGAGACATTCCGCCTCCAGAACGCCTACTGTTACTTCGATGCCTGCCTCGCGAATCTTGCGGATACCGCGGCCCTGAACCTTGGCAAAGGGATCTACGCAGCCGCAGACGCATCGCTTTACTCCTTTTCTTACTATCAAATCGGCGCAAGGCGGCGTCTTGCCGTAATGAGAGCAGGGTTCGAGACTCACATAGATGGTAGCTTGGCTTAACAGATGCTCATCCTCGGGCTTAACAGATGCAAAGGCGTTGACTTCAGCATGCCCTTCTCCGCATCTTACATGATAGCCTTCGCCGATGATTCTGCCATCCCCACTCACGATAACGGCTCCCACCATCGGATTGGGTTTGGCATTCTCTCTTCCGTTTTTCGCCAGCTGCAGACAGCGGCGCATAAACATTTCGTCTATTTCCTTTTGCGACAACGGTTCGCCCGTCTTCACATTCTGAAAAGAAACATTATTTTGTTCCATATCTAAAACTTTTCTTCGTTTTTTACTTACTTTTCGATAAAATGTCGTACCTTTGCTCTCAAATCAAATCATAATATACGATTTAGAGATGAAAACGTATCAACAACTTTGGCAATCCATTACCCCTCTATATGAGGCGGGCGAAGCAAAGGCTATCGTCCGCACCGTGCTCGAAGTGAAGTACGGAATGACGCTGACCGACATAATCTGCGGCAAAGTTAATGAATTATCTGCAGATGAAGAAAGAAAACTGGAAGAAATTATCAGAAGATTGCAAAAAGGCGAACCTGTACAGTATGTTCTGGGCGAAGCTGACTTTGCAGGAAGAACCTTCCATGTAGAGCCGGGCGTGCTGATTCCGAGACCCGAAACGGCGGAACTCTGCGAGTGGATAGAAAAAGATGCGACTGAAAACAAAGGGATTACGGAAGGAGAGAAGGAAGAAAATACCATCCGCATCCTGGACATCTGTACGGGTTCGGGCTGCATCGCCATTACGCTGGGACTGGACATCGGCGGCTCGGAGGTTACGGGTTGGGATATTTCGGAAGATGCCTTGAAGATAGCACAGGAAAATATTGCGCTTCTGGATGCCGGTAACGTAAAAATAGAATATCAGGATGCCCTGAAATTGGCGGAAACATCGGATACCGGAAGATGGAACATCATCGTGAGCAATCCCCCGTATATCTGCGAAAAGGAGAAAGCGGATATGGAGAAGAATGTGTTGGAACACGAACCCGGAATCGCCCTCTTCGTGCCCGATGAAGAGCCTCTGAAGTTCTATAGGGCCATCGCCGAATATGCCTCTTCTGCCCTCAAATCCGGAGGTGCATTATACTTCGAAATCAATCCTATCTACGAAAAAGAAACAAGGGAAATGCTGGAAGGATTGGGGTTTAAAGCTATTGATACAAAGGAAGATGCCTTCGGAAAGCAGAGAATGATGCGAGCCGGCAAATCATAAAGTTCAATGTTCAAATCTCAAAGTTCAAAGTAAAATCATCATGTTCAAATCTCAAAGTTCAAAGTATAAAAAGCCGATGACCGAGCAGCAGGCGCTCCTGAAGCTCACCACCCTCTGCACCCAAGCCGAACATTGCTCGCAAGAGATGATCGACAAGATGAAGAAGTGGGAACTGCCCGAAGATGCCATCGCCAGAAACATGGAATTCCTGACCGAGAAGAAATTCATCGACGACGAACGTTTCGCACGCTTCTTTATCAACGACAAGATAAAATACAACAAGTGGGGACGCCGGAAGGTGGAACAGGCGCTGTGGATGAAACATATTCCGAAGGACATCTCCGACCCTATCTTCGAAGAGATTGAAGACGACCTGTATATGGAAACCCTCCTGCCCCTGATGAAAAACAAATATAAAACCATCAAGGCAAAGAACGACTATGAACGCTCGATGAAACTCATCCGCTTTGCCCTGGGAAGAGGATACAGCATGGAGGTTATCCACAAATGCATCGACCGGATGAAGGAAGAAGATCTGGGAGACATCGATTTCGAAGAGGAATTCTAAAGCAAAGCATCAAGTTCAATATCCAAACCTCAAAATTAAGAGTAAAGCCATGCGTACCAGCCTGTTAAGAGACATATTAGATTTATTCTTCCCCCGAACCTGCGCCATCTGCGGAAATGTGCTCGCTGGCGGGGAGGAGATGATATGCATAAAATGTCTGTTCCGCATGCCGAGAACCTATACCTGGAAACAGCCCTACGACAACGAGATGGCAAAACTCTTCTGGCACCTGATTCCCATCGAACGCTGCTGCGCTCTCTTCCATCACATCAGCCATGCCACATCGGCTAGAGCCGTCTACCAACTGAAATACATGCATCATCCTGAAATGGGAATCTATCTGGGCAGAATGCTGGCAAAGAAGGGGTTAGGCATTCAGTTCTTCGACGGAATAGACGCCATCATCCCCATCCCGCTCACCCGAAAACGAGAAAAAGAACGCGGCTATAACCAGAGTCTTCTCATCGCCAAAGGTATCCAGCAACTCACCCATCTGACCATCATCAAGGATGCCGTAAGAAGGAAAAAGTTTAGCGAAAGCCAAACCCACAAGAACCGGCAGGAAAGACAGGAAAACGTGAGCCAGGTTTTTGAAGCCGCAGCAACCTATCATGACGGGCAGGGCGAGCACCCCATCACGCAACTTGAGGGCAAACATATCCTCATCATCGATGACGTATGCACCACCGGAGCCACCATCATCTCCTGTGCGGAAACCCTGATAAAAGCAGCCGGAAAGATGAAGATAAGCGTGCTGACTGTAGGTTTCGCACACGACTAAAGGCCCTTTTTGCCGAGAGTTAAAACATTTTAACCCTAAATATAGCCGCCGTGTGCAAAAATCATTGTACCTTTGCAAAATAATTAATAATAATTTAATCCTTTAAAGATTATGGACAAACTGAAGAAAGAATTCGCATCTAAGTTATTGAAAGTAAAGGCAATCAAGTTGCAGCCTAATAATCCATTCACATGGGCTTCTGGCTGGAAGTCACCATTCTATTGCGATAACCGCAAGACTCTCTCATTCCCAGAACTCCGCAATTATGTAAAGCTTGAGCTCGTTCACGCTATCCTGGAGCAGTTCCCTGAGGCTGATGCTGTAGCCGGAGTAGCTACTGGTGCCATCGCGCAGGGTGCTTTGGTTGCTGACGAACTGAACATGCCTTTCGTATACGTTCGTTCTAAACCAAAGGATCACGGTATGCAGAACCTCATCGAAGGTCAACTCGACCCTAAGGCTAAGGTTGTGGTAGTAGAAGACTTGATTTCTACCGGCGGCAGCTCTCTCAAGGCAGTAGAGGCTCTCCGCAAGAACGGCAACGAGATTGTGGGCATGGTAGCTAGCTACACCTATGGTTTCCCTATCGCCGAGAAGGCTTTTGCTGATGCTAACGTAAAGCTGGTTACTTTGACCGACTATGAGCACGTAGTGGCAGAGGCTCTGGAGACTGGCTATATCAAGCAGGAAGACGTAGAGCTGCTCCACGAGTGGCGCAAGGATCCAGCTAACTGGAAGAAGTAATCAAGCTGACCCATCAATAATGAGTACAAGTACATTCGAAAGTAATATCAAACAGATTCCTCACAAGCAGGAATCTGTTTACCGTACATTGAGCGATCTGAACAACCTGCAGATGCTCAAAGACCGATTCGAGCAGGTGAAAGACCAGATTCCTGAAGACAAGAGAAAGGAAATGGAAAAGCTGAAGGACCTCAAGTTTGATAGCGACAGCATCTCTATCACAGCACCTATGGTGGGTGAAATCAAGATGCGCATCATCGACCGCGAGGAGCCTAAAACCATCAAGTTTGAAACAGAAAACAGCCCTGTTCCTTTCAACTTCTGGATTCAGCTGCTCCCTACAGGCGAGTTCTCATGCAAAATGAAACTCACCATCAAGGCAGAACTTAACATGTTTATCAAGGGTATGGTGAAGAAGCCATTGCAGGAAGGCATCGAAAAAATTGCTGATGCGCTTGCGATGATTCCTTACCAGGATTAATAAATAAAGAAATTATGGCACATAAACTTTGGGAAAAGAACTTCGAAGTAAACAAGGAAATTGAAAGATTCACCGTAGGAAGAGACCGCGAACTCGACCTCTATCTCGCCAAGTATGACGTGCTGGGCAGTATGGCACACATCACCATGCTCGAAAGCATCGGACTCCTGGAGAAAGATGAACTCACCCAGCTCCTTGCCGAACTGAAAAACATCTACGCCATCGCCGACAAGGGCGAATTCGTAATAGAAGACGGCGTGGAAGACGTTCATTCCCAGGTAGAACTGATGCTCACCCAGAAACTGGGCGACATGGGCAAGAAGATTCATTCGGGTAGATCACGCAACGACCAGGTTCTCGTAGACCTCAAACTCTTCACCCGTCATGAGTTGAAGGAGATTGTGGACGCCGTGAAGATTCTCTTCGACGAGCTGATTCAGAAGAGCAACCAGTATAAGGACGTGCTGATGCCGGGCTACACCCATCTGCAGGTGGCTATGCCTTCATCATTCGGTCTCTGGTTTGGCGCTTATGCTGAAGGACTTGCCGATGACATGCTCTTCCTTCAGGCTGCTTACCGCATGACCAACCGCAACCCATTGGGTAGCGCTGCCGGCTATGGAAGTTCATTCCCATTGAACCGCACCATGACCACCGAACTTCTCGGTTTCGACAGCATGGACTATAATGTGGTTTATGCACAAATGGGCAGAGGAAAGATGGAGCGCAACGTGGCTTTCGCCATGGCTACCGTGGCAGGAACTTTGGCAAAGATGGCTTTCGACGCCTGTATGTTCAACTGTCAGAACTTCGGTTTCGTGAAATTGCCTAAGGAGTGTACCACCGGTTCGAGCATCATGCCACACAAGAAGAATCCAGACGTATTCGAGTTGATTCGCGCCAAGAGCAACAAACTCCAGAGCCTTCCACAGCAGGTAATGCTCATCATGAACAACCTGCCAGTAGGCTATTTCCGCGATCTCCAGATTATCAAGGAAGTGTTCCTCCCTGCCTTCGACGAGTTGAAGGACTGTCTGCAGATGGCTGCCTACATCATCAACAAGATGGAGGTGAACGAGCATATTCTTGACGATCCTCGCTACAACCCTATGTTCTCAGTAGAAGAAGTGAACCAGCTTGCAGCCAACGGCATGCCATTCCGCGATGCTTACAAGAAGGTAGGACTGGAAATCGAGGCTGGTGAATTCAAGCCAAACAAGGATATTCATCATACTCACGAAGGCAGCATCGGCAATCTCTGCAACGACAAGATTCAGGCGCTGATGGAGCAGACCCTCTCTGAGTTCCACTTCGAGCGCATGGAGAATGCCGAGAAGAATCTTCTGAAATAAAGACAGAAAGGTTTCTGCATGAAGAATAGCATATATAATAAGGTATATATATATAATAAGGTGAAGAGCATGGCTGGAATAGCTATGCTCTTACTTTGTTCGTGCGATGCAGAAAACAGCATCAGCACCAAATATCCCTGCCAGTTCTACTTCAAGTCACAATACCATCCGGGCACAAGTCTGGAAACAGCCCTCAACGGAACGGGCGTCTACACGATGGTTAGCGCCAAAAAGGTGAATGGAGCCTGGAATATCTATTCTACATTAAACGATGGGAAAAACCAGACGGAAACCATCATCCTCTCTACAGCCAAGGAGAATTATGCCAACTATACTTATCTGGGAGCGGGCAACGACCCTAAAGATGCCAAAAAGAACGGCTTTATCATGGGACTTACAAACTTCAGCGGACCTGTAGCCTGGGACCGCCAATGCCCCAACTGTCTGGAACAATATGGCGGCACCAACTATCCGCTGGAATGGACCGGCAACCGCCAATCGGTAATTTGCGACAAATGTAACCGCATCTACAGCCTGGAAAACGGAACCATCACAAGCGGCGGAAAGAGCAAAAGCGACAAGCCGCTGATGCAATATCGGGTAACCTACGGCGGCAAAGGAACCGATATATACGTGGGAAACTAAGCAGAAACGGAGGGCAAATGAAAAAAATGGCGCTTTCTTGTCTTAAAAAATGTAAATCGTTTGGAGATTTAAAGAAATAGCATTACCTTTGCACACACATAACGCGGAAATAGCTCAGTTGGTAGAGCACAACCTTGCCAAGGTTGGGGTCGCGGGTCCGAGTCCCGTTTTCCGCTCAACTCTTAACGTTTACCATGCCGCAATGGTGGAATTGGTAGACACGAGGGACTTAAAATCCCTTGGCCAGTAATGGCTGTGCGGGTTCGAGTCCCGCTCGCGGCACCTTAAAGTTTTTCCTTATGAAAAAATTTGCTTACATCCTCATTTTATTCATTACGCTGGTCTTAACATCATGTGGTGTCAGCAGTGGGCATTTCAAGTTTGAAGGCAAATTTCTCAATATGAATCAAGGCGAGTTTTATGTATACAGTCCTGACGGGGGCTTCGAAGGCGTTGACACCATCAAGGTAGAAGGCGGCCGTTTCACTTTCGAAACCGAATGTAAGGAAGATTTTACCATTATGCTTGTTTTCCCTAATTTCTCTGAGCAGCCTATCTTCGCAAAATCGGGCAAATCAGTAGAAATCAAGGCAGATGCTTCGCACCTTAAGGAAATGGAGGTAAGCGGAACCGAGGATAACGAACTGATGACAAAATTCCGCCAGAACATCCTGAAAGATACGCCACCTGAGGCTAAAAAGCATGCTGAAGACTTCGTCAGAGAACATCCGAATTCTGTGTGCAGCATCTATCTGATCAGAAAATACTTCATCACTTCTACACAACCTGATTACCGCAAGGCGCTCTCACTCATCAATATCGTAGAGAAGGAACAGCCTAAAAACGGACAGTTGGCTAAGATGAAGCAGTTGGCAGAAACCATGAAGAATGTAGGCACCGGTGCAACCCTGCCTTCATTTACAGCATACGATATCAACGAAAAACTCGTTTCCAGTACAGAAATGAGCAGCGCTCCGGTTGCCGTAATCTACACCTGGGCTACCTATAACTATGACAGCCAGGACATGCAGCGCGAACTGAAGAGCCGTCAGAAGAAATCGAACGGCAAGCTTAAGCTGATGGCTTTCTGTCTGGATGCCAGCAAGAGCGAATGCAAGAACAACATCAAGCGCGACTCTATCGCATGCCCTATCATCTGCAACGGCGAAATGCTGGAAGACAAGACCTTGAAGAAGTTGGGATTGGAAAACCTTCCTGACAACATCATACTTCAAAATGGTAAAATCATCGCCCGAGGCATGAAAAAGCAAGAGCTTTACAATAAGCTCGACCAACTGCTAAAATAAATACTTTCGAGCTAGTCAAGAACCCATAAAAAGCACGCCTATATGTTAGTAAAGACATATTGTGCAGCAGTTAACGGACTAGAAGTAACTACTGTAACCGTAGAAGTAAGCCTCAACAGAGGCGTCATGTACCACCTCACAGGCTTAGGCGACGAGGCGGTCAAGGAGAGCCGTAACCGAATTTCAGCAGCTCTCCAGTATAGCGGCTTCAAATTTCCGATAGCCGACATCACCATCAATCTGGCTCCAGCTGACCTCCGGAAAGAGGGCAGTAGTTTCGACTTGCCGCTTGCAATCGGACTTCTAGGCGCCAACAACAACATTCCCGAAGATCATCTGAAAGAGTACATGATGGTAGGCGAGCTGAGCCTTGACGGTACGCTCCAGCCTATCAAAGGTGCCCTACCGATAGCTATCAGAGCCAGAGCAGAGCACTTTAAGGGACTGATTGTGCCGGAACAGAACGCTCGGGAAGCGGCTGTCGTAAACAATCTTGAGGTTTACGGCATGAAAACGCTTTTCGAAGTCATACAATTCATGAGCGACAGAAGCAACCCTTCTCCTACAATCGTTGACACCCGCAAGGAATTTTACGAAAACCAGACACATTGTGAATACGATTATGCCGACGTCCGCGGTCAGGAGAACGTGAAAAGAGCGCTCGAAGTGGCTGCGGCTGGCGGACACAACCTGATTATGGTAGGTCCTCCAGGTTCAGGAAAGTCAATGATGGCAAAACGTTTGCCGTCCATTCTTCCTCCCCTCACGCTATCTGAGAGTCTGGAAACAACACAGATTCACTCCATTGCAGGCAAACTGGGCAAGAATGTATCACTCATTTCCCAACGCCCGTTCCGGTCTCCTCACCATACCATCTCTCAAGTGGCTCTGGTAGGAGGTGGAACATCGCCACAACCGGGAGAAATATCGCTCGCCCATAATGGCGTTCTGTTCTGCGATGAACTTCCGGAGTTCAATAAAACCACTCTGGAAGTACTCCGCCAGCCATTGGAAGACCGCCATATCAACATCAGCAGAGCGAAATATTCTACAGATTACCCATGTTCATTCATGTTTGTGGCAAGTATGAACCCTTGCCCATGCGGATATTATGGTGATCCGACACATCGCTGTGTCTGCACGCCAGGCCAGATTCAAAGATACATGAACAAGATTTCGGGTCCGTTACTCGACCGCATCGACATCCAATGCGAAATCAGTCCCGTTCCTTTCCAGGACATATCGAAGGCAGCACCAGGTGAGCCAAGTGCCAAGATCAGAGAAAGAGTCATCAAGGCAAGAGAAGTTCAAGCCGAAAGATTCAAAGATTATAAAGGCATCCATTGCAACGCCCAGATGACCGAAAGAATGATTCATCAGTTTGCCGAACCCGACGAACAAGGTATAGAACTGCTCCGAATGGCAATGGAGAAACTTTCTTTGTCAGCCAGAGCCTATAACAGAATACTGAAAGTGGCACGAACCATTGCTGATTTGGCAGAAAGTGAACAGATTAAGCCTGACCATATAGCAGAAGCCGTGGGATACAGAACCCTCGACAGAGGCGATTGGGCAGAAAGAGGACATTTATAATCATAAAGAAGATATATGCAAAAGGATAAAAATCCGTTTTTTCCTATCATTCGCTCTAAAAAGTTGGATTTATAAAGGAAAAAAGGGAGAAAAATAGAAGAATAGCCATTTTAAAATAGTTACAAACCTATTTTAGAATGGCTATTTTCTTTTGTCATTACGAAAATATTACCCCATAAAGACAAAAGTACCACAAAAAACAGACAAAAGCGAATAGCAAAATCGTCTAAGACGGGGTAATTCCTATTCTCTAAGATGTAATATTTGCTTATAATTAGCTTTTAAATTTACAAAAATCACTAATTCTAATAAAAATTATCCCATATAGGATAAAAAATGCATTACTTTTGCAAACGTAAAAAGAACGCTAGTTTAATTATTAACAACAAAACCATTAAGATTATGGATTGCATTTTTAAAATTACAGACGCAGTAAAGAAGATTGGTTTCGTAATTCTTCTTGCAGAGTTAGCCGTTATCGCCTATATGAACGTAATGTAAGAAATCTCTCTATAATATAAGGAGGAAGTTTTCTACATACTAAGGTAATTAGATTGTAAAAGGTCAACAACATAAGTTGTCAGAACGAATAAGTTCTTAGAAAAAGTAAATGATAATAATTAGGTACAGTCCTATCAGGGAGGAGTCTGATGGAAATGTACAAGATGGGAGGCTCTTGCAGAGATGCGAAGGGTCTTTTTTTGTATCCTGCCCTACGCTATCCTTACTATAAAAACACTAAAGAACCCAGCTTTTTACACCTTATTATACATACAAGTAAGAAAAAGCGACGATAATTCTTTCTTATCTCCAACATTTTTTGTAATTTTGCAGCCAAATAACAAAAATATATTAGCTAATATGGAACAAAAGAACTTTAAACGTACTACCGTGACTGCGGCTTTGCCTTATGCCAACGGTGGTGTGCACATCGGTCACCTGGCAGGTGTATACGTGCCAGCCGATATCTATGTTCGCTATCTCCGCCTCAAGAAGCAGGATGTTGTCTTCATCGGCGGTAGCGATGAGCATGGTGTACCTGTTACTATCCGTGCCAAGAAAGAGGGAATTACCGTACAGGAGGTGGTTGACCGCTATCATAACCTCATCAAGAAGAGTTTCGAGGACTTCGGTATCTCTTTTGATATTTACAGCCGTACCACTTCGCCTACTCACAATAAGTTTGCTTCAGACTTCTTCCGCACACTCTATGACAAGGGCGTATTGGAAGAAAAGGTAGAGGAGCAGTTCTGCGACGAGGTAACAGGCGAATTCCTTACCGACCGTAATATCGTAGGTACTTGTCCTCGCTGTGGTGCAGAGGGTGCTTATGGCGACCAATGCGAGAAA
The DNA here is from genome assembly GCA_052349145.1 of Segatella copri. Taxonomy (GTDB): domain Bacteria; phylum Bacteroidota; class Bacteroidia; order Bacteroidales; family Bacteroidaceae; genus Prevotella; species Prevotella copri_V. Next base: position 89,306 of record DAWDQD010000002.1, on the reverse strand, counting down.
TGTGGTGCTACCCTCTCTCCTGAGGAGCTCATCAACCCTACCAACAAGAACAACCCTGGTCATGGTCTCGTAAAGAAGCCTACCAAGAACTGGTACCTTCCATTGAACAAGTATCAGGATTGGTTGAAGAAGTGGATCCTGGAAGGCCACAAAGAGTGGCGTACCAATGTTTACGGCCAATGCAAGAGCTGGTTGGATATGGATCTTCAGCCACGTGCGATGACACGCGACTTGGATTGGGGTATTCCTGTTCCAGTAGAGGGTGCAGATGGAAAGGTGCTCTACGTATGGTTCGATGCACCTATCGGCTACATCTCAAACACCAAAGAACTCTGCGATGCTCATCCTGAAAAGTGGGGAACATGGCAGAAGTGGTGGCAGGATCCTGAAACACGTCTCGTTCACTTCATCGGTAAGGACAATATCGTGTTCCACTGCATCATCTTCCCTACTATGCTGAAGGCTCACGGCGACTATATCTTGCCAGACAACGTACCAGCCAACGAGTTCCTGAACCTGGAGGATGATAAGATTTCAACATCCCGCAACTGGGCTGTATGGTTGCACGAGTATCTCGTAGATTTGCCAGGCAAGCAGGATGTATTGCGCTATGTATTGACAGCCAATGCGCCTGAGACCAAGGACAACAACTTTACCTGGAAGGATTTCCAGGAACGCAACAACTCTGAGTTGGTTGCCGTTTACGGTAACTTCGTAAACCGTGCCCTCCAGCTCACCAAGAAGTATTGGGGCGGCGTAGTTCCTGCCTGTGGTGAATTGCAGGAGGTAGATGAGAAGGCTATCGCTGAGTTTAAGGACGTGAAGGAGAAGGTAGAGCAGTATCTCAACGTATTCAAGTTCCGCGAGGCTCAGAAAGAGGCTATGAACCTGGCTCGTATCGGTAACCGATACATCACAGAGTGTGAGCCTTGGAAGGTTTGGAAGACCGATCCTAAGCGTGTGGAGACCATCCTGAACATCTCCCTCCAGCTGGTTGCCAACCTCGCTATCGCCTTCGAGCCATTCTTGCCATTCTCTTCTGAGAAACTCCGCAAGATGATCAATATGCATAACTTCGAGTGGACTCAGCTCGGCAGCACAGATTTGCTCAAGGCTGGTACCCAGCTCGGTGAGCCTGAATTGCTCTTCGAGAAGATTGAGGATGAGGTTATCGAAAGACAGCTCCAGAAGCTCGCTGACACCAAGAAGGCTAACGAGGAGGCTTCTTATCAGGCTGCTCCTATCAAGCCAGAGGTTAGCTTCGATGATTTCGAGAAACTCGATATCCGCGTAGGTCACATTCTGAACTGCGAGAAGGTAAAAAAGTCTAAGAAACTCCTGAAGTTCACCATCGACGATGGTTCTGGCGTAGAGCGCACCATCTGCTCAGGTATCGCAGCCTACTACGAGCCAGAGCAGCTGATCGGCAAGGACGTATTGTTCGTAGCCAACTTTGCTCCTCGCAAGATGATGGGCATCGAGAGTCAGGGTATGATTCTGAGTGCAGTCAACTTCGACGGCTCATTGAACGTAACTTCTCTCCTTGGCAAGGTTAAGCCAGGAAGCCAGGTTGGATAAAGAATCATAGAATCATCTGATTATCAGATAAGGTAAAAGCCTCAAATCCTTTGCGGATTTGAGGCTTTTCTTATTTCTATCAAAATATTCTTTTATAATGTAAAACGATAACCCACGGTAAAGGTCAGAGCCTTGTTCTTACAGTTATCCCAATCACCCTTGCCAGCCTTCGTCAGGCTCACGTTGTAACGGGCATCCAGAATCACGTTCATATATTCATAGCTCAAGCCCAAAGGAATGGCTACATCCACCTTCTTGGCAGGCCAAGGAGCTTCGGTTTCCTGCATATCCTTGTATGTAATAGACCCGTTTTTGTCCTTCTGAAGGTCGGTTTCCTCTCTTTTCACCTTGCCGTCGCCACAAAGGAATCCCACCTGAACGCCTGCATTCACCGACAAGCCCTCTACAAGATAGGCCTTCAGCATCAGCGGCACCTGGATATAATCGAGGTTCACATGATGATTCTTAATACCTGTATATTCCCCTTTTTCAGCATTCTCAGTCAACTCACAGTCAGGGAAACGCATACCCTGTCGGGCATAATAAGCACCCAGCGTAATACCCAGGCTCTTATTTATACGATATTCCACATCTGCGCCACCCATGAATCCAGCCTGATACTTAGGCTTTAGCGAGATTCCCTTCTCAGGTTCGAGGACCAATCCGCTCCAGTTAGCCAGAGATACACCAATACGAGGAATTACCGAGAATCTGCCTACCGGATTCTCCACTTCTTGTGCCTTTGCTCCCACAACAGCAAGCAGCAGCACCATCATTATAACTATTTTCTTTTTCATTTCCACAACAGTTTGTATATCATAATAACAAGAAACAAGGGATAATATTGCATCCTACAGCCATTTTTCTCCATGAAAGACCTGTTCTCGCAAAGTGTTAACAAATACAACTCATAGTTTTCTTCCCCTCAACTCACCGTTTTCTGGAGCATAAGTCATAGTTTACGCCATGCCAAACCTGCATTTATGACCTAAAAATATAACACGGACAAATTGAATTTGTCCGTGTTTTTTTCTTGGAAAGAGGCGAGCTTTACAGACAGCATTCTTACCCCTGTATTCGTCAAAAGTGTGATTTATCACAAAAAAATCGAATAACATGGGGATAAAACGTAATAAAATGCCACTCGCTTAATCTGTAATCAAAAGTAAAAAAATAAAGCTTTTATTTGTCCGCTATTACATATTTTAGTATCATAGCGGACAAATAAAAGCTATATTTATCCTTCTGCTATCTTCCATTCACCAATGGTTCGCTTCTGGCTGTCATAGTTGATTCCTACTGGGTATTTTCTTATCTCTTCTATAGCCATATTTCTTTAGACGGTGCGAAGTTACGAATAAAATATCAGATACAAAAAATAAAAAGACAAAAAAAAGAGAGGCGAGCTTCACAGCCAGCCTCTCCCGAGAGATTTATAGAAAATGCCACTCATGGCATTCCTATATCTTGATTAAAAATATTATCTTATTAATATTCAGGGTTCTGTTGAAGAGCCTTGTTGTAATCAATCTCAGACTGAGGGATAGCCATGATTGTATTGTAATCATTGTACTTCACCTCCTGATTAGCCTGGTTTGTTACACTCTGACGATTACGCCAGTAAGCAAATGTAATCTGGTTCTCGCAGAACATCTCGATTTCATATTCATGAAGAATATCTGCAAGTGTAACAGAAGTCTTATCTGTATAACCGGCAATACGGTTCTTGTCAATAGCATTGATATACTGAGCAGCTTTGGCACTTGTCTTTGCCAAATCGTATGAACCAGGGTTATCAAGATGCCACTGAGCCTCAGCTGCAATCAGATACATCTCTGAGAGACGGAGCAACTTCGTGTTGTTAACATAGAGATTGCCGTTACGACCTGGATACTTGTTAGGATAGAAACCAGCAGCCTTCTTATAGCTAGCTGCAGACTGATCCTTGATCAAGCCAGCACGAATATCCTTATCCTTGTTGGCAACAAGATACTTATACAAGTAACCCTCCTCGTTGAAAGCATTCTCTGAGTAACCATTAGCATCACAGTAGTAACCTGGAGCATAACGCTGCTGGTTGTATTTATCAGTCTGCATGAACTCCAGAATGGTTTCATCTGCCTTCTCCTTAGTCCAAGCCTCAACATAATTGTCGCGGTTCAACATCTTGAAGCCACCTTCACCAATCACTTCCTTGGCATCAGCCAAAGCCTCTGCATACTGACCATTATAGAGGTAAGCACGGGCACGAAGACCAAGAGCTGCATAATAGTTGAAGTAACCATTATCAGACTTCTTCTCCAACAAAGGAAGTGCATCTGTAAACTGCTTGATAATGAATGTGTATGTAGATGCCAAATCTGTACGAGTGCCCTTGTAATCCTTGTCAAACACCTGGTCTGAAAGAACCAGACCGAGTTCGCTTGCAGGATTCTCTACAGTAGTAGGGATGTGGCAGAACATACGAGCCAAGTCGAAGTGCAACATACCTCTCCAAGCTAACAGCTGTCCTTTATAGTTATTGATTTCGGCAGCATCGCCTTCAACTTGGCCATTTTCGATAGACTTCAATGCGCTATTCACATTACCCAAAGCCTGGTAGAATGCGAAATATGCATAATCATTGAATGAACCTTTAGAATTGTACTTGTAAAGTCTGAGTTCACCCAACTGATTGTTGTCTGCAGTTACCTTGAAATCGTTGCAGCGAGTATCTGCGAAGAGAGCGAATTCTGATGCATAAGTCATTCTGCTTTCTGTCAATACATAAGCAATACCATTTACTGCATTACGCAAGTCTGATGTAGTTGTGATAGCTGACTCAGTAGGCAACTCTATAGATGGCTCCTGGTCCAGGAAGTCGCTGCATGATGAGAACATCATGCTAGCGGCAATACCCAATGCTAAATATATCTTTTTCATATCCTTTTTCCTATGAATTAATTAAAAACTAAAGTTGAGACCGAACAAGAACTGTCGTGTTGTAGGAGTATCGGTCTGACGATAACCATTGATATCAACATCTGGATCAATATCCTTAGCTGCGTTGTAAATCAGGAATGGGTTTGTTGCACGGAAATAAATGCGCAAATTGCTGATATACTTCTTGAAGTAAGGCACAGTCCAACCGAATGTGATGTCACGCACACGGATGTTGTCTGTTGAGATAATCTCACGGGTAGAGAACTTATCAGAACGGAATGGGTTACTATAGATAGGACGTGGGAACTCGGTCTGGTCACCTGGCTTCTGCCAGTAGTTGCCAGCCACACGCTTAGATACATTAAATGAACCCACACGCACACCATCACTATAGGTAAGGAAGTAACCTGGATAATCGAACATGTCGGCACCAAACTGATATGAGATCATGAATGAAAGGTCGAAATCCTTATAGCGGAAGGTATTGGTCATACCGCCAACCCAGTCAGGCACACCCTTGCCTACAATGGTGCTACCAGCCTTGCTATACTCGTTGGTTACACCCTTAGACTCATCCTCAGGATCAATCCAGAACTCCATCAAACCGGTCTCAGAGTTTACACCCTTAGCCTTTGGCAAGAAGAATGTATGCATAGACTCGCCCTCACGGAGGATATACATGTTTCCGTCGCCATACTGAACGTCGTTACCATTAGGCAACTTGTTTACCTTGATACTCTGCTTGGTAAGGTTGAAGTCTGTGGTCCAGGTAAAATCCTTTGTGCGGATATTCTGAGAACTGATAGAGAACTCAAGACCCTGATTCTTCAACTCGCCAATATTGTTCCAGTATGAACTGAAACCTGTTACATAAGAAGTTGGTGAAAGGAAGAGAAGATCCTTAGTCAACTTGTTATAGTAATCGAATGTAAGAGTTACTCGGTTGAAGAGTGTCCAATCCAAACCTACGTTAAAGTTGTGAGACTTCTCCCAGCCTAATGAAGGATTAGAGATGTTGCTCCAATAGATACCTGGTTCAGAACCGTAACCGCCGGTTGTTGCGTATGTACCCATATAGCCATAGTAGTCTGTTGGCAAGTTACCATTGGTACCGTAAGAGAGACGGAGCTTCAAATCGCTGAACAGGTTATTGCCCTCGAGGAACTTCTCGCTGCTGATGCGCCATGCACCTGATACAGAGAAGAAGTCAGCCCAACGGTTGTCTGAAGAAAGACGTGAAGAACCATCACGACGATAGCTAGCAGACAAGTAATACTTGTTGTCGTAGTTATAGTTTACGCTACCCAACCAAGACATCATGGTTGCACAGTTGGTGTAGCTGGCATTGCTGTTAGCCTGACCATTAGACAACTCTGGCAACTTATGTGTAGAGTAGTTGTGAGAGTTGGCTGTCAATGTCATCAAGTTACGCTTCTCTGCCTCATAACCTACCATCGCTGTGAGATTATGCTTGTCAAAGCTACGAACATAGTTCAAGGTGTTGGATGTAGTCAAAGTCTTGCTAGAGTAGTTCCAGCGCTGACCCATACCGTTAACCGACTGACCATTACCACTGTTAGGAGCCCAGAACTCACGAATATTGTTGGTCATATAGTCGAAACCGAAGATTGAACGCAATGTCAGATTGAATGGCAACTTGAGTTCACCCTCAACATTGGTCAAGCTACGCATCAACTCAGAATCCAAAGTCTCAGCATGCTCACCACCCTCCTGTCCGAACATCAGGTTTGGATTTGAAACATTATTTGAGAATGAAGCGCTAGTGTTATATGAACCATCCTCGTTCTTTACAGGAGCGGTAGGGTCCATTGAGAAGAGTACAGACATTGGAGCGGTAGTACCGAAACCCTGTTCCTGATTACTCTGGTCGCGGAAACCAGACTGATCAGAGAATGACAGCATCTCCTTGGCAGAAATTTTAAACCAGTCTGTTACTTTGTGATCCAAGTTCAAACGTCCACTATAACGCTGGAAAGAGCTGCCTTTTACGGTACCTTCAACCTTGTTGTAGCCAAAACTGGTGAAGAACTTTGTACGGTCGTTACCACCATTGATAGATACCTGATGGTCGGTAGTAAAACCAGTACGATAAACCTCTTTGTACCAATCAGTTGTCTCATTAGTATTGTAGTTATAGAACAAGCTAGGAATTTCTTCTGCTGCAGCAGCTGCAGCAGTAGCCTCATCCATACCTTCATAATATACGAAGTAACCCTGGAGTGCATCTTTCCAATACTGCTTCATTTCGGCGCTGTTCATGGTTTCCAAAGCACTCTTCTTGGCAATATTGCTCCAACCGATCTGCATATCATAGTTTACGTGAGTCTTACCTTCCTTACCCTTCTTGGTAGTGATGATGATGACACCATTGGCAGCACGTGAACCATAGAGAGAAGATGCGGCAGCATCCTTCAATACGGTCATGCTTTCGATATCATTAGGGTTGATAGAAGAAAGAATAGACTGTGAACGGAGACCGCTGCTCTGCATGTCAGAGTTAGAGACAGGCACACCATCTATTACATACAATGGCTGGGTAAAACCGCTGATAGAACCGATACCACGGATTAACACCTTCTGGTCAGCACCTGGGTCACCTGTTGAAGCACCAATGTTGACACCAGCCATTTTTCCTTCCAATGACTTGATGAGTGAAGATTTAGCTGCAGACATATCCTTGTCTTTCATTACAGCTGCAGAACCTGTAAAGGAAGCCTTAGTGGTTGTACCATAAGCAACAACTACGACCTCATCCAAGGATTTGTTATCAGAAGTCAAAACAATCTTCATGTTAGAACTTGCTTTGACAGTTTGTGGATTCATACCTATATAGGTAATCTCCAACTTGGAGCCGGCTGGAACATTCAAACTGAAGTTTCCATCGACGTCCGTAACAGTACCCGTATTAGTACCAGCTACTTTGATTGATGCGCCAATAACAGGCTCACCATCCTCTGAAGCTACTACCTTACCGGTAACAGATGTTTGGGCAAAGGCTACTCCACAACTGAGAATTGCCCCCCCCACAAATAAAGCGATTCTTTTAAACATAATCTCTCTCTTTATTAGATAATAATTTATAAATTTATAATAATCGGCTGCAAAATTAGATTTTTTTTCGGATATTTGCAAATATTTTGAAAGAAAAATTTAATAACGCACATAAAAAAGTCTGTTTTTAACACTTCTACCTTGTCATATTGCAACAAAAAGGATATTTTTGCAGCAATAAGGCTATAATTTGTAAGAACAGAAATAAGAAGGTTCTTAAGTTATCTATACAGGCATCTGCCGGGTAAGACGTATTGCTTAAATACATAGAACAAATAGATTAAATAGTCACAGTTCTACGGTTCATCGGTTCTAACAATTAGTTCCGTTCGGTTGCCGGCAGTTGCCAACAAGATTGCTGACATATGTCGATAACTCTGCTGGCATATGGCAGGAACCCTACAAATCTAATTCCTCAGACCAACAGATACGTTATCTATAAGCATAAGATATATCTGTTTCAGGCTTATTATCTGCAAAGAATAAATAGAATATCATACTGACTGCAGGGAGCGAAATACTTGACATACCACAAAAAAGAAAACGTTTACGGCACTTTTTAGTTAAAAAATTTGGGTATATTGCACATTTTTCGTAATTTTGCGCACGATTTCAACGACTAGAACAAAACAAAGTGGTTTTACACCTTATTATATATAGAGAGAATGATATATGTAGGGGATTGTCGTTAGTATAAACAAAAGTATTAAGATAACAATGACTCACAATTTGTTAAAAGGCAAGCGTGGCATCATCTTCGGTGCACTCAATGAGGAATCAATCGCTTGGAAAGTAGCTGTAAAGGCTGCTGAAGAGGGTGCTACTATCGCACTTAGTAATACAGCTATGGCTTTGCGTATGGGTACGCTGGATAAGCTCGCTGAACAGATTAACGCTCCTATCATCGCAGCTGATGCGACTAGCGTAGAAGACTTGGAAAAGGTATTCACAGAGGCTCAGGAGAAACTCGGGGGCAAAATCGACTTCGTGCTCCACTCTGTAGCTATGAGCCCTAACGTTCGCAAGCATCGTACATACGATGACCTCGACTACAACTTCCTGAACAAGACATTGGACATCTCTGCTATCTCTTTCCACAAGATGTTGCAGGTAGCCAAGAAGTTGGATGCTATCAACGAGTGGGGTTCTGTAGTAGCTCTCACATACGTAGCTTCTCAGCGTACATTCTTCGGTTACAACGATATGGCTGATGCCAAGAGCATGCTCGAAAGTATCGCCCGCAGCTTCGGTTACATCTATGGTCGTGAGAAGCACGTGCGTATCAACACCATCTCTCAGAGCCCTACAGCTACAACAGCAGGTAAGGGTATCAAGGATATCGAGAACATGATGGACTTCGCCGACAAGATGTCTCCACTCGGAAACGCCGTAGCTGAGGATTGCGCTAACTACTGCGTGATGATGTTCTCTGACTTCACCCGCAAGGTAACCATGCAGAACCTCTTCCACGATGGTGGTTTCTCATCAATGGGTATGAGCCTCCGTGCTATGAACCAGTATGCTAAGGATATGACTCCTTATGAGGATGAGAACGGTAATGTTATCTACGGATAATCAGGCAGAAGAGAAAAAATCTCACTAAATATACAGACAGGTATGTTCAGTAAAAATCTGAGCATACCTGTTTTTTTATTCATATCCACCCTCTATCTTAAACTTGGCAACAAGCGGAAGATGATCGCTGTATCCACCCAAATATCGGGGACCGAGATAGGTGCGGAAAGGTTTCTTTCCGCCATATTTCTCATCATCTTCTAAGAGGAATGGCAAATCTCCTATCTGACAACTCATCTTAAGCTGGGAAAGCGAAGGACTGAAGAGAATCTGGTCAAGACTTCGCCAATCTCCATGCCAGCGATAAGTAGCCTTGGCACCATGAGAGCCTTTGACGCCAACAGATATATTAATAAGGTGATGCTGATAAAGATAACGAAGAGCCGGAGAATCGGAATAATCGTTGAAATCGCCGGCTACGATAATCCTTGCACTATCATTGAGCGCATAGATAGAATCTACAGCAGAAACCAGCTGGCTGGCTACCTGCAGGCGGTAGGGACGCGAAACCTGTTCGCCGCCACGCCGGCTAGGCGCATGCAATACAAAGACATGGAGCGTATCATCATTTATAATCCGCCCCGAAGCGTAGAGAATATCTCTCGTAGGACGAGTATCAGGCAGCGGTTTGATGCGGATGGACCGGAACTGTATAAGCGCAAAAGAAGATGGCTGATAAAGCAAAGCCACATCTATGCCTCGTTCATCAGGCGAATCGGTCATCACATAATCATAATTCACACCGCGAAGAGCTGAACGCCGGGTTAAATCAAACAGCACACTATCGTTCTCCACTTCGCAAAGCGCCACAAAATCGGGAACATGCCAGGACATCTCCGAGGGTCTTGAAGGATTATCTGGGGAGGCGGTACCAACAAGCGACAAATCTTCATAACCCAAAGCTACTATAGTCTTGGAAAGATTTGCCAGCTTGCGCCAATAGCGATAAGGCGTCCACTTGTAACTGCTCTGTGGCAGGAATTCATAGTCATTCTTCAGCGAATCATGCCTCGTATCGAAGAGGTTTTCGCAGTTCAACTCCACAAAAGTGAGGAAACTTGATAAGATGAGAGTGAAAAACATAACATTTTATTTTGTATTGTCAACGATTTGATGTATCTTTGCAGTCGGTTTACAATGGTCCTATAGTTTAACGGATAGAACGGAGGTTTCCTAAACCTTTGATCCGAGTTCGATTCTCGGTGGGACCACGTACTTTCCTTATCATTCCAGAGATGATAAAACAATAAAGGTCGCTCCTGACAATCAGGAAGCGACCTTTATTGTTTTTATATTCTTTCCAGTATCTTTCTCTATCCGACATACATCGGACAGAGAAAGAATGAAGAGTTTCTGATTACTTAACTTCTGCAACCTCCTCAGCTGGCTCTTCCTTAATCTTACGACCAAGAACGATGTAAGCCATTGGAGATGCAATGAAGATAGATGACAATGTACCGAATACAACACCCAGGATCATTGCGAATGAGAAGCTGCGGATGCTGTCACCACCGAGGATGAAGATACAGAGCAACACGAGCAATGTAGATGTAGATGTATTGATGGTACGAGTCAATGTCTCATTGATAGATGCATTGAAGAGCTGCTGACGGTCGCCCTTAGGATGCAACTTCAAGTTCTCACGGATACGGTCGAATACAACCACCTTATCATTGATAGAGTAACCTACCACGGTCAGGATAGCACCGATGAAGGTCTGGTCAATCTCCAATGAGAATGGAACGAGACCCCACAGGAGTGAGTAGAAACCGATTACTGTCAAGGCATCAAATGCCAAAGCTACAGTAGAACCTACAGAGAAGGACACGTTGCGGAAACGTATCAGGATGTAGAGGAAGATAGCAATCAATGCGAAGAGCACACTATAGATAGCACCCATAGTGATATCCTTAGCCACAGAAGGACCTACCTTTGTACTACTGATAATAGAACCACCCTGACGAATATCTGGGTTCTTGAATGCCTCAACACTCTTCTGAGAAACCAGGTTAGCCTTCTTCAAGGCGTTGTAAAGGATAGTCTCTGCCTCATCGTCAACAGTTGGACTGTTGCTCTCAATCATATAGTTGGTAGATACACGGATGGTCTTGCCATCTGTACCGATAGCGATAGCGCCAGTAGTTGCCTTGGTGCCGTCTGCATTGACGAATGCATCGCCAAGAACAGTACGAATCTGCTCAGGCTCTACAGGATTCTCGAACTGTACCACATAGTTACGACCACCAGTGAAGTCGATACTCTTACTCAAGCCACGAACAAAGAAGCTACCGATGAATACTACAGCTGCTACGATGGCAACGGTGAAGGTAGTCTTGTACATAGACATGAACTTATACTTCTTGCCCTGCATCAGGTTGTGAGAAACAGGAGTATCAAACTTGCAGTGCATCCACTTATCGTGGTTCAACTTATAGTCGTAAACCAGACGAGTCAGGAACACAGCAGTGAAGAATGAAACTACGATACCGATGATCCATGTAGTAGCGAAACCACGGATAGGACCTGTACCGGTAATCAACAGGATAACACCAGTAATCAAAGATGTCAAGTTAGAGTCGAAGATAGCAGAGAAAGCGTTGCCATAACCGGCAGCTACAGCCTGCTTCATACCCTTGCCAGAGCGGAGCTCCTCCTTGATACGCTCATAGATAAGCACATTGGCATCCACGGCAGTACCCAGAGACAAGACCATACCGGCAAGACCTGGTAACGTCAGAGCCGCCTGGAAGGACGTCAGAATACCCAGCGTGAAGAATACGTTGACGAGCAAAGCCAGGTTAGCCATCATACCAGGAATGACATTGTACATCATCACCATGTAAACCATCAGGAGTACGAAAGCTACAACGAATGATACAATACCCATCTGGATAGACTGTGCACCGAGTGTAGGACCTACAACCTCCTCCTGAACGATACGTGCAGGAGCTGGCATACGACCAGACTTCAATGTGTTAGCCAAGTCCTTGGTATCCTCGATAGTGAAGTTACCGGAAATCTGAGAGCTACCACCATCAATCTCGCCGTTTACACGAGGAGCAGAGTAAACTACGCCATCCAGAACGATAGCAATAGCCTTACCTACGTTAGCCTTGGTCATCTGAGCCCACTTACGTGCGCCCTCAGTATTCATCTTCATGCTAACAACAGGTGAACCCATCTGGTCGAACTCGTCCTTAGCATCGGTAATTACATCACCCTCCAAAGGAGCACGACCTGTAGTGGTAGTAACCTTCAACGCATGAAGCTCATAGATGTTCTTAACCTTCAGATTATCTGCTGGCTTAGCACTCCAAAGCAAGCGCAAGTCAGATGGCAATACACGCTTAGCAACTTCAGAATAGATAATCTTGTTGATAGCAGCAGTATCGCGAACGCTAGCATAACCAACAGTGCTCAAACCTCCACCGAGCTGCAAACGAGCCAACAATGGGTGAGCCTTGATAGCAGCAGCATTCTGAGCATCCTCGCCTACCTTGCTTGCAGCATCGTCCTTCTTCTTGATAGAGAACTTAGCCTCAGCCTTCTTAGGCTCAGCCTTAGCAACTTCTTTCTTTGCAACAGTTGTATCAGCAGCAACAGAGTCTTTCTCCTCCTGACCATTATCACCATTTGCGATACGAGTATCAAGCTGCTGGAGATAAGGAGCGATTTCCTCTGAGTTGTATGTCTCCCAGAACTCAAGGTTTGCACTACCCTGGAGCATCTTACGCATACGCTCTGGCTGGCTGATACCTGGCATTTCTACCATGATACGACCCTGCTGACCTTCCAACTTCTGGATGTTAGGCTGTACAACACCAAACTTATCTATACGGGTGCGGACAACATTGAAAGAGTTGTCAATAGCATCCTGTACAGAAGCGCGGATAACCTTCTCTACCTCTGCGTCGCTGCTCTGAGGAGAAACCTTGCCCTGCAACTGCTGGGTAGCGAACACTTCTGCGAGTTTATGACCTGGTGCGCTCTTATGATAAGCGTTAATGAAAAGTGACACGAAGTCACCACCGTTAGCTTCTTCCTGAGCTCTAGCTTCCTTCATGGCATTGGTAAAACCAGCGTCGGTCTTATGATCGGCAAGGTTTTCAAGTACATCAGGTACAGAAATCTCAAGAATTACATTCATACCGCCCTTAAGATCAAGTCCAAGACCAATCTGAGTCTCCAAGCAGTTCTGGTAAGAATAAACACCTAAGTACTTAACAGAATCCTTATAATCCTGCTGAGCAATAGGATCTTTAATCTTTGCAGCCTCGCTGTCATAGTAACGTGTGGCAAACGAGAATGACAAATAGAAGATACTTGCGAGTGTCAGTAAGACGGCTACACAAATTACAATTCCTTTGTTTTGCATTTCTATTTATTGTTATTAATTATTTGTTTCTTTTCAATTGCTTTTAGGGATTCTTTCAAAAACCTCCATAAAGTTGTGCAAAAATAAGCATTTTTTTTCTTATATAAGAATAATTTGCTCTATTTTTGCTTTTTAGGGCGCATTTTTAGCTTACAAATGATAGGATAGTGGTCTGAAACGGCGATTTTATCATCAACTTTACATTCATAAGGCTCCCAATCGTCTGAACACATGATATTGTCAATGCGAACAAAAAAGCCTCCATGATGATAGCTGATACCCGGTCCGTTACCACTTGCAATGTAGCAATCCGTCAAATCTTTAGCTATCGTACGATGAGCATAAGAGATAGGACCATCATTAAAGTCACCGCACAAAATAATACTCTGTTCTTTATGCTGCTGAATGTATTTTGCTACAGCCTCAGCCTCCAGAGCCCGTTTCTTTGTTGCCTCGGCAAGTTTTACAACGAGCAGTTTGGACGTTTCTTCTGCAGTATCAACCTGCAATTTTCCGATAACCAGATTCTTGAACTGGCGTCTGTCCTCTAAACTTAAGCCGGTAGTTTCCAAATGATTATTGATGAGAAGGACCTCTCTATCTTTCACTTTCAGACGATACGCTACACTCATATTTCCTTTCGATTCATAAGGAATTCGCTCTTTTGAAAGAATAGGGTATTTACTGAGCAACATAAGACAATTTCCGCCATTCACGTGCATCGTTGTATCCTGATAAGCATACATAGGCTTGAGCATGCTATCTATCTGTTCAATATTCCGGGAAGTAGGACATGCTTCCTGCAGACAAACTATGTCAGCATCCTGCTCCTGCAGATAAGCAATACAGATATTAGTTCCTTCGGCATCCTCTGTCTGTGCACCAAAATTCCAGGTATTATATGATAGAACTTTGATACAACCTTTTGGAGTTTCGCCAGAAAAGTTGATTGGCATATACTTGCGGACTGGAACAAAACAGATCAAGAAGCCTAAGAATGGAATAATGGCATACTTAGACCGGAAGAGCAACCAGAAAAGCAAAAAGCCTAAGTTAACTATAAGAAAAACCGGGAAAAGTAAACCAAGATTAGCCAATGCGGCGAACTTTTCTGGCTGAAAGAAGTCAGAAAAGCCCACCAGCAACATGATGATGATAGTTGCCACATTAGCACCAGCTATCATCTTATATGTAAATTCCTTAAATCCTTTAAACATGCTTTTTACTTATTACTCTGATCAAAGAGCATCTGCTTTTCACTAGGAGTCAAGCTATCATAACCGCTCTTTCTTATTTTATCTAAGATTCGATCTATCTCTTCCTGTGACACAACCTTTTCGTTGGTCTTACATTCAGCATCCTGCTCATAAGTCTGATTATAAGATTCATTCTTGGTATAAGTAAAATGCGTTCTACCTGCCCGACGCTTTCCACCGAACATACCTTTCAACTTATCAAAAGCGTCTGCAGAATTTGAATGATAGTAACCATTACCAATCTGCCTACGCCAATAACGGATCAGGAAGAATCCAAAGACCATACCTCCCAAATGGGCAATATGCGCCACACCGTCATCAGAGAGAGAGAATGTTGAAACCAATTCTATGACAGCATAGCCTATCACGAAGAATTTAGCTTTAATAGGAAATGGCAACGGGAAAATGAAGAGACGCTCGTTTGGATAAATCATACCAAAGGCAAGCAATATGGCATAAATAGCTCCTGAAGCACCCACGGTAGTCCATAGGTTCAGATATTGCTCCATTGTTATTCTGGCTCCATTAACACTAACATAATCATAAGCTGCCATATCCTTTGCCACATAGGTAATATACTGTGCAGCTTCCTGGAACAAACCTGCTCCCACTCCACACGCTATGTAATAAAAAAGGAATTTCTTTGGTCCCCAAACTCTTTCAACCACACAGCCAAACATCCATAAGGCAAACATATTAAAGAGAATATGCTGGAAACCACCATGCATAAACATGTAGGTAACTAACTGATAAATATGGAAATCGGATGCCAGGAAGAAATGAAGCCCAAACATATCTGTCAGGCCAGAACCACCACCCATACTCTTGTCCATCAGCATGCATGCCAGGAATGCTACTACATTCACTATCAGCAAATTCTTTGTTACAATTGGAATATTGCGCATAACTTTATTTCTATAAACAGTTTAATAATCTGACTAATATTTGTATTTTGGCGACAAAATTACGAAAAATATCCGTGAAAACACCAAAAAATAGACTTATTACACTTAAATTTCAATAATTTCATTACTTTTCTGCTTTTTTTATTTGAACTTTCACAAGAAAAAGCTATATTTGTAAACGAATTCAACTAAGAAACAACAATATTATTCATTTAATAAAGAAAAATTATGAACAAGACAGAATTGATTGACAAGATTGCAGCAGGTGCTGAGATTACAAAGGCACAGGCTAAGGCCGCTCTTGAAGCTACAACAAACGCATTGAAGGAAGCCCTCATTGCAGGTGACAAGATCCAGTTGGTAGGTTTCGGTACATTCAGCATTAACGAGCGTCCTGCTCGTGAGGGTATCAATCCTGCTACTAAGGAGAAGATCCAGATTGCAGCTAAAAAGGTTGCTAAGTTCAAGGCTGGTGCTGAGCTTGCAGATGCAATCAACAAATAATTGTAAAGATTATTTTAATTACAAATATAGGGCAGTCCTTTATGGCTGCCCTATATTTTTTTATTCTATTCAAGTTTATTCAAATTTAAATCTTCATGTTTGATCCTTTATTTTGGCTGCTTTCCGATATATGCCAAGATACCACCATCTACGTAGAGAATGTGACCATTCACTGCATTAGAAGCATCTGAAGCCAAGAAAACAGCAGGACCTGCCAACTCTTCTGGTTCCAACCAGCGACCTGCAGGAGTCTTTGCACAGATAAAGCTATCGAATGGATGACAGCTACCATCTGCCTGACGCTCACGGAGAGGTGCTGTCTGAGGAGTTGCGATGTAACCAGGGCCCAAGCCATTGCACTGGATGTTGTACTCACCATACTCAGAGCAGATGTTACGTGTCAACATCTTCAAGCCACCCTTGGCAGCTGCGTATGCAGAAACAGTCTCACGACCCAGCTCGCTCATCATAGAACAGATGTTGATAATCTTACCATGACCCTTCTTGATCATACCTGGGATAACTGCCTTAGATACGATGAAAGGTGCTGTGAGGTCAATGTCAATAACCTGCTTGAAGTCATCTACAGACATCTCTGTCATAGGAATACGCTTGATAATACCTGCGTTGTTTACCAAAATATCAATAACACCAAGTTCCTTCTCGATGTCAGCTACCATGTTTTTCACCTGTTCCTCATCTGTTACATCACAGATATAACCCTTTGCCTCAATACCCTTTGCTTTGTAATCTGCAAGAGCCTGATCCATGTGGTGCTGGCTACGGCAATTGAAAGCAATCTTAGCACCAGCTTTGGCATAAGCCTCAGCCATAGCAAAACCGATACCATAAGCGGCACCTGTAACGAGGGCTACTTTACCCTCTAATGAGAATAGTTTATTAAAGTCCATAATTTTATTTTTTATAAATTGTTTGATTTGTTACGAGGGCAAAGATACAAAATAATTTTGAATATCACCCTAAATCAATACGAAAGATGCACCCTTTTTACTTATTTTCTCATTTTATTGCCTACTTTTCATCAAAATTGACCTATAATAGATGCAAAGAGCTTGTTGTATCCGAACTTTATTATAAACAAAATAACCCTCCAAATCCGCAAAGACTTGAAGGGTTATTTATGACCTGTTGTCCCAGGCGGATTCGAACCACCACTGACAGAACCAAAAACTGTAGTGCTACCATTACACCATAGGACAAGCAAATCGGCTACAAAGGTAGTGGATTTTTTCTCCACTACCAAATATTTTCAATACTTTTAACGATTACTTAACGGTAATCAAGAAGTAGTTCTTCTTACCTTTCTGAACCAAAAGATACTTACCGTCAATCAGGTCATCAGCAGTTACAACCTGGTCGAAAGCAGCGAGTTTCTCCTTGTTGAGTGAAACGCCACCACCCTTAACGAGCTTACGCATCTCGCTCTTGCTTGGGAAGATCTGCATACCTTCCTGGTTGAAGAGGTCAACAGCTGTACCACCGAGCAAGTTCTTGTCGAGGTCGTAGTGAGGTACATTGGCAAATACATCATTCAATGTAGCCTCATCGAGCTGTGCCAGATTCTCCTTGGTTGCCTTACCGAAGAGGATGTTGCTGGCTGCGATAGCCATATCCAAATCCTCCTGAGAGTGAACCATTATGGTAACCTCCTCAGCCAGACGCTTCTGAAGTACACGGCGACCAGGATCCTGCTTGTGCTCCTCTACGAGAGCATCGATAGTCTCCTTGTCAAGGTCAGTGAAGATCTTGATATACTTCTCGGCATCATCATCGCTTACGTTCAACCAGAACTGGTAGAAAGCGTAAGGAGTAGTACGGTTACGGTCCAACCAGATGTTACCGCTCTCTGTCTTACCGAACTTCTTACCGTCTGCCTTGGTAATCAATGGGCAAGTGAGGCAGAAGCACTCTGCGTCGTTACCCAATGTACGGTGAATCAGCTCAGTACCGGTAGTCATGTTACCCCACTGGTCGTTACCACCCAACTGGAGACGCACGCCATACTTCTCATACTGATAGAGGAAGTCGTAGCCCTGGAGCAACTGATAGGTGAACTCAGTGAAAGACAAGCCATCACGTGCCTCACCGTTCAAGCGCTTCTGCACGCTATCCTTCGCCATCATGTAGTTTACAGTGATATGCTTACCAACCACACGAGCGAAATCGAGGAAGGTGAAGTCCTTCATCCAGTCGTAGTTGTTCACCAACTCCGCCTTGTTAGGCTCATTGCCATCGAAGTCGAGGAACTTAGATACCTGCTTCTTGATAGCTTCCTGGTTATGATAGAGAGTCTCTGAATCGAGAAGATTGCGCTCCTGGCTCTTGCCAGAAGGGTCGCCAATCATACCCGTGGCACCGCCGACGAGGAGATAAGGCTTATGGCCACAACGCTGCAAGTGGCGCAACATCATGATACCACAAAGGTGACCGATGTGCAGAGAGTCTGCAGTAGGGTCAGTTCCGAGATAGGCAGACACCATGTGGGTGTTGAGATATTCCTCAGTACCTGGCATTATCTGCGCCAGCATACCACGCCATTTCAATTCTTCAACAAAATTTTTTGCCATAGAATATGATTTTTTATTATATTATATAATATGTATAAGGGGCCCAACAATACAGTCGGAAACTTACGGTACGGGATCATAACCCGAACCACCCCAAGGATTGCATCTTAAGATGCGCCAAACAGCCAAAGCCAGTCCCTTAAAGGGACCATGCTTCAGGATGGCTTGTCTCGCATACTCTGAGCAAGTGGGCTGAAAGCGACAGGAAGGTGGCGTATAAGGAGTAATACACTTCTGATAAAACAATATCGGCAGTATAAGAATCCATACCAACACCTTTCTCATGCCATGTGCTATCATAAAGAGAATCTTCATCATAAACTGCTCTCTTTCATGACTGTTTCAGATTGCATCTCCTTGATATTAACAACCAATCTATCCAAAAGTTTAGTCATTTTGGTTGAAACCAGCTTTGAAGGCTGCAATTGTTCTGTTTGCCAAACAAAAGCCACAAGCAATTGTTTTCCAACATAATTCTGCATACAAGTCTCCAGCTCCTGTTTTTGATAACGAAAAGCTTCACGTATCTGTCGCTTTACCCGATTGCGTTTTACTGCGTGCTTAAAATAACGCTTTGATACACTGATAAGAACTTGAACAGAAGGTGCTTGCTCATCTTTCTTGTCAACAAGAAGAAACACCATTCTCATAGGCCATGCCGTCATTGCTTTAGCACCACCTCCAAAGAGCTGTTCTATAAGTGTCAGTTTACATAGATGCTCTTTCTTTCCGAATGTTTTATTTCTGTCTGTTGACATATCTATTCTATTAAATATTTCTTATTTATTATGACGTTTCAGATAATCTGCCAAGGCACCTGTCATAGATGGAAAAGCTTTATTAGGAGCCTCCAGATCAAGGCGTAAGCCCTCATCTTCAACCGTTTTTGCTGTAGCAGGACCAAAAGCGCCAACAGCGATATTCCCTTGTTCAAAATTAGGGAAATTCTTCTTCAGAGCCTTTACACCTGTTGGGCTAAAGAAAAGCATCATATCATAATCGAAGTTCTTGATTTCCTCTTCTGAGAAATCATTGCTTACAGTACGATACATCACACATTCTGTATGATTGAGTTTTTTCTCATCAAGCAAGTTGGCAATATCATCATTATGAACACTGCTTAATGGTACCAGATATTTCTCGGTCTTATGGCGAGCCATCTGTCCCATCAACCCATCAATTTTACCTGTATCACCAAAGAACACCTTACGCTTGCGATACTGAACATACTTTTGGATGTAGAGAGCGATAGTCTCTATCACACAGAAATATTTCATATCTTCAGGAATTGTGATACGCATCTCCTTAGCTAATTTAAAGTAGTTGTCTACTGCATGACGAGATGTAAATACGACAGCAGTATAGTCAAGCAAATTTATTTTCTGCTGACGGAATTCTTTAGAAGAGAGCCCCTCTACCTTAAAAAATGGACGGAACACGCATTCTACTCCATATTGAGCCTGGATATCGAAGTAAGGAGACTTCTCACTTGCAGGTTTTGGCTGAGAAACTAAAATTTTCTTTATCATTTTGTCTTAAAAGTTTATTTTCAAATAATGACTGATTAACACAAGTCCACCCCAAAGAGCGAACAAGGGTATCACTTCAAGGGCACAAAAGTACAAAAATATTTGCAGAAACACGCCATTTCTTCTAAAAAAGATAATGTAAGCCTTCAAAAAAGCCAACAATTTAACTAATCCAAGGATAGTCAACGCGTATATCACTGCAATTTGCAATGGAAAATCGAAATACGACAAAAGCATCACCATTGGGAACAAGGCCACTCCTTGACATGATATAAGGAACAAGTATGCCTTGAGCCATTGTACATTTTTTTTCTTTTCAAAGAATACCCAACCAGAAATCACATAGAGGAACGCCTTCAACAAGAAATAGCCCCCCATACAACCAGCATATATACTGATCACCTGATATTGGTCTACGATAAACGTATCGCTGATAGATGCTTTCGAATAAATGAAATACCCGATTGCCAGCAAAAGACAGGTCTGCAACACGAAGAAGAACTGGTATCTTACTTCAGAACTGGTCTCCGTCACCTCTGTTGTACCGATGCGTGGAGTACGGAAGAAGGTTTTTGCCTGGCGTATAACAAAATGCTTAGATTTAGAGAATGCTATACAAGCCAAGAGAAAACAGAACAACAGCAATGAAGTAATAAAGTTATCACCAGCTACCGTATAGGGAACAGGATCACCTGCCACCCCCAAGCGTCCACCCTTTAATTCCGGATGAAACAGAGAATCTTTTGAAAAGAATGACTCACGATAATATTGTGGCAAACTTACATCCCTAAAACTCTTACCTGCCTTATGTCCTGGCAAGTGTAATGTATCCGGCATCTCGCTCCAATGAATATCACTGGGCTTGATATGTGCCCTAATCATGGAGTCCTGCTGAGCTGGCGTTGCATTCTTAGGCAGCCAGCTCAACACCTCTTTGGGTGTGAGCTGGCTGCTATGTTGCCTGAGCACTTGCTGTTGCGATTCAGCCTCAAGTGCGGCATCTGTCTGTATCGAATCTGCCTGTTGCACCATTCCTTAAAGTCCGAAAACTTTCTTGATTTCGTCTACCTTATCTAATTTTTCCCATGTAAAGAGTTCTACCTTCACAGTTTTAGCCTCATGATATCGGCTGGTGAAGGTTTTCTCTACTATCTCATTCTTACGTCCCATGTGTCCATATGCCGCAGTTTCCTGGAACATTGGCTGGCGCAACTTCAACTGGCGCTCGATTGCTTTAGGACGAAGATCAAACATTTCTGCAATTTTCTTTGCAATCTCGCCGTCAGTAATATTCACATGGCTTCTGCCGTAAGTATTTACATAGATACTAACCGGTTCTGCCACACCGATAGCATAACTTACCTGAACCAACATTTCATCTGCAACGCCGGCAGCAACCATATTCTTTGCAATATAACGGGCAGCATAAGCTGCAGAACGGTCAACCTTACTGCTATCCTTACCTGAGAAGGCACCACCACCATGAGCACCCTTACCTCCATAAGTATCTACAATAATTTTACGACCGGTAAGACCTGTATCTCCATGAGGACCACCAATCACGAACTTACCTGTAGGGTTTACGAAGTACTTGATGTCATCATTGAAGAGAGCCAACACCTTATCACTCAGGTGAGTCTTTACTCTTGGAATCAGGATATTGATTACATCCTCACGAATCTTTGCCAGCATAGCATCATCATCGTCCTCACCATTTGCCTTCTTGATAAAATCATCATGCTGGGTAGAAACTACGATGGTATCGATGCGCTGTGGGATATTATCGTCTGAATATTCGATAGTTACCTGGCTCTTAGAGTCCGGACGGAGATAAGTCATCACCTTGCCCTCCTTGCGGATATCTGCAAGGACACGCATGATGAGCTGAGCCAAGTCGAGTGATACCGGCATATAATTCTCGGTTTCCGTTGTAGCATAACCGAACATCATACCCTGGTCGCCTGCACCCTGATTATCATCCTCCTCACGACTTACACCGCGGTTAATATCATCGCTCTGTTCATGGATAGCAGTAAGCACACCACAAGAGTCGCCGTCAAACTGATATTCGCTCTTGGTATAACCGATTTTCTTGATAGTCTTGCGGGCAATGGTCTGCAAATCAACATAAACGTTAGAGCGAACCTCACCCATGATTACTACCTGACCAGTAGTACAAAAGGTTTCGATGGCGCAATGAGCGTGGTCATCGTAAGCCAAAAACTGGTCAAGCAATGCATCTGAAATCTGATCAGCCACTTTATCTGGATGTCCTTCAGAAACTGATTCTGATGAAAACAAATATGCCATATTTTCTTACTTTATTTCTATTAATTATTGATATTCATTATTTTGCGGCTGCAAAGTTACTCATATTTTTTCAGATTTTGTCATATTCCCATATAAAAAACGTCAATTCCTTGTGCTTTATCTGTTATTCGGGCATCTTTTGTCTGTTTTATCAGAATCAAGCACTTGGTTTTCTTCACTATATTTGATATTTCGAGGATGATGTTCCAAGATAGCTCTGCGCAAATCTGAAGTTTCAAGATGAGTATAAATCTCTGTGGTTCCAATATCTTCATGCCCCAACAAGGCCTGAATTACCCTCAGATCGGCTCCACCTTTCAACAAGGCTGTAGCAAAACTATGGCGTAAAGTATGAGGAGAAATGGTTTTCTTGATTCCTGCATCATAAGCCGCATTTTTTATCATGATAAGTATCATATTGCGTGTGAGATGAGCACCTCTACGATTCAAGAAGACATAGTCTTCCTCACCTGGCTTGATTGTCATCAGATTCCGGTCTATATACCAAAGATTGATTTCTTTCAGAGCCTTACCAGAAATAGGAACGATGCGTTCCTTGTTACCTTTACCTATGACCCTAATAAACTTTTCTTCTTCAAACACATCGCTTTTCTTTAGATTCACAAGTTCCGAAACGCGAAGGCCACAGGAGAACAGGGTTTCTATAATCGCCTTATTACGCTGTCCCTCCCATTTTTCCAAATCGATAGCCGCTTCAAGCATGTCAACCTCTTCTACAGATAAATACTCCGGCAAATGCTTTCCTATTTGGGGAGAAACCAGTAATTCGGTCGGATCGTCTTTTATATAATCATCAAGCACCAGATACCGGTAGAAAGAACGGATTCCGCTCAAAATCCGAGCTTGTGAACGAGCAGAAACACCACGATCATGCAAACTTGCAGAAAAATTCTCCAAGTCTTCCAATTTCATTTCCGTCAGCACCAAATTATTCTTATCAGCATACTCCAAGAGAAAATTCAAGTCATGGTAATAGGCATCCAACGTATTTTTGGAGAAATTACGCCCCAACTTGAGGTATCTCATATAGTTCTTTATAATTTCATTCCTCATTTTTTGTCAGTTTCCTTAATTTATTGTATCTTTGCATCGTCTTTGCATAAGACAGGAGAGTACAAAAGATCTCTGCCGCAAAGATACGAAAAAAATATGGATTACGATTAAAGATCAAGTAAATATGAAGATACAAATTATTAATGGTCCAAACTTGAACCTTCTTGGTGTAAGAGAACCAGGTATTTATGGTAGCAATTCTTTCGAGAGTTATCTGCCTAAGCTGAAAGCGAAATTCCCAGATATTGAGATAGAGTACTTTCAGAGCAACATTGAAGGCGAGTTAATCAACAAGCTGCAGGAAGTTGGTTTTTCCCATGATGGTGTAGTACTCAATGCTGGCGCCTATACTCATACCAGCATCGCCTTGCAGGATTGTATTCGCAGTTTGAAATGCCCTTGCGTTGAAGTACACATCTCTAATGTGCATAAACGTGAAGAGTTCCGCCATCATTCATATATTTCCTGTGCTTGCCTGGGCGTAATCTGCGGTTTCGGTCTGGCTTCTTACGAACTTGCCATTTCAGGAATCTTAGCACAGAAAGAAACAGAAGAGTAAGATTTCCGTTACTCTAAATCCATCAGATTATGACAGAGACAGAACTCATAGACAAATATATCTGCCAGCATATAGAGCCTGAAGGCGATTATCTGTATCGTCTTTACCGCGCCACCAATATACATACTATCCATGGACGTATGGCTAGCGGCCATATTCAGGGCAGACTTCTCAAGATGCTTGTAAAGATGATTCGCCCGAAGAACATTCTGGAAGTAGGCACATTTAGTGGCTATAGTGCTATCTGCCTGGCCCAGGGATTGCAGGAAGGTGGAAAACTCTACACTTTCGAGATCAATGATGAGATGGAAGATTTTACCCGTCCCTGGATAGAAGGTTCGAATGTTGCCGACAAGATTGACTTCCGCATCGGTGATGCCAACATAGAAGCGCCCCAACTAGGCGTAAAATTCGATATGGCTTTTGTTGATGGCGATAAGCGTACCTATATAGAAACGTATGAAATGGTTATGAGCATTCTGAACCCTGGAGGCTACATCCTTGCAGACAATACTCTTTGGGATGGTCACGTCATCGATCCTGCCTACGACCGAGACCACCAGACTCAAGGCATTCGGGCTTTCAATGATTTAATAGCAAGAGATCCTAGAGTAGAGGTTGTTATCTTACCACTACGCGATGGTCTTACACTCATCAGGAAAAAATAAAAATCAATTAGAACAAGAAATGGCATGAATCCCCCATGAAAGATTCATGCCATTTCTTTTAGTATATGCACCCAAGTATAAGAAATTCTGTAGGTTTAACTCAACAGCCTTTTACTCAGCGCTCTTACAGGATACCATACAGCAAGCCAACCTACAGCAATTACAGTAATGAAGATAATAGCAACATCTGAGTAATGGACACTTACCGGATAAGCATCAACAATAAAGGAGCCTTCAGAATCTCCCAGACGTACAAATCCATATTGCTGCTGCAAAAAGCAGAGGAGCAAGCCCAATCCAATACCGATAACAGCACCTATCACAGCTATCATTCTACCTTCAAAAAGAAATACTCTGGTAATCTGCTTATCGTTAGCTCCAAGATTACGAAGAGTCACTACATCATTTTTCTTATCAATAATAAGCATAGAAAGCGACCCGATGATATTGAAACATGCAACAACTAAGATAAAGGTCAGGAAGATATAAGCAATCATCTTCTCTATCGACATAATTTTAAAGGTATCTTCCTGTTGTTCAAATCTGTCAAGCACTTTATATTTATTACCAGCTATCTGCTGCATCTCTGCCTTTACAGCATCCAGATTGCTACCCGGTTTCAAGCGTAATTCCAAATCAGAGAGCATACCTTGCTGTCCAAAAAGATTACGGGCAAATGAAATAGAAGTGATGATGTAGTTTTTATCATACTTAGCCTGTTTAACGGCAAAAAGTACGCCAGGAGAGTTGAGTGAGTCAACAACAAAGCCATCACCTGGGTTAGTCATATCCAGCTGTCCTTCCTTTTTAGGAGCATAGATTTTCAGGAAACCATCCCATTGTGCTCCTATGCCTAAATTCTGGGCAAGACGGATACCTACTGTTCCATATTCCAGATTGGCAGCATGCAAGGAGAAGGAGCCATCACCATATAAAATATCTGTAATATGAGAAAGTTCTGCAAAATTATCATCTACACCCTTGATTTTCACCATAGCCTGATGATCATTATAGATTGCAAGAGCTTGATCTTCTACGGTTTCTGTTGCAACATCTACCTGCGGCAAAAGACGAATCTTAGTAAGAATAGGATCATCTGCAGGTGCAGTCTTTCCCTCAACAGGCACAACCTTGAGTTGTGGGTCAAAACTCGTAAAGAGTGAAGCTACCAGGTCATGGAAGCCGTTAAAAACACTCAGAACGATGACCAGAGCCATCGTAGCTACCGCCACTCCTATTACAGAAATAGAACTGATGACGTTGATGACGTGCGTACTCTTCTTTGAGAAAAGATACCTGCGAGCTATAAAGAATGGGAAATTCATAATTCTATCTTACCTTATTTATATAACAGTATAGGGAGTCAAGAATTGCCGTCTTAACTCCCTTGTCTTTTTACTTCCTTACTCTTTTACTTTTTCAAGAGTTCATCAATGTGCTCCAAATAATCGAGACTATCATCAAGGAAGAAACGGAGTTCTGGAATAATACGTAACTGGTTTCTCACTTTTTTACCCAAGTCGAAACGGATCGTCTTCTCATTTGCATTGATATTCTTCAAAATCTCCTCTCCTTTTTCAGAAGGGAACACACTCAAGTAAGCAGTACAGATACTGAGATCTGGACTTACTCTAACCTTAGTAACACTTACCATCACACCATGCATCATGCGGGTTTGTGACTGGAAAATAAGACTCAACTCCTTCTGGAGAAGTCTTGATATACGGTTTTGTCTTGTTTCTTGCATAACTATTAACTATAAATTATTAACTATAAACTATTCAAGATCTACATGTGTAACCTCCACCTGTTCATGAAGGAAAATCTGTGCAGATTCCTTGAATTTATCCTCACTCTCTGTTGTGAGATATCGGCAAGAGCCTGTTTTGGTTATCATCTGTTCCATCTGCGGATGGCGCTTCAGATAATCTTTCAGACTGTTTGCTACATATTGTCCTTGCGGAACCACTCTTACGCCATCAGGAAGATTCTTCACAATGCTGCTCATAAGAAGCGGATAATGCGTGCAACCCAAAATAATGGTATCAATATCAGCGTCCTTCAGCATCAGCTGGTCGATGCGTTTCTTTACGAAATAATCAGCTCCCGGACTATCTGCTTCATTGGCTTCTACGATGGCAGCCCAAAGCGGACAAGCCACGCCATTCACCTGAATCTCTGGCCAAAGTTTCGAAATTTCCATATTATAACTTTGGCTTTTAATAGTACCTTCTGTAGCCAAAAGTCCCACGTGATTACTCTTGGTAATAGTACCAATTACTTCGGCAGTAGGGCGGATAATACCCAGAACTCTTCTGCTGGGATCCAACTCAGGAATATCGCGCTGCTGCAAAGAACGTAGTGCCTTAGCCGAAGCCGTATTACATCCCAGGATAACGAGATGACACCCCATAGAGAAAAGTTTAAGCACAGCCTGGCGTGTGAACTTATAAACCACCTCAAACGAACGCGAGCCATAAGGAGCACGAGCATTATCACCCAAGTACATATAATCATACTGAGGCATCGTCTGGCGCAACCCATGCAGGATGGTCAGTCCGCCATAACCAGAATCAAAGACACCGATTGGTCCGGGATTAGAAGGCAACATCATTTCAAAGTCTCCTCCAGCAAAGCTGTAATATCCTCCCCCATCTCTTCGTTGAGATAAGGAGCTGCATTATTGTCTGTATTGATGATAAAGGCAAAGCCCTTCTGCTTGCCAATCTTTTTAGCTTCCTCGTTTATTTTTGCTTTGAGCGGGGCATAAGCATCATTCTCTGCTTGCTGCAACAGGCGGGTAGCCTCAGCCTTGAAGGCAATATTTTTCTCCATCAATTCACGCAATTCAGCCTGACGTTTCTCCAGAATTGTCTTGGCATAAGTGCGCTGTCCATCAAGAAATTCCTCATACTTAGCATTAAACTCAGTTTCTACACGTTTCGTTTCTGCATCGTATTTCTCACGGAGTTCATCCATATTATGCTTGGCTATAGCGTAACCAGGCATAGTATGAAAAACCTTATCAAAACTAAAGTAGCCAAAATGCAAAGGAGCAGATACAGCAATCTGTTGTTGCTGAACCTTTGCTGCAGGCGTTGTATGCTGGGCTGAAACAGTCAAAGAGATGAGAGCAAAAGCCAGAAATAAGAGATTCTTTTTCATGATGAGTGATACCGTTTATGATGAATACCTTATAAATACCTCGTTATTGAAAATGAGAAATAAGGGCAAGCACTTCTGCCTGCCCTCAATCTATATTCTTATTATTTGCCTTGATTACTTAATCTTAGCCTGTACTTCCTTAGTAACGTCTACTACGTTAGTACCTGTATATACAGCTGCACCATCCTCGAAGATGAAGGTGTAGTTGCCAGCCTTGCCTACAGCCTCGATAGCTGTACGTACCTTTGCTACGATAGGCTGCATGAGTTCGCTGCTCTTCTTCTGCAACTCCTGCTGACCATCCTGGTAAGCCTGCTGAATTTTCTGCTGGAGAGTCTGCAACTCAGTTTCCTTCTGCTGCTTTGCTGTAGCATTCATTGTGCTGGAACCCTTCTGATACTCGTCAGCCTTACGCTGGAACTCATCCTGCATAGACTTCAAGTCATTCTCCTTCTGCTTCTGGAGAGCTTCCATCTCGCCATTAGCCTTAGCTACATCTGGCAAAGACTGCATAATCTGCTGAGTATTTACTTTACCAAACTTCTGAGCCATCATAGTCATTGGTGCACAGAGCATCAACATTAAAATAAGCTTTTTCATTGTTCTATTCTTTTTAATTATTAATTTCTAAATGAAGTTTTCATGCTGCCAACCATTGGCACATGTACTTACCGGCTGCAAATATACAATTATTATTTGGAATAACCTAATTTTTGGAGCACTTCGTTGCTAATATCTATCTTAGGAGAGCCAAAGATGATGCCGCTGTTGCTAGCTCTATCGAGAACAAGCGAATATCCGCGCAGGTCTGAAATCTCTTTTACGGCTGTATAAATCTCTTCCTGAATAGGTCCCATCAATGCCTCACGCATCTTATAAAGGTCGCCTTCTGCACCAAAATATTTTTTCTTCAAATCGCTAGCCTCCTTCTCTTTCTGCATGATGGCATCCTGCTTAGCCTTCTTCTGCTCCTGAGAAAGGAACACTACCTCGTTCTGATAGTTCTTATACATGGTGCTTGCCTCTGTGTTAAGAGCTTCTACCTCAGCCTGCCATTTGCGGCTTACCTGATTCAACTGCTCGTTGGCACGCTCATAAGCGGGTACATTCTTCAAGATGTACTCCATATCTATCAATGCATATTTCTGTGCATGTGCTGAGATGGCTGCTACAGCCATCATCAGCATCAATACTATTTTCTTCATAAAACCCATTTTTAGAATTCCTGACCTAAGATAAAGTGGAACTGGCTTCCACCCTTCTTATATGAACTACCATTCCATACAGTATCGAAACCGTAAGCCCAGTCAATACCCATCAGACCAACCATAGGCAAGAAGATACGTACACCGACACCGGCACTACGCTTCATGCTGAATGGGTTGAACTTCTTGGTTTCATACCAGGCGTTACCAGCCTCTACGAAGGTCAAACCGTAAATGGTTGTGTTACCTAAGAGGAATGGATAGCGAAGCTCCAATGAGAAGCGGTCGTATGCATAAGCATAGTAACCGGTTGTAGGACTGTAAGATACGGAACCGTTCTCATAACCGCGGAGTCCGATTGTTTCCTCACCATAATATGATGAGTATCCACTCATACCGTCACCACCCACATAGTAGGTCTCGAACGGACTCTTCTTATACTTGTTATAAGAACCGAGCAAACCGAGTTCTACACGGGTCATCAATACGAAGCACTTCTGACCCTCTGTGAGTGCAGTATAAGTCTTTGCCTTGAACTTCCACTTATGGTATTCAATCCATCTGTACTTCTCCTGCTGCTCAGCAGAATAGGTTGGCGACTTAGAATCGTTGGCAAGATTCTTGTAGTCCTTGTTGTCGAACGCACTCCATGGTGGAGTAAGGTTGACACTTGCCTCAACCTCAGAACCACGACGTGGGAAGAGTTGGTTATCGGTTGATGTTCGATTCAATGCGATGGTCAAGTTCAAGTTGTTCGCATTACCGTTGGTCATCAACATATAGCTCCAGTTCTTCATCATGTAGCGCTGGTAAGCCAACTGTACAGACAAGGTGAAGTAATCATCCGGCCAACGGAGGCGCTTACCCCAACCGAGGCTTACACCCACCATCTGGATATACTTGTCTGGATCGTAATAATTCTCGTAGTTGTTATAGTAACTAGAACCATAACCATACATATAACTGTAATAGTTGTTCATGTAAGCACTATTGTAATAGTTGCTTGACACGTCGGTACTCTTACTGTAGTATGCACCTACGCTGAACTGGATAGGGCGCTTGCCGCCAAACCAGTTGGTAGAGTAGCTTACGTTATAGCTCTGGTAGTAGGTACCATTGGTCTGTGCACCGATACTCAGTACCTCACCATCACCGATAGGCATGATACCACGATGCTCCTTGTTCTTGTTGAAGAGGTTTGCCATAGAGAAGTTGTTGAGCTTCAAGCCCACACGTCCGATGACACCCGTCTGACCCCAACCGAGCGAGAACTCAATCTGGTCGTTACTCTTCTGCTCCAGGTTCCAGTTTACATCAACCGTACCATCTTCAGGATTAGGCTTTACATCCGGGCTAACCTTCTCTGGATCAAAGTGTCCCATAGAAGCAAGTTCACGAGCCGAACGCATCAGAGCATCCTTAGAGAAAAGGTCGCCTGGCTTGGTACGAAGTTCACGACGCACTACGTTTTCGTAAAGACGGGTATTACCATTGATACGTACATGGCTCAGATAAGCTTGAGGTCCCTCTGTTACGCGCATCTCCAAATCGATAGAATCGCCATCAATATTGATTTCAGTCGGTTCGATACGAGAGAACACATAACCATTATTATAGTAGAGGTTAGAAACAGCGTCATCATCTTCATTCAGGCGCTTACCCAATATCTTCTGGTTATATACATCGCCCTTCTTCATGCCGAGCAATGCTTCGAGATAAGCTGAAGAGTAAACGGTATTACCTGCCCAGGATATGTTGCGGATATAGTATTTCTTACCTTCATCTACCTTGATGTAGATATTAACGTGCTTCTCATCGAAGTTGCTCACGCTATCTTCCAGAATCTGAGCATCACGGAAACCATACTCATTATATTTGTCGATGAGTTTCTGCTTATCTTCCTTCCAACGCTCTGGGGTAAACTTCTTCGACTTGAAGAAAGAGGCGAACTTACCAGCCTCATGCGTCTTGGCAAAAGCACCCTTCGAGAAGAGTCCACCCTTAATCTTGCGGTCAGAAAGCTGTTCGTTTCCATCGATTGTTATCTGATGTACCTTGATTTTTTCTTTCTTGTCAACAACAACATCCAGGATTACCTGTCCCTTGTTGGCAATATCATCGCGCTGGTTAATCTGGATATCAGCGTTCTTGAAACCCTTATCATCGAAATACTTCTTGGCGAGAATCTTGGCACGGTCGAGCATATTCGGAGTTACCTGAGTGCCCTTTACCATACCCAACTTCTGCTCCATATCTTCACGCTCGCTCTTCTTCAAACCAACATAGTTGATATTAGAGATACGTGGACGAACCGCAAGATAGATATGGAGATAAAGCTTCTCACCTACAATAGAGTCGGCAGCGATAGTCACCTTCGAGAAGAGTCCATGTTTCCAGTAGCGCTTTACGGCATTGGTAATCTCGTCGCCAGGCACAGTAATCTCATCGCCCACACTGAGGCCTGAGATACCTGTGAGAACATAGTCTTCGTAGCCCTCAACACCCGAAACATTGATACCACCAATCTTAAGGGTACGAGGTGTACCAGCATACGAGATGTCAGGGTTTACGATTTTATCTTGTGCCTGAATCTGCATGCATGCCATTACGCCGAACAGCAGGATGAAAATCTTTTTAAATCTATTCATTTATACCTTATTATATATAATATGATTTTTCTATGCTTGTATGAGGTTTGCCTATTTCTCCTCCTCTTCCACCTGTGCCTCGGTTTTTCCAAATCGACGTTGGCGGTTCTGATAACTTGCTATTGCCTTGTGCAGATCTTCTTCATTGAAGTCTGGCCAGAAGGTATCACAGAAATACAACTCTGAATAAGCTATCTGCCAAAGAAGATAGTTGCTGATACGGAGTTCACCTCCTGTACGTATCAGGAGGTCCGGATCTGGCATGAAACTGGTCTCAAGATGCTTCTCGAAGTTCTCCTCTGTCAGTTTATCCTCTATCTGCTCATAGGTTGAACCAGACTCGAGCGCTTCTTTTACCATTTTCTTTGTAGCATTCAGGATTTCCCAACGTGAAGAATAGCTCAATGCCACTACCATAGTCATCGAATCGTTCTTCGCAGTATGGTCCATGATCTCCTGAAGCTTGTCCTGCACCTGTTGTGGCAGGCGTTTCAAATCACCTATCACACGGAAGCGGACATTATTCTTCATGAAGATTTCATCTTCGAGCGAAGTCAGTACCAGTCCCATCAAGGCAGCAACCTCATCGGCCGGACGGTTCCAATTCTCTGTAGAGAAAGTATAGAGGGTGAGATATTTTACCCCCAACCTGGTACACTCCGATGTAATTCGGCGCACGGTATCTACTCCAGCCTGATGGCCGTAGCTACGCTCCTTGCCCCGTTCTGTTGCCCAGCGACCATTGCCATCCATAATGATAGCAATGTGCTCAGGAATCCTGTTCATATCTAAGTTGTCCATCATTCTTCTTTATTACAAGTTTTACATTTTGCACTGAAACTATAGGTCACCGAAACGGCTATGGTAGAATAGCAGTCGGTATTCTTGAAAATGCCACTGCTCTTTACCCAGTAAGGGTCTTTCACACCATCCAGTTCATCGCTGAGCGAGAGATGGAAAGTCCAGGCCAGTCCCAAGTTCAACCTTTCGTTCACTTTATATTTTGCGCCGATGCCTAAAGGCACGTTGGCTGTAAATACATTTTTTTCGTTACCTTTTACATAGATTGCTCCCAGGCCACCCAGTATATAAGGAACCAGGCGCTGGGCTCCGCGATAGTCTCTGCCTGTTCCGTAGGGCCAGAAGTTGTACTCAAACACCAGATTCATATCCACCAGCGTATGATTGAAACTATAGGGATTCTCCGCATAATCAGGATAGAAAGTATCCACATTTGCCGAAGAACCTTTTATTTTTCCAAAGCCCACGCTCAGTTTCAAGTCCTTGTAGGGGTCGAAATTATATCTTCCCACCAGGAAACCGGCAGGTTGCATGTCGCCAAGCACATTTCCGTTAAAGTCGCCTTCATAGGTCATTACTCCCACACCGGCGCCTATCTCCATGCGATATTGCGGATCGTCCTGTGCACGAACCGCCATACAGCCCAGAGTTAAGAAGGCAAGCAGGATGATTAATCTTCCTTGCTCCAGCCATCTATATTGAAACGTCCTCTCCATACGTATCCGTTTCTGATAATCCAATAATAATGTTGCTTGTCACGGCAGAAAGCGAAACGACCTTCAGTAGCAAACTTAGCAGGCAGAACAACCATCGCATCCTGCTTCCAAGTCAATCCGGCATCCTGGCTCTTATACCATTTGCCGTTACTGCCTAAAGCCACGAAGCCTGTATCGGCAGCACAGGTAATTACCTGATCCTGCCAAGGCATCTTTCCACTTTTATTTTTTTCGATTTCCAGATAGTTCCACTGTCCGTCTTCATTTGCATAGTCAACCGTGCGCAACCATGTGGTAGCAACCGTATCTTTCAAAGCCTTGTCGCGAGTACCCAGCAGCATTACGTTCTCTACATCCTTAGCAGAGAGTACGCCAGCCACATTCATTGAGATATTCTGTGTTGGCAAATAGGCTTTATCTGTATCAAGTTTCTCCTGCTCCCAGCTGACACCCTTGTCTTTTGAAACAGAGATACCTGCAGCAGTATTATAAGCATAGAGATTCTTGCTACTTGCACCAATGAGCTGCTTGACATCTGCATTTTCAGAAGAAACCAATGCCCATGTTGCTGCATCGGCAGAAGCATAAACCTTGCCGCCATCTGAGATATAGAGTTTGCCATCCAGCGCTACTGCACTCTGATAAGCGTCACTACTTAAGTTTACGTTCATCATAATAGATGACCAGGCGCTGCCATCATTGATGGCTGACTTCAGCACCTGAGTACCCTCGGCAGTCTTGCCGAATACATAGATGTCATCACCACAAGCTACAGCCTTCAGATCAGAGAACGCTGCCAACTGACTGTTGTTCTGAGCCAGCTCATGCCACTTAAACTCATAAGGCAACTCCTTATGTACGTTTACGGTAACCTTATACTCGGCATAGGCAGAGTAGTCGCTGCTGTAAACTCTAATAAAGCGAGGCTTTGAGAAGTTAATGGAATCAGAGCTTGAATAGTATGCTGCGACAGAATCAGGCTTGTTGATATCCATCAGGAGAATAGGGCTGCTATTCTTGCTGCTGATAGTAGCCAATATGGCAGTATCCCTCACCCCACAAGGCAAGGAATCTACATTATAAATCAAGCGTTGTGCCTGATCTATGTAAAATTTATAGTCAGAGCCCGTCACATTAGCCTTGAGCAAGGTATCTTTACCTGCCTTCGTTTTGGTATATCTGTCAAGACTACCCAACGAGAAAGCCGTGATGGCTGTATCATGTGTATATTCTACTGTTGTTTCATCGCTGCTCAAGCAAGAAGAGAGCGAGAGCGTAGCTGTAATCAGCGCTATGAAAGCAAAAAACTTCCTTTTCATTCTATCCTATTTTATTTTTAGCTGCAAATTTACTGAGAATTCTTTAAAAACTCGACCTTTTCTCCTTATTATTATGCAAATTATTCATTTTTAGGCGCATTTTTTAAGTTTTTTAGTGATTTCGAGGCATAAAAACGAAGAAATCCCGCTTCTTTTGCAAGAAACGGGATTCCATATTTAGTATAAATTCGAAGTATCGAATTAGAGCTGTGGACCAGCAGCAACGAGAGCCTTACCAGCCTCGTTTGTCTCATACTTCTTGAAGTTCTTGATGAAACGAGCAGCCAAATCCTTAGCCTTCTCCTCCCACTGAGAAGCCTCAGCGTATGTATCGCGTGGATCCAAGATCTCAGTAGCTACACCTGGCAACTCTGTTGGAACCTTGAAGTCGAACATAGGAATCTGCTTTGTAGGAGCCTTGTCGATGTCACCGTTCAGGATAGCGTCAATGATACCACGTGTATCGCGGATAGAGATACGCTTGCCAGTACCGTTCCAACCTGTGTTAACGAGGTAAGCCTTAGCGTTATTCTTGTTCATCTTCTTAACCAACTCCTGAGCGTACTTTGTTGGGTGCAACTCCAAGAATGCCTGGCCGAAGCAAGCAGAGAATGTTGGAGTAGGCTCTGTGATACCGCGCTCTGTACCTGCCAACTTAGCTGTGAAGCCAGAGAGGAAGTAGTACTGAGTCTGCTCTGGAGTCAGGATAGATACTGGAGGCAATACACCGAATGCATCAGCTGAGAGGAAGATAACCTGCTTAGCAGCTGGAGCAGAAGAACCTGGCTGGATGTTGTTGATGTGGAAGATTGGGTAAGAAACACGAGTGTTCTCTGTTACGCTCTTATCAGCGAAGTCAATCTTACCATCAGCAGCTACAGTTACGTTCTCCAAGAGAGCGTTGCGCTTGATAGCGTTGTAGATATCTGGCTCAGACTCCTTGTCAAGGTTGATAACCTTAGCGTAGCAACCACCTTCGAAGTTGAATACACCATTGTCATCCCATCCGTGCTCATCGTCACCGATCAACTTACGCTTAGGGTCTGTAGACAATGTAGTCTTACCTGTACCAGAAAGACCGAAGAAGATAGCTGTATTCTCACCGTTCATATCGCAGTTAGCAGAGCAGTGCATAGAAGCCATACCCTTCAATGGCAAGAAGTAGTTCATCATAGAGAACATACCCTTCTTCATCTCACCACCATACCATGTATTGATGATAACCTGCTCCTTAGATGTTACGTTGAAAGCAACGCAAGTCTCAGAGTTTAAACCGAGCTCCTTGTAGTTCTCAACCTTAGCCTTAGAAGCGTTGTAAACAACGAAGTCTGGCTCGAATGCCTCGAACTCCTCAGCTGTAGGACGGATGAACATGTTTGTTACGAAGTGAGCCTGCCAAGCAACCTCAACGATGAAACGAACAGCCATACGAGTATCCTTGTTAGCACCGCAGAAACCATCTACAACATAGAGGTTCTTGTTGCAGAGCTCCTTAACAGCGAGGTCCTTCACTGTACCCCAAACCTCCTCAGACATTGGGTGGTTATCATTCTTATATTCATCAGTAGTCCACCATACAGTGTCCTTTGAGTTCTCATCCATTACGATGTACTTATCCTTAGGTGAACGACCTGTGTAGATACCAGTCATAACGTTAACTGCACCTAATTCTGTCTGCTGACCCTTCTCATAACCTTCGAGACCAGCCTTTGTCTCCTCCTCGAACAACTTCTCGTAAGAAGGATTGTGAGCGATTACTGTAGCACCAGTAATACCATACTTTGTCAAATCTAACTTTGCCATTTTACTTTAAATGTATTTAAGTTGTGAAATATTTGTTCGTTTCCTAAATCGCCGCAAAGTTACGAAAAATATGTTTTATGGCAAAGATTCTCATGCATAAAAAATGTATTTTAAATTCTTTTTAGGTTAAAGAAGTTAAAAATGGAAGATTTCATCTGATATTTGCCACGTTGACTTTGCAAAAAATCTCTGCTTGGAGAATTTGAAGCTGAGATTTACACCTCTTTTTATATATAAGAGAATATTTGAAGGAAAAATAAGATAGAAACATGTTCTTTCATTCCCCAGAGAGAAAATAATTGCCCAAACATTTTGCCGTTTCCGAGATTTATTATATCTTTGCAGAAAAACTACAACTATATGAAGATAAATAATCTGAGCGAGCACAATTGCATCATCAACCGCTATCTGGCTGAGATGCGTGACTGCGATTATCAAAAGAACCGACTGCTCTTCCGCAACAACATTATGAGAATCGGTGAGTATGAAGCCTTTGAAATATCAAAGACTCTTAATTACGAAAAGACTGAGGTGACTACACCACTCGGTGTGGCCCAGGTCAATCTTCCTACCGAAAAGATTGTCATCGGTACGATCTTCCGTGCCGGACTTCCTTTCCACGAAGGTTTTCTCAATATTTTCGACCACTCTGGCAATGCCTTTGTGAGTGCTTATCGCGAGTATACCAACAAGGAGCATACTGAGGTGGGCGTACATATCGAATACCTCGCCACACCTGATCTTACAGATAAGGTGCTCATCATTGCCGACCCTATGCTTGCCACAGGTATCAGCATGGAGATGGGTATGAAGGCTTTCCTCACCAAGGGCAATCCTAAACATATCCACATTGCCTGTGTTCTAGCTGCACCTGAGGGCATTGAGCACGTCAAGAAGACCTTCCCAGAGGACAAGACTACTATTTGGTGTGCCTCTATTGATGAGGGGTTGAACGAGCATAAGTATATCGTACCAGGCTTCGGCGATGCCGGCGACTTGTGCTATGGCAGCAAGCTCTAAGCCGCAGGCTTTATAAATTCGTACGCTTTATATAAAGTATAGCAACTCTACTCCAAAATACTCTTCACTCTTCACCTTTCGGCCCGAAACCCCTGTGTTTATCGGCATTCCGAGGGGTGAAGAGTTATTTGTATCTCTTCACCCTCTCTTCACCACTCTTCACCGCTCAGCTCTGACGGATTTAGAATCCGCTAAAAGGACCGGCGCATTTTTTGTGCGACCGAAGGTGAAGAGTGGTGAAGAGTGGGTGAAGAGTGCCCGAGCACTCTTCACCCCTCGGAATGCCGATAAACACAGGGGGTTCGGAGCATTTGGTGAAGAGTGAAGAGTTTTTCGTCTATCGCCTAAAAAAGAAAATCAGACGCCTAAAAGGATATCAGATAAACCCAGTTCCGAGGACTGTTAAAGACAAACAGCCGACTAGCGGATAAGGCGCTAGTCGGCTGTCCGGCTTCTGCCAGTTGGTTGTCCTACTCAAACAGCCAACTTATCTCCGAAAGATAAAACCTTTAATAATGGAACGAGCTTCCACCCAGGAACTCTCGCAGAAGCGAAGTAGGCGGCAGATTATTATAAGTACGCTCTTTTAGAACAAAAATCGTATCGTCAAGCGCACAGACGATAAAATAGGAAAAGTTTTTGTTACATAAGACAAAGTTCGTTTTAAATTAATCTTGTATATTTGCACCCATAATTTAATTATTAACAAAAATGCCAAACGTATGAAAAAGATTATGAGAAGTACAATAATATCAGCAATATTAAGCTGCATTTTAACATTAATGGCAAGTTGTTCTAACAACGATGAAAATACTGCGTCATATAGAAAGTATGAGATTCCTACCGATGTGATGATAGAGACTCCAGACAATCAGATTCTTACCATAAACACGAAAGATGACTTTGAAAAGTATTTCAAGAATTGTGTAAGTAGCGCAAAACCTGACACAAAAATAGAACTACCAGAAGTGAACTTTCTAAAATACACGCTAATCTACATACAAGGAGAATCAACACATGGGATAGCCAAACTAGAGAGTTCCTTGGCGTCAACAGAAAGTTGCAAAATTCTATCCATCCATATAGAACAGAACTTTACAAATGTGATGCAAAGATGGAATGTCGCATATCTTATCGACAGAGAGGATAAGCCAAACATCAAATTACAATACCAAATAATAGAGCCATAGACTTTAAAGAAAAAGTCCAAAGAAAGAAATCTGGTTTGAAAACTATCTTTGGACTTTTTTGATAAGCTACCCTTTAATAATGGAACGAGCTGCCCCCCAGGAACTCTCGCAGAAGCGAAGTAGGCGGCAGATTATTATAAGGTATACCCTTGAAATATTTCAGGAACTTAAGCAACCGGTAAGCCTCAGCATATTCCTCGCAATTCTCCGGAACCTGCTGCAGCAGCGGCTCTGCCTGCGTCTTAATCACAGCCAGCTCATAAAGCATCGCCGTATTGAGCATCGCATCGGCATTCTCCTGAAACGGGAATATCCACTTGTTCTCACCCGCCCTTACCGAAGGCCAGCGATGAATGGTTTCCTGGGCAGAGACACCCCGATACTTGTAATCGCGGATGATGCGGCGAAGCAAACGGTTGTCTGTTGTCGGGATATAATTGTGATTGTCCAGAAGAATCGTGGTCAGCGCCGAAGCATATACTCTGAATATCTGCTCCTGTGGGATGTGGGCCGTCAGCTCTGGGTTCAATGCATGAATGCCCTCTACCACCAGCACATTGTTATCGTTCATCTTCAGCTTGTTGCCGCTCTTTTTACTCTTTCCGCTCTGGAAATCATACTTCGGCAATTCTACCTCCTCACCACGGAAGAGGGCATTGAACTGCTCGTTGATCAAATCGAGATCCAGGGCATAGATGCTCTCATAATCATATTCGCCCGAAGCATCCTTCGGCGTTTTCTCCCTATCTACGAAATAATCATCGAGCGAAATCTGGAGCGGTTTCAATCCGTTTACGGCAAGCTGTATGCTCAGGCGCTTGCACGAAGTGGTCTTGCCCGAAGAAGAAGGACCTGCCAGCAGCACCAGTTTCACGCCCTTGCGGCTGGCAATCTCCTCAGCAATCTTGGCAATCTTCTTCTCCTGCAGCGCCTCGCTGATATTGATGATGTCGGTAGAATGATTGGCATCTATCGCCTGGTTAAAATCGCCTACAGTCCTGATGCCCAGGATACTCTGCCAGCGATGATGCTCCTTGAATATCTCAAACATCTTGTCCTGTCGGGTCATTTCGCCCAGCACATCCGGGTTCTTGAGCGAAGGAATGCGCAGGAGCATGCCATCATAATATTTTTCCAGCCCGAAGAGATAGAGCTGCGAGGTATTGGTGAGAAGCGTGCCGTAGTAATAATCCACATAATCACCTATTTTATAATAGGTAGTATAGATAGAGCCCGACGTCTTGAGCAGTTTCACCTTCTCAACATCCCCTTTCTCCTGGAACAGCGCAACTGCCTCTTCGGTAGGCACGGTGAAGCGGCGTATCGGCATCCTGGCATCGATAATCTCCTGCATGCGACGGCGGATGATGTTCACATCTTCATCTACAACAGGTCTGCCCAGGCGGATATCTACGTAGAAACCATTCGATACGGGGATATCAATCACCACATCTGTAGCAGGATAAATGTCCTGTACCGCCTTGCAGAGAACAAAGAAGAGGGTACGGGTATATGCACGCGAACCGGATGAAGAAGTCATATCAAGGAATTCCACATCTTTAGAATTATAAACACGATAATGCATGCCTTCAACCTTGTTATTTACCCTTGCAGACACCGGTCCGTGGGTCATTTTAAGGTCAAATGCAGAAAAAATATCAAAAAGTGTGCTTCCGATTTCTACTTTCTGAGATTTTTTATTATTTTTGCAACGGATTTGAATTACTTGTTTCATTTGTATTAAAACTATGTTACAAAATTAAACTAATCTACCCGCTCTCGAAGCCCCCAAAGGTGCTTTTTGAGCATCGGCTTACTCTTTTTAGAAGAGAGACGCCTACAGAGTGTAAAGTTACGAAGAAATTCGGAAACCAGATGTATTTGACAACATTAATTAAGTTATTATATGTCGATTTGGATATTTTTTAAGCTTATTGGAGCACTCGCCCTACTGATGTTCGGTATGAAGACCATGAGCGACAGTTTGCAGAAGATGGCAGGACCACAGCTCCGCCATGTGTTAGGAACAATGACCACCAACCGTTTGACGGGCATCCTCACGGGTACGCTCATCACCGCAGCGGTGCAGTCTTCTACAGCCACAACAGTGATGACCGTATCATTCGTTAATGCCGGTCTCCTTACCCTAGCCCAGGCTATCTCCGTTATCATGGGCGCCAACATAGGAACCACGCTCACCGCATGGATCATGAGTGCCGGTTTCTCGTTTAACATCACAGATTTTGTATGGCCGACGTTCTTCATCGCCATCATCCTGATTTACAGCAAGAAGCGCAAGATTATCGGCGACTTCATCTTCGGTATATCCTTTATGTTTCTCGGTTTGGGAACTTTACGCCAAACCGGTATCGACATGGATCTGGCTCATAATCAGCCGGTTCTTGAATTCTTTGCAAGTTTCGACCCTCACAGTTTCCAGACCACCATCACCTTTCTGATTATCGGTAGTATACTCACTATGTGCGTGCAGAGTTCGGCAGCCGTCATGGCGATTACGATGATACTCTGCTCTACCGGCGTATTGCCTATCTATCAGGGTATTGCGCTTGTGATGGGTGAGAATATCGGAACAACCGTAACCTCCAACGTGGCAGCGCTCACCGCCAATACCCAGGCCCGGAGAGCGGCGATGGCGCACATGGTATTCAACATCTTTGGTGTGCTTTGGATACTCTGCGTATTCCGCCCGTTCATCCATCTGGTTTGCGGCTGGGTAGGTTATGACGACATGATGGAGAAGACCGATTCTCATTTCGTAGCCAATGCCGCCAAGCTATCCTTTGTGCTTGCCGCCTTCCATACCACCTTTAACCTATCCAACACCTTTATCCTGGTTTGGTTCATTCCACAGATAGAGAAGCTGGTATGCAAGATTATCCGTCCTAAGAAGAATACCGATGAAGACGACTTCCGCCTACGCTTTATCCAGAGCGGTATCATGAAGACACCGGAAATCTCTGTCTTGGAGGCACAGAAGGAAATCCATTGTTTTGCCGAGCGCATCCAGCGCATGTTCGGCATGGTGAAGACGCTTCTTGGCGAGACCAATGAAGAAAAGTTTGTAAAACTCTATAGCCGCATCGAGAAATACGAGGGCATCTCTGACAGCATGGAGATAGAGATTGCCAAGTATCTCGACCAGGTGAGCGATTCTCATCTTTCTGACGAGACCAAGGCCAAGATTCGTGCCATGCTCCGTGAGATTTCTGAAATCGAGAGTATCGGTGACAGCTGCTTCAACATCGCACGCACGCTGAACCGCCGTTTCAAGGGCAAGGAAGACTTCATCACTTCACAGTATGAGCACATGCATCAGATGATGGAACTTACCGACAATGCCCTTACCCAGATGAACATCACACTCGTAGGTCATAAGGGAGACAACGATGCCAACCTCTCTTTCAACATCGAGAACGAAATCAACAACTATCGCAATCAGTTGAAGAGCCAGAACATCAACGATGTGAACAACCATCTCTATACCTACGCCATCGGTACCATGTATATGGATATCATCCAGGAATGCGAGAAACTCGGCGACTATGTAGTAAACGTAGTAGAGGCCCGCATGGGTGTAAGACAGCATGAAGCATAACACCTCAATTTTTTATATATATATCAGCAAAAGCTTTAAACCGTCGTTGCGGTTTGAAGCTTTTGCTGTTTCATGAGGTTCCATTCGGAATCTCCAAATTACTTTCAAACAAAATTGCCCGGCAAACAGAAATTGAACCGTTTTGAACCAATCCACTTTCATTCTTTTTATCACTAGTGTCCCGTTAAAACGAGACAATTATTAAATAAGTTATTAATACTCAAAAGTTTACGGACTTTTTATAGTGTATTCGATTTGATTTTGTATCTTTGCACGCATATTTAAAATACGTGTGCGATGAACAAAGGCAAAACTATATTCTCTCAGATTATGTCACTTATACCAGAACGTGATTTCAAAACTTGTGTAGACCGTTATAAGGGAAACTACAGAGCAAGAAACTTCTCTTGCAAAGACCAATTTCTAGTAATGAGCTATGCTCAATTAACAGGTCGTGAATGCATTCTTTATTACTAGGGCAAAAGATAACATGCTTTTTGAAGTTGTATCAGAAGCCGAAGTTGACAAGAGTACTGGTATCATTTCTGATGAACGTATCAAATTAACAGGACTACATACAGCCAAATGGTATCCTGAAGAACTTAGAATGGTAACCTATGAGGACTATGCAACAAGTAAGGTGTATAGGTTTCTCACAAACAACATAGAATATGAAGCGCTTACCATATCTGAATTATATAGGGAAAGATGGAACGTGGAACTTTACTTTAAATGGATTAAGCAACACCTTCACATCAAATCCTTTTATAGAACTTCCGAGAATGCCATATATCTGCAAATCTGGATTGCCATATGCACATACTTGCTTTTAGCTTATGCAAAGAAAGTGATGCACATAGAACAATCGCTACACACTATTTCAAAGAACGTGGGTCTATTCCTTACGGACAAGACTCCTTTAAATGAATTGTCTAACAAAGCTGTTCCGACAGAAGAGACGGAGGATTGGCTATATCCTAGCCTTTTCTGCCCCGATGATTTCTAAACGGGACAGCAGTGCTTCGAGATGAAGAAGTTGACAATTACATAGCCATTATAGTTCAGAAGAGTAATCCTAAGTTGAATGACATTCTTCGAGATTTTGATGAGTTTATCGGTTTCTTTGATACAAAGCCCGAATAATATAGTAAATCTGCAATTAACTTGGTTGGCAAGGGTCTATATGCCACGATGAAAAAGTGGCGTATAGACCCTTTTTGAGAATCAAGGATGACGAAGAATGACACTACACGCCATGAAAAAGCTTTATTAATAGATTTTATTCGGTATCAGCGAAAAGAAACAAAATATTTTATTCGTTGCTACCGAATAAAAAATACCGTTTTTATTTTGTGGTATCGAATAAAATTTGTACTTTTGCCGCAAAAAGTAAGTATATGGAAAAGGATTTGTTTCGAGCGATAATAGCTGAGAACCAGGAATATATAGGTCGTATTCCTTTGGTACAGCGTCCTCTAGACCTAGAGGAGTATGGCAATTATGTGTTTGTTGGAGTAAGGCAAGCAGGAAAATCCTATTTGCTATACCAGAGAATTCAGCAATTGCTGGCAAATGGAGTTGAGATAGAAAATATAGTATATATCAACTTTGACGATGAACGCTTGCAAGGAATGTCGGTAACCGACTTCGACCTTATATTGCAAGCCTATCATAGCATGTATGAGAGTCAGCCCATCTTCTTCTTTGATGAGATACAGAATGTGGAAGGGTGGGCAAACTTTGCACGCCGTCTTGCCAACCAAAAATATCGCATCTATATAACTGGCAGCAATGCCAAAATGCTAAGCCGTGACATAGAGACTGTTTTGGGAGGAAGATATCTGGATATCAGCGTATTTCCATATAGCTTTTCAGAATATCTGAAAGCTGTAGGAGTGTTGCTTTCAAAGAAT
The DNA here is from genome assembly GCA_052349145.1 of Segatella copri. Classification (GTDB taxonomy): domain Bacteria; phylum Bacteroidota; class Bacteroidia; order Bacteroidales; family Bacteroidaceae; genus Prevotella; species Prevotella copri_V. The sequence continues at coordinate 44,995 of DAWDQD010000002.1, read as the reverse complement.
TGGCAATATGGACGAAAAGCAAATGAACTGCAGCGCCACTTCCGAACCTACTTCGACTGGGGTGGGTTCCCTGAGCTTGTACATTTTCAAGAAAAGAGAGTATGGTTAAACAGCTTGTATAATCGTATTTTCTTTAATGACCTGGTGGTTCGTCACAAGATAAAAAACGAGGATGCCTTACGCCTATGTGTAAGAAGATTGGCAGAAAGCGTGAAACAGCCCTGCTCCTTGAACCGTTTGAGCAATCTGATAAAAGCAACCGGTACTTCATGTAGCCCATCAACAGTAATGGAGTATGTTCGCTATCTACAGGAATCATGCTTATTGATTTCTATCGATAATTATGTCTCCAAGTTCGTGGAGAAAGAAACAATTAAAAAACATTATTTTGTAGATAATGGGCTGCTGCATCTCTTCATCAGCAATCCGAATACCTCTTTACTGGAGAATCTTTGCGCAATTACATTGTATAAGAAATACGGCAAGGGCTTATACTATTACAATAAAAACATAGAGGTGGATTTCCATGTGCCTGATGAGGGACTGGCTGTGCAAGCGAGCTATCAGATGAGCGACGGAGAAACCATAGAGCGGGAAGTGAAAGCATTAGTAGCCTTGCATGGTTTGTATCCTCTGAAGCGAGCCATGATAATTACCTACGAGGATGAAGGAGAGATTGTGCGTGATGGACTCAAGATAGAAATAAGACCGGCATGGAAATGGGTGTTGGAAGGTTAGCAGAAGAAACGACAAGGGGCTATATGCCACGATGAAAAAGTGGCGTATAGACCCTTGATTATATGGTGAAAGAACCGTACAGTTTATCCTTCAAGAACATTCCACTTGATGCCTCCATTCTGTCCTGCCACATAGTTGCAGAGAGGAATGCCGGGATGGTTCAGGTTGGAAAGATAAAGAGGCTCATCAGCCACAAACTGGTGGCAGGTAAACGTATCCCCGGCAGCCAGTTTGCTGTTCAGCGATTCCATCACCTTGAAATTGTCATTTCCCAAATACTTGATGGTAAGAATACGGCCGGGCTGCCAGGTCAGTCTAACCAGATCATTTATGACAAGAGCATCAGCAATCAGCTTGCTCTTGATAAAGAATCGGCTGGAAGCAACAGCATCCTTACTCTCTACGAACGCATTCCAGCTGGGATATCCCACCATGCGGGAGAGCAATTCCAGATTGAACCTGCTCGGCTTGCAGGAACATGCCACATATCCCCACAGACGCTTCAGCGTGCTCACCGAAACCGTTTCCTGGGTATAACCCTCTATCTGTCGGGAAAGGAAATCAAAATCCCTTGGTGAAACTATCTTTCGTCCCACCAGCGTTTCGACCTCATTCTTGAGTCTATCAAAATCTTCTTGTTTATAATCTTCCATCATTATATATTCATCTATTTGCTTTTTACAGATTGCAAAGATAAACAATATTTGCCGTCTTTCCCACAAAAAATGTACCTTTTATTGCAATAAACTGAAATTGAACCGTTTTGAACCAATCTACTTTCGTTCTTTTTATGTATTTTTGCAGCCAGAAAGTAAAGATTGATTTGGGAGATAAAATAAAATCTGAAAGCGTATTTATAGTCATTTGAATCATTTTCTATGAACCCAGGATATTAGAGCAGGACAGATATAACATCCCTGCGGTCTGAGATTCTATATGAATCTCAAACCATATCCTTTTAACAAAGAAATGGCATCCCTCAAAAACAGGGAGTGCCATTTTTAATTTTATCGTTGTCATTTCTCAAACTCCACAATATAAGTAAAGCGCCCCCACGGTGAACGGCAATAAGCATCTTTGCTACCCTTAGGAACATAGAGAACAATCTTCCTAAAACTAAGAGCCTCAAAGATATCATCCATCGTCACCTTCCAAATTGCATTTCCCAACCTAGGTGGCGTCTTGCTACGGAAATATATACTCTCCAGATTAGGACTGCCGTCAAAGACATGTTTCATCACGTGCAACTTGGGATTATCTGGCATCACGACCCGCTTCAGGAAAGGATGCACAGCAAAAGCACTATCCTCCAACTCATCTACACGATAACTCACACCCTGATATTTCACGGTAGCTGGTATCTCGATGACAGAATCCCGGTCATTGGCAGCACTTACTGTAACCAAACCGCCACCCCACGACTTATATACCAGGTTGCCAACAGTAAACTGAGCAACCACATCGTATAGTATCTCTGGCTTTACCACCTTATTATATAAAACAATACCTGATGTGCCCAAAACTAAAAAAGCGAGAAGACAGTTTAAAGCTATTAGGCGACGATGAAGCGACTGAATATGCATCCTTAAAGCTAACACATTAGGATACCGATACTCTAAAGGAAGAAAACATCTCTTGACAGCCCAACGGCAAGACCATCCCAGCCGCATCTCCTTCAAGATGACTCCCAGGCTGTAGATATCATTGCGCACATCAGGCATACTCTCCTCCTGCTGCTCAGGCGAAACATACCCTTCGGTACCGGCAGGGCTCTTCAGAATGGTATAGCTATCGGCATCAGAGAGCCCGAAATCAATCAACTTGATCGTACCTCCGTTACGGGCTATCATGATATTGGCAGGTTTCAGGTCGCGATGCACAATCTGCTGATTGTGCACATACTCCATCACCTGCAAAAGCTGGCGGGCTATCTGTCTGCGTTCAAAACCGGAATGCCCTTGGGTGAGCCATTCTTCAAGCGTCACACCATCTATCCATTCCATCACGATACATCTGCCGTATCCCTCAACTTCCTCCAACCCTTCAACCTTCACAATACCGGGATGGTCAAGGCGGGCAAGGATGTCATATTCCTTCTGCTGAAGCTGCAGGAAGGTAGAATCATGACACACATCAGGCTTCAACGATTTCAATATCCACCACTGACCGTTGCGCTTGGCACGGAGCAGGACATTAAAACCGCTGGTAGAGAGCTCGGAGATTTCCGTGAATCTATCCGAAACTGCATCTACAGGAGACAATATAAAACCTGATACTTGCGTCATAAGTGCAAAGATAATACTTTTTGTGAAGAAACAGAAGAATTTAAAATAATTTTTGCATAACAATATGGATAACTCATGAAAAAATAGTATCTTTGCACCCAAAATTGCAATTTTATAAATAATTAATGAAGATTCTAGTAACGGGTGCGTCGGGCTTTATCGGCAGCTACATCGTGGAAGAGGCCTTAAGACAGGGCATGGAAACCTGGGCGGCAGTACGCCCTACCAGTTCCAGAAAGTATCTGCAAGACGAACGCATCCATTTTATCAATCTCAATCTTTCTTCAGAGGAAGAGTTGGAGAAAGAACTCGCCCCGCACGAGTTCGACTATATAGTGCATGCAGCCGGCGCAACGAAGTGCCTGCATGCAGAGGACTTTTATAAGGTAAACACAGAGGGAACCAAGCATCTGGTGAACGTCCTTCTGCGCCTCCAGATGCCTATCAGGCGATTTGTCTTTGTCAGTTCGCTCAGCATCTTTGGAGCCATCCGCGAAGAGCAGCCTTATCAGGAAATCTCAGAACATGATACTCCTAAGCCAAATACTGCATACGGAAAGAGTAAGCTGGAGGCAGAACGCTATCTGGACAGCATCGGCAATAACTTCCCTTATATCATCCTCCGCCCTACAGGAGTTTATGGTCCTAGGGAGAAAGATTATTTTCTCATGGCGCAGAGCATCAAGCAACATGTTGACTTTGCTGTAGGATTCAAGCGTCAGGACATCACTTTTGTATATGTACAGGACGTGGTACAGGCTGTATTCCTGGCTCTGGATCATGGAATGAACGGCAGGAAATACTTCCTCAGCGATGGAGAAGTATATCAGTCTGCTGCCTTCAGCGACCTGATAAAAAAGGAGTTAGGCAATCCTTGGATGCTACGCATCAAGGCACCTGTCTGGGTGTTGCGCATCGTAACCTTCTTCGGAGAGTATCTCGGAAGGATGACGGGCAAGATGTCGGCCCTGAACAATGATAAGTACAACATTCTGAAACAGCGCAACTGGCGATGTGATATTGAGCCAGCCATGGATGAACTGGGCTATCATCCTCATTATCCACTGGAAAGAGGTGTGAAGCTCGCCATCAAGTGGTACAAGGATAACGGATGGCTGTAAACTAGTTAATAGTTAAAAGTTAATAGTTGATAGTTGATAACGGCTACACTGTATAGCGAGATTGCCCTATAAACTGTAAACTATAAATTATAAACTAATAAGAAGCGTGATAACAGATTATTTCAAGATAGACAAGAACCCGAAGAAGGGACTGATGACACTGGAATGGGTCATGCTGGGATATATGGCAATCACCATTATCACCATGCTCTTTACCTATACCAAACTCGTAAACCCGGAAGCTATGCTTTGGGGACGACTGAGAGTGCTCGTCATGACCATCGCTCTTTGGGCAGTATACCGCATGATACCTTGCCGCATCACCAAGATGGTGCGCATCATCGCCCAGATGGCTTTGCTTGCCTGGTGGTATCCCGACACCTACGAAATCAACCGCATGTTCCCCAACCTCGACCATATCTTTGCAGGTTGGGAGCAGGATCTTTTCGGATGTCAGCCCGCCCTGCTCTTTGCCAAAGCCCTGCCTTGGGCTGTAGTAAGCGAACTGATGTCGATGGGCTACTTTATGTATTATCCGATGATTGCATTGGTTTCATTCTATTATTTCTTCTGTAGATATTATGAGGCTGAAAGAGCTGCATTCGTCATGCTCACCAGTTTCTTTATCTACTATCTCATCTACATCTATGTACCGGTAGTGGGTCCGACCTTCTACTTTGATGCAGTAGGGATATCAGAAATAACCAAAGGCATCTTCCCGGCTTTGGGCGATTACTTCAATACCCATACCAACTGCCTGCCGACACCGGGCTACACCGATGGAATCTTCTACCAGCTTGTAGAGGATGCCAAGAACGCCGGCGAGCGTCCTACTGCCGCTTTCCCAAGTTCGCATGTGGGCGTGAGCACCATCTGCATGCTCCTGGTCTGGCATACCGGCAACCGAAAACTGCTATACGTGATGCTGCCATTCTACATCTTCCTGTGTCTGGCTACCGTATATATTCAGGCGCATTATCTCATCGATGCCATCGCCGGCCTCATCTCTGCCGTCGTCATCTATTTTGTATTGATGGCAGTATCGAAGGGAATGATAGAGCATCATACTCCTTCTTCGCGACAGAAATTCAGATAGTTACATATTTTAATTACAATAACATTATAAACGAATAGAATTCATCTAGAACAATGAAGAAACTATTTATTGAGACTTATGGCTGCCAGATGAACGTGGCAGACAGTGAAGTAGTTGCCTCTGTGATGCAGATGGCTGGCTACGAAATTTGTGAGAAAGAAGAAGAGGCTGATGCCATCTTCCTGAACACCTGCAGTATCCGCGAGAATGCAGAGAACAAGATTTATCATCGCCTCGACACCCTGCATGCAGAGCAGAAAAAGGGAAGAAAGGTGATTCTCGGCGTTTTGGGCTGTATGGCAGAGCGCGTGAAGGATGACCTCATCCAGAACCACTATGCCAATCTCGTTTGCGGACCAGACAGCTATCTCAACCTGCCGGATATGATTGCGCAGTGCGAGATGGGAACCAACGCCATCAACATCGAACTCTCTAAGACCGAGACTTACCGTGACATCGTACCTCAGCGCATCGGTGGCAACAGAGTGAGCGGTTTCGTAAGCATCATGCGTGGTTGCAACAATTTCTGCCACTACTGCATCGTGCCTTATACCCGTGGACGTGAGCGCAGCCGCGATGCTGAGAGCATCCTGCGTGAGGTTCGCGATTTGCAGCAGCGTGGCTTCAAGGAGGTTACCCTGCTTGGACAGAATGTAAACAGTTATGGTCTCTCGCCATCGGGCAAGCGCGAGGAAGGCAGTCTTTCCTTTGCCGAGCTCCTCCACATGGTAGCCCAGGCTGTACCGGATATGCGAGTACGCTTCACCACCTCTAACCCAGAGGATATGACCGAGGACATCCTCCACGCCATTGCCGAAGAGCCAAACCTCTGCAAGCACATCCACTTCCCTGCACAGAGCGGAAGCAACAAGATTTTGAAGCTGATGAACCGCAAATACACCCGTGAGGAGTATCTGCAGCGCATCGCCGATATCAAGCGTATCATCCCGGGCTGCGGCATCACCACCGACATCTTCGTGGGTTATCACGACGAGACCGAGGAAGACCATCAGGAAACCCTCTCGCTGGTGAAGGAAGTAGGATTCGACAGCGCCTTCATGTTCAAGTATTCAGAGCGCCCGGGCACCTACGCAGCCAAGCACCTGCCAGACAACGTTTCTGAGGAAACCAAGATAGCCCGCCTCAACGAACTTATCAAGTTGCAAACCGAGGTGAGCGCCGAACAGAACAAGAAGGATGAGGGCAAGGTATTCACCATCCTCATCGAGAACTTCAGCAAGCGTAGCCGCGAGCAGATGATGGGTCGAACAGAACAGAACAAGGCGGTTGTCATCGATAAGGGCAACCACCACATCGGAGAGTTCGTGAAGGTTCGCATCACCGGTTCTACCTCTGCTACTCTCTTCGGAGAAGAAGTAAAGGAGTAAAACCAAACTCTTCAGAACAGCTTTTTCTGAATAAAAAGACTCTTCTGAAAGAAAAAACAGAATATAAACAAGAAAAACCGCCAAAAGTTTGGCGGTTTTCTTAAAAAGCACTATATTTGCACCTATGAAGGAATTCTTGCAAATTTTACGCCGATTCGTCCCTCCATACAAAAAGTATCTGGGACTGTCAATCCTGTTCAATATCCTGTCTGCGGTATTGAACATCTTTTCGTTTGCAGCCTTGATACCAATCCTGCAAATCCTGTTCAAAGTAGATGGTGGTATCCGTGTTAACGAGTATATGCACTGGAATGGAGATTGGGGTAGCATCAAGGAGGTTGCAACCAATAACCTGTATTATTATATTCAGGAGTTTATTGTTGTCCATAGTGCATCAACAGCCCTTTTGGTCATCGGCATATTCCTAGCCTTCATGACATTCCTCAAGACGGGAGCCTATTTCCTCTCGTCAGCCACCATCATACCTATTCGTACAGGTATCGTAAGAGACATCCGCAACCAGATTTACCAGAAGATAAACAGTCTCTCGCTCGGTTTCTTCAGCGAGGAGCGCAAGGGAGATATCATTGCCCGCATGAGCGGTGATGTGCAGGAAGTGGAGAACAGCATCATGTCGTCGCTCGACATGCTCTTCAAGAACCCTATCCTGATTCTCTTCTATTTCGTTACGCTGATCTGCATCAGTTGGCAGCTCACCCTCTTCACCATTCTCTTTGTACCACCTTTCGGCTGGTTCATGGGAGTAGTGGGCAAGAAACTGAAGGCACACAGTATCGAGGCACAGGCACTTTGGAGCGACACGATGAGTATGGTAGAAGAAACCCTGGGCGGCTTGCGCATCATCAAGGCGTTCTGTGCAGAAGAAAAGATGAACAAGCGTTTCAATCAGGTTAACAGCAGCTACCGCGACAACATCATGCGCGTAAATATCCGCCAGCAGATGGCACACCCGATGAGTGAGTTCCTGGGAACCATCCTCATCGTAGTGGTATTGTGGTTTGGCGGTATCCAGGTTCTGGATTACGGCAGAATCGACGGTCCTACCATCATCTTCTATCTCGTAATGCTCTACAGCATCATCAACCCGCTGAAGGAATTCTCCAAAGCGAGTTACAATATCCCAAAGGGATTGGCAAGCATGGAGCGTATCGACAAGATTCTACAGGCAGAGATTGAAATCAAGGACAAGGAGAACCCTGAGCATATCAGTAGCTTCGAGCATCAGCTAGAGTTCCGCCATGTTTCCTTTGCCTATACCGACCATCAGAATGGTGAACTGGTTTACGTGCTGAAGGATATCAACCTGGTGATTCCTAAGGGAAAGACCATCGCACTGGTGGGTCAGAGCGGTAGCGGAAAGAGTACGATGCTCGACCTGATTCCTCGTTACTACGATGTACAGGAGGGCGAAGTGCTCATCGACGGCATCAACGTGAAGGACCTCTGCGTACACGATCTCCGACAGCTGATAGGTAATGTAAACCAGGAGGCCATCCTCTTCAATGCCAGCTTCAAGGACAACATCCGTTTCGGCAAGACCGATGCTACCGATGAGGAAATAGCCAATGCAGCGAAGATTGCCAATGCCTACGAATTCATCACCAAGTCAGAACATGGCTTCGATACTGGTATCGGCGACCGTGGCGGCAGACTCTCTGGCGGTCAGCGCCAGCGTGTGAGCATCGCCCGTGCCATCCTCAAGAACCCTCCTATCCTCATCCTCGACGAGGCAACATCAGCTCTTGATACCGAGAGCGAACGTCTGGTGCAGGATGCCTTGGAGAAGCTGATGAAGACCCGTACCACCGTGGCTGTAGCCCACCGACTGAGCACTATCAAGCATGCAGACGAAATCTGCGTATTGCACGAGGGCAGGATTGTGGAGCGTGGTACCCACGAAGAGTTGATAACAAAAGACGGATATTACAAGAAGTTGCATGACATGCAGCAGGTGTAATTGAGTAAAGAGTTAATAGTTAAGAATTTATAGTTTTACAAATGGTTAAGATTGTTTATGCATTCTTTTATGCAATATCGCTGCTGCCTTTCAGGCTGCTCTATTGCATTGCCGACTTCGAGTACTTCATGATGTATTACGTCATCAAGTACCGCAGAGGCATTGTGCGTAAGAATCTCACCACCTCCTTCCCTGAGAAATCAGAAGAAGAGATTGTTGACATCGAGAAGAAATTCTACTGCTGGTTCAGCGATTACTTCTTCGAGGCGGTTAAACTTCTGAGCATCAGCGATAAGGAACTTCGCCGCCGATTCAAGGTATATAACAGCGAAGAAGTGGAACAATGTTTCCAGGAAGGTCAGGATGTGGCAGCCATCCTCGGTCATTACTGCAACTGGGAGTGGCTCTCATGTGTAGGCATCGAACTGCCCAAGTCACGCAAGATGGGCCTCATCTATCATCCTCTGCACAACCAAGCCTTCGACGAACTCTTCAAGCGCATCCGCTCTCACGAAGAAAACGGAGTGCCTATCCCAAAGAAGGACATCCTCCGATATCTCGTAGACTACAAACGCAAGAACATCCGCAGTATCTTCGGCTACATCAGCGACCAGGGTCCCAAGTGGGAAAACATCCACCTATGGCTTCCTTTCCTCAACCATCCCGAAACCCCAGTATTTACTGGCGGTGAGAGAATCATGAGGAAGATGAACGATGCCGTGTTCTATGTAGAGATGTCCCGCCCTAAGCGCGGCTACTACACGGCAACCTACAAACTCATCACCCGCAATCCGAACTCCCTGCCGGAGCACGAGATTACCCGTCGCTTCTTCCAGATGCTGGAAGAAACCATCCGACGGAATCCACCTTATTATTTATGGACGCATAACAGATGGAAGCGAACCAGGGAGGAGTTTGATAAGCGATATGAAATTAAAAACGGCAAAGTAATTCCTATAGAATCATGAGAATAGTTCTTTTCTGTGAAAACAAGTATGCCATAGACATACTTAATCCGATACAAGAACATGTGACAAAGCAACATTTGCCACACGAGATATTGTGGTATATCCACAAACCAAAGATAGACAGTTTTCCATATGCCGACCAGGTGAAATGGACCAACTCTATTCAAGAAGTCTATGACTTCCAGCCAGAGGCTATCTATGTGCCAGGCAACATTGTGCCTTACTATCTGCCAGGCGTCAAGATACAGGTATTCCACGGCTATGCCGCAGAGAAGAAAGACCACTGGATTATCCGCCGTTACTTTGACACCTATTTCACCCAAGGTCCTTACTTCACCTCCCACTTCGAGGCTTTAGCAAAGAAATATGGCGACTTCGAAGTATTGGAAACGGGATGGCCTAAGCAGGATTGGATCAAGGAAAACCTGCATAAATATGATGCCGACCGAGAGAAACTGCTCAGGGAAAGCGGCAAGGAGACCTTGATCCTTTACGCTCCTACCTTCTCGCCAAAACTCACTTCGCTTCCTTACATCAAGGAAGAGCTGGGCAAGCTGGCTAAGGAGCGCAATGCCCTGGTAGTAATGAAGTTCCATCCGCTTACCCGCCAGGAATGGGTAGATGAATACCGTGAATGGGCTGCAACCAAGAAGGATGTTCTCTTCATCGACAAGGGAGAGAACGTAACCAAATATCAGCTGATGGCAGATACGCTCATCAGCGATACCTCTTCTACCATCTATGAGTTCCTGCTGCTCTCTCGCCCAGTAATCACCATCGGCACCATATCCAAGGATATCTACTGGGAAAACATTACGGAACCTGATCAACTGATTGCCGCCTACGACCATGCCCTCACAGACCCTGAAGCGATAGCCAAGCGACAGTGGATAGTAGATAACTACGACCCATATCTTGACGGCAACGTATGCCAGCGCATGCTCGACGGAGCCGAAGACTACATCCGCCGTCATGGTGTGCCGAAGAAGAGAAAGCTGAATCTCTGGCGTAAATATACCAGCATCAAGACATTTGGAAGAATCAAAAAAGAATAAAGATATGCTTAATTTTACAGTAGGACCTGTGATGGCAAGCGATGAGGTTAGAGCCATCGGCGCTGAGCAGGTGCCTTATTTCAGAACAGCAGAGTTCTCCGCCATCATGAAGGAGAACGAACAATTGATGAAGCAGTTTGCCAAGGCATCAGACGATGCCCGCACAGTTTTTATCACAGGTTCGGGCACTGCCTCTATGGAAGCCGTGGTCATGAATGTATTCACTCCTGCCGACAAAGTACTGGTAGTGAATGGCGGTAGCTTTGGTCACCGATTCGTACAACTCTGTGAAATTCATGAGATTCCACATACAGAAATCAAGCTTGAGATGGGGACTCCACTCACGGCAGAAGACCTCAAGCCATACGAGGGGCAAGGCTACACCGGCTTCCTCGTCAATCTGCACGAGACCTCTACCGGTGTGCTCTACGACATCCAGATGATCAGCGACTTCTGTCATCGCAACCATATTTTCCTGGCCGTAGATTCCATCAGTTCTTTCCTCGCGGACCCATTCAACATGAAGGAACTCGGCGTGAACGTAATGATTACGGGGTCACAGAAAGCACTGGCATGTCCTCCAGGTATCTCTGTCATCATTCTCGATACAGAGGCAATCAAGCGAGTAGAGGCAAACAAGGTGAAGTCGATGTATTTCGACCTGAAGGATGCCTTGAAGAATGGTGAGCGTGGACAGACTCCTTTCACCCCAGCCGTAGGAACCTTACTGCAGATTCATGCCCGCCTGAAGGAAATAGAGCGCAATGGCGGTGTAGAGAGTGAGAACCAGCGCATGAAAATGCTTGCAGAAGATTTCAGAAGCAAGATCAAGGACCTGCCATTCACCATCGTTTCCCAATCGATGTCAAATGCCGTTACTCCTCTGCATCCACAGAACGCCTCAGCCTACGACATCTTCCTGAAGCTGAAAGACGAATATGGCATCTGGGTATGTCCTAATGGTGGCGACATGGCAGAAAAGATATTCCGTGTAGGTCATCTCGGCAACCTGAGTCCAAAAGACAACACCACTCTCGTTGATGCACTGAAGGATATGCAGGCTAAGGGACTGCTATAAAGGGGCTGCTATAATATATATAATAAGGTATAGAGAACTTTCAAGATAGAGAAACTTATGGTTAAAGTCATCACATACGGTACTTACGACCTGCTTCATTATGGTCACATCCGTCTCCTGGAGCGCGCCAAGGCTTTGGGCGACTACCTCATCGTGGGCGTAACCTCGGATACCTTCGACCGTGAGCGTGGCAAAATCAATGTACAACAATCCCTCATGGAACGAGTGGAAGCCGTGCGTGCCACAGGCATTGCCGATGAAATCATCATCGAGGAATACGAGGGACAGAAGATTGACGACATCAAGCGACTGGACGTAGATATCTTTACCGTAGGTTCTGACTGGAGAGGCAAGTTTGACTATCTCAACGCCTATTGCAAGGTGGTTTATCTAGACCGCACTCAGGGCGTATCGAGCACGGAGATCAGAAGCGAGCAGCAGGTGGTTAGCCTCGGACTGGTTGGCGAATCGCCTATCCTCAACAAGATAGAGCGGGAAAGCCAATATGTCAATGGGCTAGAGGCAGGAAAGGTTTTCTCCCTCAACGACCAATATCTCTCAGAGAATCTGCAGGCAGCGGAAAAGCAGGCAGCCAGTTTTCAGGAACTTCTGGATGAAAGCGATGCGCTCTATGTTATCTCTGCCCCAAGCAAGCACTATGCTCAAATAAAGGAGGCATTAGAAGCTGGCAAACACGTATTGTGCGAATCGCCTATCACTCTTCAGCCTCAGCAATGGAAAGAACTCAAGGAAATAGCAAAAGATAAGAAGGTAGTCTTGATGGATTCTATCAAGACCGCCTATTCCGTAGCCTATTACCGACTCTTACTCTTGGCTAAGGGCGGTATCATCGGTGATATCATGTCGGTGGATGCAACCTGCACCAGTCTCGTAGACTTTGACCCGACCCAGGATTCACAGAAGAGTCTTTACGAATGGAACAGTATCTGCGCCTGGGGACCGACGGCACTCCTGCCTATCTTCCAGCTTCTGGGCACAGAATACAGCAGCAAACAGATAGCCACTCACTTCCTGGACGACGCAAAGCGCTATGATGCCTTTACCAAGATATCCTTCCTCTATCCTCATGCCGTAGCTTCGCTGAAGGTTGGTCAAGGCGTGAAGTCGGAAGGCGAATTGATTATCTCGGGCACCAAGGGATACATCTACGTACCAGCCCCATGGTGGAAGACCGATTACTTCGAGGTGAGATACGAGAATCCGCAGAACAACAAGCGCTACTTCTACCAGCTGGATGGAGAAGGGTTGCGCTATATGCTCCTCTCCTTCCTCAAAGCCATCCGCACCGGCAAGGACTTCTCGTATGTATCCGATGACATATCAGAAGAAATCGTCAAGACTATCGCCAATTTCGAGGCAAGAAAAGACATGGTCATCATATAGGTTCGTCTACATGATGTCCATTTCCTTTCTTGAAAGCTTTTTCCTTTTAGTCTTAACGGCATTTATATAATTTAACAACTATTAGTGCAAGAAAGCACAAGTTTCTCTGTTATTATACATATAAAAATAAGCAAAAACAATAATACGATGAATCAGAAATTGTTAAAAAGCCATACGATATTGGCGATTTGTATTCTAATCTTATCCATCATCCCTGTTGTGGCAATAGGTCCCTATCTCCATCAGTTTGCAGATGACTATGTATTCGGAGCTCCTGTCTACAAGGCTTGGACTGCCACCCATTCATTTGGGGCATGTATTCAGGCGGCCTGGGCTGAATCCATGCACATCTACCAGACATGGCAGGGTACCTATTCGGCATGTTTCCTGATGGCATTACAACCTGGAATTTTTGGCAAATACTGGCTTGTACCGATTATTCTATTGGGAAGCCTAATTCTTTCCACCTATACACTGGGATACACAATATTACGCAGATTGCTACATATCAGCAAATTGGAATACACTTTCATTTCTACTCTATTTGTATTAATGACCGTACAGTTCGTATGGTCGTTCTACGATGCATTCTGCTGGTATAACGGAGCGATGTACTATACCTTATATTATAGTATTTCTTTGTTTCTTGCCTCCCTACTCATCGAATTCCATCTTACAAAATCCATCATAGCGAAAATCATCATCACGCTGGTTTCCGCAGCACTCGCCATATTCATTGCCGGCGGCAACTTTGTTACCGGTCTGGGTATGCCAGCCATTCTCTTTATGGCAATCGTATGGATGTGGGTGGAGAGGAAGAAGACTCCTTTCTTCTTGCTTTCTATCCTTATCATTTATGCCTGCGCTTTTGCTTTCAGTGTATTTGCACCAGGCAATACTGTCCGCCAATCCACAGTCACCAGTCAACCGAATGTGGTTTCAGCCTTCTTTATTGCGATAGCAAAGGGCATAGAATTTCTCGCTGATGCCATTAAAATCACAGAAATACTCATGTTTACCATTCTCATACCTTTTCTTGCAAGATTAGCCAAGGCATCCCACTTTAGGTTTTCTCATCCATGGCTTTATCTGCTCATCTCTTTCCTACTCTATTGCGCCTTCTTTTTTCCAAACAGCTATGCCATGGGAACCAAAGGAGCAGACAGAACACAGAATGTATACTTCTATGTGCATCTGTGGATGATTTGCTTCAATATCTACTATCTTTCTGGTGCTCTTCAGCGCAGAGCGGCTGATCTGGAACCAATAAGCGTTGCTATTGTAAACTTGACAGAGGCAATCAGACTGAAATATAATAAATACTTCAGATGGCTACCGGTATATTACTGGCTTGTGTTGGTACTTTCTATCACAGCAAAGCCAACTACTACCAACAGAACACTCTCCTTGCTGCGTAAAGGAACAGCACAGAAGTTTGACCTAGAAATGCAGCAGCGCGAAATTGCCGTAAAGCAAAGCAAGGCAGATCATCTGGTATTAAATCCACTTACCGTAAAGATGCCATCCGATGCCTTTCATGATATCACTATTTATCCAGGTTATTGGATTAACCGAGGTATGGCAAACTATTATGGCAAGAAAACGGTAGTAGCATTACCTTTCGATGATGGCGAAGAAACGCCAGCCAAGCTTTTGAAACGCTGCCGGGAGGAAGTAGGACCAGGCGGAATGACCTTTATCGAAGAAAAATAAAACAGAAATCAACTATATCATTCATCCAATAAAAAAGGTAAGTAGCCGAAACTGCTACTTACCTTTTTTATTTTTCAACCGATCTTCTATAATCTTGCTGACAGCAACAAACTGATAGATTCCTTCATAGCAGGCACAGATGAACCCTTCCTTGCCGTCACGTAATCCGCCCTTCTGAATATAAGCACGGAAGAAACGCACCAACGGACGATAGAACAAAGCTGCCATTCCATAATTGCGATCTTTCTTCTTTTCTATCTCGTTAGCTGTATACTGGTTGATTTTCCCCATTCTGCTGGCAATGCTGTCGTCTGCCAGATGAACCAAAGCCATATCTGCATGGGTTGCTGGTATCTTTTCTATCCTGCCCTTGATAATAGGGTCGGCATGGATGACAGCAGGCCATACCGTATCCTTCCTGATAAAGAAACGCAACTGATAGTCGGGATAGAAACAATGCATGAATCTTCCCATAAAGCGACTCTTGCGTGGCACATACAATCCCAATGGAGCATTCTCCTTCCCTATTAGGGAATAAAGATATTGTTTCAGTGCTGGGGTGACCAGTTCATCTGCATCCACCACCAGTACCCATTTGCAGGAAGCTGCATCTATGGCTGTCTGTCTTGCCGGTTCACAAATCTGATAACTGCCTCTAGGGAAAACAACTATCTTGCAACCATTACGCTTTGCAATATCCAAGGTATCGTCGGTACTTTCCATGTCGCAGACAACCACCTCGTCAAAGCCCTTCACTGTATCCAGCACCTGCTGAAGATGGCAGGAGGCATTATAGGTATTAATAACCACCGAGATGCCATTTCCCTGCTCTTGTTCTACACTTGTCTTATCCATATATCTATGCTCTATAAATATTGATCGATACCATTTGTGCAACGAACCAAACGCTCCTTCTTCACCTGGTTCAAAACATCTTTATGCATGTTCTCTTGGACTTTAGACGCCTCCTTGTGATAAAGATGGTACATGATTCCTCCCATCTTCAGAGCCTTCTTCCGAACGCCAGCAAAATGCAGGCGATAGGCAAACTCGGCATCCTCATGTCCCCATTCCAGCAAATCCTCATTGTAACCATTTACCTTGATGGCATCCTCTCTCCAATAAGCCATGTTGCAACCTCTGAGATGGTCGATTCTACGGGCATAGCGAAAAGCCAGCAATCTGCGGAACACATGAGAACGGAAGCTGTTGCTTACATAACTGAAAGGCATGTTCCAAAGATTCACATTGACTACCTTTGTATCCAAAATCTTTTTGGAAATCTGGGCAGACAGCAGCACTCTACTTCCACAGACGAAACATCCTTTCTGAGCCATTTCTATATGGTCTTCTACAAAATGAGAACTCAAAACAACATCTCCATCAACTTGGATGATATAATCACCCGTAGCCTTTACTATTGCCTTATTCAAAATGGAAGTTCTTCTGAATCCCCTATCTTCCTGCCAAACCCAAATTACCGGTACTGGCATTTTTTCAGCATAACGGTCTATCAGTTTTTTAGTCTCTTCGGTAGAACCATCGTCAGCAATAACAACTTCATCAGGCATAACATGCTGATGCAACACGCTATACAACACGAGTTCTAAGGCTTTAGGCCAATTGTAAGTCGTAATCAATAATGTTGTTTTCATAAACCTAACTTTTTGTGTTTAAAATAATGCAAGATACCTTTGCGATGTGCCCATCGCCAATCGTGTATCTTCTTTGCTCCTATTATTTTTTGTAATATTTTCTCATCCATTCCCCGCAGTTTCACATACTCTCGTGCCACACACTCGAAGACATCCATTCTTCCGGTAAACCTCGTCAGGTTTTCCACACATTCCTTCATCGGCGGATAGCCTGAGTAAAACCTCATACGATTGATATCGATAAGCGAGAACGTATAATGACCATCAGCCTGAAGCTGATACAGCACATTGCCGGCATTCAAGTCAATATCGATGATGCCTTTCTGGTGCAATCGATTCACAAAGTGCGCATAATCTGCCGCCATCACCCTGTTGAATTCCTCTGGGGAGTTCAACTGATCGTTGATAGGCATACTGTTATCAATATCAGAGACAAAGTAGCAATAGTCAATAAGTCCCTTTACCCTCGTTTCAATATATCCAAAGCCTTCGGGAGTGGCAAAGCCATCTGCCATCAGCCTAAGGGCATTCTCATAGGCACGGAAAGCCTTGGTAGAGCGGAAGAAGCTATATCCTATCTTCTGAATGAAATTAGGCTGCTTGTATCTCTTCACCACAACTTCTTTCTCTTTTCCATCAAACTTTACATGAAAAGCCTTGATAACATTTCGTCCTTCAAAGATGCAACGTCCCTCCTGCTCGAACACATCCGGGATGCGCTCGATGAAACTTCTCATCTCTTCGTATTTTGGATTTATCTTTATCTTCATTTGTTTACAGTACTTTTATATTTTTGCCTAGGATGGTTAGGAACGCCAGGGAATAGCATTTCCAGACTATTATCTTCTAACATCTTAGGAATTATAAAATTTCTCAAATAAATTTTGTCTCGCCTTACAATTGCCGATAATTCATCTAAAGATATCCACTCAGAACAAACAGTACAAATCATAGCCTTTAAGCTTTGATAAGGCATTCTTTGTTTTACACGAGTACTTGCAATATTAGGCTCGGAACTTGCAATATTAGCCCCAGAACTTGCAATATTAGGCTCGGAACTTGCAATATTAGGTTCGGAGCTTGCAATATTACCAGTCATAGGCAACCGATACTTGGTTCCTCTACCATATCCCTCTTGAACCAGCAATTTATGCTTACACATATCTTTCAACAAATCGGCGACTTCTGCCTTATGCTGGTTAAGGACAACCCTTAAGTTCTCATTTGTAATATATCCATCTGTGCAAGCTGCATTAAGAGTCAACAGGCGTTCATGTCCCAAAGAAAAAACTTCTGTTCCAAATATCCGAACCAATCTATCCTTTGTTCCTTCATCCATCATCGACTCCATCATCATTGTGAGTTCCACTAAGTCAGGCTGACTTAATGTTCTCAACATAGGTGCTCTCCAATTTGCAAATCGCCAACCAGCCAATATCTTATCAACTCCACTTCCCGCTTTTTCGGCAGAGCCAATCAGCATAAACATCTTTTGAAGAGTCTTGTTACGACATACGCTAGCACTTTCTCCATAATATTGCATTTTAGAAACCAACAATGTTCCCGGGTTAGTAAAAACAATTTTATTGCTATACAAACGCACTACCATTGTTGCATTTTCCGAATAATCGGTATGAATACAAAGATTTACTAATGCTTCACGTACAGCCACATGCGCAGGGGTTTCATCTCGACGAATATTGCCCTCCAAGATGAAAGGTTTTGACAAGACCGCTGATAATCTTGGAAGAACACGAAGATAGAATTGGAATAAATTTGCCTCCCAAGTTCCATCAGGACAAATACGATTGGTCCATCGTATTTCAGGATTATCTGATAGTTTTTCCTGGTAATCAGGAAAGAAGTCGGGGCAACATTCATTATCAGTAATGGCGTCTTCTTTACCAAACATCAAAACTCCTGCCATTGTAAAACCTTCTTCTTTCGTTCCACGATCTGTACGATAAGCACCTATCTTTTTAAGAAACTCAAAATCAGACAAAACAGACCAAGGATGGTCTGGCTTTGCCAACTTAAATAATTGACGATATTGAGCAATAGACTCCATATCTAAATCATCTAATGAATAATTTCTCAAAATGCGGCTATCAGCGGGATTAGAAACATTCGCATCTGAAAACATACGCTGCACTTCTCGCTCCGTACATTTATAATCACCTTCATGATTGCGCTTAAAAGTACCATTGTAGGGTTGAGACGTTCTATAAACAGGACGCTGTTCTCTGGATGCACGAGGAATAAAGAATAACATAAGTTTATGACCTTTGTAATCTTCTACCACGACATCTTCTGTTTTTAACAGGTTACAACTAACCGTAGCTCGATTATTCACATTATTCCAAAAGTCCTTTGTATATTTCTCAATCTGTTCATCAGATAGATTATCTATATAGAACTTACCTTTTTTTTCTATTACTCCAAGCACGATAACTCCTCCTTCGCTATTGGCGAAGGCTGAATAGGTATCCCAAAAGCTGCCAGGAAATCCACCGGCAGCACTTTTAAACTCCAAGTCATCACTCTCTATACTATTCAAGAGTGAATCCAGATAATCCTCGAAGTTTAATCTATCACGTACTTCTAACATACTATTCTTTTATATTCTTAAACTAGATACCATCCAGATATCTCATAGGTTGCAAAGATACGAAAAACTATCAGAAAAGCAAAATTTTAGGGAAATTATCTTTCTTCCTTTATTGATACTTGCTTTTTTTTTATCTATTTTCTTGCAAGTTTAAAGTATATTTCATAATTTTGTAGCCAAAAACATCATTATAGTTTTCATAAAAAATAAGAAATCCAATGAATATTCAAAAACTGAAATATAAATTCCATAGCGGAAAAAACAGCAAACCCTGGTATTACATCAAGGAATACGCCCGTCTTTATACTCCTGCCTGCATCCTGATATGGAGGGGACAGCGTTTACTAGCCAAAGCCAAGAAACGCAAAGATTATGACTATATTCTAAGCCGAGTAAACTACTACAACAAGCTTACAGAAAACTATCTTCATCTCAACAAAGATTTGTGGGAAAAGAAAGCTGTAAAAGTTGCAGAACAGCCGATGACCCGCCAGAAGGTATATTATCTGGATACCTTGGAGTATGCCCGCTGTTTTAACGGCAACAACAAATGGAATCTCCTGCCTGGTGACATCACGTATGTGGAAGATATTCCTACCATTGTAAAAAGCCGCCCAATTCATGGAGAAAACCAGAACTCCGTATTGCTCAAGATGGACAAGGTACGCCATTTCATCTTCGTGAAGGATAAGCTTTCGTTTGCAGAAAAGAAAGATCAAGCTATCTTTAGAGGAAAAATAGCCTGTAAGGACATCCGTGTGCAATTTGTAGAGAAGTTTTTCGGAAATCCTCGCTTCGATATCGGAACCATAGATCTGATTAAGCCAGAATGGAAGAGCGACAAGATTTCCATCTACGACCATCTGAAATACAAATACGTGATGGCGCTGGAGGGAAATGACGTGGCAAGCAATTTGAAATGGATTATGTCTTCCAATTCCATCGCCGTGATGCCTAAGCCATATTATGAAACTTGGTTTATGGAAGGAACTCTGAAGCCAGACTATCATTATATAGAAGTAAAGCCTGATTTCTCTGATCTTGAGGAAAAGATGGACTATTATACTGCTCATCCTGATGAAGCGCAAGCTATCATCAACCACGCTCACGAATATGTAGAGCAATTCAAGGATAAGCAGCGTGAGGATATCATCTCGCTGATGGTTCTGGATAAGTATTTTTCTCTGTTAAAATCTAAGGATTAATGTCTAGAAAGGATTCTATCTATTATGAAAGAACGGTCCTGCCGATTATTCGATGGGCAGAATGATGACGGATAAGACGCCTAGACTGTGGCATGTAGTAGGCAGCAATCTGAACTATGCCTTCATCATCAACAACGACACCATTCTGGAGAAAACAGCCGATGGTGCCCTGGATGTTTATGATGCCCACATGAATCCGGTAAAGAACTACCGTCTGCCAGCCAAGCAGTTCGACCAGGCCATCAAACAGCTTAACAGATTCTTTAAGTAACAATAAGATGCCAGCCCAAGTGCTGGCATCTTATCTTTGATAAAGTTTCATAAATAAATGCCACTAGCATATCGACTTTCAAGAATATTTCGTAACTTTGTACTCAGTCATTGCAAAAAGTAAAGAACTATGGTAAGAGAAAGAAGAAAGCGAATCTATCGCAAGCGAATACCTTATGGTATGCAGAATTTTGAGGATATGATTGAAAGGGATTGCTACTATGTAGACAAGACCCCATTCATCGAAGAAATAGAAGACTCTAATATGTACTTCTTCTTTATAAGGCCTCGCCGCTTCGGCAAGAGCCTTACCATCTCCATGCTTGAAAATTACTATGACATCAACAAGAAAGACAAGTTTGATGAAATTTTTGGCAAGCTTTATATTGGTGAGAATCCAACTCCCGAACATAATAGTTATCTCATCATCCATCTCAACTTTGCCATTATTGTAGGCGACCTAAACGACTACAAGCATGGCATGGACAATTATTGCAGGACGCAGTTTAATTACTTCGCGGATGTATATTCGCATCTCTTACCAGAAGGTACCAAAGAAGGCCTTAACCAACAGGAAGATGCCGTCAACCAATTAAACTATCTTTGCACCCAAAGCAAAAAATCTGGTCAGAAGATTTATCTCTTCATTGACGAGTACGACCACTTCACCAACCAGATTCTCGCACACAAGGAGCATGAACAGAGATACCGCATACAGACCCATGGCGAAGGATATCTAAGAAAATTCTTTGATACCGTCAAAGGAGCAGCAGGCGATACCCTAGCACGTGTCTTCGTAACAGGCGTTAGCCCTGTAACGATGGATGACCTGACAAGCGGATTCAATATCGGCACCAATTACTCTCTGGCACCAGAATTCAATGAGATGACAGGATTCACAGAGAATGAAGTAAGAGATATGCTGGGCTATTACTCCAGTGTGTTGCCGTTCAATCACAGCGTGGATGAACTCATCAAGGTGATGAAGCCATGGTATGACAACTATTGCTTTGCCGAAAAGGAGTACGGAAAAACTACAATGTACAATTCTGTGATGGTACTTAACTTCTTAGACAAGTACATCCGCAACAACTACGACATTCCTAAGAATATGGTAGAGAGCAATGTACGCATCGACTATGACAAGGTACGCATGCTTATCCGTCATGACAAGGAGTTTGCCCATGATGCCAGCATCATCCAGCAGTTGGTAACCCAAGGATTCGTCACAGGTAAGCTCGTAGAGAACTTCCCTGCCGAGCGCATCAACGATTCAGACAACTTCCTGAGTCTGCTCTTCTATTTCGGCATGGTAACGATAGATGGTGATTACAAGGGAGTCACCAAGTTTATCATTCCAAACGAGGTAGTACGAGACCAGATGTATACATATCTCTTAGATACCTACAAGGAGAACGATTTGACCTATGATAGTTTCAATAAGGGAAAATTAGAGTCTCAATTGGCATACGATGGCAACTACAAGGCATACTTTGAGTTCATCGCCGACAGTCTGAAGCGTTACTCTTCTCAGCGTGACAAGCAGAAGGGAGAAGCATTCGTGCATGGTTTCACCTTGGCGATGACCAGCCAGAACCAGTTCTATCGCCCTATCTCAGAGCTAGACAACGATGGTGGCTATGCCGACATCTTCCTTTCTCCGCTCTGCGACATCTACAAGGACATGGTGGACAGTTACATCATCGAACTGAAATACTGCAAGACCAATACCGCCGATGAGCAGCTGCAAGTTCTCTTCAAGGAAGCCTCTGCCCAAATCTGCCGCTATGCCAATAGCGACATCGTCAAGGAGTCGGTCAAGACCACTAAGCTCCACAAACTCGTAGTTATCTACCGAGGAGCAGAAATGGTAATGTGCGAGGAAGTAACGGAAGAATAGAAAAACTATATAAACAGTTAATCCCCCATCACGCAGCCAAAGCGTGGTGGGGGATTACTGTTTCTGATAATATCGTTTTTTATTGCTGATGTCGCTCAATATACTCCGCTGCCTGGATATTCGAGAAGACATAGTTCTTCAAATCCTGGAACTTAGACTCCTGCTTGGTTTCCTTCAGATTGCCATTCGGCAACACATCATAGCAGAAACTGCGGTTCATCGAAGGATTATAGACAAAGCAACGCTGATGGTCTCTTGCCACAATCTGGTTATCTGCCGAATAGAATACCATCGGGCGCTCCTGTTTCAGCAAATCCACGCCGAAGCCCTCGTACTCATAATTCAGATTCATCAGACCGAAAAGCGTAGGCATTACATCTACCTGCATACCCAAACCGGCATACTGCTGCTGCGGAACACCAGGACCAAAGATGATGAGCGGAATGTGGTTGTAAGACTGAGGCAACTCGCCCTCGCTCTTACCCACCAGCTTACCATGGTCTGCCTGAATCACGAATATCGTGTTCTTATACCAAAGCTCCCGGCTTGCCTTCTTCAGAAAGTCGCCTATCGCCCAGTCGGCATACTCCACAATCTGTGTTTCCTTCTCCTTGGTCTTCGGCTTGAAGAAATCAGGAATGATATATGGCGGATGATTGCTCACGGTGAGGATGGTAGCCATGAAAGGCTTGCCCGTCTTCGCCTTCTGGTTGATGGTGTTGAGGGCGTAGCCCATCTCGAAATGGTCGCTCACACCAAAGCTGTTCACCACCTCGCTCTTAGGATAGTTCTCCTGAGAGAAGATGTCATCGTAGCCATTGGTCTGGAAGAAGGCCTTCATGTTGTCATACTGTGCCTCGTGGGTCATGAAGAACATGTTCTCGTAGCCATACTTCTTCAACACCGTGGCGATACCCTTGCGGCGTGGAGTTACCGTTCCCTTCATCAGGTTTCGGAACATGAGAGCAGGAAAGCTGTAGAGCGTAGCCGTCATGCCATGGTTGGTATGGATGCCGGCACTATAAAAGTGGGTGAACGCCAGGGAATGATGATAGAGCGAATCGAGCGTTGGGGTGAGCGGCTGCTGATTGCCGAAAGTACCCAACAGGTTTGCCGACATAGACTCCATCAATATCACCACCACGTTAGGATGATTCTTCTTCATCACCAGGGAATCGTTCACCACCTCACGCTTCAGAATATTCGTGCTATCCACCTTTCCCGTGATACCCAGCCACTGGCGGGTATTCGTAATAGCCTCAGCGTATGGCATGAGATGCAGTTCCTTGTTCTCCTTGCGCATATCGTCGAGCGCAGAAGTAAGGAGATTGAATGCCGGATTGATGCCGAGCTGGTTGAGGAAAGAATCCTCGCAATAGTAAGCCTGGCTCACCTTGATAGGGTTATAGCCCATTCTGCCACGGATGCCGAAAAGGCAGGCGCCTATCAGAGCCAAGGAAATGAGGAAACGTGCTCCCACCAGCACCAGGTGCATATTGTCCTTAGGCAGAAGGAAGAGCCCCTCGAAGTAGCGGCGCAGACGAACGAGCGCATAGATAAACGCCCCCGTAAACACAAAATAGAGGGCGATATAGAGCCAGTAGGAAGACTCCTGCAAGAGCATGCCCGATGTGGTGGCTACATAGCCGAACCACCCGAATATGCTGGAATTGATGTTCTTGAAGAAATACTGGAAATAAGGAGTATTGGCTGCCGAAGGCATGAAGGCGATGGCAAACCATGCCGCATACCAGATGTTGATGCCACGCAGCAAATGGCGATGACACCACCCCAGGCTGGCTGCTATCAGGAGCACAGCCACAGGCAATACCGAAATATAACAAGCTATGACATTATCAAACCATACACCCTTGACAAACGCCATTACCCTACTCGCCTCTGCATCTACAATCATGCCATGCAGGGCGATAAATTCTACCAATCTGAACAGAGTCATCACCAGCAATGCCAATACATGCACCGAAAGGAGATACCCAAAAGCCTTAAAATATCGTTTCATTTTTATTCTACTTTAGAAATCGGGTGCAAAGTTAATAATTATATCCTAATAAAAGCAAAATTTCTAGCCTTATTCTGTCTATAAACAAATAATTATATGTAACTTTGCAGCCAAAATAACAAAACAAGACTTCGATAAGACATGAACATCAAGTACAACAAAGCCCTATGGCTCATCATCATCCTGGCTATCGTGATGATGATTCCATTCCTCGGACTCACAGATTTCAATACCAAGGGAGAGCCGCGCGAAGCGGTGGTTGCCTACACCATGCTGGAACATGGCAACTGGATTCTGCCTATCAACAACGGAGGTGATATCCCTTACAAACCGCCATTCTTCCACTGGTGCATCGCCTTCTTCAGCCTCTTCATCGGCCATGTGAATGAGTACACCTCACGTCTTCCATCCGCCGTATCGCTGGTATTGATGACCATTGGCGGCTTCGTATTCTATGCCAAGCGCAAGAACGCCCCAACCAGTCTCATCGCAGCCATCCTCACGCTCACCGCCTTCGAGGTGCACCGTGCGGGTATGAACTGCCGTGTAGATATGGTGAACACCGCCTTTATGGTGGGAGCCATGTATCTGCTCTATCGCTGGTGGGAGAAAGGAAAGCACCAGTTGCCTTGGCTCGCTATCCTCTGCATGAGTGGCGCTACGCTTACCAAAGGTCCTGTGGGCATCATTCTGCCTTGCTTTGTGATGGGCGTATTCATGCTTACCCAACGTGAGAACTTCTGGGGCATCGTATGGCGCATGGCTCTAACCGCCCTGCTCTCGCTCGTTATTCCTTTCTGCTGGTATTATGCAGCCTATCTGCAAGGCGGCGATGAGTTTCTGCGCCTGGTGAAGGAAGAGAACATCGACCGATTCATGGGCAAGATGGCATACAAATCGCACGAGAACCCAGCGTGGTACAACCTTCTCACGCTCATCACGGGCTGGTTGCCTTACACCTTATTATTATTGTTCTCGCTCTTCATTCTGCCATGGAAGAAGTTCTCGAAGACCCGTTTCCTTGAGAATGCGAAGAAGGCTACTCCGCTGCAGGTGTTCACCTGGCTCGCCTTCCTCCTGGTACTCTTCTTCTACTGCATCCCAAAGAGCAAGCGCAGCGTTTATCTGCTGCCATGCTATCCGTTCATGGCCTATCTCATCGCCGAATACATCGTTTGGATGATGAAGGAGAAGATGGGAGCCTTGAAGGTTTATGCCGGGGTGATTGCTTCGATAACCCTGATTCTCAATATCGCCCTGCTGGTGGTAAAAAAAGGATGGGTACCAAAAAGCATCTTCCACGGCAAGCATGCCATAGACAATATCGCCATGCTCCATGCGCTCGAAAACAACGATTTGCTCATCCCATGCAGCATCTTTATGGTTATCACTTTGGAGGGAGTTTACCTCATCTTCCGGGCACTCAAGAAGAAGAATTCAGGCAATATTGTTTCATATACCCTTGCCACCATCGTGGGGCTCTTCCTGATGCTCGACTCCAGTCTGCAGCCACCTGTACTCAACACGAAGGCAGATAAGCACCTGGTGCCGGTTATCGAGAAGAAGTTTGATACCAGCAAACTCTATTCTTATATGTCGGTAGATATGCTACATTTCTTCAGCCTCAACTTCTATCTGGGCGATAAGATCCAGCAGTTTGACAAGGTATTGCCACAGGATGGCGTGCTGATGATTCCGGAAGAACACATGCCTGATTTCCTTGAGAAATTCGGCAAGGACTACACCTTCCAGAAGGTTTGGGAAGTAAGAAAAACGGTAGAATGGCACAACAAGGTAGGTTTCTACCGATTCGTGAAGACTAGTGCCAATATTGCACTTAACAAATGATTAGTGAGTAGTGATTAATGATTAGTGAGTAGATACAAAAATAGCATCGGGATTATAAGTACCGATGCTATTTTTGTATCTATCAAATTGATATTCTTCTTATTTTCTTTCTTCGATAAGATTATACTCTTTCTTCGATGAAGTATCGTGGGCGACGCTTCACCTCGGTATAAATCTTGCCGATATAAACACCCGTGATGCCTACACCCGTGGTGATGATGCCTCCGATAAACCACATGGAAACAAGCATAGAGGTCCAGCCCTGAATGGTCTTGCCCTGGAAATATTCTACCAAGGCAAAGATAATCATGATGATTGCTACTAAAGTCATCGCCAGACCCAGGAAGGTGATAAACTTCAATGGTGCCACGGAGAACGAAGTGATGCCATCTATACTGAAACTCAGCATCTTGGTAAACGGATACTTACTCTCACCCGCCTCACGAGCCTTGCGGTCGTAATAGACGAACCCCTCTCGAAAACCCAACTGGCGGACGATGGCTCTGAGGAAAAGATTGCGCTCAGGATACTGCATCAGCGCCTTTAGGGTGCGGTTGGTCATCATGCGGAAATCGGCATGATTGTAAACCGTATCCTTATCCACACTCTGCATCAGCTTATAAAAAGCCTGGGCGGTAAAGCGCTTGAAGAAGGTATCGGTCTTGCGCTCCTTGCGCACACCATAGATGATATCCTTGCCTTCCTGCACCTGGCGCACCATATCCACGATAACATTCTCATCGTCCTGCAGGTCGGCATCGATACTTACCATCGCATCGCAATGGTCTACCGCAGCTTCCATACCTGCCCAGAGCGCATTCTGATGGCCCCGGTTATGCGACAGTTTGATGCCATGCACATACCCATGTTCCTTGGCAGCATCCGAAATCATCTGCCAAGTATGGTCACGACTGCCATCGTCGACAAGCAGCAGTTCTGTGTCGGCATCAGTCTCTTTCTTAATCTTTCTGATCAATGCCCCCAGCACATCTAAGGTCTTAGGCAGCACTTCTTCCTCGTTATAACAAGGGATAACTATCAATATCTTCATTTGTAAGCCAGTATTTATTCAGATGCAAAAGTAACTCATTTTTTCTATTTAAACAAGAAAAACGTTTAATATTTCTTTTTTCTTTATCTATATCACCACTTTTTCCCGTTTTTCTCCATTCTTTCTTACCATTTCCACTTTACCTGTATCTCCAGATCGGTTTGCGAAGAGCGGGAGATTTCCTGCAAACCCGAAGAGATGTGAGAACGGTCGAAATAATCGGTTGTACCCAATTTGGCGATAAGCAGCAGATGGGAACCTATCTCTGAACGTGCCACCAAGGCGTAACGGATGCCCTCGCCGTAGTAGCTGCCGAAACTCATCTGATAGAGCAGACCAGGCTCATAAGCATAGATACGGGAGGCGAAATCGGAAGTATGGAAATAGCCCAGGCAGCCTCTCAACGTTCCTTTCAACTGCTTCTTCCATTTCCATTCCCATCCTATATGCTCGCTCACCATATAGCCTTTACTAAGCTCATCGCCCTCATTCTTCATCGTGCTTTCCGCCTGGCTCATCGTATAGTCGAAACTGGTTTTGGCGCTCCATCGTTTTTGGGATATTGTGGCATAGAGGCGCAGACGACCGGTTGTGGTTCCCGCCTTATCCTTATAACGGAACTTTCCTCCTACCGTCAGGACTCTGGAGGGCTGGAAGAAAATATTCACCAGATTATCCCAACTCTGTGTGCTCTCCCTGGTCTGATACTTAGGCCAGGCGAAATAGGCGAAATCGCTGTAGGCTGTGATGCTCCAACGATGGGCAGGAATCCAGGTAAAGCCCAGGTATACGCCGTTTTCATCCTGCACATCGCTCCCCTCGGAAAAGCTGTTGCTGAAGAGAGAATAGTAACGGGCAGAATAGAACCTGTGAAGAGCCATGAGCGTAAAATGGTCGGAACAGAGATAGGAGGCTGCATTGAGCGTGGCTATGGAACCGCAATCGCCCGTAGCCGTTTCGCCGGAGAGGGTGAGGCGATGGGAGATGTATCCATAGCTGATGCTGGCATTCCAGAAGGCATTCCCCTCTGGAGCAAAACGCTTGTAAAGCTGGCTTTTATTAGGCGTGAGCGGAAGGGAAAAAGAGGTATAAAAGGCTGTACCTCCGATGTGCCAGCCCTGATGCCGGTAACTGATGTTGCCTCCCACAAGTGTATTGGATGCTACCTTCTGTTTAGCAATCTCATTTACCGTGCGATGCAAACCGGTCTTCAGGATGGTCTTGATGCCCCCGCCGCCAGCAGAAAGCGTAGCATCTATCTGTCGATAAGAAAGAAAGCCGGTCAGTTCGAGACCCTTTAATAAGGTATAGGTGGCGGCGGCGCCTTGCAGATAATTGGCTGAAGAACGGGAGGAATGACCGCGGATGATGCAGGAAGATGATCTGCCCAAGGAGGTTAAGGCTGAGAGTTTGCCGAAGCCGAAATCATTATTGAGTATCAGTCCCAATCCTGCGTTCAGTCTGTATCTGCCCAGGGTGATATTCTTCCATCTGCCCAGGTTCTTTACCTGAAGATAGAAGGAATAGAAGTCGTAACCCATCGTGTTCCTGCCTCCGAAGAATGGTTCGCCGGCATCCTGAGAAGCTACGAATCCCAGTTTGACGGAATTGCCGTAGCGAAACTGGTAGCGCAGTCCGTGCTTGTAAGGATAACCTAGATAGCCGTCGGTTCCGCTCGCATCGCCCTTGCGCTCATAAAAAGGAACCTTCAACATGCCCATCACTTCGTGCTTGCCATACTGGGCGATGGTTTTAAGACAGGGAAAAGCCGGCTTGCTCCCGTCATCGGCCACATAAAAGAAACAACTCATCAGCTGGCGCTGATACCAGCCGATGCTGCTTATCAGGGTAAGCTCGCTCATACTCTTCAGCTGTCCATAGCGGTAGATATAGAACAGGATGTCTTCTACCTGCGATGCAGTAAGAAACGGCATGCGCTCCAGTTCTTCTCTCGTTGCCGTATTCAGATTGACGGGATGCTGCGCCATCTCCTCCAAATCTTCTTCATAGTCCTGCCAGGCTACATGCTCGAAATCTTCGGATGAAGAAAGGTCGGACAGCAGTTGCTGCCAGAGTGGCGAAGCGAAAAGAGAATCTTCGGGCACGGCGCCCAGTTCTGAAAGAGAGGAATATTGGGCTTGAGCCCATGAGGCACAGAAGATTTGGGAGCTGCCTACGAGAAACAGTTTCAACAAGAGGGATGTTATGGAATGAGCATGCTTCATCTGCAGTAGGCACTTCATTTATTAAATTAAGACAAAGTTACTGCTAAAATCTGAAAAAGAGAAAGAAAAAGCCAAGAATCTTTCTCAAATTGAGAAATAATCTGTAATTTTGCGGCGTAATTAGTAACACAAAGGGGCTTACACCTCTTTATATATAGAAGAAGCTCCACGAAAAAAGGAGCTGGACAAAGAACTTTGAGGAGATTTACATGAAACAGAAAATATGCTTTTTACTGGCGATGCTCTTCTGCATCACCCTGCAAACCATGGCGCAGACCGATGGCGACAACCCTGAAGACAGGGAGGTGGACATGGATGCTCCTACCTTTGAACCGATGGTGAAGGTAGGAAAAGTGCTCCTGGATCATGACAGCGTGCAATATGTTCAGGTGAACAACGTGTACGTTTATC
The DNA here is from genome assembly GCA_052349145.1 of Segatella copri. Classification (GTDB taxonomy): domain Bacteria; phylum Bacteroidota; class Bacteroidia; order Bacteroidales; family Bacteroidaceae; genus Prevotella; species Prevotella copri_V. The sequence goes on along the minus strand of DAWDQD010000002.1, from coordinate 14,978 downwards.
CGCAGCCGGTATTCAAGAACGCCAAGGAACGAATGGCTTACAACCGTTTGGTATACAACATCAAGAAGGTGCTGCCGATAGCCAAAGAGGTAAGAAAGATTATCATCGAAACGGGTGATTATCTGGAAACGCTGCCTAACAAGAAGGCAAAGGATGCACACATGAAACTGGTGGAGAAAGGTATTAAACAGGAATATACCCCGAGAATGAAGAAACTCACCTATGCACAGGGTAAACTCTGCATCAAACTGGTGTATCGCGAATGCAATTCCTCATCCTATCACCTGATTCAAGCCTTTCTGGGTCCTATCCGTGCCGGATTCTATCAGGCATTTGCAAGCCTCTTCGGTGCCAGCCTCAACAAGAAGTACGACCCGAACGGCGTTGACAGATTAACAGAAAGAGTGGTAAGACAGGTAGAATCGGGGCAGATTTAACCAGCTCATCTTATTCAGAAAGCCCATATACTTAGGTATAAAAGCATTTCCAGTCAATAGGAATTGCTTTTATACCTAAGTTTTTTTGTTGATACAAGCAGAAGAAATCTTCGTTCATCGACGTTGAATGTCCGTTCAACGTCTATGAACCGCCGTTCAACGACGCTGAACGGACATTCAACGTCGATGAACGAAGATTTAAACAGACAGAAAAAAGAAATGTTCCTAAGAAAAGCAACAACTTTTCCTAGGAACATTTCCTTTTATATCCGAATGGGATGCCGACCTATTCCTCAGTATAAAGCACCTGAATCACGGTTTGGCCAACTGCCTTAAGCACATTCTTATCCAAATGAGCCATATCATCGCTCACGGTGTGCCAGGTAGGACCGAAACTGCTCTGCTGACAGTCCGGATAATAAGCAATCACATCTACAGTAGGAATCTTAGCCTTCTCGTTGACCGGAATATGATCATCAGTAATCATTCCGCCATCGCTCTTAGGGAAGTAAGAGCCGAAACCAGCCTGACGGGCTGCAGCCCAAACCTTCTTCACGATGCCACCGGCATACTGCATAGACATGCCTTCACGATAGAACTTGGCTCCCTGTCCGCCCACCATATCGAGGAGGATTCCAAAACGTGGATTATATCCCTCAGGCTTGTTCTCGCTCCAATACTGGGCACCCAAAGCCCAAGTATCGCCATCGTCCTGAACATCAGCCCACTGAGGTGTTCCCCAATCTTCAGTATCGAAACATACGAAATCTACGCCGATGTTAGGATTCAGCTTCTTGTCTGCCTGCAGCTGGCGGGCAATCTCCAACATGACGGCTACTCCGCTGGCTCCATCGTTGGCACCCATTACAGGCTTGCGCCAGTTGGTGCTGTCGGGGTCGTTGTCAGCCCAAGGACGGCTGTCCCAATGGGCACAGAGCAAAATGCGGTTTTCAGCCTTCGGATTGTAATGGGCGATGATATTGGTATTCTTCAGGATGGTACCATCATAGCCCTTGAGGTCAGCCTTCTGGGTTTCTACCTCGCAACCAAACTGCTTGAACTTGCTCACAATCCATTCGCCACACTTGTCGTGCGCCTCGCTGTTCATGACGCGAGGACCGAAATCGCATTGTGCGGCACAATAAGCCAACGCCGAATCGGCATTAAAGGCAGGACCTACAGGATTCAGCTTCTCTGCTTCCTCTACTTCCTGGATTTCCGGCGACGTGGTGTTGGCATTCTTATAGCTGATAGCTCCAGCTACCACTCCGGCAGCAACTACCAAGCCTAAAATTATCTTCATTTTCTTCGTCATCGTATTTACTTTGAACTTTATGATTACTTAATAACTATCGAATTGGCTTTCCCTTTGGCCGCCGAACGTTGTTTCTTCGTTCTTCACTCTTCATTCTTCACTTTCCAAAGTTCTGTACCTGCGTCATCACTCTGAGCCAGTTGCCTCCCCAAATCTTGACAATATCCTGCTCGCTATATTTGCGGTGCAACAGCTGGAGGGTGAAATTGATGAGTTCAGAAGAGTCGGCGAGCCCCCGGATGCCGCCGTCTCCATCAAAGTCGGTTCCCAGACCTACGTGGTCGATACCCATCACATCGATGGCATGCTCAAGATGGGCAATAGCGTCCATGATGTCGGCTTCACCCTCTTTACGCAGGAATCCGTGATAGAGCGTGGTATGAGCCACACCACCCTTTGCTGCGAGGGCACGCATCTGGTCATCGGTCAGATTGCGAGGCACATCGCAGAGCGCACGGCTGCTGCTATGGCTGCAGACAATAGGAGTCTGGCTGATATCAAGTGCATCGTAGAAACTCTTCTCGCCACCATGACTCAAATCTACCATGATGCCCAGGCGGTTCATCTCATGAATCACCTTCTCGCCAAAACTGCTCACACCATTATGGGTATTGCAGCCGCGGGCACTATCGCAGATATCATTATCACCATTATGGCAGAGCGTGATATAAACGATGCCGCGCTGGGCGAAATGCTTCACGTTACTGATATCGTGCTCCAGGGCGAGACCGTTCTCGATGCCGAGCATGATGCTCTTTCTGCCATTCCGCTTATCGCTGTAAAGATCGGCAGGAGTGCGGGCTATGCTGAGATACTGCCTGTTCTTGCTCACAATCTCTTCTATCTTGTCGAAGATGAGGTCGGCATACTGCGCAGGTCCCTTTACATCGAAAGCCACCTTGCTGCTGAAGCTCTCGCCTATCTGAGGCTGTGGCAGGTAAGCTACCATCGTGGTAGCATCCTGATGACCGTCGGTCATCTTATGGAGATCAACCAGGATGCGGGAATCGCGATGATCAAACTTGATGCCCTGAGGGAAGAACATTGGAGTATCACAATGGGTATCGAGCGTAAGGATGCGCTTATGCAACTGCTTGGCTGCATAAAAGTTGTTAGCCTGATTAACCAGCCACTGGAAAATCTTCAATCCTTCTTCTTCCAGCCATTCCGGATGCCATTGCACACCGAGAATCTGCTTATATTCGCTACTCTCTACAGCCTCTATAATATGATCGGAAGATTTGGCGATGGTGCGCAGATGATTGCCTGGCTCGCTTACCGCCTGATGGTGGAACGAGTTGACAAAGATCTTCTCCTTATTATATATATTATATAAGGTGGAATCTTTCCTGATTTCTACGATGTGGGTAGGTTCAGTACGGTCGGCATCCTGGCTGTGCTTTACCAGTTGCTTGATATCCTGACACACCTTTCCGCCCAGCGCAATGGCGAGGGTCTGGATGCCCCGACAGATGCCAAGCATCGGAATCTGGCGGTTGAAAGCCAATCGGGTAATCATCAGTTCGGCAGCATCACGTTCCTGATTGATGTTGTGAAGACGGGGAGAAGGCTCTTCGCCCATCCACAGCGGATTATGGTCACCGCCACCCGTCAGAATCAATCCATCAAGATGCTCCAGGGTATTGACGATGACCTGAGCATCGGCAACAGGAGGAATAATGACCGGCGTACCGCCAGCCGCTATTACCTGCTTATAATAACGGTCGCGAAGCGTAGCATCGATACCTTCATAATTGGCAGTAAGGCCAATTATGGGCTGATGCTTCGCTTCGGGAAATCTAGAGTATGCATCCTGGAGATGCGACTCTAAGTCAAATGTTTCCATTTGTTTATCTTTCAATAAATAATGATTCAAGATCTTCTAAAAATCGTACTCAGGTATGGAGACTCTTATTAATCTTCATCGAGAAGTACAGGAATCTCACGCTTGATGCTCTGCTCAAGAGAGATAAGCGTTTCGGTAGAAACCACACCAGGGATAGCCTGAAGCTTATTGTTGAGCAGATCCATGAGCTGCTCGTTGTCGCGGGCATAAAGCTTGATCAGCATGGTGTATGAACCGGTTGTAAAGTGGCACTCTACGATTTCAGGAATGTTCTGCAAGCGCTCTACCACCTTTTTATACATATTACCGCGCTCCAAGTTCAAGCCTACATAAGTGCAGGTAGAATAGCCCAGGCTTTTAGGGTTTACATCAAAACCGCTACCGGTGATGAAACCATCCTCCATCAAGTGCTGAACGCGCTGATGGATGGCAGCACGAGACACGCCACACTCTGCGGCTACGTCTTTGAAAGGAATACGGGCATTCTTGGAAAGGATGCCGAGAATCTTTCTGTCTAGATTGTCTATTTTCTCCATTTCGTTTTGTTTTATATTATTCTATTTATAAGGTACTTTGCTATACCAGATAGCAAAATTAATAAAATCTATTGAAACAGCAAACAAAATGCACGAATATTTTGCAATATCCGTGCATTTTGTTGTTTTTTATACTGTTTTTAACCAAAAACCTTGGCATTTTGCTACTTTTAGTAGAAAAATCATACGCTTATCTGATAACTTCGGAGAAGTAATGATCACGCAAAGGTTTCACCACTTTATCACCCGTCAAAACTATCTGCTGCTTAAGACGAATGTCTTGAGAAGAGGCTCCAATCTTCAGTTCATACGTTCCAGGAGCTATGTTCCATTGACGATTGCCTCGATGAGAATAATAACCAAACTGATCAGTATAGAACCTGATGCATACTCTCTTGGTTTCGCCAGGATTGAGAGAGATGCGGGCAAAGCCCTGCAACTGGATAGGATGAATCTGCTGGTTGCTCTGAGTTGGCGACAGATATACCTGCGCTATCTCATCGGCACGAACCTTACCCGTATTGGTAACCTCAAAGTAGATATTGCTCGACTCTGAAGCGGTAGAGAGTTCCCTAACTGCCCGCAAGTTCTTATAGGCAAAGGTTGTATAGCTCAATCCATAACCGAAAGGCCACTCTACACGGGCATCCTGCCGGATGGAATAATTATAGCAGATAGGCTCATAAACCTCAGTATTAGGATAACTGACACTCAGCTTGGCTGATGGTGAAATCTTGCCATAAAGAATGTCAGCCACAGCTGTACCACCCTCTTCACCTGGATACCAGGCCTGGATGACTGCTGCACAGCGCTTAGCTATCTTGGAGATAACCTGCGCACGACCGCCGAAGACTACCAGGACTACAGGTTTGCCTGTAGCTAAGAGTTCCTCAACATATTCCTCTTGCTTACCAGGAAGCTTGAGACCATCTCGCTCACGATTCTCACCACAGAGCATCACATTCTCCCCTACAGCAGCAACGATAACATCGCTTTCCTTTGCCATCGCCAAAGCTTCTGCCTTGTCTGCCTTCTCGCCAGAATCAACCTTGCGATGCAGGAGCTGATATTCCCAAGCACGCTTATCGCCAGACTCTTCAAACTTGGTCTCTATCTCCTCTGTCCAGTCACAACCACGAGAATACTTAATATTAATACCCTCAGGTTTACTTGCCTGCATTGCCTCTAACAATTTAACGATATGTGGCAAGTGGCTATCATCCCACTTTTTCTTCCAACTCTGCCAGAAATAGAACATAGAAGGGAAAGAGTAGTCGCCACACATCGCCCAAATGGAATTGGCATTAGGACCCGTGAGCAAGATATTCTTAACCTGCTTGGCGCTGTTAACATCAGCCTCCTTCACAAGAGGCAAAACACCTTTATTCTCTAACAAGACAATAGACTGGCTAGCTATATCGTAAGCCGTCTGCCGTTCTTCCTTAGTATCAAGCTTTACATCCTCCGTACTATACAGATATGGATTTTTATCCATCAATCCTGCACGAATTTTATAACGCAGAACATCCTTTACAGCACGCTCAAAGACTTCTTTCTTAACAAGTCCCTTATCCAAGGCTTCCTGTAAATACTGATAGTTTTCGCCTCTAGGGAAATCAACATCATTGCCACCATTGATAGCAGCCACAGCTTTCTGAAGAGGAGTATCTAGTCCCGGCAACTGGTCAATGGCAGTATAATCGCTCACCACCATTCCATCGAATCCGAGATAATCTCGTAAAATATCGTTGAGAATCTCACTATTTGCCACGCACTTGGTACCATGAACAGCATGATAACCCGGCATCAAAGCCTTGCAACCTGCCAGACGAATCATCGTCTCATGAGGCAAAAGAATATCTTCCATCATCTCCTTCTCATCAGCATCACCGCCACCACCATATCCCAGATAGTGTTTAGAGCAAGCTCCCACTCCCTTCTTGAGGTCTCCCTGCTGAAGACCCTTGACAAAAGCAGTACCCATAACGGCAGAAAGATAGCCATCCTCACCGTATGATTCTTCTAGACGATTAAAACTTGGAGTACGGCAGACGTCTACCATAGGGGAAAGCGACAATACGCCACCCATCTTGCGAAGAGCAGTACCTGTCTGCAAAGTCTTGAGCTCTGCCAACTCTGGGTTGAACGAACAAGCCTGACCTATCTGCTGTGGATAGACTGTTGCATCTTGCGTATTGATACCCGAAAGAACTTCCTCGTGAAAAAGAGCCGGGATTCCGTTAGGGGTATGATGCATCAACCAATCTTGTACAACAGCTACACGCTTTCGCAAGAAATTGGCATCAACCAATTCCTGACTGGCGTACTGGGAAAAATGTCCAATACCATAAGGAATGAGCTGCTTGCATTTGACTGTATCCAAATTGCCTTCCGCATCAAAAAGCTCATCCATATACCCACTTCTCAACTGAGCGATACGCTCTGGCTGTGACATTCTGCTGTAGAGTTCATCTACCTGTTGGTTCACTTGCTGCTCCGTATTGTTTATGTTACAGCAACTAGCCATCAGCACAGTTGCACATACGGTTGTTGTAATTTGTTTCATCATTATCTTTTAGGTTAAAAATATAATTATTGAAGTTGTTAATTATCATGTGCAAAGATAATGCAAACGAGCGCAGAATATCAAGCTTGCTTGAATATTTTGCCGAGTGCAGCTTATCTTCTGCAAAGATAACGCAAATAAGAGAACTAACAGATTCGCTTTCCCGTTTTTTATGCAAAAGCAACAAACACAAACGTAAAAGAAACAAAAGAGCCAAAGATAACACTCTATCCTTGACTCTTACCTTATTATATTTTAGTAGTAATTACTTGTTGAAATGAATTTCGTAATCACTTTCTCTTCTTTGAATGCGCAGCTTTCTTGGCTACAGGTTTAACAACCTTCTTGTCGGCACTCTTTACTGCTGCATCTTCTTTCTGTTTGTCTGCTGGCTCTGGCTTAACCTCTGGCTTTACGATGCTAACCAGCTCAAGATCGAACACCAAAGTTGAGTATGGAGGAATCTGACCAGCCTGACGCTCGCCGTAAGCCAACTCGTAAGGAATGTAAAGCTGCCACTTACTGCCCACAGGCATCAGAGTAAGCGCCTCGGTCCAACCCTTGATCAATCCGTTGGCACGGAACTTATCTGTCTTGCTGCCACCATGCTTGGATGTAGCATCAAAAACGGTACCATCAATCAGACGACCCTCGTAGATAACTTCTACCTCATCGCTAGCCTTAGGCACCTCGCCATGACCTTCGGTAATCACCTTATACTGCAAACCGCTAGGCAACACCTTTACACCAGGTTTCTTGGCATTAGCAGCAAGGAACTTCTCGCCGGCACCAGCCAAAGCTTCCTTCTGGAAATCGGCAGCAGTCTTAGAGGTAAAGAATGTAGTATCATTAGCCAAAGCTGCGATAAAACCATTCTGGAACATAGCATGGCTGATAGAATCGCCTGTACTCTTCAACTCTTCCTTTGTGCCAGGATATACGCGCTTCTCTACCAGTTTGGCAACCTCCATACCTGCAGAATAAGCTACAGTCTTAGGATTGATTCCCATGGCAAGCGCATCCTTGTAACCACGAAGGAAATTCTCCATATAGGCAGTATCTACCTGAAAACTCTGCTGGATATAAGGAATCAGACCACGAGTGGCATTCATACCAGCTACATAACTCAAAGAATCGGCTGATGATTTCAACTCGACAAGAGTAGCCGCCTTCTTAACCTTCTTCTTGCTTGCAGCACTAGCTGTAAACAAAGAAGCACCCGCCACGAGGACGAGTGCTGTCATTAATATTTTCTTCATTTATAAGTCCTCTATAAAAATGAGTTCCCACAAAAATTACTTGCCACCTACTGAAATCAACTCAATCTTGAAAATCAATACAGAGAATGGCTTGATCTGACCCTGCTCGCGCTCACCATAAGCCAACTGCTGAGGAATGTAAACCTCCCAAACAGAACCTGCTGGCATGTGAACCAAAGCCTCAGTCCAACCCTTGATAACCTGGTTAGCACGGAGATCTACGGCCTGGCCACGCTTGAAAGAAGAATCGAATACCTTGCCGTCGATTGTCTTACCCTCGTAGTTAACCTTAACCATAGAAGTATCCTTTGGCATAGGACCGTTACCCTCCTTGATTACCTTGTACTGAACACCTGAAGGCAGAGTAACAACTCCTGGCTTCTTCTTGTTGGCAGCGAGGAACTTCTCACCAGCAACCTTGTTAGGACCATATTCCTTCTCCATGTTCTTAGCCTTGATAGCCATCATCTTAGCCTGAGCTATCTGAGCAGCCTGCTCAACTGTCATCAAGCCCTTCTTGCCAGTAGTACCTGTGATGAAACCAGCCATGAAGTTCTTCAGAGAGATAGACTTTGTAGAATCCTCACCGAATACCTCGTGGTTGATACCCTTAACCATCTGGTTAGAGATCTGCTGACCAATCTGAATACCTGCGTAGTAAGCAGCCTTCTTCTTGTCGTCACCAGCGTTGGCACCATCGTTAAGACCCTTGATGAAATCATCCATGTAAGCAGTATCAACGCCCATGCGCTCTACCATAAACTCCTTCAGACCCTGAGTCTGAGACATACCCATAGCATAGCTCATAGTATCTACATCAGTCTTGAGATCTGCCTTAGGAGTAGAATTGCCACAACCTACGAATGTTGCAGCAGCACAAGCCACGAGGGCTCCGAAAAATAACTTTTTCATTTCCTTATTTATATTTTAAATATTTATTTTTATCTATTATATTCCAGGATTGCCTTTACTTCATTTAAATATATTACTAACAGATTACTTAACGGCAACGAGCTCTACATCGAAAATCAATGCTGAGAATGGAGGGATAGATGCACCAGCACCACGCTCGCCATAACCCAACTGATAAGGGATGAAGAAACGGAACTTGGCACCCTCGGTCATGAGCTGAAGACCCTCTGTCCAACCAGCGATAACCTGGTTCAATGGGAAGGTAGCAGTCTGACCACGGTCGTAAGAGCTATCAAACTTAGTACCATCGATAAGCGTTCCCTCATAGTGGCACTCAACCTGATCGGTAGCCTTAGGAGCCTTGCCATTACCTTCACGCAAAACCTGATACTGCAAACCGCTCTTAGTAGTGATGATACCATCCTTCTTGCCGTTCTCGGCGAGGAACTTCTCACCAGCTTCCTTAGCAACCTTGCCCTTCTCGGCAGCAGCAGCCTGAGCCTTAGCCTCCTGCTCTGCAAAGAAGTTCTGTACCAACTCCTGAGCCTCCTGCTCGCCGAGCTGAAGTTTACCGGCGATGGCATCCTTTACAGCCTGTGCAAAATCATCAATATTCAAACTCTCTGCACCCATAGAAGCCAACTGGCGACCGATGCCGATGCCCAAAGCATAACTTACTTTATCCATAAAATTTATTTATAATAATGTATTAATAATCTTAAAATGTACTTTTTGTCCTTAAAACGAGTGCAAAGATAACATTTTTCTCGCTTAAAACGATGTTATTTGCAGAAAAATTGCTAAATTTGTGCATTCTTAATAAAAGATTAAGAAAATATGAATAATTAAAACGTGATAAGATGAAGAAACTCGTATTTTTAACCGGTGCAGGCATGTCTGTGGAGAGTGGTTTCAAAACTTTTCGTGGCAATGATGGATTATGGGAAAACTATCCTGTAGAACAGATAGCTACCCATGAGGGATGGGAAGCTGACCCTACCCTAGTAACAAACTTCTATAATATGTTGCGCCATAAACTCTATGCTGCGCAACCTAACGAGGGGCATAAACTCATCAAGGAACTGGAAAAAGACTTCGATGTGACGGTAATCACCCAGAATGTAGATAATCTGCATGAGAAGGCAGGTTCCAAGAATATAATCCATCTGCATGGCGAACTATCAAAGGTTTGCTCTTCACGCGACCCTTACGACTATCGCTACATCAAGGAATTACCTGAGGATGACTGCGAGGTAAAGCCGGGAACCGAAGCTGGAGATGGAAGCCTGTTGCGCCCATTTATCGTTTTCTTCGGCGAAAGCGTTCCTATGATTGAGCCGGCAGCCGAAGCTGTACAGCAAGCCGATATCTTCGTCATTATCGGAACCTCACTCAACGTTTATCCTGCTGCAGGTCTGATTTCATATACCAAGCCTCACATTCCTATCTATCTGATAGACCCGGGTGCCGTAAACACCAATGGATATTACAAGATAGAGCACATCATGAAAGGGGCTTCAGATGGTATGAAGGAACTGAAGGAAATATTGGAAAAATAAAAACATTCAGAATATATAAACAACAAAAGCAAACGGGGGAGCATCCATTGATACTTCCCCGTTTGCTTTTATTACTTTTATTTTCTTTCTATCAATAACATTCTGCATTATACAGCCTCAGATGTTCTGACTCCCATGCGAGCCTCGGCGACATTAACCACATAATCACCCAGTTTTTCGCATTCCTGAATGATATCCATGTACAATGTACCTACACCATAGGTATAAAGATGGTTATCCACATCATCCAGGTTCTGGTTTCTCAACTGAGTACGATAATTATTAATCTCAGTCTCGATATTGTACGTATGGTTGAGACTGATAGAATGGCGTTCATGAGCAAACATATAGTTCATCTGAGTCAGCGCCTCATCTACCAACTTAAACATCTGATGAATGTTTTCACTCTGCTTGGCAGTAAACTCCTCCTTGTTTTCACCCTTGCGCTTAATGGTGCGGGCAAGATTAAAGCAACTGTCACCAATACTCTCGATTTCAGAAATCTCACGCAACATCGCACGGATCTTCGCCTTGGTATCATCACTCAGATGAGCATCGCTCACCTGATCAAGATACTTAGCTATCTCTATCTCCATATTATCAGAAATACCTTCATACTTCTCGATACGCTCATAGAGTTTGTCGAAAGTCTTGGAATCCTGAGTATCCAGCAACTCTCTCACCATACTAAACATACGGTGGATACGCTCGCCGAAACTTCCGATTTCCTGCTGTGCCTCGAAGACTGAAAGTTCTGGTGTCTTCATGATGCCAGCCTGGATAAAGCGCAAACGGAAATCTTCATCCTCCTTATCTGCCTTAGGCTTGATAAGTTTGCAGACAACTTTTTCCAACTGTGGGATAAACCAAATCAGAACGCCCGTGTTACAAACATTGAAACAGGTATGGAACATCGCCAGGACAATTGGCAACAACTTTGCCTTCTGTGCCGCAGACATACCACCATCAGGATCATACCCCACGATAGAGCAAACGAAATCTACAAATGGATAGAACAGGCAGAAAACCCAGATTACACCAAAGACATTGAATACCAGATGGGACAAGGCTGCACGACGAGCCTGGGCATTGGCACCCAAAGCGGCAAGATTGGCTGTAGCGGTAGTTCCGATATTCTCACCCATTACCAAGGCTATGCCCAGATAGATAGGAAGTACACCCGTAGAACAGAGTAAGATGGTGATGGCCATCACAGCTGCCGAACTCTGTACGATACAGGTTATAAGCGTACCGATCAGGAGGAAGACTACAATCGTGAAATGACTCTTCGTATCAAAAGAACCAAAGAAATCGATAACCGCCGGATTATGTTCCAGATCAAGAGCCTTACCCGCACTACTCAACAGAACGAGCGAGAAGAAGAGGAAGGCGATACCAAAAAGGAAATCTCCGAAATAACGGCGCTTCTTACTATAAATCAGCATAATGCCGAGGAAGAACGCAGGGAATACGACAATCGTTAAATCTACATTATAACCCAGCGACATAATCCATGCCGTAAACGTGGTACCAATGTTGGCACCCATAATAACGGAAATAGCTTGGGCTAAAGTCAGCAAACCTGCATTTACAAAAGAAACCGTCATAACGGTAGTTGCAGAGGAACTCTGAACGGCACAGGTAATAAAGGTACCTGTAAGCATTCCCGTAAATCGGTTGGTTGTCATAGCGCCCAAAATGTGGCGCAACTGAGATCCTGCCATCTTCTGCAAGGCCTCACTCATCACCTTCATACCATAGATGAGCAAAGCTAAAGAACCGAGAATCTGAAAAAAAATCACAAGATATTGACTTGTATCCATATTCATTTGTATTTGTGGAAATGTTTGTTACGTTTCGGTTGCAAATATAATAAGAATTTCCGTTATTACGAAATATTTGTTACCGATATTTCAAGTTGTAACAGTATTGTAACATCCAAGACCCCCTAAACACAATTTTGGAAGAACTACATTTACGAATAGACAAAAAGAATCAATAAGCTATATTCTGCTCTGAAATACGAAAAATGAAGAAATATTATGGTCAGTTTTGCCTCATATTTAATAAAAAACGAAAAAAGATGCCAAGAAACTTTGTTTTCTCCTTTTTTTTTTGTTTCTTTGCCTTATAAAACTAATAATAGTCATAATTTATGGGAAAAGGTAAAAAAGGTGGCAAAAGAATGAACAAAGCGCAGCTCACTGAGATGCTGCAGGAATTTTTTGCCGAAAGACCGGGCGAAACGCTCAGCTTTAAAGAGATATTCCGTTCCCTCCGTCTTACGACGCATCCGCTCAAGATGCTGGCGATTGACATTATGGAGGAAATGGCATGGGATGACTACCTGGCTAAGGTAAGTGATAATTCTTATCGCCTGAATCAAAGCATACAGGTGATGGAAGGTAAATTTGTCAGAAAGGCAAATGGCAAAAACTCTGTTATCCCTGATGATAGCGAGAAGCCTATTTTCGTTTCTGAACGCAATTCGATGGGAGCACTTAATGGCGACAGGGTGGAATTCACCTTCCTGGCTCGTCGTAAGAATCACATCAAGGAGGCACAGGTCAACAAAATCCTTGAACGCGCTAAAGATACCTTCGTAGGACGTCTGAAAGTAGATAAGGATCTGGCTTACCTCGTGACACCTGGCGATGTCTTTGCTCACAACATCATCATTCCTAGAAGAAAGGTGAAGGGAGGAAAGACCGATGATAAGGCAGTAGTCCGGATTATCGAGTGGCCGGATGGAGAAAACAAGAGTCCTATTGGCGAGGTTGTTGACATTCTTGGCCAGATGGGTGATAATGATGTTGAGATGAATTCTATTCTTGCTCAATATGGATTACCTTATAAATATCCAAAGAATGTAGAAGATGCAGCCAACAAGATAAGCGGCGAAATCACAGAACAGGATTACAAAGAACGAGAGGACTTCCGCAAGGTATTCACTTGTACCATCGACCCGAAGGATGCCAAGGACTTTGATGATGCCCTCAGTATCCAGAGATTGGAGAATGGTAACTGGCAGGTAGGTGTTCATATCGCAGATGTATCACATTACGTCACAGAGGGCAGTATCATCGACAAGGAAGCTGTGAAACGTGCAACATCTGTATATCTTGTAGATCGCACCATCCCGATGCTCCCAGAGCGTCTCTGTAACTTTATCTGCTCGCTTCGTCCTAATGAGGAAAAACTTGCGTACAGCGTCATCTTCGAACTCGACAACAATGCCAAAGTCAAGAACTATCGCATCGTACATACCGTCATCGAGAGCGACCGCCGATATAAATATGAAGAGGTACAGGAACTCCTCGAAGCAAATGGTGTGATTGATGGTACTGGCGAACCTGCTCCAGCCGAAACCAAGGAACATCCTTATCAGGGAGAAAACGCACTTCAGCTCATTACGCTTGACAGACTGGCTAAGAAACTTCGTGCCGCAAGATTCAAAAATGGTGCTGTTAAGTTTGACCGCGAAGAGTTGCATTTCGACGTTGACGAAAAGGGGAAACCAGTAAGCTGCTACTACAAGCGCTCTAAGGATGCCAATAAACTCGTAGAGGAATTCATGCTACTCGCCAACCGTACGGTGGCTGAAAGTATCGGAAAGGTAAAGAAAGGAAAGAAGCCAAAGACGCTTCCTTATCGTATTCATGACAATCCGGACCCACAGAAGTTGGAAACCTTGCGTGAATTCGTTGTGAAGTTTGGTTATAAGATGAAAACAGAGGGTACAAAAGGCGCTACAGCAAGAAGTCTCAACAAGTTGATGTCAGATTGCGAAGGCAAACCAGAGAACAACCTCATCCAGATGGTTGCACTCCGAGCCATGATGAAGGCAAAGTACTCCGTTCACAACATCGGACACTTTGGACTGGCTTTCGAATACTACACCCACTTCACATCACCTATCCGCCGTTATCCGGATACGATGGTTCATCGCTTGCTTACCAAGTACGCAGATGGCGGCAGAAGTGCCAACGAGAAACATTACGAAGAACTCTGTGAGCATTGCTCTGAAATGGAACAGATTGCACAGAATGCAGAACGTGACAGTATCAAATATAAGATGGTAGAATTCATGGGAGATAAACTCGGCGAGGAATTCGATGCCCATATAAGCGGTATTACTTCTTACGGAATTTATGCTACCATAGACGAAAACCATTGTGAAGGAATGATCCCGATGCGCGACATCGCTGACGATTATTACGACTTCGACGAAAAGAACTTCTGTTTGATTGGTCGCCGTCACCATAATAAATATCAATTAGGCGATGCTATCCGCATCAAGGTGGCGCAAGCCAACTTGGAAAAGAAACAACTAGATTTCACCCTAGCTGGCGATTCGGCTCCTGTACGCAAGGAAAAGCCTGCAGCTAATACTTCTTCCAGCAAAGCGAAAAAGTCAAAGCAGAAGACACGAAATCACCGTAAAAACAAATAATATCAAATTGGGCTGACCTTATTGGTCAGCCTTTTTTATTTCAATAGTTCGTTAATAATTCAATAATGTGCTAAGCAGCTATACGCTGTAAGCAC
>DAWDQD010000001.1:0-121765 GCA_052349145.1 Segatella copri | reverse complement strand
GGTCGGAAAACGAAAGTAGGAGAAAAACTACTTCGTTTTCCTCCTACTCGATTTTCCCACAGATTTCACTGATGCTCACAGATTTTAGACCTGTTCGGTCTGGAATTTCGCAGATTTTTATTATCTTTGCAGCATGAATAGGAAAAGAATTAAAAAGAAGTTTGCTAATTTCGGTCAGCGTATGCTACGGATGCCTCGTACCCGAGGATTCGGAGTACAGTCACCTACAGCCTATTCTTTCCTGCGCAAGGTGGTTAACGAAAAGGGATTTCTCAGAAATTATCGCCAGACTCATGCTGGAATCTCCTCCTATCCCCAAGATGCACCCAGACAGAAACGTCTCCTCTTCCGCATCAGAACTGTTTATCCTAATGTAGTAGAACTCTCTGCTTCTTCCCTGCTAAAGAGAGAGGATTTCCAGCAGTTTCTCTGGAATGTGTCTGATGATACGGTTTTGGTAGTTACAGACATTAATCTCGATGCAGAATTTAAAAAAGTATGGTTGCGTCTCGTAGCTGATAATTGTACCGTTTTGACCTTTGATTTGGTTGATTGCGGTATAGTTTTCTTCGATAAAACCAAATTTAAGCAGAATTTTAATGTAAATTATTGATTTGTGTGCAAATTTGTTCCATAAATATTTGGAATTTAAAATAAAAGTATTACTTTTGCAGCCAAATTAATAGAAACGTTAAATTATAGAGCTATGTATTGGACACTTGAATTAGCTTCAAAGCTTGAAGATGCACCATGGCCTGCAACAAAAGAAGAGTTGATTGACTATGCAACTCGCTCTGGTGCGCCTCTAGAAGTTCTAGAGAATTTGCAGGAGATAGAAGACGAAGGTGATGTTTACGAAAGCATCGAAGACATCTGGCCTGATTATCCTTCAAAGGATGACTTCTTGTGGAATGATGACGAGTACTAATCGTTCATCGATTACGATTATCAGTATAAGATAATGGAAATGAGCCATATAGGTGATTTCTTCGGAAATTCCTATATGGCTTTTAACGTCTTTTATTGCTATATTACCTTTCTAATGACTGCAGCTAAAGAGTTGTTAGTATCACAGACAGCCACGAGAATATAAAGGATTGTAGAAAATGTTTGCAAAGTTTTCTACATAAAAAAAGTTAATTTTATCAGCGGTATGTTACGCATATCGCTGATTTTTTATATTTTTGCACCATTAAAGAAAGAAAACGATATGGCAGAAATAGCAAACCGTATATATGAGACAAGTGAAGGGCAGATTCTCTTCATCTCAGACTTCTCGGACATCAATGATAATGAGAAGGTGGTAAGTCGTGCACTTTCTGTAGAAGAAAAAAAGGGAAATATAGTTCGATTAGCTAATGGGGTTTATCTTCGCCCTAAGAATACCCGATTTGGGATAGTCTATCCATCAATAGATGAAATGGTGATGGCTATAGCCCAGCGAGATAAGGTACAAATACAACCTTCAGGAGTTACAGCGCTCAACAAACTTGGACTCTCAACACAGGTGCCTACAAAATATACTTATCTGACATCGGGCAGTGGAAGAGTCTTGACTCTTGGTAATCGGACTATAGAGTTGAAAAGAAGTGTTCCTAAGAATTTTGCTTTTCAGACAGTGTTGGCAGCGCTTCTTGTACAAGCTCTTAGAACATTAGGACAAAAGAATGTAGGTAATCAAGAACTCTCTACCATTAGAAAATTGGTCAATGAAGAGGAACATAAAGACTTGTTTGTACAAGATCTTACTCTCATGCCAGTATGGATGAGAAAGCTGATAACTGATATTATAGATAAAAACGAGCATTATGACACTTTGGTTAAATCACACAATAGATGAACGAATAGCAATGTTGCAACGTGCGGAAGAGAAGTTTCGTATTAATCAGGTTGCAATTGAAAAGGACTGGTGGGTAACTGTGGTGCTCAACGCTCTTTTCAAATGTTCATGTGCAGATCAACTCATCTTTAAGGGAGGTACAAGTCTCAGTAAAGGATGGAATTTGATAGAAAGATTCAGTGAGGATATTGATTTATCTGTAAACCATGAATTCTTTGGTATAGAGAAGACGACAAAGAATCAGCGTGAAAAACTTCGCAAGAAGGCACGTAGGTATTTTCTTGATACAGTTTCTGCAGAGTTGGATGAAAATCTAAAGAAACTTGGTGTGGAAGGATACCATATAGAAAATGTAGTAGAGGAAATTGATGAGGATGGTAAGGCAAGTCCCGTTGCAAGTGATAAGGATCCATCTGTCATTCTCGTTCATTATGAGTCTATGCTTGGTCATACGATAGAGTATATTCCGCCAAGAGTTAAGATAGAGATTAGTTGCTTGTCTATGAACGAACCTACGGAAGACCGTTTGATTTCATCATAGATTGAGCAGACTTTCCCTGGAGAAGATGAGGCGGCTACTGCTACTATAAAGACAGTTGTGCCTACACGAACATTCCTGGAGAAAGCATTCTTGCTATGTGAGGAGTTTCAGAAACAGACTCCTCGTTATGTCCGAATGTCTAGGCATCTTTATGATCTAGAACGCTTGATGGATACAGAATTTGGCAAACAAGCCCTGCAGGATATGGACTTGTATGAGAGTATTGTTAAGCATCGTTCCATATACTATGCTGTAGGGTATGTAGATTATTCTAAGTTGATGCCGAGTGAGATTGATTTCGTTCCTAGGCAAGAGTTGATGAAGGATTGGGAGGGTGATTATGCAGAGATGTGTAACCACTTTATCTATGGTCAGACTTTATCTTTCGAAAAACTTTTAGAGCGAATCAAGGAGTTGCAAGATAGGTTTAGAAAAGCCTTTTAGCGACTTTTACTCCTTAATAAAATGTTCAATATAAAAGTTGGAAGACTATAAGTGCTTGGTATTCAGCCCTAATATTCCTCAGGAATGATGACGAGTACTAATCTCGATGATAGGGCTGCTCTCTTATAAGAGGGTAGCCTTTTTCATCTTTTGTTTCTTGCTTATATATAATAATGTGTAAGAAATTCCGTTATCTTATTGTGTTGAAAAGATTTATCATTATATGGATTCTGCTAGTGGGGGTGCTCGAAGTGAGGGCACAGTATGATCCTTCCTATAGTCATTACTTTGACATGGAACCATCGTTCAATCCTGCTGCTGTGGGTAAGCAGTCGAAACTCAATGTTACGGCGGCCTACGCACTTGATATGGCTGGATTCGAACATAACCCCCGTACCTTTCAGGTGGCGGCTGACATGCCTTTCTTCCTGTTCAATCACAGGCATGGAGTAGGCTTATCGTTACAGAATGACCAGATAGGTCTTTTTACCCATCAGCGCCTGGCTTTACAGTATGCTTTGCAGAATAAACTTCTAGGTGGAACGCTGAGCGTGGGTGTGCAAGGAGGCATGCTGAGTGAGAAGTTTGATGGTAGCAAGGTGGATTTGGGAGAAAGTGGTGACCCAGCCTTTTCTACTTCAGACGTAAATGGAAGCGGAATGGATTTGAGTCTGGGTCTGTATTATCAGCATAAGGCTTGGTATGTAGGACTTTCTGCCCAGCATCTTACATCGCCTACGATTAATCTAGGTGAGACCAACGAATTGAAAATAGATGCCACATATTATTTGACAGGTGGATACAATATTCGACTGAGAAATCCGTTCTTAACTATAAAGCCGTCTGTTCTTGTTACAACAGATGGTACCACATGGCGAGGCGACCTGACAGGAAGATTGGTTTACCAATATGAGAAACGGATGTTGTATGGTGGAGTAACCTACAGTCCGGACAGATCGGTAACCATGCTGGTAGGCGGTAGTTTTCATGGGGTAGTGCTTGGTTACAGTTACGAGGTATACACCTCCAAACTCAGTGCCGGAAATGGCAGTCATGAACTCTTTGTAGGGTATCAGACCGATATCAACCTGACCAAGAAAGGCAGAAACCGCCATCAGAGCGTCAGAATATTATAATGTAAATAGAAATAAGAACATAGTAGAATCATAAAACAATGAAGAAAAGTATATTGCTCCTTAGTGCATTCGCTATATTGCTCACCTTGAGCGGCTGCTTCGGTGCCAAGCAAGCTTCTGTTGCAGGCAGAGGTGGCGAGGTGGTTGGCGTGAGCGGTAGAAGCTTTGTAGAGCCAGCCCCTTATGGTATGGTAAAGATAAACCGTGGCTTCCTGAAAATGGGATTGGAGACCCAAGATTCACTCTGGGGAATGAAAACACCACGTAAGGATGTGTCGGTGGATGGATTCTGGATGGATGATACCGAAATCACCAATTCTGAATATAAGCAGTTTGTGGCTTATGTGCGCGATTCTATTCTTCGTACCCGTCTGGCTGATCCTGCTTATGGAGGCGACGAGACTTACATGATTACTGAAGATAAGAATGGCGATCCGGTTACGCCTCATGTAAACTGGAAGAAAGCACTGCCTAAGAAACCTAATGAGGATGAGCAGAGAGCTTTTGAAAGTTTGTATGAAACCAATCCGGTTACAGGAGAAAAACTCATCGACTGGCGTCAGCTCAACTATAAATACGAAATCTATGATTATACAGCTGCGGCTCAGCGTAAGTTCCGCCTGAATCCACAGGAACGTACCTTCAACACCGATGTGAAGATAAATCCGGACGAGGTGGTGATGATTTCGAAAGATACTGCTTATTTCGATGATGAGGGTAGAGTGGTGCGTGAGACCATCAACCGTCCGCTTTCAGGACCATGGGATTTCCTGAATACCTATATCGTGAATGTTTATCCTGACACTACCTGTTGGGTAAACGACTTCAGAAATGCAGAGAATGAAACCTATCTGAGAAGTTATTTCAGCAATCCTGCGTATAATGACTATCCGGTAGTAGGTGTTACCTGGGAACAGGCAAATGCCTTCTGCGCCTGGAGAACAGACTATCTGTTGAAGGGCTTAGGTCCTGAAGCAAGATATGTGCAGCGTTACCGTCTGCCAACCGAGGCAGAATGGGAATATGCTGCAAGAGGCAAGAACCAGAATGAATTTCCTTGGGACAATGCGGATGTGAAGAATGGGGATGGCTGTTTTTATGCTAATTTCAAACCAGACAGGGGCAACTATACCAAAGACGGCAACCTGATAACCAGCAAGGTGGCTATCTATTCGCCAAATTCTAATGGACTTTACGATATGGCTGGTAATGTGGCAGAGTGGACAAGTACCGTTTATACAGAGGCGGGTGTTGACGCAATGAGCGATTTTAACCCAACTTTACAGTATAATGCTGCCATAGAAGATCCTTACCGTTTGAAGAAGAAGAGTGTAAGAGGTGGTTCCTGGAAAGACCCTGAGTCGTTTATCCGTTCGGCATGGCGCACTTTCGAGTACCAGAATCAGCCTCGCTCATACATCGGATTCCGTTGCGTGAGAAGTCTTGCTACTACGGCAAGCGGAAAACAGAAACCATTGAAGAATAAGAATAGGAGATAAATAATATGAGCTATTATAGCAAATTCAATATCGTATACCGCTTGCAGAAGTGGATGGATAGTGTGCCGGGTCAGACATTCCTTAACTATGCTTACAGTTGGGGTGCCTCTATCGTAATCGCTGGTACCCTCTTTAAGTTGACCCATCTTCCTGGTGCCAATCTCATGCTTTTCTTAGGTATGGGAACCGAGATTTTCGTGTTCTTCCTTTCTGCTTTCGACCGTCCTTTCGACAAGACTGCCGAAGGTAGAGACTTGCCTACCCATGCTACAGAGGAGTATCTGGAAGGAAAGGTGTCGGCTGAAGAAATGATGACTGCCAAGAATCGTTCTGAAACCATTCAACCTCAGGTTACTTCTCCTGGCTCTCCTGTAATGACTGCTGCGCCAGAACTGACTCCACTTAATCCTGAGGTGGTGGAAGTTCAGAACAGCTACGTAGAACAGTTGAAGAGCCTGGTAGAAACCTTGAGTAAGGTGAACGAACAGAGTAGCCGACTGACTCGTGACAGCGAGGAGATGGAGAATCTGAACCGTACCTTGACAGGTATCAGCAGGGTATACGAGATGCAGCTGAAAAGTGCCAGCCAGCAGATTGGTACCATTGACCAGATCAATGAGCAGACCAAGATGATGGCAAAGCAGATAGAACAGTTGAACAAGATTTATACCCGTATGATTGATGCCATGACCATCAATATGCGTGTGGCGGCTCCTCATGTAACAAGTGAAGAGTAAAGACGAAGAAAATAAATAGAATCAAGCAAATTTATATCCATGGCAATCAAGAAAAGACCGGTTTCGCCTCGCCAGAAGATGATTAACCTGATGTATGTCATCCTGATGGCTATGTTGGCGCTGAATACTCCTACAGATGAGGAATTCGGTGTCAAAGGCAAGTCTGTTGTCGAGAAAATCAAGAAAAGTCTTGCCGATGATGGGAAGAAATCGGATGAGGAGAAGAAAAATATAGATCTGGTAGAACTGAATGTGAATGAACTCGATGCATTCGTTATTCCGGAGAAAACAACCCTCTATGCCGGTGAACGTTTCAATTCGCATGTGGTGATGGCTGCAATAGACAGTACACAGCGCCCGGAAATCTATGTGAATGGTAGTAGGCTGAATGCCGAGAATGGCAGATACAGTTTTGTGGCAGGTGGCGTAGGTGAGCATCAGTTTGGCGGTTACATTCTGATGAGAGGCAAGAATGGCGAGATGATGCGACGCAATTTCGTTCAGAAATACACCGTATTGCCTGTTCCTAATACAGCTACCGTTGCTGCCGACCTGATGAATGTGCTCTATGCAGGCTATGCCAATCCTATCAGCATCAGCGTTCCTGGTGTTCCGGCAAATGCTATCTCTGCAACCATGACAGGCGGTTCTTTCGTGGCTAAGGGCAATGGTCATTTCGTGGCAAAACCTTCAGCGGTGGGTAAAGATGTTACCATCCATGTGACTGCCCGCGATAAGGGACAGGTGAGAAGTCTGCCTCCATTCGTATTCCATGTAAGAAAACTTCCTGACCCAACAGCTTATATTGCGATGGGTACAGATAGATTTAGAGGTGGTGCTCTATCGAAAGGTACTCTGATGGGTGCTCCTGGCATTCATGCAGCCATAGATGACGGACTCCTTGATATTCCGTTTAAGGTACTGGGCTTCGAAACCGTATTCTTCGATAATATGGGAAATGCCATACCTTTGGCTTCGGCGGGTTCCAATTTCTCAGAACGACAGCGCGAAGAGTTCAGAAAACTGTCAAGAAACCGACGCTTCTATATCTCGCATATCAAGGCTGTAGGTCCTGATGGAATTACCCGAAATCTGCCGGCAGCAATGGAAGTTATCGTTAGGTAAGTGAAGAGTTCAACGGCTTTACTTATCATAAAGTTCAAAGTTCAATGTTCAAAGTTCAATGTAATGAAAAAGATATTATTCATATTCATGCTTTTGGGAATGGTGCAGAGCATCATGGCACAGCCAGCGGCTCGCAGAAAGCAGGCTCAGCAAAAGGCACAACAGTCGAATGCTGACAATATGACCTTGCGTGCCAAACTTTATTTCCCTACAGCCATCCCGATGGATGAGGACGTGGTTTGGAGAAGAGACATCTATCGTGAACTCAATCTCACAGATGATGCCAATGCTGCCTTGTATTATCCTGTAGAGCCAACAGATGGTAAGATGAATCTCTTTACCTATATCTTTAAACTGATGTTTACGGGTAGAGTGCCTGTTTATCAGTATCGTATGGATGGTAATGAAGATTTTTCTGCCGCCAACCGTCTTACTCCGAAAGCATTCGTAGATAATTATCATATCTACTACGAGAAGACTGATAATGGAAAGGTGCATATTGATGACAGCGATATTCCATCAGCAGAAGTGAAGGCGTACTATGTGAAGGAGACTTCTTATTATGACCAGAAAACAGCTTCTTTCCATACCAAGGTATTGGCTTTGTGCCCTATCATGACCCGTAATGATGACTTTGGAGATGTAGGAAACAAGTATCCGCTCTTCTGGGTGAAGTATGATAATCTGGCTCCTTTCCTGGCTAAGCAGCAGCTGATGACCAGTAATGTGAACAATGCTGCTGTGATGAGTGCAGAAGATTATTTTACCAAGAATCTGTATCAGGGTAAAATCTACAAGACCAATAATATGCAGGGCAATACCCTGGCACAATATTGTCCTTCGGATACGGCTATGGCGAAGGAACAGAAACGCATAGAGGCTGAGTTGGCTGCCTTTGAGAAGAATATCTGGGGTAATCAGGCTCGGAAGGATTCTCTTGACAGTATTGCCAAGGCAGAAAAGAATATGGATGCCAAGACTCTGAAGAAAAGCCGTAACAGAAGAAGTGGTTCTGCATCTAAACCAGCTAAGACTTCTACTGTTAAAAAACGCAGATCAGGAGGAAGCTATGTTTCTTCTGGTGGCTCAGCTAGGGTAACGGTTCGTAGAGAGCGTCATTAATTTATATTAGAATTAAAGTAAATATAGAATGAAGAAAGTTTTATCAGTATTAATGGTTGTAGCAGCCATGATGTTTGCTACAAATGCTAATGCCCAGATTAAGTTTGGTTTGAAGGGCGGTTTGGATGTTACTAACATGTCTTTGAGTAACGATGTATTCGATGCATCTAACAAGACAGGTTTCTTTGTTGGTCCAATGGTTAAGGTTACTATCCCTATTGTTGGCTTGAGTTTTGATGCTGCTGCCTTGTACGATCAGAAGGAAGCTAAGGTGTCTGTAAATGATGCAGAGACTACAATGACTCAGAAATCTCTTAATATCCCAGTAAACGTACGTTATGGCTTCGGCTTGAGCAGCTTGGCTAATGTTTTCGTTTTCGCTGGTCCACAGTGGGGTATCAACGTTGGTGACAAAAACTTCGAGTGGAATAAATCAGGCTGTTATTCTCTGAAGAAAACAAACTTCAGTGTAAACGTAGGTTTGGGTGTTACCCTGCTGAGCCATCTCCAGCTTTCTGCAAACTATAACATCGCTTGCGGTAAGACTGCAGATGTTACCTGGGAGGAAACAAGCGAAAAGATTGTGAATGGTAACAGTAAGAATAACAGTTGGCAGATTGCTTTGGGTTATTGGTTCTAATCTTGCAAAAGAACAGGACAGATTATGGGTGAGAACATCGTATGGTCTCGCCTAGTACATCTTAAAATATATAAAAGCAGGTATCCGATGATGGGTATCTGCTTTTTTTTTGCTAACTTTGCAAGTCGAAAGCCTGAATGATGGATATTTCAAGGTTAAAGAAGATTAGATATGAAATATGTAGATGTGATATTACCCCTTCCGCTCGACGGAACCTTTACTTATTCTGTCCCTGATGGGATGGAAGGGAAAGTTGTGCCTGGGGTACGCTTGCTGGTTCCTCTTGGTAAAAGTAAGAAATATATCGCAATGGCTACCCGGCTGCATGATGATAAGCCTGCATTCTCCTGCAAACCTGTCGAGGCGGTACTTGACAATACGCCTTCGCTGTTGCCTCAGCAGATGAGATTGTGGCAATGGATTGTCTATTATTATATGGCTCCGTTAGGTGATGTCTATAATGCTGCTATGCCCGGTGGACTGAAGTCTACAGAGAAATTCAAGCCCAAGATGGAACTCTATGTAGAACTTGCCAGTACATACCGTAGTGAGCAGGCACTACATGTAGCGCTCAACCTGGTGCAGAGAGCCTTGAAGCAAGCCAAAACTTTAACCACCTTTCTGAGTCTCTCACATTGGGACAGTCTTGATGGAGATACGCCTAGAGAAGGCATAAAAAAAGTGACCAAGGAAGAACTGATGAATGAGAGCCATTGTACGGCTGCTGTTGTCAAGACGCTTATTGATAGAGGAATTCTCTTTACTTATGAATTGGAAATTGGACGATTGAATACGAATGGAGAATCTCATCTAGACCTGATTAAACCACTCTCCTTGGCTCAGCAAGATGCCTATAATGGTATCCTGATGCAAATGATGAAAAAGGATGTTGTATTGCTTCATGGTGTGACATCCAGCGGAAAGACGGAAATCTACATTCATCTTATCAGAAAAGCCATAGAGGAGCATAAGCAGGTGCTCTATCTTCTGCCGGAAATCGCTCTGACCGTACAAATCATGGAGCGCCTTCATAGAGTTTTCGGTGACCGGTTGGGCATCTACCATTCTAAATATAGTGATGCTGAGCGTGTAGAAATCTGGCAGAAACAACTTTCAGATCAGCCCTATGATGTAATCCTGGGTGCAAGAAGTGCCGTCTTCCTGCCTTTTAAGAATTTGGGACTCGTCATCATAGACGAAGAGCACGAGACTTCTTTTAAACAACAGGATCCCGCTCCGCGCTACCATGCCAGAAGTGCTGCCATTGTGCTTGCCAAGATGTATGGTGCAAAGACATTATTGGGTACGGCTACGCCTTCGATGGAGAGTTATTATAATGCGCAGCAAGGCAAGTATGGACTGGTAGAGCTGAAGACAAGATACAAAGGTATTCAGTTGCCGGAAATTCAGGTGGTAGATGTAAAAGACTTGCGCCGCCGTAAGATGATGAGCGGTCCTTTCTCTCCACAGCTTTTGGCTGCAGTAAGAGAGGCTTTGAAGAATGGGCAACAGGCAATCCTCTTTCAGAATCGTCGTGGTTTTGCGCCGATGGTTGAATGTAAGGTATGTGGTTGGGTGCCGAAATGTAAGAACTGTGATGTCTCGCTTACGTTACATAAAAGCATTAACTTGCTGACTTGCCATTATTGTGGTTACACTTATCCGGTTCCTGCGGAATGTCCTAACTGTGGCAGTACGGAAATCATGGGACGTGGTTTTGGTACCGAGAAGATAGAAGACCAGATAGCGGAAATCTTTCCGGAAGCCAAGATTGCCAGAATGGATTTGGATACAACACGTACACGAAATGCCTACGAACGTCTTATCGCAGACTTCTCTGAAGGCAGGACGAATCTTCTCATAGGCACGCAAATGGTTTCTAAGGGTCTCGATTTCGATAAGGTGAGTGTAGTAGGCATCCTGAATGCTGATTCGATGCTTAACTATCCCGATTTCCGCGCCTACGAGCATGCTTTCATGATGATGGCACAGGTGAGTGGTAGAGCAGGAAGAAAAGGTAAGCGTGGCCTGGTGATTCTACAGACCAAGAATCCTACCTTGCCTGTAATCGGACAAGTGGTACATAATGATTATGAAGGCTTGTATCAGGGTATTCTGGAGGAGAGAAGAACTTTTCATTATCCACCTTTCTTCCACCTGATTAATGTGTATGTAAAACATAAATATGATAAGGTATGCGAACAGGCTAGCCATGAGCTCAGCAAAACGCTGAGAAGCTGGTTTGGCGAGCGTGTGTTGGGACCCGATAAACCTGCTGTGGCAAGGGTTAAGACGATGAACATTCGAAAGATTGTTATCAAACTGGAAAATGGTATTGATCAGCAGAAGGTAAGAGAATATCTGAAGTTTGCTCAGCAACAGATGGGAAAGGATCCGAGATATGGAGCTCTGCAGATTTATTATGATGTAGATCCGTTGTAGTCTCCTGCCCCTCCTTTTCTCTGGCAGAATGGAAGAAAATAAGATTGGTAAATATAATGAAAAAGGCTATCCGTTACTTGTTGCAAGAACGGGTAGCCTTTTATTTATGATAATTGTAGTTATGTTTAGAAGTTGATGTCGAGACCTACTGCGAATACGTTGTTGTTACGTGTGTAGTCTGAACTGTAGTTGATGCTCTTTTCAGCAGAAAGCTGAACCTTCTCAGAGGTCTTCTTGTGCTGATAGAAGGTGTGGAAGTAAGCCACGTTCAAGTCCATCTTCTTATTGATGTGGTATACACCACCGACTGCTACAGAGTTTGAACAGACAACGAATGATTTGTCGTCCATGTATTCATCGCACAAGCCATAGTTGGTATTCTGCCAACCTGTACTCAAGGTAATCTTCTTGTTTACGTCTACCTCTACACCTGCGTTGTACTCCAATGTACCACGCTTTAACTTCTCCTGTCGGTTGTTGTAAGATGTAGCGTGCTTGTCATCGAACCAGTGGAAACCAACGTTTACTCTAACTGCATCAACAGGGCTATAGCCAATACCGAGTGCCAGATAAGCAGGAATATCACCCGCAATCTTCTTGCCATCTTCGTATTCGCCGATAGCTTTTTCGAGCTTGGTGTCGAACTCGGTCTTCAACTGTCCCATGGCTCCCTTAATATCTGGGTTGCCGATGATGGCATTTGCAGCAGCCTCTGGTACACCACCTGCAATGTAGGCGTTGCGGAGGTTGTCTGGCAGGTTACCGATACTAGGTACCTGGTTTACTGACTTGTTCTTCAGGCGTATACGAGTCTTTAACTCATATTTGGCAGCGAAGTTCCACTTGCCAGTCTTAAAATCCACACCAATAATAGGAGTGAAGCCCACACCGCTCTGGTCACAGCTCAACTCAATGTTGGCAGCTGTTTCCTTGGTTGGGTCGAGCACCTTATAGAGAGGCATGTTGCCTACCTTGATATCTTCTACATATCCATAGTAGTTAGTAGATGCATAGACACCTCGTACGCCTGCGAATGCGCTGAAGTTGTCGTTGAACTTATAGGCTGCACCCAGAGAGAGACCATAGTAGTACTGGCGGCCGTGCATATAGCTGTTGTAGCTATACTTGCCTTCCTTACCGAAATTCTTATCGCTAGTAAAAACAGCTGGTACGCCATACTTTGCTGCAACCTTATCCACAGCACCTGCCAAATCGCAAGCAGCCATTGCTGTCTCAGCTACGATCTTCTCGAAAGAGCCCAGACCATTATCGAAGGTACACTTGCCGCCGCCACCTGTGAGGGCGAAGCTAGCCTGAAGTGACCATCTACCTTTATTATAAGCATACTGGAATGAAGGGATGACAGGCGCAAAAGCCTCACCCTTGAAAGTACGAGGAGTAATAGGATAGTTCACATTGTTGGTGAACAGAGCATAATCATTTTCTATGCTACGTGTCTGGTAAGCCAACTGCCAGTTGATGGCGAGATGGTGACCTTCACCCATGAATACAACTCCGGCTGGATTATAATAAACACCGTCGATACCAATTGAAGCCTCACGGCTCATCATTCTGTTGAATGCTACATGCTGGTTGGTGTTGGTGAGCAAACCGCCTGCAAAAGATGGGGTTGCACAAGCCATCGCAATGGCTAAACTAACTAATTTTAGTTTCTTCATCTTAATAATATTAAATAAAAACGTCCGCAAAGGTAATTATAATGTTCTTTTTCACTATAGTTTTCTTGAAATATTTAAAGCATATTAACGCAAAAAGCCCTTTCTCTTGCACAGATTTTAAAAACTGTGCAAGAAAAAGGACTATTATTGGTTATGTTTTACCTTTTTGTATATCCGTTTATACGCTTTACGGAATTAGAACTTCACGAATTGTATCTTTACTCTTGTTCTTTAGACTCCTGACTCGTCTTTTTACCGGCATTCTGTTTTACGTTTAAGTGAGGATACGAAATGCGGGTATGGTAAATAGCCTTGAGTCGTTCGATGAGTACCTGCTTAGCGAGAGCGATGTCTCGGAACGTGATAGGGCACTCCTTGAAGAAACCATCTGCCACCTGTCCGTCGATGAGTTTATTGACGAGGTTACTGATGCTTTCTTCAGTATATTCGTTCAGAGAGCGCGAAGCCGCTTCAACCGTATCTGCCATCATCAGGATGGCCTGTTCGCGAGTAAATGGGTTCGGACCAGGATATTGGAACTGTGACTTGTCAATCACCTCTGTAGGGTGAGCATTACAGTAATTAATATAGAAATACTTGGTGATGCCCGTTCCGTGATGAGTAGTGATGAAATCCTTTATGATGCCTGGCAGACCAACCTTCTCTGCCATCTTCAGACCTTCTGAAACATGGCTTATGATAATCTGTGCGCTCTCAAGGTCGCTTAACTGGTCGTGAGGATTAACGCCCGCCTGATTCTCTGTGAAGAAAACAGGGTTAGTCATCTTACCGATATCATGATAGAGTGCTCCGGTACGTACCAGAAGACTGTTGGCTCTGATGCGGTTGGCAATCTCTGCTGCCAGGTTACCTACGGTGATAGAATGCTGGAAGGTGCCTGGAGCAATCTCACTCAGGTTGCGAAGTAATCCCTTGTTGGTATTTGACAGCTCGAAGAGTGTAACATTAGATGTAAATCCAAACATCTTTTCTATAATGTACATGAGCGGATAAGAGAGTAGCAGGAAGATGCCGTTTACAGTAAAGTAGGTATACATGCTGGCATCTACGTTGAACACCTGGTTGTCCTGCATCAGCTGAAGGGCAAGATATACTACACCGCTGGCTATAGTTACCAACAGGGCTGTGATGAATATCTGCGAGCGCTTGCTGAGTTCACGCAAACTGTAAATAGCAACAAGACCAGCTACCAGCTGTACGATGATAAACTCGTATTGGTACTTTACTGCTGCTGCACAAATGAGAATCATCGTAACGTGGCTGATAAAGGCTGTACGCGAGTCCATAAACACACGTACGAAGATAGGCGCCATGGCAAATGGGATGATATAGACACTGAAGAAATTGTGTTTCATCATGAGTGACACAAAGATTGGGAACAGCGTAATCATCGCATAAAGCATGGTAATGCTGCGCGGCTTATCAAAATAGTCTTTTCTGAAAAGTGAGAGATAAGAGGTAAACAGCATGACAAGAATGAAGATAAACAGTACCTGTCCGATGATAGTGGTTGTCAGTTCTTCCTGGGTAGAACTGCGGCGCTTCATCTCCTTATCGAATGAATTGAGCACCCGATAGGTGTTGTTCGTAATCACTTCGCCACGATCCACAATCTTCTGACCGCTCATCACTATTCCGCTTGCCAGTGGAATGCTGCTCATCATGTCGGCTTTCTCTGCCTCGCTTCTTTCCTTATCATATATGACGTTAGCTTCAACATAATTGTTAAGGTTGCAACGGGATAAAAGCTGTCGCTGGGTTGCCAGCTTCTCATCGTAGAAGATGCGTTCGTAAGCGGCAATAGTAGAGTAGAACGAACCGATAGGTACGCTCTTCACATTCTTTCCGTTGATAATTCGTATCATACTGGTAGAATCTTTGTAGATACGATTATATTCCGTGGTAGCGATGATACCGGTCTGATAAAGGCGCTGAAGCTGGTGGGCTATGAGTCCCACATATTCTTTTGGCAAACCTGGTACACCTTGGCTGAAGTCGTGCAGGAAACGGCTCACCTGTTCGCTGCCGATGGATTCATTGACAGAATAATAAGGTTGGAATTGCTTCATCAGCGAATCCTGTTCACGCTTGATGGCTTCATCGGTCTTATAGATCGGAAAGTCAAATTTTGCGATGACGGAACCATACATCCATGGCTTTCCAACATCGTACCGGAACATCCTTCCTTCGTTGCGAGGAAGGAACCAAACA
Organism: Segatella copri; assembly: GCA_052349145.1. Lineage (GTDB taxonomy): Bacteria > Bacteroidota > Bacteroidia > Bacteroidales > Bacteroidaceae > Prevotella > Prevotella copri_V. The sequence continues at coordinate 106,328 of DAWDQD010000001.1, read as the reverse complement.
ATGATAGCAACGGTAATTAATATCAAAACCGTTTTTGTGGCGAAATTGCGCCAATAGTTCTCTTCTGGGTTGTTAAATATGCTCATTTTCCTACTTTTTTCTTACTTATTTCGTTTTACAGTGCGAAAATACGAAAAAAAACGGCTAAAATCGCAAAAAAAGATGTAAATTTGCAGAAAAATTTGAAAATAGCTATAAAAAGACATGGCAGATAGAAAAGTAAGGGTGCGTTTTGCCCCTAGTCCAACGGGTGCATTGCACATTGGCGGTGTTCGTACCGCTCTGTATAATTATTTGTTTGCTCGCCAACATGGAGGTGAGCTGGTGTTCCGTATTGAGGATACAGATTCTCATCGTTTCGTGCCTGGAGCCGAAGAATATATCCTGGAATCTTTCAAGTGGCTGGGTATCCAGTTTGACGAGGGTGTAAGTTTCGGTGGAGAGCATGGACCTTATCGCCAGAGTGAACGTCGTGATATCTATAAGCAGTATGTTCAGCAGCTCCTGGATAATGATAAGGCGTATATTGCTTTTGATACTCCTGAGGAGTTGGAAGCAAAACGTGCCGAAATCCAGAATTTCCAGTATGATGCTCATACTCGTATGCAGATGCGCAACTCTCTGACTCTTTCTAAGGAAGAGGTTGATAAGCTGATTGCTGACGGAAAGCAGTATACTGTACGTTTCAAGATTGAACCGGGACAGGAAATTCACGTGAACGATATGATTCGTGGTGACGTGAAGGTAATGAGTGATATCCTGGATGATAAGGTGCTTTATAAGAGTGCTGATGAATTGCCAACTTATCACCTGGCAAATATCGTAGACGACCACCTGATGGAAATCTCTCATGTAATCCGCGGTGAGGAGTGGTTGCCTAGTGCACCTTTGCACGTACTTCTTTATAAGGCTTTCGGTTGGGAAGATACCATGCCTCGTTTTGCGCATCTTCCTTTGCTTCTTAAACCGGAAGGTAAAGGTAAGCTGAGTAAGCGTGATGGCGACCGCCTCGGTTTCCCTGTATTCCCGCTGGAGTGGCATGATCCTAAGACTGGCGAGGTTTCTTCCGGTTATCGTGAGAGTGGCTACTTCCCAGAGGCTGTAGTCAACTTCCTGGCGCTCCTCGGTTGGAATCCTGGTACAGAACAGGAAATCTTCTCTCTTGATGAGTTGGTGAAGGCATTCGATATCTCCCGTTGCTCTAAGGCTGGTGCCAAGTTCGACTTCAAGAAGGGAATCTGGTTCAACCACGAATATATTCTGATGAAGAGCGATGATGAAATAGCTAACCTCTTTGCCCCTATTGTTGCCAACAATGGTGTAGAGGAAACTCTGGACCGTGTAAAGCAGGTGGTACACATGATGAAGGATCGTGTGAACTTTGTCTATGAACTGTGGCCATTGTGTTCTTTCTTCTTCATAGCTCCTACAGAGTATGATGCTAAGACAGCCAAGAAGCGCTGGAAGGAATATTCTGCACAGCAGATGACAGAACTTGCTGATGTGCTTGAAGGTATTGAGGATTTCTCTATCGAAGGTCAGGAACCTGTCGTGATGAAATGGGTAGAGGATAAGGGCTATAAGCTCGGTGATGTGATGAACGCATTCCGTCTGACTCTCGTAGGTGAGGGTAAGGGCCCGGGTATGTTCGATATCTCTGCCTTCCTTGGCAAGGAGGAAACTCTGCGCCGTCTTCGCAAGGCAATCGAAGTTTTGGGTTAATTCACAATAATTTCTCTCTGAATGGCTTTCTGCAGCATATTGCTGAAGGCTATTCAGAGAGTTCACGTATTTATAGATAGTAACCAATATAAAGAAATATCATGATCTATAATATCGTAATATATTTCGTCCTTTGGGGCATAGCCATTGCAAGTCTGTTTAATGAAAAGGTGCGCAAGATGTGGCGTGGTGAGCGTGAGGCTTTCAAAATATTGAAGCAGAAGGTGGATCCTAACGCTAAGTACATTTGGTTTCATGCTGCATCGCTCGGTGAGTTTGAGCAGGGACGACCTTTGATGGAACGTATCCGCAGGGACTATCCTCAGTATAAGATTCTGCTTACCTTCTATTCTCCTTCAGGTTATGAGGTGCGCAAGAACTATGAGGGAGCTGACATCATCTGTTATATGCCGGTGGATACTAGGTTGAACGCCATCCGTTTCCTTAGATTGGTACGTCCTGTGATGGCTTTCTTCATCAAGTATGAGTTCTGGTCTAATTTCCTTCATATCCTGAAGCATCGCAACATTCCTACTTATAGCGTGAGCAGTATCTTCCGCGAGGATCAGGTGTTCTTCAAATGGTATGGCAGAAGCTATGCTGGAGTACTGAAGTGCTTTACCCGTTTCTTCGTACAGAACGAAGAGAGTAAGCGATTGCTCGAAGGTATCGGCATCACGGCTGTGGATGTGGTAGGAGATACCCGTTTCGACCGTGTTCTCCAGATAAAGGAGGCTGCCAAGCAATTGCCGATTTGCGAGGCTTTCAGAACAGGAGTAGCTTCATCTCAGTCTGCGGATGTACCTCATCATGATTTCAATGTATTTGTTGCCGGTAGCTCTTGGCCACCAGATGAGAATATCTTTATACCTTTCTTTAATGAGCATAAGGATTGGCGCCTGCTGATTGCTCCTCATGTCATCGCTGAAGAGCATCTGAAGTTGATTCTTTCTCTGATAAAGGGCAAGAAGGTAGTGCGCTATACGCAAACGACTCCTGAAGAAGCTGCGGAGGCTGATGTCTTGATCATCGATTGTTTCGGATTGTTGAGCAGTATGTACAACTATGGTGATGTGGCTTATATCGGTGGCGGTTTTGGTGTTGGCATTCATAACACCTTGGAGGCTGCCGTATGGAATATGCCGGTTATCTTTGGCCCGAACAATAAAAAGTTTCAGGAGGCTCAGGGCTTGCTGAAGTCGGGTGGAGGTTTTGAAATCAATACCTATGAGGATTTCTCAGGTTTGATGAGTTCTCTGATGAATGATGAGACCTTCCTGAAACAGGCTGGCGATAAGGCTGGTGCCTTCGTGGCTCATTTGGCTGGTGCTACTGATAAGGTCTTGGCAAGTGTAAAGTTGTAATAGCTTCATTATATACATATATAAAAATGTCTCATGAATGTGTTTTTCTTCATGAGACCTTTTCTTGTATATGTATGTGCCGTAAACCAGGCATCCTGCCTTTATTTGATAATGCGGTAGTAATCCTCTTTTCTTGGTTTTACGGTATGAGGATGCGCAGAAGCATAACCCAAGGCTAAGGCTCCTACTCCCATCAAACCTTCTGGAAGATTCCAGTCTTTCATCAGCTTCTTGCCTTCTTCTGATGCAAACATGCCGTCTTCACGGTTAATCCAGCAAGATGCAAGGCCGATAGAGTGGGCAGCAAGCATCATATTGCCTAAGATAAGGCTGCCATCTTTTACACCGTTAACGTTGCTTTCTGGTGCCAGAACGATAACGATGGTTGGCGCTCCATAGTAAGGATCGCTTTCTACACCCATGATTTCTGCGTTCATCTTGCGAAGCTGGGCGCAAATCTCAGGATTCTGAACGGCAATGATGAAAGGCTCCTGGGTTCCATGACCTGTTGCTGCCCATGTGCCGGCTTCCAATACCGTCTTCAACTCTTCGTCGGTAATCTGATCTGCCTTGAAGCGACGAATGCTTCTTCTCTCCTTAATGGCTTTCAAAACTTCATTTTCCATCTTATCTTGTTTTAAACATTTTATTTAGAAATCTTTTCTCTTTTATGCAGGGCATCCGCTTAAATCCTCTTCATCCATATACTGGCTGAGAACCCGAGCAATGCGGATCAGACCCTGCATCAGGGTCTTGCGAGGACAGGCGATGTTGAGGCGCAGGTAGCCCTGACCAGCCTTTCTGCCATACATCGTACCACTGTTGACGAATACCTTACCATCGTTCATCAGCTTTTCATAAGCCTCGTCGCTTGACAGTTCGAAAGGCAGGATATCGAGCCATACCAGGTAGGTGCCTTCAAGGCGGGTAACGCGAACTTGTGGCAATTCGGTATTGAAGAATTCCTTTACTGCCTGATAGTTCTCGTAGAGATATTGGTTCAATTCATCCAACCATTCTTCTCCCTCATTGTAAGCTGCCTGGAGAGCGATGACGCCGAATGGGTTTACGTCACAAACCTCGTTGATGTTGATGGCACGGTTGATGCGGCGGCGCAATGCTGCATCCGGACAGATAATGTTGGCTATCTGAAGTCCTGCAATATTGAATGACTTTGATGGAGAATTCAATACTACGCAGTTGTCACGGCAAGCCTCGCTGATGCTGGCAAATGGAGTATACTGATAGCCTGGCATGATGAGCTCGCAATGAATTTCATCGGCAATGACCTTTACCCCGTGCTTGAGACAGATGTCGTTCATTCGCTCAAGTTCCTCTTTCTTCCACACTCTTCCGGCTGGATTGTGAGGATTGCAGAGGATGAAGGCTGTGGTCTTCTCATCGGCACATTTGCGCTCGAAGTCTTCGAAATCTATCTCATAAGTGCAGTTGCCCACACGTTTCAGTTCGTTTTCTACTACTTCGCAGCCGCTGTTTGTAATGCAGGAGAAGAAGCAGTTGTAGACAGGTGTCTGTACCAATACCTTTTCGCCAGGCATGCAGATGGCTTTCAGACAGCAGGAAATGGCTGGTACAACGCCTGAAGTATAGAGAATCCAGTCTTTCTCTATCTTCCACTGGTGGCGGCGGGAGAACCAGCTGATGATAGCCTCGTAATAAGAATCAGGTACGAGGGTATAGCCGAAGATGCCATGAGCTACGCGCTTCTGCAGAGCTTCGATGATGCAGGGAGCAGTCTGGAAGTCCATATCTGCTACCCACATCGGAATAACGCCGTCTTCCTTCACCAAATCCCATTTGTATGAGTTGGTTCCACGACGTTCGATGATTTCATCAAAATTGTATTTCATATTTGTCTTCTATCTATGTTGTTTCTTCTATTTATATAGGATAAATCTCTTATTTATATAGGATGATTCTCTTTTTCTCCTAATTGAGATCTTCGTTCATAGACTTTGAATCTCCGTTCAAAGACATTGAACGTACATTCGAAGCTTTTGAACGGCCGTTCAGTGTCTATGAACGGAGATTTCAGTTAAGTGTAAGAACAATTAGTTATGGGAACAATAAGTAATTTACTTGATTGTTGTCATTTCTGTAATTACCTCTTAAACTATTTCGATTTATCTGTGATTTTACATGCGCCCTTTGGCGCTTTGGCAAACTCAGTATATGTTACGCTTCCCACTTCGTCTGCCTCGATTCTTCCGGAGATAGGGTTCTTGATATTGGTGATACTTCCCTTGATCTGTGCATCGATGTTGGTGCAATCCTCGAAGGCACGGTCGCATTCCTTATCAAAGGTGCAATCCTCCAGAGTTACATGGTCCATGTAGCAGAGAGGCTGCTCGCCGCTGATGTGGCAACGTACGAACTTGATGTTCTTGCTGTGCCAGGCCAGATACTCACCATTCAGTTCCGAATCATAGACGGTTACATTCTCGCATTCCCAGAAACTGTCCTTGGTTGTAATTTTTGCGTTGTGAATCTCCACATTTCTGCAGTATTGGAATACATATTTAGAGTCGCTCTCAAGTCCGTCTACATAGATGTTCTTGGAAAACATGAATGGATACGTTCCATCGTGGAGTTTTACGTTCTTCAGTTTCAGACCATCTACCTTCCAGAAAGTCTCATCAGCATCTGTGATGTTTACGTTCTCCAAATCCAGATTCTTCATTTCGCGGAAGAACTTAGGCCCATCGATGGTGCAGTCTTTCATCACCATATTATCACTATACCAGATGGCAGAACGGCTTTCTGGGGCGAAGTAGCAGTCTGTGATAAGGGATCCGTCCACATGCCACCAAGGGTATTTGCCATAAAACTTGGAATGGTGGCATTCTATGTTTTGGCAGCACTTGATGCCCGATTCGCCATCTGTAATCGTAATATCTTCTAAACGCACATCGTGAGCACCGAAAAGAGGGCGCTCGCCCCCGAATGATTTGTTCTTTATCAATTCCATAATTTTCTATTATCCTTTTTTATTTGTTATTTCTGTGTGCAAAATTACAAAAATTATACCAAACTCGTATAACCTGATTTACAGAAAAATGTAACGATATGGCGTATTTGGGGATAAATGGTCTCTATAGGGGAAAAATAAACGAAAAAAGGCTGAATCATGAAGCATTTTCACGATTCAGCCCTTATCGAGTTAACTTCTAAAAATCCGAAGCGGAGAATTACAAGTTAGGGTTCATCTCTTTCCACTCAGCTACTGGAGGTACGATGCCAAGCTCTACGATCTCATCGCGCATCTTGCAAAGGTGCTCGTAAGACTTCTGGAGGCTAGCGAGCTCTTCCTCAGTACCTGTAGGCTCTGTGAAGTGAACACCAGTCTTGTCGATAGTAGTAGGCATAGCCATCATTACGTTCTTGAAACCGCACTTGTCGCAGTTTACATAGCAACCTGCTGGCAATGTGAACTTCTCACCACCCATAGCAGCCTCGATCATCTTAACTGCGTTGTAAGCTGGGCTCTGGAATGAAGAACGGCCACGGAGCTTGATGATGTTAGAACCACCCTGTACTGTGTGGTGCTTGATTTCTTCCCAACGCTCGTCAGAAAGACCCATTTCTGCCAATGGCTTGCCGTCAACCTTAACCTGAGAAGCAAATACTGCCATCTGCTCGCCGTGACCACCATAAGTGTGAGCGCCAGTAACCTTATCCTGCTGTACACCGAACTCGAGAGCCAAAGCCTGCTGCAAACGAGTAGAGTCGAGAGCTGCGAGTGATGTCAACTGGTTTGGCTTCAAACCTGAGTGGATAAGTGCTGTAAGAGCTGTAACGTCAGCTGGGTTGAAGATAACAACTACGTGCTCAACCTCTGGGCAGTACTTTTTGATGTTGTCACCAAATTCTGCAGCAATCTTGCAGTTACCCTTAAGAAGATCCTCACGAGTCATACCCTCCTTACGAGGAGCACCACCAGAAGAAATAATATATTTAGCACCAGTGAAAGCCTCCTCTGGGTTAACAGTATAAGTTACGTTAGCACCTGGGAATGCGCACTGCTGAATCTCATCGAAAACACCATGTACACCTGGCTCGAAGATATCATAAAGACAGATGTTTGGAGTAAGACCGAGCATCAAAGCGCTCTGTACCATGTTAGAACCGATCATACCGCCTGCACCGACGATAACGAGTTTGTCATTTGTTAAAAAATTCATAACTACAATTCTTATTTAAATGTTTATAATCTTTTTCTCCTGAAAAATAGCGGAATGTATCTGGAATAAAGTTTGTAAAACTCCTTCTTTTTACTTTCCGACCGCAAAATTAATAAAAAGTAATGTAAATCGTGCATATTTTTACGCTTAAATTTGTTGTTAATTCTTAAAAATGTTATCTTTGTAATCTCTAATTAGCAAAATGCATTATTTTGAGTTAAGTTAAACATTAAATTGCATAACAATTATGAATGAAATCGAATTACGCTTAGCTAGATTGAGGGAGTTGATGAAGCGTGAACATCTTTCTGCTTTCATCTTCCCTAGTACAGATGCTCATCAGAGCGAGTATGTTGCCGACCATTGGCGAGGAAGAGAGTGGATCTCTGGTTTTAACGGGTCGGCTGGTACTGCTGTCGTTACAATGAAATCGGCTGCTTTATGGACTGATTCCCGCTACTTCCTGGCTGCGGAAGAACAGTTGGAAGGTACTGAATATCAGCTGATGAGGCTGAAAATGGAAGGTACGCCTACTATCGCAGAATGGTTGGGAAAAGAATTGCAGAATGTACAATCTCCTGAGGTTGGACTTGATGGCATGGTCAACTCTTATAATTATGTTAAAGATTTAATCTATTCTCTCCGTAAACTCGGTGGAATTACGCTTAGAACTAATTTGGACCCTTTGGAACAGATTTGGGAGAATCGTCCTTCGCTTCCTGCTAATCCTGTAGAAATTCAACCGTTGGAATATGCTGGAGAGACGCTAGCCTCTAAAGTGGTCCGTATCCGTAAGTCTTTGAGAGAACTTCATGCAGATGGTATGCTCGTTTCTGCTTTGGATGATATTGCTTGGACTTTGAATCTTCGAGGTACAGATGTTCATTGCAATCCTGTATTTGTAAGTTATTTGTTGATTGAGAGCGATAAAGTTTCTCTTTTCGTGGATGATAATAAATTATCTCCAGAAGTAAAACAGTATCTTCAAGACAATCAGGTTTCCCTCTATAATTATAATAAGGTGGAAAAATGCCTTGAATCATATTCGGAATATAATATCCTGTTAGATGGAGATGAAACGAGCTATTATCTGTGGAAAACTGTAAAATGCCAGGAAATTGTTGCTGCAGGTTCTCCTATTCCGGCTATGAAGGCTGTGAAAAATAAAGCAGAAATAGAGGGCTACCGTAGTGCGATGCTTAAAGATGGTGTTGCTATGGTTAAGTTCTTGAAGTGGCTGAAACCTGCTGTTGAGGCTGGCGGACAAACTGAGATTTCCATTGATGAGAAATTAAGATCGCTACGTGCCGAACAGAAACTGTTCAGAGATATTTCTTTTGATACGATTGCCGGCTATGCGCAGCATGGAGCAATTGTTCATTATGAGGCAACTCCTGAAACAGATATCGTTCTGAAACCGGAAGGCTTGATCCTGATAGACTCTGGGGCTCAATACCAGGATGGTACTACAGATATTACCCGTACCATAGCCTTGGGGGCCGTATCTGCAGAGATGAAGTATATTTATACCTTGGTTCTGAAAGCGCATATTCAGTTGGAATTGGTTAAATTCCCCGATGGTGCATCAGGAACACAGTTGGATGCTGTAGGAAGAGAGTGTATGTGGCGTGAAGGATATAATTTCTTGCATGGTACAGGCCATGGAGTAGGTTCGTATCTCTGTGTGCACGAAGGCCCTCATCAAATAAGAATGGAGTGGATGCCTACACCTTTGAGAGCAGGAATGACCTTGACTGATGAGCCTGGTTTGTATCTGGCAGGTAAGTTCGGCGTAAGAATAGAAAATACGGTGCTGATTTCAGACTACATGTCTACTGAGTTCGGTAAATTCCTGCAGATAGAGCCTCTTACTCTTTGTCCTATAGATACCACTCCTATAGATGTTGATATGTTGTTGCCTGAAGAGATTGACTGGCTCAATGCTTATCATCATTCAGTTTATGAAAAATTGTCTCCTTTCCTTGATGAAGAGGAGAAAATATGGCTTGAAAATGCTACAAAACCCATAAAATGAACATTTTAGAGTAAAAAATTGAAGAAAAACTTGGTAGTTTGATAAAATAGATGTAATTTTGCACCCGCAAATTGTGGCATTGCCATATTTCGCATTGAATAACATAAGTTTAACATAATAAATTAAAAGCAAAAAAATGATTATTGTACCAGTTAAAGACGGTGAGAACATCGAGAGAGCTCTCAAGAAGTTTAAGAGAAAATTCGAAAAGACAGGTGTTGTTAAGGAGCTTCGTGCTCGTCAGCAGTATGATAAGCCTTCTGTTTTGAAGCGTCTCAAGATGGAACACGCCATCTATGTACAGCAGTTGCGTGCAAACGAGGAATAAAAGTAAAAAATCCTCAAAAAATTTGGTAGTTTAAAATAATTTTCGTAACTTCGTTGCCGAAATGAAAAAGGTACGACGTTATGTTGAGTATAGATAAGTTCTTGGAATATTTGCGCTCTGAACTGAACAGGTCGCAGAGGACGGTAGAAAACTATCGCGAAGATTTAAAACTCTTTGAGCAGTATGCTAGGAACTTGTCTGAATCCTTCACTTGGGAATCTGTTGATTCTGATATGATTCGCAACTGGATGGAGCATATGATAGATGCAGGAAATAAGGCAACCTCGGTTAATCGCCGGTTGAGTGCTTTGAAAATGTTCTATCGGTTTGCTTTAGTCAGACATTATGTGGAGTCGGATCCCGCTCATAGCCTCAAAGGGCCTAAGGAAAGTAAACCGCTACCTCAATTCTTGAAAGAAAATGAGATGGATGAGTTGCTTGATAGGAAAATGTGGGGCGATGATTATGATAATGTACGCGCACGTACTATTATAATATTGTTCTATGAGACGGGGATGCGATTGTCAGAGTTGATAGGACTTGATGTTGACGATGTGAACTTTATCAAAAAAGAGATAAAGATTACGGGTAAGGGAAACAAACAACGTATAGTTCCTTTTGGTGACGAGCTTAAAAATGCTCTTTCAGAATATTTGGCTCTAAGAGCACAAAGGGTGATGGTTAAGTCTGGAGCTCTTTTGCTTGCGGATAAGGGCGGACGGATGAGTCCGGTTCAAGTCAGAGAAATCGTGAAGGAGAACCTCGCAAGGGTTTGCTCGTTGAAAAAGAAAAGTCCGCACGTGTTGAGGCATACCTTTGCTACTGCAATGTTGAATCATGGTGCAGGAATTGAAAGTTTGAAAAGACTGTTAGGACATGCGAAACTCTCGACGACCGAGATTTATACGCATACAACGTTTGAACAGTTGAAACGAGTTTATATTGAAGCCCATCCTCGGGCGTAACCTTTTAAAAAAATGGAGGTAACTATGAAAATTAAGATTCAGTCGATTCACTTCGACGCTACCGAGAAGTTACAGGCGTTTATCGAAAAGAAAGTCGCCAAGTTAGAAAAAACTTTTGAAGATATACAGAAAGTAGAGGTGCAATTAAAGGTCGTGAAGCCTGCTACTGCCTTGAATAAGGAAGTTCATCTGGAAGTTGCTGTCCCTGGAACCAAGTTGTTCGTAGAAAAGACATGTGACACTTTTGAGGAAGGAATTGACCAGGCAGTGGACTCAATGAAGGTTCAATTGACCAAATTTAAAGAAAAATCAAGGAATCGATAAAAAAAACTCGAAAAAATTTTGTTGATTCAAAAAATAGTTGTATCTTTGCAGCCGTTTTCCGATAGATGGAAATTTAGCCGTATTGCGGCTGTAAAGATTGCCTCTTTAGCTCAGTTGGCCAGAGCACGTGATTTGTAATCTCGGGGTCGTTGGTTCGAATCCGACAAGAGGCTCAGAAAAAGAAAAGTTTGGGTAGTTACCAGAGTGGCCAAATGGGGCAGACTGTAAATCTGCTGGCTATGCCTTCGGTGGTTCGAATCCATCACTACCCACTTTCTTTGATAAGCGGAAATAGCTCAGTTGATAGAGCACTAGCCTTCCAAGCTGGGGGTCGCGGGTTTGAGCCCCGTTTTCCGCTCAATTTATTAACTTGCTGTAATAGCTCAGTGGTAGAGCACTTCCTTGGTAAGGAAGAGGTCCTGAGTTCAACTCTCAGTTACAGCTCTATCGTTCTAGATGCTTAGGATGGTAGAGGAACAGATTATTCATTTATATAAATAAAAAGAAAAGCTATGGCTAAAGAAGAATTCGTGCGTACCAAACCGCATGTTAACATTGGTACAATTGGTCATGTTGACCATGGTAAGACTACTCTGACCGCTGCTATCTCTAAGGTATTGAACGAGAAGCTCGGTACAACTGAGGCAGTTAAGTCATTCGATCAGATTGATAATGCTCCTGAGGAGAAAGAGCGTGGTATCACTATCAACTCTGCTCACATCGAGTATGAGACAGCAAAGCGTCACTATGCACACGTTGACTGTCCTGGACACGCTGACTATGTAAAGAACATGGTTACTGGTGCTGCTCAGATGGATGGTGCAATCTTGGTTTGTGCTGCTACTGATGGTCCTATGCCACAGACACGTGAGCACGTACTTCTTGCACGTCAGGTAAACGTACCTCGTTTGGTTGTTTTCTTGAACAAGTGCGATATGGTTGATGATGAGGAGATGCTTGAGCTTGTTGAGATGGAGCTCCGTGAAATCCTCGAGCAGTATGGTTACGAGGAGGATACTCCAATTGTACGTGGTTCTGCTCTCGGTGCTTTGAACGGTGTTGAGAAGTGGGTTAAGTCTGTTGAGACTTTGATGGATACAGTTGATGAGTGGATTCAGGAGCCAGAGCGCGAGATTGATAAGCCATTCTTGATGCCTATCGAGGATGTATTCTCAATTACAGGTCGTGGTACTGTTGCTACAGGTCGTATTGAGACAGGTCGTTGCAAGGTAGGTGACGAAGTTCAGTTGCTCGGTCTTGGTGAGGACAAGAAGTCAGTTATTACTGGTGTTGAGATGTTCCGTAAGATCCTTGCTGAGGGTGAAGCTGGTGATAACGTAGGTTTGCTTCTCCGTGGTATTGATAAGGCTGAGGTTAAGCGTGGTATGGTAGTTGTACACCCAGGTGCTATTACTCCTCACGATCACTTCAAGGCTTCTATCTATGTATTGAAGAAGGAAGAGGGTGGTCGTCACACTCCATTCGGTAACAAGTATCGTCCTCAGTTCTATCTCCGTACTATGGACTGTACAGGTGAAATTAAGCTTCCAGAGGGAGTTGAGATGGTAATGCCTGGTGATAACGTAGAGATTGAAGTAACGTTGATCTACAAGGTTGCTTTGAACGAGGGTCTTCGTTTCGCTATCCGTGAGGGTGGTCGTACAGTAGGTTCTGGTCAGATTACAACTATTCTCGACGATATCAAGTAATTTAGATTTATCTAATTTGCTATATATATCAGACTCCCCTCCTAAGGGAGTGGGAGTCTTTCTACGGGTTTAGCTCAGTTGGTAGAGCACTGGTCTCCAAAACCAGGTGTCGAGGGTTCGAGCCCTTCAACCCGTGCTAAAGAGAAGATAATATGAATAAAATAGTAAATTATTGCAAGGCATGTTACGATGAACTTGCGCATAAGACTACTTGGCCATCACGTGCCGAACTTACTCATAGTGCAATGGTTGTATTATCTGCTTCCCTAGTCATTGCACTTGTTGTGTTCGCGATGGATTCTATTTTCGAAGCCTTTATGGGTGTAGTTTATCCAGGTTAATTTTTTTAAGGAAATGGCAGACGCAGGAAATAAATGGTATGTGCTTAAAGCCGTTAGTGGTAAAGAAGCTAAGGTGAAAGAATACATCGAAGCTGAAATGAAGCACAATGACTTACTAGCAGCAAATGTTTCTCAGGTGTTGATTCCAGTTGAGAAGCATGCAACTGTGCGTAATGGAAAGAGAGTCGTTAAAGAAAAGGTCTCTCTTCCAGGTTATGTTTTTGTGGAGGCCAAACTGAAGGGTGATGTAGCGCATACGTTGCGTTTCCTCCCTAATGTTTTGGGTTTCCTTGGAGGTTTGGATGAACCAACACCAGTTCCACAGCGCGATATCAATCGTATGCTGGGTTCTGCAGAGGAGACTGAGTTTGAGGAGAATCTTGATTGTCCTTACTTGGTTAATGATACCGTTAAGGTTATGGAAGGTCCATTCAGTGGTTTCAGCGGAATCGTTGAAGAGGTAAATGCTGAAAAGCATAAGCTGAAAGTTACGGTTAAGATCTTCGGACGTAAAACTCCGTTGGAATTAGGTTTTATGCAAGTAGAAAAGGAATAGGATTCTGTTACGAGATTGTTATTCCTTATAAGTTTCAATTTTAAATATTAACAAAGAAATGGCTAAAGAAGTTGCTGGATTAATCAAATTACAGATTAAAGGTGGCGCTGCGAATCCTTCACCTCCAGTAGGACCTGCATTGGGTTCTAAGGGTATTAATATTATGGGATTCTGCAAGGAATTCAACGCCCGTACCCAGGACAAAGCAGGTAAAGTGTTGCCAGTAGTTATTACTTATTATACTGACAAGTCTTTTGATTTTATTATCAAGACTCCACCTGCTGCAGTTCAATTGAAAGAGGCTGCCAAAATCAAGTCAGGTTCTGCTCAGCCTAATCGTCAGAAGGTTGCTTCTCTTACTTGGGATCAAGTAAAGGTAATCGCTGAGGATAAGATGAAAGACTTGAACTGCTTTACTGTAGAATCAGCTATGAAGCTCATCGCTGGTACTGCAAGAAGTATGGGTATTACTGTAAAAGGGGACTTCCCTGGTAAATAATTTAAAACTTCAATTAGAAAAATGAGTAAACTGACAAAAAATCAAAAATCAGTAGCTGATAAGGTTGAAGCAGGGAAGGCATACACATTGAAGGAGGCTTCAGAGTTGGTAAAGGAAATTACCACTACCAAGTTTGATGCATCTCTTGATATTGATGTACGCTTAGGTGTTGATCCACGTAAGGCTAACCAGATGGTTCGTGGCGTTGTTTCATTACCAAACGGAACAGGCAAGGTTACTCGCGTGCTCGCACTCTGTACTCCTGATCAGGAAGCTGCTGCTAAGGAAGCAGGCGCTGATTATGTAGGTCTTGACGAATACGTTGAGAAGATTAAGGGTGGTTGGACAGATATTGATGTCATCATCACAATGCCTTCTTGTATGGGTAAGATTGGTCCTTTGGGTCGTGTACTCGGTCCTCGTGGTTTGATGCCTAACCCTAAGAGTGGCACTGTAACTATGGATGTTGCTAAGGCAGTAAAGGAAGTTAAGCAAGGTAAGATTGACTTTAAGGTTGATAAGGCTGGTATTATCCATACTTCAATCGGTAAGGTTGGCATGACTCCTGAGCAGATCTATGAAAATGCTAAGGAATTCATCAACACAGTTATCAAGCTGAAGCCTGCTGCTGCTAAAGGTACATATATCAAGAGTATCTTTATTTCTAGCACTATGAGTAAGGGTATCAAGATTGATCCTAAATCAGTTGAATAACTCTAAAAGTTTTGTAAAATGAAGAAAGAAGTTAAAGATACTATTATCGCTGAACTTGGACAGAAGTTGCAGGAGTTTCCTCATTTCTATCTTGTAGATGTTACAGGATTGAATGCAGAGAAGACAAGCGCACTCCGTCGCAAGTGCTTCCAGCGCGAGATTAAGATGGTTGTTGTTAAGAATTCCTTGCTTCACAAGGCGTTCGAGGCTTCAGATATCGATTTCTCTGAGCTCTATGGCTACTTGAAGGGTACTACTGCTGTGTTGTTTGCTAATACAGCTAATGTACCAGCTAAGTTGTTGAAGGAATATGACAAGGAAGATGTTCCAACATTGAAGGCTGCTTATGCAGAGGAAAGCTTCTACGTTGGCGCAGACAAACTTGCAGAGCTTTCAGCTCTCAAGAGCAAGAACGAAGTTATCGCAGAGATTGTTGCTTTGCTCCAGTCACCTGCAAAGAACGTTGTTTCAGCTCTTCAATCAGGAAGCAACACTATTCATGGTGTGCTTAAGACATTGGGCGAGCGTCCTGAGTAATCAATCACAATGTTATCATTAATTATAGTATAAACAAAAATAAAATTTAGAATAAAATGGCAGATATCAAAGCTATTGCAGAAGAGTTAGTAAATCTTACTGTTAAGGAAGTTAATGAGTTGGCAACAGTCCTCAAGGACGAGTATGGTATTGAGCCTGCTGCTGCAGCTGTAGCTGTAGCTGCTGGTCCTGCTGCTGGTGGTGCAGCTGCAGCTGAGGAGAAGTCTACATTCGACGTAGTCCTCGCTGAGGTTGGTGGCGCTAAGCTCCAGGTTGTAAAGGCTGTTAAGGAGGCTTGTGGTCTCGGTTTGAAAGAGGCTAAGGATCTCGTAGACGGTGCTCCTTCTACAATCAAGGAAGGTGTAGCTAAGGACGAGGCTGAGAACCTTAAGAAGGCTATCGAAGAGGCCGGTGCTAAGGTAGAGCTCAAGTAATTAGAGTAATACATTTTTTATATAAATGGTTAGGATTCTCCAAGTAGGTGAGTCCTAACCTTTTTGTGTCTTTTATTATATTATTAATAAAACCCATTTAATAACTTCTAATGGCTACAAAAATTGTTGATAACAGAGTAAATTTTGCCAGCGTGCATAATCCGTATCCATATCCGGATTTCCTCGATGTGCAGTTAAAGTCTTTCAAGGACTTCTTACAGTTGGATACTCCGCCTGAGGAACGCAAGAATGACGGTTTGTATAAGGTGTTCTCTGAGAACTTCCCTATTACCGATACACGTAACAATTTCGTTCTTGAGTTCTTGGATTACTATATCGACCCTCCTCGCTATTCTATTGATGAGTGTTTGGAGCGTGGTCTTACATATAGTGTACCTTTGAAGGCTAAGATGAAACTGTATTGTACTGATCCTGATCATGAGGATTTCGGTACATTTATTCAGGATGTGTTCCTTGGTACTATCCCATATATGACCGATAATGGTACTTTTGTGATTAACGGTGCTGAGCGTGTTGTTGTTTCTCAGCTTCATCGCTCTCCTGGTGTGTTCTTTAGCCAGGGTGTTCATGCAAATGGTACCATGCTTTATTCTGCTCGTATCATTCCTTTCAAGGGAAGCTGGATTGAATTTGCAACTGACATTAACAATGTAATGTATGCATATATCGATCGTAAGAAGAAGTTGCCTGTAACCACATTGTTGCGTGCTATTGGTTACGAACAGGATAAGGATATTCTTCAGATTTTTGATCTCGCCGAGGAGGTGAAGGTTAACAAGAAGAATATGAAGGCTGCTATTGGTCGTAAACTTGCTGCTCGTGTTTTGAAGAGTTGGAATGAGGACTTCGTTGATGAGGATACTGGTGAAGTAGTATCTATCGAGCGTAATGAAGTAATCATGGAGCGTGAGACTGAACTTACTGCAGATAATATTGAGGAGATTGTTGAGAGTGGTGCGCAGACTATTCTTCTTCATAAGGATGAGGAAGCTGCCAACAAGTTTACTATTATCTTCAATACTTTGGCAAAGGATCCAAGTAACTCTGAGAAGGAAGCTGTTAACTATATCTATCGCCAGTTGCGTAATGCTGATCCTGCAGATGACGCAAGTGCACGTGAGGTTTTCCAAAACCTGTTCTTCTCCGATAAGCGTTATGATTTGGGTGAGGTAGGTCGTTATCGTATCAATAAGAAATTGAATCTTGATACTGACATTGATGTGCGTGTCTTGACTAAGGAAGATATTATTGAGATCATTAAATATCTTATTCAGCTGATCAACTCTAGTGCAACAGTTGACGATATCGACCACTTGTCTAATCGTCGTGTTCGTACAGTAGGTGAGCAGTTGGCTAACCAGTTCTCTATTGGTTTGGCACGTATGACCCGTACTATCCGTGAACGTATGAATGTTCGCGACAATGAGGTGTTTACTCCAACAGATTTGATTAATGCTAAGACAATCTCTAGTGTTATCAATTCTTTCTTTGGAACTAACCCATTGTCACAGTTCATGGACCAGACTAATCCTCTGGCTGAGGTAACCCATAAGCGTCGTCTTTCTGCCTTAGGTCCTGGTGGTTTGTCTCGTGAGCGTGCCGGTTTCGAGGTTCGTGATGTACATTATACACACTATGGTCGTCTTTGCCCTATTGAGAGTCCTGAAGGTCCAAACATCGGTTTGATTTCTTCTCTCTGTATGTATGCAAAGATAAACGATCTTGGTTTTATTGTAACACCTTATCGTAAGGTGAATGATAGCAAGGTCGATATGGCTAATGAGGATGTTGTATACTTGACTGCTGAAGATGAAGAGTCTAAGATTATCGGTCAGGGTAATGCTCCTTTAACTGTTGATGGTTCTTTCATTCGCGATGTAGTAAAGTGTCGTCAGGATGCAGATTATCCAGTTGTTGGTCCAGACCAAGTTGACTATGTTGACGTTTCTCCACAGCAGATTGCTTCTGTATCCGCTGGTTTGATTCCTTTCTTGGAGCATGATGATGGTCACCGTGCGTTAATGGGATGTAACATGATGCGTCAGGCTGTACCATTGCTTCATAATGATGCTCCAATCGTAGGTACTGGTCTTGAGAAGCAAGTTTGTGAGGATTCACGTACTATGGTTACTGCAGAAGGTGAGGGTGTTATTGAATATGTTGATGCTACAACTATCCGTATCCTTTACGATCGAACAGAAGACGATGAGTTCGTAAGCTTCGAACCTGCTTTGAAGGAGTATCGTATTCCTAAGTTCCGTCGTACCAACCAGAATATGACCATCGACTTGCGTCCTATCTGTAATAAGGGACAGCGTGTAAAGAAGGGTGATATCCTGACAGAGGGTTATGCAACAGAAAAAGGTGAGTTGGCTTTGGGTCGTAACCTGCTTGTTGCTTATATTCCTTGGAAGGGTTACAACTATGAGGATGCTGTTGTTATTTCTGAACGTATGGTTCGTGATGACGTATTGACATCTGTACATGTTGACGAATACTCTCTTGATGTGCGTGAAACTAAGCGTGGCGTAGAGGAATTCACATCTGATATCCCTAATGTCAGCGAGGAAGCTACAAAGGATCTTGACGATAATGGTATCGTGCGTGTTGGCGCAAGAATTGAGCCAGGTGATATCATGATTGGTAAGATTTCGCCTAAGGGTGAAAGTGATCCTTCACCAGAAGAGAAGTTGCTTCGTGCTATCTTTGGTGATAAGGCTGGTGATGTGAAGGATTCTTCATTGAAGGCAAATCCATCATTGAGCGGTGTAGTTATTGACAAGAAGTTGTTCTCTCGTGCTATCAAGACCCGTGAGTCAAAGAAGCAGGATAAGATTATTCTTGCTAAGATTGATGAGGAGTATGAGGCAAAGGGTAATGACTTGAAGGATATCCTCGTAGACAAGTTGCTTACACTTACAGAAGGTATGACTTCTGAGGGTGTTAAGGATTATACAGGTGCTGAGATTATCACCAAGGGCAGTACCTTTACTGCTACAGCCTTGAAGAATTTGGAGTATGATGGTGTTCAGTCTAATAAGTGGACTAAGGATGAGCATACCAATGGCTTGATTCAGAGACTTATTATGAACTATATCCGCAAGTATAAGCAACTTGATGCTGAATTAAAGCGCCGTAAGTTTGCTATCACTATTGGTGATGAACTTCCATCAGGTATTCTTCAGATGGCTAAGGTATATATTGCAAAGAAGCGTAAGATTCAGGTTGGTGATAAACTTGCCGGTCGTCATGGTAATAAGGGTATTGTGTCTAAGGTCGTTCGTTTGGAGGATATGCCATTTATGGCTGACGGTCGTCCTGTTGATATGGTATTGAACCCATTGGGTGTGCCTTCTCGTATGAACCTTGGTCAGATCTTTGAGTGTATCTTGGGTGCTGCAGGTAAAAAGTTGGGTGTAAAGTTTGCTACTCCTATCTTTGATGGTGCTAAATTGGATGATCTCTCTGAATGGACAGATAAGGCAGGCTTGCCACGTTTCTGCTCAACTTACCTTTATGATGGTGAGACTGGAGAGCAGTTTGACCAGCCAGCTACTGTTGGTATGACTTACTTCTTGAAGTTAGGTCATATGGTTGAGGATAAGATGCACGCTCGTTCTATCGGTCCATACTCTTTGATTACACAACAGCCACTTGGTGGTAAAGCACAGTTTGGTGGTCAGCGATTCGGAGAGATGGAGGTCTGGGCTATCGAGGCATTCGGTGCAAGCCACGTTTTGCAGGAGATCCTGACTGTTAAGTCAGATGATGTTGTAGGACGTAGCAAGGCATACGAAGCAATCGTAAAGGGCGATCCAATGCCAACTCCTGGTATTCCTGAGTCACTTAACGTATTGCTCCATGAGCTTCGTGGCCTTGGTTTGAGCATCAAACTTGATTAATTTTGAGAACCCCTAATTTATATATAGAAACATGGCTTTCAAAAAAGATACAAAGGTAAAGAATAATTTTACGAAGATTACCATCGGTCTCGCTTCGCCAGAGGAGATCTTGGAAAATTCGTATGGTGAGGTTACTAAACCGGAAACCATTAATTATCGTACATATAAGCCGGAGCGTGATGGCTTGTTCTGCGAGCGTATTTTTGGTCCTACTAAGGACTATGAATGCGCCTGCGGCAAGTACAAGCGTATCCGTTATAAGGGAATCGTCTGCGACCGATGCGGTGTAGAGGTTACAGAGAAGAAAGTTCGTCGTGAACGCTCTGGTCACATTGAGCTTGTCGTACCTGTTGCTCATATTTGGTATTTCCGTTCTCTTCCAAATAAGATTGGTTACCTTTTGGGTATGCCGACCAAGAAACTTGATGCTGTCATTTACTACGAGAAGTATGTAGTTATCCAGCCTGGTATTCTTGAGGGAAAGACTGATGCTGATGGTCTTGAATTGAACGGTTCTCACAAACTCGATCTCTTGTCAGAAGATGAATATATGGCTCTTCTTGACCAGTATGATCCTAATGGTGACAATGAACTTTTGGATGATACGGACCCTAATAAGTTTATCGCAAAAATGGGTGCTGAAGCAATTTATCAGTTGCTCCAGAATGTAGACCTTGACTCTTTGTCATACGAACTCCGCGATCGCGCAAATAACGATTTAAGTCAGCAGCGTAAAACTGAGGCTCTGAAGCGTCTGCAAGTTGTAGAAGGTTTCCGTGCTAGTAAAGGTATTAACAAGCCAGAATGGATGATCATGAAGATTATTCCTGTAACTCCACCTGAGCTTCGTCCGTTGGTACCATTGGATGGTGGTCGTTTTGCAACATCAGACTTGAATGATCTCTATCGTCGTGTGATTATCCGTAACAACCGTTTGAAGAGATTGGTTGAAATCAAGGCTCCTGAGGTTATTCTCCGTAACGAGAAGCGTATGTTGCAGGAGGCTGTTGACAGCTTGTTCGACAACTCACGCAAGAGTTCTGCTGTAAAGAGTGAGAGCAATCGTCCTTTGAAGTCACTCTCTGACTCTTTAAAGGGTAAGCAGGGTCGTTTCCGTCAGAACTTGCTGGGTAAGCGTGTTGACTATTCTGCCCGTTCTGTAATCGTTGTAGGTCCAGAATTGAAGATGGGTGAGTGTGGCCTTCCAAAACTGATGGCTGCAGAGCTTTACAAACCATTTATCATCCGTAAGTTGATAGAGCGTGGTATCGTTAAGACTGTTAAGAGTGCCAAGAAGATTGTTGATCGTCGCGAGCCAGTTATTTGGGATATTCTTGAGAATGTAATGAAGGGTCATCCGGTTATGTTGAACCGTGCCCCTACGCTTCACCGACTCGGTATCCAGGCATTCCAGCCTAAGATGATTGAAGGTAAGGCTATTCAGTTGCATCCATTGGCATGTACAGCGTTCAACGCCGACTTCGATGGTGACCAGATGGCTGTTCATCTTCCATTGAGCAATGAGGCTGTTTTGGAGGCTCAAATCCTGATGCTTCAGAGTCATAACATTCTTAACCCAGCTAATGGTGCGCCTATCACCGTTCCTTCTCAGGATATGGTGCTTGGTCTTTACTATATTACTAAGATTCGTCCAGGTGCAAAGGGTGAGGGCTTGACATTCTATGGTCCTGAAGAGGCATTGATTGCTCGTAACGAGGGCCGATGTGATCTTCATGCTTCGATTAAGGTTGTAGTTGACGACTTGGTTGATGGTACAATCCAGAAACGAATGGTAGAAACTTCTGTTGGACGTGTTATCGTTAATGGTATCATTCCTGATGAAGTTGGCTTCTTCAATGATGTGATCTCCAAGAAAACCCTCCGTGGTTTGATTTCTAATGTTATCAAGGCTGTTGGTATGGCTAAGGCTTGTGAATTCCTTGATGGAATCAAGAACTTAGGTTATCGTATGGCTTATGTCGCAGGATTGTCATTCAACCTTGGTGATATTATTATTCCACCAGAGAAGGAAGCTATTGTTGAGCGCGGTCGCAAGGAGGTTGAGGAAATTACCAATAACTATAATATGGGTTTCATCACCAATAAGGAACGATACAACCAGGTTATTGATGCGTGGACTCACGTAAATACAGATTTGGGTAATATCTTGATGAAGGAGATGACCGAAGCTGACCAGGGATTCAACGCCGTATACATGATGCTTGATTCCGGAGCCCGTGGTTCTAAGGATCAGATTAAGCAGTTGTCTGGTATGCGTGGTTTGATGGCTAAACCCCAGAAGGCTGGTGCAGAGGGCGCGCAGATCATCGAGAACCCTATTCTTTCTAACTTTAAGGAGGGTATGTCTGTATTGGAGTACTTTATCGCTTCTCACGGTGCCCGTAAGGGTCTTGCTGATACCGCTATGAAGACTGCCGATGCCGGTTACTTGACTCGTCGTCTTGTAGACGTTTCTCACGATGTTATTATCACCGAAGAGGATTGTGGTACATTGCGTGGCTTGGTTTGTACAGCTTTAAAGAATGGCGATGAGATTATTTCATCTCTTTATGAGCGTATTTTGGGTCGTGTTTCTGTGCATGATGTTATTCATCCAACAACTGGTGAACTGATTGTCAAATCTGGTGAAGAAATCACCGAAGCTAAGGCAAAGGCTATTGATGAATCTCCTATCGAGAGTGTTGAAATTCGTTCGGTTCTCACCTGTGAGAGCAAAAAGGGTGTCTGCATGAAGTGCTATGGCCGTAACTTGGCAACAGCCCGTATGGTACAGTTGGGTGAAGCCGTTGGTGTCATCGCTGCTCAAGCTATCGGTGAGCCAGGTACTCAGTTGACTCTCCGTACATTCCACGCCGGTGGTATTGCATCTAACGCTGCTGCCAATGCTAAGATTGCTGCGAAGAATAAGTCTCGTATTGAGTTTGACGAGTTGAGCACAGTACCATTCGTAGAGGAAGACGAGGAAGGCAACGATATCAAGTGCGAAAAGGTAGTAAGCCACTTGGCTGAAATCCGTTTCGTGGATCCTAATACAAACATCGTTCTTGCAACTTTGAATGTTCCTTACGGTTCTTCATTGTATCACAAGGAGGGTGAAATCGTAGAAAAGGATACTGTTATCGCCCGTTGGGATCCATTCAACGCCGTTATCGTCAGCCAGTATGCCGGTACATTGAAGTTCAATGACGTTCAGAAGGATCAGACTTATCGTGCTGAGGTCGATGAGACTACAGGTTTGGAGGAGAAGATTATCACCGATTCCAAGAATAAGGCAATGGTTCCATCTTGTGATGTTATCGATGCTAATGGTGAAATCCTTGGTACATACAACTTCCCTGTAGGTGGTCACTTGGCTGTTGAGGATGGACAGACAATTAATACCGGTGAGGTTTTGGTTAAGATTCCTCGTGCTGTAGGTGGTGCAGGTGATATCACTGGTGGTCTCCCTCGTGTAACTGAGCTTCTTGAGGCTCGCAACCCTTCTAACCCTGCTGTTGTATCTGAAATCGATGGTGAGGTAACGATGGGTAAGGTAAAGCGTGGTAACCGTGAGATCATCGTAACATCTAAGACTGGCGATCAGAAGAAGTATCTTGTATCTCTTTCTAAGCAGATCTTGGTACAGGAACATGATGCTGTACGTGCTGGTACTCCTCTTTCTGATGGTAGTGTAACTCCTGGCGATATTCTCGCCATCATGGGTCCTACCGCTGTTCAGGAGTATATTGTTAACCAGATCCAGGACGTTTACCGTCTTCAGGGTGTGGCTATTAATGATAAGCATTTTGAGGTTGTGGTACGTCAGATGATGCGTAAGGTTCGTATTGACGATCCAGGTGATACTACCTTCTTGGAGCAAGAGTTGGTTGATAAACTTGACTTTGCAGAAGAGAATGATCGTATCTGGGGTAAGAAGGTTGTTACTGATGGTGGTGATAGTGAAAGTCTCAAACCAGGTCAGATCATAACGGCTCGTAGATTACGTGATGAGAATTCTGCATTGAAGCGTCGCGACTTGAAACTTGTACAGGTTCGTGATGCCGTATCTGCAACTTCTACACAGATCCTCCAGGGTATTACTCGTGCTGCTCTTGGTACTAAGAGCTTTATGAGTGCAGCATCATTCCAGGAAACTACTAAGGTTTTGAATGAGGCTGCTATCCGTGGTAAGGTTGATTACCTTGAGGGTATGAAGGAGAATGTAATCTGTGGTCACTTGATTCCTGCAGGTACTGGTCTTCGTCAGTGGGATAAGCTCATCGTAGGCTCTAAAGAAGAATATGAGCGTATGCAGGCTAATAAGAAAAATGTGCTTGACTATGCTGATTCTCCAATAGGAGAATAATCGTAGAATAGAGTACTATATATAAAATAGGTATAATGAGGGTGCGTCATAAGTCTATGGCGCACCCTTTTATTATCTGTAACTGATGAAAGAAAGCAAAGAATCAGAATTCCATCTTCTGTTTTCTTATGATGTTTTTTTAAAAATAAGTGGCAGATTATTCGTTTTTTTCAGATATTTTGTGTAAATTTGCACTACCATTTAAAGTTTAATCCTATTAACTTAGTAAAATTATGGAAGAAAATAAGAATAATCAACAGCAGCAGAATCAGTTCCAGATGGGCATCAGCCCTGAAGTTGCAGAGGGTACATACTCAAACTTGGCACTGATTACTCATTCTAGTTCAGACTTCATCTTGGATTTTGCATGTGCACTTCCTGGCATGCCTGCACCTCAGATCAAGAGTCGTGTTATCATGGCACCTGAACATGCTAAGCGATTGCTCCAGGCATTGCAGAGCAATATTTATAACTACGAGCAGTCCTTCGGTAAAATTAAGTTGTCTGATGAGCAAGAACGTACAATCGCTCCATTCGGCACACCAAAGGGTGAGGCATAATGTACTACAGCATACATACTAAGACTAAATTCTCTGCTAAATACCGCTTTTTCTTTGTAATATTTGTTTTAAATAGTTATATAAAGTTAAAACTAGCCTTCGTTTTTTTAAAGTCTCCTTAATATTTAGGTAGTTTGCCGAAAAAATCGTACCTTTGCACCCCGAAAAGGCTCTATAAAGTAGTGGCTTACATCGAAATAAGACAATAAATAAAAATAAATATATAAATTAAAAAGTAAAATTATGCCTACTATTTCACAGTTAGTAAGAAAAGGCAGACGAGTTCTTGTAGACAAGAGCAAGTCACCAGCTTTGGATTCTTGTCCTCAGCGTCGTGGTGTTTGTGTTCGTGTTTATACAACAACTCCTAAGAAGCCTAATTCAGCAATGCGTAAAGTTGCACGTGTACGTTTGACAAACTCAAAGGAAGTAAACTCTTATATTCCAGGAGAGGGTCACAACTTGCAGGAGCACTCAATTGTTTTGGTTCGCGGTGGTCGTGTAAAGGACCTTCCTGGTGTACGTTATCACATTGTCCGTGGTACACTTGATACTGCAGGTGTTGCGAATCGTACACAGCGTCGTTCTAAGTACGGAGCTAAGCGTCCTAAGGCAAAGAAGTAATATAGCTTCTTAAATTTTAGACAAAACCGCAGACTCACGGTCGGAGAAGGTCGGGAGTTGGGGTTAAAATATTTAATATAAGTTTTGCTGGAGAAGTAATCAGGTTGAGTAAATGCTCGGGTGCGAGCATTGAAGGACATTATACAGCCCCATGCAGAATTAGAAAAAAGTTTTATTTAAAATGAGAAAAGCAAAACCAAAGAAGAGAGTGATCCTTCCAGATCCTGTCTTCAATGACCAGAAGGTCTCAAAGTTCGTAAATCATTTGATGTATGATGGAAAGAAGAATACATCTTATGAGATTTTCTACAATGCACTTGACATTGTAAAGGCTAAGATGTCTAACGAGGAAAAGTCTGCTCTTGAAATCTGGAAGCAGGCACTTGATAATATTACTCCTCAGGTAGAGGTTAAGAGCCGTCGTATCGGTGGTGCAACCTTCCAGGTTCCTACAGAGATTCGTCCTGATCGTAAGGAGAGTATTTCTATGAAGAATCTTATTCTTTTTGCACGTAAGCGCGGTGGTAAGAGTATGGCTGATAAGCTTGCAGCAGAGATTATGGATGCTTTTAATAATCAGGGTGGTGCATTTAAGCGTAAGGAGGATATGCATCGTATGGCTGAGGCTAACCGTGCGTTCGCTCACTTTAGATTCTAATTTAATATATAATATAGTTAAAAGAAAATGGCAAATCGCGATTTACATTTGACTCGTAACATCGGTATCATGGCGCATATCGATGCCGGTAAGACAACAACTTCTGAGCGTATTTTGTTCTATACAGGTAAGACTCATAAGATTGGTGAGGTACACGATGGCGCTGCTACAATGGACTGGATGGTTCAGGAGCAGGAGCGTGGTATTACTATCACTTCTGCGGCTACAACTTGCAACTGGAACTATCTCGGTAAGTCTTATAAGATCAACTTGATCGATACTCCGGGACACGTAGACTTCACTGCTGAGGTTGAGCGTTCTCTCCGTGTACTTGATGGTGCTGTTGCTACATATTCTGCAGCTGATGGTGTTCAGCCACAGTCTGAGACAGTATGGCGTCAGGCTGATAAGTATAATGTACCTCGTATCGGTTATGTAAACAAGATGGACCGTTCTGGTGCTAACTTCTTCGAGACAGTTCAGCAGATGAAGGATATCTTGGGTGCTAATCCAATTGCTATTCAGATTCCTATTGGTGCAGAGGAGAACTTCAAAGGTGTAGTTGACCTCATCAAGATGAAGGCTATCCTTTGGCACGATGAAACTATGGGTGCTGAGTATGATGTAGAGGATATTCCTGCAGACTTGGCTGACGAGGCTGCTGAGTGGCGTGATAAGCTCCTTGAGGGTGCTGCAAACTTCGATGATGAGGTTATGGAACTTTATCTCGATGGTAAGGATATTCCAGAAGAAAAGCTTCTTGCTGCAATCCGTAAGGGTTGCTGTGCTATGGAGTGCTGCCCAATGTTGCTCGGTTCTTCATACAAGAACAAGGGTGTTCAGCCATTGCTCGACTATGTATGTGCATTCTTGCCTTCACCAATGGATACTCCAAATATCATCGGTACTAACCCTGATACAGAGGAGGAGGAGGATCGCAAACCATCTGAGGATGAACCAACATCTGCTCTCGCATTTAAGATTGCTACTGACCCATTCATGGGTCGCTTGGTATTCTTCCGCGTATACTCAGGTAAGGTCGTTGCTGGTTCTTATGTTTACAACCCACGTTCTGGCAAGCGCGAGCGTATCAGCCGTCTGTTCCAGATGAACTCTAAGCAGGAAATCCCAATGGAGTCTATCGATGCTGGTGATATCGGTGCAGGTGTAGGTTTCAAGGATATCCGTACAGGTGATACACTCTGTGACGAGGAACACCCAATCGTATTGGAGTCTATGACATTCCCTGATACTGTGATTTCTATCGCAGTAGAGCCAAAGAGCCAGGCAGACATCGCTAAGTTGGATAATGGTCTCGCTAAGTTGGCTGAGGAGGATCCAACTTTCACGGTTCGTACAGACGAGCAGAGCGGTCAGACAATTATCTCTGGTATGGGTGAGCTCCACTTGGATATCATCATCGACCGTTTGAAGCGTGAGTTCAAGGTTGAGTGTAATCAGGGTAAGCCTCAGGTTAACTACAAGGAGGCTATCACTAAGACAGCTCAGAGCCGTGAAACTTATAAGAAGCAGTCTGGTGGTCGTGGTAAGTTCGCTTGTATCGATGTAACCATCGGTCCTAAGGACGAAGATTACAAGGAAGGCGACTTGCAGTTCATCAACGAGGTTAAGGGTGGTAACGTTCCTAAGGAATTCATCCCATCTGTACAGAAGGGCTTCGCTGATTGCTTGTCAAATGGTGTACTCGGTGGCTTCCCAATGACAGGTTTGAAGGTCACTTTGACCGATGGTAGCTTCCACCCAGTTGACTCTGACCAGTTGTCATTCGAGTTGGTAGCACATCAGGCATTCAAGGTACTTTGCCCTAAGGCTGGTCCAGTTTTGATGGAGCCTATCATGAAGGTAGAGGTTGTTACTCCAGAAGAGAACATGGGTGACGTAATCGGTGACTTGAACAAGCGCCGTGGTCTCGTTCAGGGTATGGAAGAAGGTCGTAGCGGTGCTCGCATCGTAAAGGCAATGGTTCCATTGGCTGAGATGTTCGGTTATGTAACAGCTTTGCGTACTATCACTTCTGGTCGTGCAACAAGTTCTATGGAGTACGATCATCATGCACCTCTTTCTTCAACAATTGCTAAGGCTGTGTTGGAGGAGGTTAAGGGTCACGCAGAACTTCTTTAATAACAAAGAATAACGGTAAGATGAGGCGCTGCTTAGCGAATGACTCTTAAGCAGCGTACCTCTTCTTCCATTAGACTAAATAATTCATATAATAATAACTTAATTTTAAAAATGAGTCAGAAAATCAGAATTAAGCTGAAGTCTTACGACCACCAGTTGGTTGACAAGTCAGCTGAGAAGATTGTGAAGGCTGTAAAGGCAACAGGCGCTATCGTTAGTGGTCCTATTCCATTGCCAACACACAAGCGTATTTTTACTGTAAACCGCAGTACTTTCGTTAACAAGAAGTCTCGCGAGCAGTTCCAGCTCTCAGATTTCAAGCGTCTCATTGACATCTACAGCTCAACAGCTAAGACAGTTGATGCCTTGATGAAGCTTGAATTGCCAAGTGGTGTAGAAGTAGAAATCAAAGTCTAATTATTTAAATTAAATTGAAATGCCAGGATTAATTGGAAAGAAAATCGGAATGACATCCGTTTTCAGTGCCGACGGTAAGAATATTCCGTGCACTGTTATCGAAGTAGGTCCTTGTGTTGTAACCCAGGTGAAAACTGTAGAAAAGGATGGTTACAAGGCTTATCAGTTAGGTTTCGAAGAGGCAAAGGAGAAGCGTACTTCTCAGCCTATGATGGGAATCTTCAAGAAGGCAGGCACAACACCTAAGAAGCACTTGGCCGAGTTCAAGTTTGATGAGGAGTACAACCTCGGTGACACAATTACAGTTGAAATCTTCAACGATTGCAAGTTCGTTGATGTAATTGGTACATCAAAGGGTAAAGGCTTCCAGGGCGTTGTTAAGCGTCACGGATTCGGTGGTGTAGGTCAGTCTACTCACGGTCAGGATGACCGCGCTCGTAAGCCGGGATCTATTGGTGCTTGTTCTTACCCTGCAAAGGTATTCAAGGGTATGCGCATGGGCGGCCAAATGGGAGGTGACAGAGTTACGACTCAGAACCTTCAGGTGTTAAAGGTAATTCCAGAGCAGAATCTTCTTATTGTTAAGGGTTCTTTCGCTGGATGCAAAGGTTCAACTGTTTTAATTGAGAAATAATGGAAGTTAGCGTATTAGATATCAAAGGTCAGGAGACCGGCCGCAAGGTAGCTCTTAATGATGCAGTCTTCGGCATTGAGCCTAACGATCACGTTCTCTATCTTGACGTAAAGCAGTATCTCGCTAACCAGCGTCAGGGTACAGCTAAGTCTAAGGAGAGAAGCGAGATGAGCGGTTCTACTCGTAAGCTTGGTCGTCAGAAGGGCGGCGGCGGTGCTCGCCGTGGTGATATTAACTCACCTGTACTCGTAGGTGGTGCTCGCGTTTTTGGTCCTAAACCACGTGATTACCGCTTCAAGCTCAACAAAAAAGTAAAGATTCTTGCACGTAAGTCTGCTCTGTCTTATAAGGCACAGGAAAGCGCAATTGTAATGCTGGAAGACTTTACATTTGAGGCTCCAAAGACTAAAGAATTCTTAAGCATTATTAAGAATCTTAAAATTGAGGGCAAAAAAGTGCTCTTTGTTTTGCCAGAATCAAATAAAAATGTATATTTGTCTGCTCGTAACTTGCAGCGTGCTGAAGTTATCCTCGCATCAAACGTCAATTCGTATAAAGTTTTGAATGCTGATGTTGTAGTGATTACAGAAAAGTCGCTCGAGACTATCGACCAAATCTTAACAAAGTAAAAAGGAGATATTAGAATATGGCATTTATTATCAAACCATTGGTTACTGAGAAGATGACCAAGATTACAGACAAGCAGCCTAACCGCTATGGCTTCGTTGTTCGTCCTGAGGCTAATAAGCTCGAGATTAAGAAGGAAGTTGAGAGTCTGTATAATGTTACAGTAGTTGACGTGAACACTATTCGTTACGCTGGCAAGCGCTCTGCCCGTTATACAAAGGCTGGTCTTGTTAAGGGTCAGAAGAATGCGTTCAAGAAGGCAATCGTTACTCTTAAGGAGGGCGATACAATTGATTTTTACAGCAATATTTAAAATAAAAAATGGCAGTACGTAAATTAAAACCGGTTACTCCGGGTCAAAGACACAAAGTTATTGGCACGTTCGAGGATATTACTGCATCCGTGCCAGAGAAGTCTCTCGTTTACGGTAAACGTTCTACCGGCGGTCGAAACAACACCGGTAAGATGACCGTTCGCTACATTGGCGGTGGTCACAAGCAGAAGTATCGTTTAATCGACTTCAAACGTGAGAAAGATGGTGTTCCAGCAGTTGTTAAGACAATCGAGTACGATCCAAACCGTTCGGCTCGTATCGCATTGCTTTACTATGCTGATGGTGAAAAACGTTACATTATTGCTCCTAACGGACTTCAGGTAGGCGCTACTTTGATGTCAGGTGCAGATGCTGCTCCTGAGATAGGTAACTGTCTTCCTTTGGCAAACATCCCTGTAGGTACAGTGATCCACAACATCGAGTTGCGTCCTGGTCAGGGTGCTTTGTTGGTTCGTTCGGCTGGTAATTTTGCTCAGTTGACTTCTCGTGAGGGCAGTTATTGTGTAATTAAGCTCCCTTCTGGTGAAACACGCCAGATTTTGAGTGCTTGTAAAGCTACAGTTGGTAGTGTTGGTAACTCTGACCACGCTCTTGAACAGTCTGGTAAGGCTGGACGTTCTCGCTGGTTAGGCCGTCGTCCACACAACCGTGGTGTTGTTATGAACCCTGTTGATCACCCAATGGGTGGTGGTGAAGGTCGCCAGAGTGGTGGTCACCCACGTTCACGTAAGGGCTTGTACGCTAAGGGTCTAAAGACTCGCGCACCTAAGAAGCTTTCTAACAAGTATATTATCGAAAGAGCTAACAAAAAATAAAGAGTAAATTATGAGTCGTTCACTTAAAAAAGGTCCATACATCAACGTTTCTCTCGAGAAGAAGATTCTCGCTATGAACGAGAGTGGCAAGAAGAATGTTGTTAAGACATGGGCTAGAGCTTCAATGATATCTCCTGATTTCGTAGGACATACTGTTGCAGTTCATAACGGTAACAAATTTATCCCTGTTTATGTTACAGAGAATATGGTTGGCCACAAGCTTGGAGAGTTTGCTCCAACACGTCGCTTTGGCGGTCACTCTGGTAACAGAAAGTAAGCTAAGGGTTAAACCATTTAAAATTTAAGTAAATAATGGGAGCAAGAAAACATATTGCGGCTGAGAAATTGAAAGAAGCCCGTAAAAACTTGTACTTCGCAAAGTTGGTAGGCGTTCCTTCTTCTCCACGTAAGATGCGCTATGTAGTAGACATGATTCGTGGTATGGAGGTTAACCGTGCACTCGGAGTACTTCGCTTCTCTAAGAAGCAGGCATCAGCTGATGTAGAGAAATTACTTCGTTCAGCTATCGCTAACTGGGAAGCTAAGAATAATCGCAAGGCTGAAGACGGTGAGCTTTATATCAGTAAGGTCTTCGTTGACGAAGGCGTTACAATGAAACGTATGAGACCTGCACCACAGGGTCGTGGTTATAGAATTCGTAAGCGTTCTAACCATGTAACTCTTTTTGTTGATGCAAAAACTAATGACGAAAAATAATTAAGTAGAATGGGACAGAAAGTTAATCCGATTAGTAACCGACTTGGTGTTATCCGTGGTTGGGATTCAAATTGGTTCGGTGGTAAGAACTTCGGTGATAACCTCGTTGAGGATCAGAAAATCCGTAAGTATCTTAACGAGCGTCTTGCTAAAGCAAGCATTTCTCGTATTATTATCGAACGTACATTGAAACTTGTTACCATTACTATTTGTACAGCCCGTCCAGGTATTGTCATTGGTAAAGGTGGTCAGGATGTAGATAAGTTGAAGGAAGAGTTGAAGAAGCTTTATAAGAAAGATATTCAGATCAACATCTTCGAGGTTAAAAAGCCTGAACTTGATGCTACAATCGTTGGTAAGAATATTGCGACTCAGATTGAGCACATGATTGCTTATCGTCGCGCTATCAAGATGGCAGTTGCTAACACCATGCGTGCTGGCGCTGAGGGTATCAAGGTACAGATTACAGGTCGTCTGAATGGTGCTGAAATGGCACGTAAAGAAATGTACAAAGAGGGTCGTACTCCTCTTCATACATTCCGCGCAGACATCGACTACTGCCAGTGCGAGGCACTTACAAAGGTAGGTTTGCTTGGTATTAAGGTTTGGATTTGCCGTGGTGAGGTTTATGGTAAGGCTGATCTTACTCCAAACTTCTCACAGGACAATAAGAGCAACAACCGTGGTAACGGTCGCTCTAACAACCGTGGTGGTAATCGTAAAAGAAACAATAACCGTTAAATTTTAGAAAGCTATCATGTTACAGCCAAAAAGAGTTAAATATAGAAGACCTCAAGATGGTCGTGGCAACAAAGGCAACGCTCACAGAGGTACACAATTGGCTTTCGGTTCTTTTGGTATCAAAACTCTTGAATCAAAGTGGATCGATAGTCGTCAGATTGAGGCAGCTCGTGTAGCATTGAACCGCTATATGAACCGTCAAGGTCAGGTCTGGATCAGAATTTTCCCTGATAAGCCAATCACTCGCAAGCCTGCTGATGTCCGTATGGGTAAAGGTAAGGGTGATCCAGCAGGATGGGTTGCACCTGTTACACCAGGTAGAATTCTCTTCGAAGTTGAAGGAGTTAGTTTCGATATTGCAAAAGAAGGTCTTCGCCTTTGCGCTCAGAAACTTCCTGTTAAGACTAAGTTTATTGTTAGACGTGATTACGATAAAAACGCTTAATTATGAAGATTGCAGAAATTAAAAATATCGAGACCAAAGAATTGGTTGAGAAGTTGGAGGCAGCTGTTGATGCTTTGAACAAGAAGAAGATCAATCATAATGTAACTCCACTTGAGAATCCATCAGAGATTAAGGTTGCTCGTCGTGATATTGCACGTATGAAAACTGAACTTCGTCAGAGAGAACTTAACAAATAATAATGGTCCAGATGGAAACAAGAAATTTAAGAAAAGTAAGACAGGGTGTTGTTATTAGCAACAAGATGGATAAAACCATTGTTATTGCAGCTAAGTTCAAGGAGATGCACCCTATTTATGGTAAATTTGTCCAGAAGACAAAGAAGTACCATGCACATGACGAGAATAATGAGGCTAACGTAGGTGATACAGTTATGATCATGGAGACTCGTCCTCTGTCTAAGACAAAGAGATGGAGATTAGTACAAATTGTTGAAAAAGCTAAGTAATTATGATACAGACTGAATCAAGACTTACAGTATGTGATAACAGCGGTGCTCGTGAGGCTCTTTGCATTCGAGTTCTCGGTGGTACAGGCCGTCGTTACGCTAGCGTTGGTGACGTTATTGTTGTTGCAGTCAAGAACGTTATCCCATCAAGTGATTTGAAGAAGGGTGCAGTATCAAAGGCTTTGATTGTTCGCACAAAGAAGGAAATTCGTCGTGCAGATGGTTCTTACATCCGTTTCGATGACAACGCTTGTGTATTGCTTAACAATGCAGGTGAGCTTCGTGGTAGCCGTATCTTCGGTCCTGTTGCTCGTGAGCTTCGTGCAGTAAATATGAAAGTCGTTTCTTTAGCACCTGAGGTTCTTTAATATTTAAAAAGTAAGAAGTAATGAGTAAGTTACATATTAAGAAAGACGATACCGTTATCGTTATTGCCGGTGCAGATAAGGGCAAGACTGGTAAGGTGCTTAAGGTCCTCGTTGAGGAGAACCGTGCTATCGTAGAAGGTGTGCACATGGTTTCTAAGAGCACTAAGCCATCTGCTAAGAATCCTCAGGGAGGTATTGTTAAGCAGGAGGCTCCTATTCATATCTCAAATTTGAGTTTGATTGATCCTAAGAGTGGCAAGGCTACTCGTGTTGCTATCAAGCATGAGGGTAAAAACGTTGTTCGCATCGCTAAAAAGTCAGGGGAGGAAATCAAGTAATGGATACAGCACAGTTAAAGAAAGTATATAAGGAGACAATCGCTCCTGCTCTTCAGAAGCAGTTCAACTACTCTTCAGCTATGGAGATTCCAGTATTGAAGAAGATTGTCATCAATCAGGGTCTTGGTGATGCTACTCAGGACAAGAAAATTGTTGATGTAGCAATCAATGAGATTACTGCTATCACCGGTCAGAAGGCTGTTGCTACATATTCTAAAAAGGATATTGCAAACTTCAAGCTTCGTAAGAAGATGCCTATCGGTGTTATGGTAACATTGCGTCGTGAGCGTATGTACGAGTTCTTGGAGAAGCTCGTTCGTGTTTCTCTTCCTCGTATTCGCGACTTCAAGGGTATTGAGAGCAAGTTTGATGGTCGTGGTAACTATACATTAGGTATCACAGAGCAGATTATCTTCCCTGAGATTAATATCGATGAGATTGATCGTATTCAGGGTATGAATATTACCTTCGTAACAACAGCTAAGACTGATGAAGAAGGTTTTGCTCTTTTGAAGGCCTTTGGCCTTCCATTCAAGAACGCAAATAAAGATTAAGAGATATGGCAAAAGAATCAATGAAAGCTCGCGAGGTTAAGCGTGCAAAGCTTGTAGCTCGTTACGCTGAAAAGCGCGAAGCACTGAAAAAGATTATTGCAACTTCTAATGATCCAGCCGAAGCATACGAGGCAGCTCGTAAGCTTCAGGCTATCCCTAAGAATGCAAACCCAATCCGTCTTCACAATCGTTGCAAGATTACTGGTCGTCCAAAGGGTTATATCCGTCAGTTCGGTATTTCTCGTATCCAGTTCCGTGAGATGGCTTCTGCTGGTTTGATTCCAGGTGTAAAGAAGGCTAGCTGGTAATCCTTTCAAAGGTAAGAATATTTTTTTATTTAATATTGTCGGGGGAGTCCCGATTAATTAAACATTTATATTTTATGACAGATCCAATAGCAGATTATCTGACAAGACTCAGAAATGCAATCATGGCTCATCACCGTGTTGTAGAAGTTCCTGCGTCTAACTTGAAGAAAGAGATCACTAAGATTCTCTTCGAGAAAGGTTACATCCTCAATTACAAGTTTGTAGAGGATGGTCCTCAGGGCTCAATTAAGGTTGCCTTGAAGTACAACCCAACTACAAAGCAAAACGCTATCAAGTGTTTGAAGCGCGTGTCAACTCCAGGTTTGCGTAAGTATACCGGTTACAAGGACATGCCAAGAGTTATTAACGGATTAGGTATTGCAATCTTATCTACATCCAAAGGTGTAATGACAGACAAAGAAGCTTCTGATCTTAAGATCGGTGGTGAGGTTCTTTGCTATATTTATTAATTGGAGGCTTTTATATGTCTAGAATAGGAAAATTGCCAATTAGTATCCCTGCAGGTGTTACTGTAAATTATGATGAGGCTTCTCATGTTTGTACAGTAAAGGGCCCTAAGGGTGAACTTTCTCAGTGGATTGATCCATCTATCAAGTTTAATAATGCTGATGGTCAGATTAGCTTTGAAATCGATGAAAATAGTCCTGTAAATATTAAGCAGAAGCAGGCTTTCCACGGTTTGTATCGCTCTCTCGTTAACAACATGGTTGTTGGTGTAAGCGCTGGTTATACAAAGGTTTTGGAATTGGTAGGTGTTGGTTATCGTGTTTCTAACCAGGGTAATATCATTGAGTTTGCTTTGGGTTATACTCACCCTATTTTCATCCAGTTGCCTAAGGAGATTAAGGTTGAGACTAAGTCTGAAAGAAACCAGAACCCAATCTTGACATTGGAGTCTTGCGACAAGCAGTTGTTGGGACTCGTTTGTGCAAAAATTCGTTCTTTCCGCAAGCCTGAGCCTTATAAAGGTAAGGGTATTCTCTTTAAGGGTGAAGTTATTCGCAGAAAGTCTGGTAAGAGTGCTTCAGCTAAGTAATTTTAATTATTTACGATTATGACAACAAAGAAAATAGAAAGACGAATTAAGATAAAGTTCCGCATTCGTAAGAGTGTGAACGGTACAGCTGAGCGTCCACGTCTTAGTGTATTCCGCTCTAACAAGCAGATTTACGCTCAGGTTATTAACGATTTGACAGGCACTACACTTGCATCAGCTTCTTCACTCGGTTTGGAGAAGATGCCTAAGCAGGAGCAGGCAACTAAGGTTGGCGAGCTCATTGCTGAGAAGGCTAAGGCTGCTGGCGTTGAGGCAGTAGTTTTCGACCGTAATGGTTACCTTTACCATGGTCGTGTAAAGCAGTTGGCTGAAGGTGCTCGTAATGGTGGTCTTAAATTTTAAACGATTATGGCAATGGATAAAGTAAAAGTAAATAACGAAGAAGTACTTAAGGATCGCTTGGTTGCTATCAACCGTGTAACTAAGGTTACAAAGGGTGGTCGTACTTTCACATTCGCTGCTATCGTCGTTGTAGGTGACGGTAATGGCGTAATCGGCTACGGTCTTGGTAAGGCAGGTGAGGTTACTGCTGCTATCGCAAAGGGTACTGAAGCTGCTAAGAAGAACTTGGTAAAGGTTCCTGTACTCAAGGGTACTGTTCCTCATGAGGTTGAAACTTCATTTGGTGGTGCTAAGGTTCTTATTAAGCCAGCTGCAGCCGGTACTGGTTTGAAGGCCGGTGGTGCTATGCGTGCAGTACTTGAGAGCGTAGGTATCAAGGATGTCATCGCTAAGTCTAAGGGTTCTTCAAATGCCCATAACCTTGTGAAGGCTACTATCGCTGCTCTTGCAGAGATGCGTGATGCTTATACTGTAGCAGGTGAGCGTGGTATCAGTATGGATAAAGTATTTAACGGTTAATTAGGAAAAATCGAATATGGCAACAATTAAAATCAAGCAGATTAAGAGTAAAATCGGTGCTCCAGTAGATCAGAAGCGTACTCTCGCTTGTCTTGGTCTCCACAAGATTTCTCAGGTTGTTGAGGTAGAGGATACTCCTAGCAACCGTGGTATGATCCGTAAGGTTCATCACCTCGTAAGTGTAGTTGATTAATTAATCTTTTTAAATTAGGAACGATTATGAAATTAAATAATTTGAAACCTGCTGCAGGTTCTACCCATTCACGTCGTCGTATTGGTCGTGGTCCAGGTTCTGGTCTCGGTGGTACTTCTACACGTGGTCATAAGGGTGCCAAGGCTCGTTCTGGTTATAAGAGAAAGATTGGTTTCGAAGGTGGTCAGATGCCATTGCAGCGTCGTGTTCCAAAGGCTGGTTTTAAGAATATCAACCATAAGGAGTACTTCGCAGTAAACCTTTCAACTCTTCAGGCTCTTGCTGAAGCAAAGAACCTTACTAAAATCGGTATTGAGGAACTTAAGGCTGCTGGTCTCACAAACGGCAAGGAACTTGTAAAGGTTCTCGGTAACGGTGAACTTAAAGCAAAATTGGAAGTTGAAGCTAATGCTTTCTCAAAGACTGCCGAAGAAGCAATCAAGGCAGTAGGTGGTAACGCAACTATAATCTAAGTAAATGAAAAAGTTTATTGAGACACTAAAGAACTGTTGGAAGATAGAGGATCTCCGTCAGAGACTCCTCATTACTCTTCTGTTTACGGCTATTTACCGTTTTGGCTCGTTTGTGGTACTTCCAGGTATCAATCCGGGCATGTTGGAAAAACTTCAGTCGCAGACCTCTGGCGGTCTTATGTCGCTATTGGACATGTTCTCTGGTGGTGCATTTTCCAATGCATCTATCTTTGCACTCGGAATTATGCCTTATATCTCAGCTTCAATCGTTATGCAGCTTCTTGCTATTGCTGTACCTTATTTCCAGAAGATGCAGCGCGAGGGCGAGAGCGGCCGCAAAAAAATACAATGGTATACTAGAGTCCTGACTGTGGCCATTTTGGTCTTTCAGGCTCCTAGTTACCTTTTGAATTTGAAAATGCAGGCTGCCAATGCTCTAGCCACAGGTATTAGTTGGACGGTATTCATGATACCGGCAACAATTATCTTGGCTGCAGGAAGTATGTTTATCCTTTGGTTAGGTGAGCGTATCACTGACAAGGGAGTAGGTAATGGTATCTCTCTTATTATTATGATTGGTATTATCGCCCGTTTGCCACAGGCTTTCGTTCAGGAGGTAGCTTCTCGTTTGCAGGCAATTTCTGGTGGTGGTCTTATTATGTTTATTGTAGAGATTCTTATCCTTTATGCTGTAGTTTGTGCTTCAATACTTTTGGTACAAGGTACACGTAAGATTCCTGTTCAGTATGCTAAACGCTTGGTTGGAAATAAGCAATATGGTGGTGCACGTCAGTACATTCCTTTGAAGCTTTTTGCAGCTAACGTAATGCCTATCATCTTTGCACAGGCTTTAATGTTTATTCCATTGGCGATAGTTCGCTATCAGTCTGAAAATGCTAGTAGTGTTGTTCAGCAGTTGATGGATAATCGTAGCTTACTATATAATGTTGTTTATGTAATCTTGGTTATTGCATTTACTTATTTCTATACAGCTATTACATTGAATCCTACTCAGATGGCTGAGGATATGAAACGTAACAATGGTTTCATTCCTGGCGTAAAACCAGGAAAGGATACAGCTGAGTACATTGATACCGTAATGTCTCGTATTACTTTACCAGGTTCGTTATTTATTGCGTTTATTGCAATCATGCCTGCATTAGCAGGACTTCTCGATGTACAGCAAGCTTTCTCTCAATTCTTTGGAGGTACATCTCTATTGATTTTGGTTGGTGTTGTCATTGACACATTACAGCAAGTCGAGAGTCATTTGCTTATGCGCCACTATGATGGTCTTTTGAATTCAGGCCATACGCGTCACGGTGGTGTTGCTGCATATTAATCTTTTTCTTTTGAAATGAGAAATTTCTGAAGACAGAAGATGAAATTATTCAGAGTGCAGTTTTACTTCATCTTAAAGTAAAGCTGACTTGAATTTACTATATTATGTGAGACGACTCTCCATTTGGATAGGTAAATCCTCATCCACTTGGAGAGCCTTTTCCCGCTAATATGTCATCTAATTATGATTTTTATCTGATAGTGATGGCACAAAGTTGCTCGAAAAGATAAAGCACAATTTTATCTTCATTCGTAGAAGTTTAACATTTAAGAAGGACAAATATTTATATTATGGCAAAACAAGCCGCTATTGAGCAAGATGGAACAATTGTAGAAGCATTGTCAAATGCGATGTTCCGAGTAGAATTAGAGAATGGAGTTGACATCACAGCTCATATCTCTGGTAAGATGAGAATGCATTACATCAAGATTTTACCTGGTGATAAAGTAAAGGTGGAGATGAGTCCATATGACCTTACCAAAGGTAGAATTGTTTTTAGATACAAATAATAATCATATATAAGGTTATGAAGACAAGAGCATCATTAAAGAAGCGTTCAGCTGACTGTAAGATCGTTCGTCGTAAAGGTCGTCTGTTCGTTATCAACAAGAAGAACCCTAAGATGAAATTACGTCAGGGTTAATGTTAAAGTTTTGTAAAAGTGCCGTTATTTCAAAAAATAGTTGTACTTTTGCACCGCTTTAAACGAAAGGTATTAATTTTTTAATTATTTATTTAAACAATGGCAATAAGAATTGTTGGAGTAGATTTGCCCCAGAATAAGCGTGGCGAAATCGCATTGACCTATATCTTTGGTATTGGTCGAAGTAGTTCAGCAAAGATATTGGATAAGGCCGGTGTAAACCGTGACCTGAAGGTTAGCGAGTGGTCTGATGACCAGGCAGCTAAGATCCGTGAAATTATCGGCGCTGAGTTCAAAGTTGAAGGTGATCTCCGTTCAGAGATCCAGATGAACATTAAGCGACTGATGGATATTGGTTGCTATCGTGGAGTTAGACATCGTAATGGTCTTCCAGTTCGCGGTCAGAGCACAAAGAATAATGCTCGTACACGTAAGGGTAAGAAGAAGACTGTTGCTAATAAGAAGAAGGCTACTAAGTAATTCTGAAGGAGGAAATTAATTATGGCAAAGCAAAAAGCAACATCTAAGAAGAGAAATGTACGCGTTGGCGCTATCGGTCAGCTTCACGTTCATAGCTCATTCAATAACATTATTGTATCTCTTGCTAATAATGAGGGTCAGATTATTTCTTGGTCTTCTGCTGGTAAGATGGGTTTCCGTGGTTCTAAGAAGAATACTCCTTATGCTGCTCAGATGGCTGCAGAGGATTGTGCAAAGGTCGCTTTTGATCTTGGTCTTCGTAAGGTTAAGGCTTATGTTAAGGGTCCAGGTAATGGTCGTGAGTCTGCTATCCGTGCTATTCACGGTGCAGGTATCGAGGTTACTGAAATCGTTGACGTAACTCCATTACCACACAATGGTTGCCGTCCTCCAAAGCGTCGTCGTGTATAACGCTTGAGGTTAGCATTATTAATTAAGATACAAACAATATAGCATTTATATAATATTATGGCTAGATATATAGGTCCGAAATCTAAAATTGCGCGTCGTTTTGGTGAGCCAATCTTCGGCGCTGACAAAGTTTTGTCCAAGAGAAACTTCCCTCCTGGACAGCATGGCAACAACCGTCGTCGTAAGATGTCTGAGTACGGTGTCATGTTGGCAGAGAAGCAGAAAGCTAAGTACACTTATGGTGTATTAGAGCGTCAGTTCCGTAATATGTTTGATAAGGCTACTAAGGCTGATGGTATTACTGGTGAGGTTCTTCTTCAGAATCTCGAGTGCCGTCTTGATAACGTTGTATTCCGTCTTGGTATCGCTCCAACACGTGCTGCTGCGCGTCAGTTGGTTGGTCACAAGCACATCGTTGTTGATGGTAAGGTAGTTAATATCCCTTCATTTGCAGTTAAGCCTGGTATGGTTGTTGGTGTTCGTGAGAAGTCTAAGTCTCTCGAGGTTATCGAAGCAGCTCTTGCAGGTTTCAATCATAGCAAGTACCCATGGATTGAGTGGGACGATAATTCAAAGAGCGGTAAGTTCTTGCACAAGCCAGAGCGTGCCGACATTCCAGAGAATATTAAGGAGCAGTTAATCGTTGAGTTGTACTCTAAATAAATCATTACATTAATGGCGATATTAGCATTTCAAAAACCTGATAAAGTAGTAATGTTAGAGGCTGATAACCAGTTCGGAAAGTTTGAATTCCGTCCTTTGGAGCCTGGCTTCGGTGTTACCATTGGTAACGCCCTGCGCCGCATTCTCCTTTCATCATTGGAGGGTTATGCTGTTAACACTATCCGCATTGCGGGTGTTGAGCATGAGTTCTCTTCAGTTCCTGGTGTAAAGGAAGATGTTACTAACATTATCTTGAATCTCAAACAAGTTCGATTCAAGCAAGTAGTAGAAGAATTCGAGAATGAGAAAGTTAGTATCACCGTTGAGAATTCTACAGAATTCAAAGCAGGTGATATCGGTAAGTATCTGACTGGATTTGAAGTGTTAAACCCTGATTTGGTGATTTGTCATTTAGATGCCAAAGCTTCGATGCAGATCGATTTAACTATTAATAAGGGACGCGGTTATGTTCCTGCTGATGAGAATCGTCAATTCTGCACTGACGTTAACGTTCTCCCAATCGATTCCATCTACACCCCTATTCGTAACGTAAAGTACGCTGTTGAACCATATCGTGTTGAGCAAAAGACCGACTATGATAAGCTCGTACTTGAAGTTACAACTGATGGTTCCATTAGTCCAAAGGATGCACTGAAAGAGGCTGCGAAGATTCTTATTTATCACTTCATGCTCTTCTCTGATGAGAAGATTACTCTTGAGACACAGGATCAGGAGAGTAATCA
This sequence comes from Segatella copri, assembly GCA_052349145.1. Taxonomy (GTDB): domain Bacteria; phylum Bacteroidota; class Bacteroidia; order Bacteroidales; family Bacteroidaceae; genus Prevotella; species Prevotella copri_V. The sequence continues at coordinate 64,674 of DAWDQD010000001.1, read as the reverse complement.
GGAGTTTGATGAAGAGGTTCTTCATATGCGTCAGTTGCTTAAAACTCGTCTCGTAGACATGAATCTTAGTGTTCGTGCCCTCAACTGCTTGAAGGCAGCTGATGTTGAGACTCTTGGTGATTTGGTTCAGTTTAACAAGACTGACCTCTTGAAGTTCCGCAACTTTGGTAAGAAATCGCTCTCAGAGCTTGATGATTTGCTCGAGAGTCTGAATCTGTCTTTTGGAACTGATATTTCAAAGTATAAATTAGACAAGGAATCTTAAAGGTTCGTAGTCCAAAAAGCAAAAACAAAAAATGAGACATAATAAGAAATTCAACCATTTAGGTCGTACTGCTTCTCATCGTAACGCGATGTTGGCTAACATGGCTTCATCACTTATCTTGAGCGAGCACAAAAGAATCACTACGACCCTCGCAAAGGCAAAGGCTCTTAAGAAGTATGTTGAGCCATTGATTACTCGTTCTAAGAACGATACAACAAATTCACGTCGTGTAGTTTTCCGTTATCTTCAGAATAAGTATGCTGTTAAGGCTCTCTTCGGTGAAGTAGCTGAGAAGGTAGCTAACCGTCCAGGTGGTTACACTCGCGTAATCAAGTTGGGTACCCGTCAGGGTGATGCAGCTGAGATTGCTTTCATCGAGCTCGTTGACTTTGATGAGAATATGGCTAAGACTCAGAAGGCTACTGCTAAGAAGACTCGTCGTAGTCGTAAGGCAACAAAGGCTGAAGAGGCTCCTGTAGCTGAGACTGAGGCTCCTGCAACTGAGGAGGCTCCAAAGGCTGAATAATTTTCAATCATCTCAGATAAATTTAGCGTCCTTGTTTTGACAAGGGCGCTTTTTTTGTCTCTAATCAAAACTATTTGCTTTTTTAGGGTTTTTCCTTATCATTATTAGGGCTTTTTTTGTTTTTATTCTTTTAATTCTTTGTATCTTTGCAGCAGAAATTTAAAGCTTAATGAAGATGAAAAAGATTATGTTTTTTGTAGCTTGCTCTTCTTTGCTGTTGAGTAGCTGCGATACTTATACTGGAAGTGGTGCTTATGCTGGTGCCACATTTGGTTCTATTCTTGGTTCTGCTATCGGTGGCTTGTCTGGTGGTCCTAGAGGTTCAGATATGGGTACTATTATCGGCATGGCTGGCGGTGCTGCAGTTGGAGCGGCCATTGGTAGTCAGGCTGACCAGAACTCCCAGCAGCAAAGAGAATCTGTTTATCGAGATAGATCACACCGTGATCATCATTCTTATCAGGATGGAGTTTACCAGCAATCTTCACCTGTTTATTCCAATGACGAAATCTTTGATTCTACTAATTCTGGTGATGATAGGATTTATGATTTCAATGATAGGGATTATACCGGGAGTTACAGTGCTCAGCAGCCTGTTGCCACTATTCCTAGTTCTACACTGGAAGAACTTGGTCAGAATTATGCTTATTCATCATCTTTGAAAATAATGAATGCTCGTTTTGTTGATTTAAATGAGGACAATTATTTGAATCGGAATGAAACAGCTAAGGTTATTTTTGAAATTCGAAATAACGGAGCTCACACGTTGTATGATGTAGTTCCTACCGTTATTGAGACTACCGGCAATAAGCATATTTTCATATCTCCAAGTGTTCATGTAGAAAGTATTGCTCCTGGCCATGTGATTCGCTATACAGCAATGGTCAAGGCTGATAACCGTTTGAAGAATGGTACTGCTTGTTTCTGTGTTTCAGTGATACAAGGCGGTAAGACGATTTCCAAGGTTAATCAGTTTGATATTCCGACAAAATCCAGATAAGATTCCGGTAAGATCATGAATTTGTATGATAGTATCTTATTTTAGGATTCCGTTATAAATAAAAAAGTAAAGACGAGAATCAATGATGATTCTCGCCTTTACTTTTTGCTTTATCTGTATTTTGCTTTTTTAATTCAGCCTTTGTCACCTCTTTGCTTTTATGGTGTTCTGTTTTATTTATTACCTTTGAAGTAATTTTATTTGTTTCTTTTTTACTGCTGTGATGTTTTACCTTTTTCCTGTCAGTAGTTCCCCACTTGTTTGGAAATTCATATTCAGTTTCAGCCACTTCGAAATCAACTTTAGGCAATTTTGTGTCCTCTGGCTTGTAAGGAATCGGTTTTTCCACCCTTTCAACTTTTACAGAAGCTACGCCTTGTGCAATCATACCAATTTCTTTTGCAGCCTTCCATGATAGGTCGATGATTCTACCTCTTCCAAACGGCCCTCTGTCGATGACTTTTACGATAGTACTCTTGCCATTGCTAAGGTTTGTAACCTTGAGGTGCGTTCCGAAGGGATAAAACCGATGTGCACATGTTAAACTGTCATGATGTATTCTCTGGCCGCTTGCAGAACGGGCACCTGTTGCTCTTTTAGAGTAATATGATGCCTTGCCGTGCTGGTGCTTTTGTCCGTAGCATGGAACCAGGCTGAATATAGCCAAGATGGCTGTGATGAAAGATTTTGTAACCATATCTTCATATTTTATGGCACAAATATAAAAAAAAATGTTGAAAGATGCAAGTAAATCTCAGAAAATCAGTATCTTTGCACAAACTTTAACTTCATTTATGGAAAATAATATACCTCAGGAGTGGAATAAATTCTACTTGAAAGACGTATCGTTTGTGAATCTGATGATGCGCCGTATCTACAATGTACTGATTGTAGCCAATCCTTACGATGCGTTCATGCTTGAAGATGATGGACGTATCGAAGAGAAGATATATAATGAATATATGGAGCTGGGGCTCCGCTATCCGCCAACCTTTACTCAGGTTTCTACTACCGAAGAGGCTGCTGCTGTGCTGCGTTCTACCGTCATTGATCTGGTGATTTGCATGCCTGGCAATGCTGACAATGATGCCTTCGACGTAGCGCGCGACATCAAGGGTAAGTTTCCCAATATCCATTGTGTTGTTCTTACGCCTTTCTCTCATGGCATTACCAAGCGTATGCAGAATGAAGACTTGAGTATCTTCGATTATGTCTTCTGCTGGCTTGGCAACACCAATCTTATTCTTTCTATCATCAAGCTGATAGAGGATAAGATGAATCTTGAACATGACATACAGGAAGCAGGCGTGCAGATGATTCTCCTGGTAGAAGATTCTATCCGTTTCTATAGTTCTATATTGCCTAATCTCTATAATTATATATTGGAGCAGAGCAAGAACTTTTCTCAGGAGGCTCTGAACCGGCATGCGGCTACCATGCGTATGCGTGGCCGTCCTAAGGTGGTCTTGGCTCGTACTTACGAGGAAGCCCAGAAACTGTATGATAAGTATTCTGATAACACGTTGGGTGTAATCAGCGATGCACGTTTCCCGTTAAAGAGTGCTGCCACGGCTTTTGGTAATGAGGTGATGCCTGAAGTAAAGCCTAAGCATCGTACGGATACTTTCGGTCGCGAGAAATGTCCTGATGCAGGTTTACAACTCTTCCGTTATATCAGGAAGAACGATCCTTTCGTTCCGCTTATCATGGAAAGTTCTGAAAGTGAGAACCGTGCGAAGGCAGAGGCAGAAGGTTTCCGCTTTGTTGACAAGAACTCGAAGAAGATGAGCGTAGATCTTCGCCGTCTGATGGAAGAGCACATGGGCTTTGGCGATTTCATATTCCGTGATCCTGAGACTCATGAGGAGATTATGCGCATTCATAGTTTGAAGGAATTGCAGGATAACATCTTCAATATTCCTAACGATTCCATGCTCTATCATATCAGCCGCAACCATATGAGCCGTTGGCTTTGTGCTCGTGCCATCTTCCCTGTATCTGCTTTCCTGAAGCATGTTACCTGGGAGAAATTACAGGATGTAGATGCTCACCGACAGATTATCTTCGATGCCATCGTGCAGTATCGTCACATGAAAAACATCGGTGTAGTGGCTGTTTTCGACCGCATGAAGTTTGACAAGTATGCCCACTTTGCCCGTATCGGAGAAGGCTCCCTGGGCGGAAAGGGAAGGGGACTAGCCTTCCTCGACAACATCATCAAGCGCCATCCTGAGTTCAACCAGTATGAGAATGCCACCGTGCAGATTCCGAAGACCGTGGTGCTCTGTACCGATATCTTCGACGAGTTCATGATGAGCAACAATCTCTATCCGATAGCTTTGAGTGATGCTAGCGACGATGAGATTCTGAAGCACTTCCTGCATGCCCAGCTGCCCGATTCGCTGATAGCCGACTTCTTCACCTTCTTTGAGGCAACCAGGAGTCCTATCGCAATCCGTTCGAGTTCGCTGCTCGAAGATGCCCACTATCAGCCGTTTGCCGGTATTTATTCTACCTATATGATTCCGTATCTGGAAGATAAGTATCAGATGCTGCAGATGCTGGCCTGTGCCATCAAGGGTGTCTATGCTTCTGTGTTCTATCGTGATTCGAAGGCTTACATGACCGCAACGAGCAATGTCATCGATCAGGAAAAGATGGCTGTTATCTTGCAGCAGGTTGTGGGCAAAGACTATGGTACAAGGTTTTATCCTACCATGAGCGGTGTGCTCCGTTCGCTCAATTATTATCCGATAGGTGATGAAGAAGCTGAAGAGGGTATAGCCAGTCTTGCCTTGGGCTTGGGTAAATATATCGTAGATGGAGGTCAGACCCTTCGAGTTTGTCCTTACCATCCGAATCAGGTGCTCCAGACATCGGAAACCGAGCTGGCTTTGCGCGACACCCAGACCCAGTTCTATGCGCTGGATATGAAGCATGTGGGCAATGATTTCAAGGTGGATGATGGCTTTAATATCCTCAAACTCCGGGTGAAGGATGCCGTAGAAGACCAGAGTCTTACCTATATCGCATCTACTTTCGATCCATACGATCAGGTCATCAATGATGGAGTCTATGAGAATGGCCGTAAACTGATAACTTTCTCAAGTGTGCTCCAGCATGGAGTGGTGCCTTTGCCAGAGATTCTGCAGATGTCGATGAAGTATGGAGCAGGGGCTATGCGCAGACCTGTGGAGATAGAGTTTGCCTGCAATATCAATAATGACAGGACTTGCGAATTCTATCTTCTTCAGATTCGTCCTATCGTTGATGCTAAGGAGATGCTTGATGAAGATGTGAAGGCTATCCCTGATTCCGACTGCCTGTTGCGTTCGCACAATTCGCTGGGTCATGGCATCAGCGAAGATGTGGTTGATGTGGTTTATGTGAAGTATGATGACCATTTCTCTGCGATGAATAATTTTTATGTAGCCGATGATATAGAACGAATCAACCGCAAGTTCCTTGCTGACGGCAAGAACTATGTGCTGATAGGTCCTGGCCGTTGGGGCTCCAGCGACCATTATCTGGGTGTACCTGTAAAGTGGCCGCATATCAGCGCAGCCCGGGTTATCGTAGAGGTGGCTCTGAAGAATTATAATATCGATCCGAGCCAGGGTACTCACTTCTTCCAGAACCTCACCTCTTTTGGCGTGGGATACTTTACGGTAGATACAAATTCCGGTGAAGGCGGCTTTGTAAATAAGGAAATCCTGGATGCAATGCCGGCTGTAGAGGAAACGCAATATGTCCGTCATGTGCGCTTTGACCACCCGATGAGAATTCTGATGGATGGTAAGAAGCAGGAGGGAGCCGTCTTGATTCCGAAGGAATGACGGGAAGAGTTGTCTCTGAACAGACATCAGAAACGTTCTATTTCTAGTTAAAGATGTATTTACAGTAGAATAGAATCTTCGTTCATCGACGCTGAATGTCCGTTCATCGACGTTGAACCGCCGTTCAACGTCTATGAACGGAGATTTCATCTGGCTGTAAAGACAATTATATTTGATATAAACAACAAATAATCCTGGGAAAGTTTGGAATTTCCATCGAAAAGCCTTACCTTTGTTCCCAGCTAAAATGAATGCCTTATGAATATGTTAACAGAACAACAGACAGATACAAATCAGACAACCGACAGGAAATATCTTGTCCCGTTCATTCTCATTACGTCGCTCTTCTTTTTGTGGGGCTTCGCTCGTGCCATTCTGGATGTGCTCAACAAGCACTTCCAGAATGCTCTGCACATCAGTATTACTTATTCTGCCCTTATTCAGGTTACCACCTATCTGGGTTATTTCCTGATGGCAATACCTGCTGGCTTTTTTATCAACCGGTATGGTTATCGCCGTGGAGTAGTCTTCGGTCTGCTCCTCTTTGGTGTGGGCGCCTTGCTCTTTATCCCGGGTGCTACGGTGGGCAGTTTCTCAGCATTCCTGCTCTGCCTTTTCATTATCGGGTGCGGTTTGGTGTTCCTGGAAACAGCCGCCAATCCCTATGTTACCGAACTGGGTGCCAAGGAAACAGCTACCAGCCGACTGAACTTATCGCAGTCGTTTAATGGATTGGGTGGCATTTTCGCCACACTTTGCATCGGTCAGTTCCTCTTCAACCAGACCGAAGAGGGCGGCAATGTGGTGGTGCCTTATACCATTCTGGGTATTCTGGTTTTGGTGATAGCTCTGGTTTTCTCACGTGTAGATTTACCGGAAATCAGACATGTGGCTACAGCAGAAGATGAGGCAGCCGGTTCTAATATCAGCAAACTCTTTTCCCATCACAAGATGTTCGTGTTTGGACTTCTGGCTTTGCTGAGCTATGAAGTGGCAGAGATTTCAATCAATTCCTACTTCATCAATTTCGTTACGGGCATGAAATGGATGGACGACCGCACGGCTTCCGTAGCCCTGACTTGTGCGCTGGCATTCTTTATGGTAGGCAGATTTCTCGGCTCCTGGATTATGCGCCGAATCAAGGCAACAACGATGTTGCTGATTTGCGCTGTGGGGTGTGTTGTCTGTATACTTTTAGTCCTGTCAAATCTGGGTAAGCTATCTCTGGTAGCCCTGCTTTGCAACTATATGTTCGAGGCCATCATGTTCCCTACCATCTTCAGTATCGCCCTTACAGGGTTGGGCAACCTTACCAAGACAGCCTCTTCGCTTCTGATGATGACGCCAATCGGAGGTTGCGGCTTCCTGTTGATGGGACTCATCGCCGACCGTACTCATTTCACGCTTCCTTTCCTGGTACCGCTCATAGGATTTGTCATCGTTCTGGCTTATGCGGCTCGTGAATATAAACTTGCCAAGAAGTAACTGTCGGTTGGGTAGAAAGATGTAAATATAAAGATCTGAATTTTCGCAAGTCTTTGCCACACGCCCTTTCAGGGCGTGCTGCTTCTGGAGCTTTTGGCCTTCTGCCCTTTCAGGGCGTGCTGCTTCTGGAACTTTTGGCCTTCAGCCCGTTCTTGAACCGCATGCGAAAGTTCTGTAAAGATGTTAAATTGCTAACTGCGTTTAGCAAAAGCTTTGTGTTATGTAGGATATTGGTGCGGAATTAACTTTTTTAACTCGATTGCAACACGAAAAATCGAATTATCATTTTGTTGTCTCAAAAGAAAAAGGTAAATTTGCACTCGGTAAGGAAAGAGCCTCATAAGTTCTACACCTTATTATATATAAGAAAAAAGAATGTTTCATTAAACAATAAATTAAGTAAAATTATGGCAGTAGATTACAAGAAAATCGGTCTTGTGAACACTAAGGACATGTTCGCAAGAGCTATCAAGGGCGGTTGGGCCGTTCCTGCTTTCAACTTCAATAACTTGGAGCAGCTCCAGGCTATCATCCAGGCTTCTTCAAACTTGAAGTCACCAGTTATCCTTCAGGTATCTAAGGGTGCTCGTAAGTATGCTAACCCTACATTGCTCCGCTACATGGCAGAGGGTGCTGTAGAGTATGCAAAGGAGTTGGGTTGCAACCATCCTGAGATCGTTCTTCACCTCGATCACGGTGATAGCTTCGAGACATGTAAAGACTGTGTAGATTTCGGTTTCTCTTCTGTAATGATTGATGGTTCTGCACTTCCATACGAGGAGAACATTGCATTGACAAAGAAGGTTGTTGATTACGCTCATCAGTTCGGTGTAACTGTAGAGGGTGAGCTCGGTGTCCTCGCTGGTGTTGAGGATGACGTAGTAGCTGAGGAGTCTCACTATACAAAGCCTGAGGAGGTTGTAGATTTCGCTACACGTACAGGTGTTGATTCATTGGCTATCTCTATCGGTACTTCTCACGGTGCTTACAAGTTCAAGCCAGAGCAGTGCACACGTGACCCTAAGACTGGTCACCTCGTTCCTCCTCCATTGGCATTCGACGTATTGGCAGCAGTTGAGGAGCAGCTTCCTGGTTTCCCTATCGTTCTCCATGGTTCTTCTTCAGTTCCTCAGGAGTATGTTGATATCATCAACAAGTTCGGTGGTAAGTTGCCAGACGCAGTTGGTATCCCAGAGGAGCAGTTGACTAAGGCTTCTGAGAGCGCTGTTTGCAAGATCAACATCGACTCTGACTCTCGTCTTGCTTTCACAGCAGGTGTTCGTGAGACATTGGCTCTTCACCCAGAGTACTTCGACCCACGTCAGTACTGCGGTAAGGCTCGTGAGTACATGGTTGACCTCTATAGCCACAAGATCAAGGATGTTCTTCATTCTGACAACAAGTTGGCTAACCTCGACTAATCTTCGAGATTTTACAACACAAGATATGAGCGGGAATCCGAAAGGGTTCCCGCTTTTGTTTTATCCCCTTTTTTCTCGCAATCATACAATCTGTCAGCATGTAATACATATTGTGCACGATAACAAGAAAATCTTTACATGATTTAACTGAGAAAACTTGCATCCTATTGCCTTTTTTCCTATATTTGCATTGTTCAAACGAAAGAACAGGACATGTAAGAGGGGTATAAGCCCTATAGTAAATGATAACCAATAGTAAATGATAAGCAATAGTAAATGATAACCAATAGTAAATGATATCACTCCTCCCAACATATCATTTGTGTAATTGTAAAAGATGATTTAAACCGAAAGGTGTTTGTTTTTAAAAGCATCGGATGGTAATGGCCGAAAGGCTGGAATCTGAAGATGACTGGTTTAAATGATAATGAAAACAATTAGTAAATGGTATAACTATGAAGAAGTATTTTATGATGGTCATCGCTATGACTATGATGACAATAGGATTTGTAAGTTGCAGTGCATCTGACGATGAAATGGGTGAAACAGTTAGTCGCGTTACCACCGATGAGTCAGGTTTCTCTTTGCTCAGCTATTCCATGACTGCAGGCTCTGCCGTAAGCGAGGAGTCTAACAGTAAGGCTGAGAATGATGAGAAGTTGGTTTGCAAGGTTCTTCCGGGTGGTCAGTTGATGCTGACTCATAAGAATGTAATCTTCGACCAAGGTACAAATATCAAGTTTGCAACTCAGTTGGTTGGCAAGAAGTTAATCATTACCGAAACAGGTGATTATGGAAAGTCTGGTCAGTATGGTTATTATACGCTTGTTGCCAAGGTAGGAACAGTTAAGGATGGTGACTATGTGATTGTTGTAATGCGCAATGATCACGCCCGTGAGGAGTTCAAGTTGAAGTATGACTCTTCCCGAGCTAATTAAGATACATATAAATAGTAAAATGCAATTCAGATATATAATAAATGATATGAAGTTACAATTATAATGAATGGTATGTTGATATATAATATACGAAGTTAAGACAAATGATAGTAAATGATATGTTTATTCAATAACAGATGTCGCTTCTTTCGACCAGTCTAGTTTTACTTTCTGTTTTCATTTCCCCGTAATGCTTCCATGAGCTGTTCAGGTGTACAGTCTTTTAATATCACCTTATTCTCTTTATCCAACAGGTAAATGGTTGGCATGGCTTTGAGCCCGTAAATCGTGCTCAAGCGGTTATCTGCTACGATGCGGAGCAGACTGAAGCCGGCTGGTATTGTCTGTTTGTCGAGCCATGCAGATATCTTGTGGCAGTTCTCGCAGTCAGGATCGTAGAAATATAAGATAACCTTCTTTTCCCGGTAATCGCTCAACTGATGAGGCTTTCCGTCTTCCAGCATAAAACTGATATTGGTAGCCTGTGTGCCAGGCAAGTTCTTTCTTGCCTGTTTCAGTTTAAATCCTATTCTTTCTTTCTCGGTTTCATCGAAGTATAGCGATTTAGCCATGTCTTCCAGAAATAGGGCATATACCCTGTCGTTGCGCATGGGCGACTCAGGGTTCTCATAATAATGCTCGATGAGGCTTTCAAACTTCTCTTTAGATGGCTTCTGCTGGTAAGCTTTGGCTGTAAAGGCAGCAACACCCTTCTGGGCTATTTCCTGGTCGAAACGTGCCAGAATATCGATGAAGTTGACAAAGCCCTGTTCTGCCATCTCCTTGTTTGCCAGTTCCAGGGTATCGGAAAAGTTGAAGTTGTCCCAATAGTGCTCACTCAGGTATGCTGCGCGTTGCTCTACGCTGCGCAGACTGTCTGGCAGAGCAGGGTATGGGAAACTGTTCTGAGCCTTGGTTGGGGCTAAGGCTCCAACCAGCATGAAGAAACTGAGGAATATGAATCTTGCCATCATCTTTATATTGGAATTAATGATATTACTAACGGGTGCAAAATTACAAAATAAAATTGAAAGTGGCAAGGTTTTTTATATAAAAAAAGCCGCGGAACTATAGAAGGTGAGATCACCTCGGCAACTACAGTTCCAACGACCAGTCTAGTTTAATTTATTGGTTCCCGCATACTATTTGTATAGTAAATGATAATTATTTTATTACCTATTTCATTGATATTTGGGGGCATTTAAATTTTGAAACGATATGCGCCCCGATACAGATATATGAACTAAACTTTTCTTAAACTTACTACTGACTCAAGTTTCGCATGTAAGCTCCATACGCCCTGAAAGGGCAGAAGCCCCTAGCCCAGGGCATCGCCCTGGGTTATTACGGACGCAAACCTGTCGCCCTGTAAGGGCAAAAGCTTTAAAACTCCAGACAAAACATAAGGCTTTTGCCCTTACAGGGCGTCTTGCTGATTGCTATTATACCCAGGGCGATGCCCTGGGCTAGGAGCTTTTGGGCCTTCAGCCCGTTCTTGAACCACATGCGAAAGTTCAGTTACTGATAGGTGAATTCAAACTTCTTGGCCTTTCCTTGGTTGAAGTTATCAGCCTTCAGCCAGAAGTATCCCTTGTCACCTTTTTGGGCATTCTTGCGTACATTCCTCAACTTAAAGGTATATGTATAGGTTCTGTCTCCCTCCTCCAGAAGAGTTCCTGAATTCCTCTGGATTACTTCAGCCTTATAGGTAAACCAGCTGCCTGTTTTGCATTTGCCTTCCGTTTCGGCTTCAGTATTACCTATTTCTACCTTCCAGTCCTTTGGATTGATATCATTGGATGCGATTTTGAAATTCACTGGCAGCAGTCCGTCAGGGTAATCCTCAGGAATGGTGATGGTGAAATCTCCTTCGCTGTTCAATGTTGCACTTATATTATTGGCATTTTTGAAGTCATAATTAGCCTCACTCACACTATAGAGATGGATGTTTCTGTTGAGTCCATGCTTCTTGTCGGTGAGGTAGATGATGCCTTCTCGCCAGGTCTTGTCTATCTTGTCCAGCCAATAGGTGATGGTACCGGTACCGGTCTTTGATGCTTCGTCATAAGTATAGTCGGTAACCTCTGGTGCATCTGCAGTTGCGTATGTCAGATTCTCAGTCCATAAAGCCTCGAAATCGGTAGGTTGCTTCGTTTCGGCATCGCGACCCTTATAAGTGAACTGTACCGTCTGCTCAGTATTTTCACCTGTATTTACAGTCTTATAAGTACCTCCGACGATAGCCAGTTCGTAATTTCCATCAGTAACGCCCGGTACAATCTGTTCTACTCTAATCCAAGGGTTGTTTGCCGGTGCACTTTTCAATGCTACCTCAGAATTAGAATTGCCATAGCTCTTATCCAGCTTATCAATGATGATTTTATATTCATAATTACGCTTGATGGCGTATGGCTTATTATTGCTGTCCTGTAAGTAAATCAGGTAATAGAGGCCATCATGCCATAAAATCACTTTAGCAGGATCTGTTGGCAGATTGTGCTCTTCGAAAGCACCTGTCGGGTTGAACATCTGACCAACATCACCTTTCAGTCTTCGGGTGTTGATGGCTGGGGTAACATAATTTACCTTCCATACCCACTCATCATCTCCTGTAGTAGGGTTGAATAACAGACTGTCTCTGTTGAAGGGAGCCAGCGTTCCGTAAGCCACACCATTGATGACTGTCATTTTAAAGTCGTTTATTATACCAGGATTTGCTTTCTTTACCGAATCGCTCCAGTCGGCAGAAATCTTCGCTCTGTCTCTGATGAGATGAATGATATAATCTTTCTTTTTGTTATCTGGTTTCAGATACTCTTTCAGTTCTTCTGGAGAGTCTTTCTTGATATATCCCCAATAGCGTATATAGGCAGCCTGGTTTTCACCATGTTCTGTTTCAAATGTAGTCATGAGCATATTCTCATGCATACCTACCCAATTTGCCTGGTTGCCCCAGTTGATGGTTTGGTATTGGCTTCCAGTGTTGGCAACCAGATGGATACGGGACGTTTGGTTTGGTATAGTTGCATAGAAATTATGTGGTTCTGTGCTTCCATTCGGATGAATGTCTCCATCATCATGAATTGTACCATTATTGTCTCTTGTGAATCCTTTGATTTCTTTAAATTCTGTAACCTTGCCGAAACCTATAAACTGACCTTCATTATCAAAGCAGAAGAGTTTCATGCTGTCTTTCGGAATTCCTTCATTCATGAACACGGTGCTTCGGGTTACCTGTTGTTCGAAGTTGGGGATGGATACATTGAAACTGGCTGTGTAGTAACCTTCTTCGGTTTCGTCTTTAGAAGGTTCGCTGTCGGCTATACTGTCAGAACAGCCTGTCAACATTGCTGTTAACAGGACTGCTATGATTCCGATATATAATTTTATTTCTTTCATGTCATTTACCTTCTTTACTTTTCACCTTGTTTCTCTATCAGTTCTATTTCTCCCGGAGTCAGGTCGTGGACGCAGCGAACGTAGGTATCGCTCTGCGTGTTGTTGCCGTTTCTCTCGCTCTTGTCTCCATCCAGCGTCCAATAGTATTCGCCTCTCAGCAGTTGTTTGCTTATAGCCTTATCTTCGTTGCCTAACTTATAGATTCTGTTGATTTCTTCCTTTGTAGGAAGTCGCCAACCATTCAGCTTGAGACTTTCACCCTTATAAGTCGTAGCCTTTTCCTGATACTTTTTACAGTAATCTCTTGCTGCCTGATTATTCTCGACTTTTCTTTCACCCTTTGCGGTTGATGCAAGGATGTAAGCAGGAGAAACGGTGTTGTCGGCAGACATATTCTCATTGTTGACTACAGGTTTGGCAATGGTGTAATCTGTAGCATACTTGTTGCTGGAGAACTGTATCGTGTACAGATGATTCTTCTCTTCAAAATCATTTGTACCTTCGCTTCTTACATTCATTGAATAGACCGAAGGATACTTTCTTACGGCTATTTCCTGTTTCTTGTCTGCGTTTCTAACTTTGATGTTAAAATAGGAATATTGAATAGTACAGTATGATGGAGCTCCAGCATGTACGTCTATCCATCCTCTATAGCGATTTCCTGTAGACTCTTCGAAATTTGCCTTGATCTGTCCATCCTGTCCGGACTGCTTATTACCATATCTGTCAAAATAATAAGTAGTTGGATTCTCAATGTCACATTCATTAGATGCAAACCAACGCATGGTGTAATCTGTAAAATCATTGCTTTCACCACCTTTTATATCTATGGCAGTAGGAGATACCACCAGATAGCTTGCACCATCCGCATTGACGTGGGTATCTTCACCTTCGGTCCATTTGGTAATCGCCCATTTCAGATAGTCTTCCTTTCCATCGTAATCAATATCTGTCTTGGTATCCAGATACTTGATGACTGCATTGACGGTATAGATATAGTTGCGGTCTAACTTCTTTTCGCCTTGCGGATCACGCACAGGGATAACCAGATGCTTGATAATGGTTGTCTTTGCATCCGTGTTTTTTTCGAAAGTTACATCTGCAACAAACTGTGGCATATCATCTTTCCCGTTCCATGTTGTGGAATAGCTGTAAGTTGTTATCTTATAGATATTGTCTTTATCTGCTGTAGCATCATACTCCTGATTATCTTTTATGATATTGGGAGTAGCAGGTTGACCGGCAAAGATAGCTGTATTGGTATTGTAATTGATGAACTTCCACATTACTTTTGTTATTTTGTAATCCTTCACCGTAGAAGAGATGTTGAGCTTGATCTTGGCTGCCGCTCTTACCAGTTCTACAGGGATATTCTGTTCCGGATCTTGGGTGATGGTATACTCACCTTGGCTGCTCATCAGGAATTTCTTGTCGCTTACCTCGGTAGCTGGCATCCAGATATCATCATCCTGCTGGGTACTGGCAAGGAGTTCTTTCAGATTCTTACCCTTGAGATTTTCCTTTGCATTGGCTACTGCATAGTAAGGATAAGTATTATTCACATCAAGATGGAGTGTCGATTTCCAGTCGCCCGAACCCAGTTCCTCTGCTTTGTTCTCTGCAGGGGTGTCGAACTGACGGTCTATTCTGAGTTCGCTGGATGTTGGTCCGAACATCTTAAAGTCAAGAGAAGACAGAGTTTTTTCATGAAGATTCTCTTCTTCCTTCACTCTTGTGGTCTGCAGGTCGTTGACCATGGGAGTCATGCTCAGCTGTTGTGCAGCCGAACCGTTTCCCAGTTCGTCTTCAGCTGAGCATCCTGCCATGAGCCATCCTGCCGTAAGAGCCAAGAGGCATTTTGCGAATCTTATGTCTATATATAACTTCTTCATGATGAATGTTATTTTCTGTTGTCTTTATAATACTTGTTCAAAGTGAATATCCTTACCGGCGAATTTGCCCTCCTTACATCCATTATATTTGAAACCTGGATTCAGGATAAACTTATCGTTCGGATATTTGGTCAGGAAAACCTGCGCCTTTACATTATGTGGCTTTGCCAGATCCAGTCTGTTCTTTGGCACGACATAGAAGTAGAGTGTCTTCTTCTCACCACTTTGATTGATGATGAAATCCTCTATCTTGTAGGTTTTTCCTACCGGATTTTTGCCATCATTATTCTGTGTGATTTCGGGATTGTAGTAAGGCGTCTCTTCCGGATAGTTGCCATCCTTATCGCATTCTACGAATCCGAACATCGGGTTGTCTGTCTGGAGAATCCAAGGCTTACCTTTGGTATCGATATCCTTGAGCGTAATCATCGGTCCGCGTTTTGGGAAACCGTAATATACCTTGTAGCCCCAGTCTGTCTGATCTCCGCCAGGGATAACCACGTTGGTTGAGGCATCGATGAAATCGAATGTTCCTCCATCCTGCCATTCCTGAATGGTAGGAGTAACGGTGAGCTTGCCCATCTGTCCGTTGAGGAAATAACCATAAACTACCAGCTCTCTGTTTCTGATGGCATTTCCTTCAGAAGGAATATTGAAGGTCTCGTGCTGCTCGGTTGCTCCGCCATCTAATGAATAGTAGATGGTGCCTCGGATGGCTTTGTTGGTCTCACGGAGATAACAGAGATTGTGAGAACCAATGCCTGCCTGTTTAAAAGCATCCAGATATTCCTGGGCAGACTGATTACTCTTTTTGATGAAACTCTTAGGATCCTCCACTGCCTTGATATCCTTGTTCTCTACACCTGCCAGTTTCAGAGTGGTTGGTACGTAAGTCGTACCTGCGTTGTCGTATTTCTGATTGGTTACGTCCTGGTTGTAACCTTTCTCGTTATATATCGCTTCGTCGGGAAAAACATAGCTGGCGGTAGGAATGGTGTTGCCTTCTACCTCTATTCTTGTTACCTTTACCTGACTGGTATTGGCATCAGTACCCGTTTTGCGGGCAAAGTAGAAGTGGAGCTTGGAAACAGCGCGAACCAGAGGAATCTTGATACCTTTGGCTTTGGCTCCTTCTTCTGTATCAGCCACATGACTGTCTACAGAAATCTTGGTGATGGCACGGGAGATAGGGAGTCCCTTTCCGGCTGGCACTTCTTTTGTTTCTGCATTTCCGTCGCTATTGATACCGAAAGGTGAGGTAAAGCTGACTTCTTTCAGATCTTTGCGGGTTACAGAACTGAGGTCTTTGCCTTTTATCTGGTCCGGCATGTTGATGCTCTCAGAGTTTGCCAGGATGTAAAGGTCGATGTTCTTTACTTCTTCTCCGCCAATCTTTCTCAGGAATCGGAGGTTCAGGGTATAGTTACCGTTCTTCACTTCGCTTAGCGTCTCTGCTTTATAAGAGATAGGAGTGGCTTCATCGCCGGTATTTGATTTGAACACCCATACCTTGATATTATGGATGTCGTTCTCCTGAGTAGGATTTGCATCAGTCTCATTGTCGGCAAGAGCCTTTCCGCTAGTTTCTCCGGCTCTGGTACTGTTTCCGGTGCCGGTAGAGAAACTGAGGCTCAGATAGGCATTGTCGCCTAGAGCAGTTTCTGTATTTTCATTCTCTGAACAGGATGCCATTGCGCCTACCATGAGCAAGGCAGCGAGTGCCATACACACTGGGCGTGTCATCTTGGTCAGAGTAGATTGATAGCGTTTCATGTTTTCTTTCTTTTACTTATACTTCTTTCTTTTCTTATTTTCCCAGGTCGGCATTCTGAAGATTCAGAACCCAGTTGTTTACCTTGATTCTTGCATCCATGCTGTAGGTAGAACTTGGAGCTGGCACGTAGAATACCAGAGTGTAATGGTCCTGACGGTCCAGATACTGCTGGTCGCTCCAGTCTTTGCCGTAGCGGTCGCTGGCACAGAGTGAGAGGAACCAAGGCAGGGAGTGGTTGAAGATGACTTTGTTGATGCGCTTGTCTGTGATGACGATGCGCTTGTCATCATATTGGCTGGATCCGTCAGCAGCGCGACTCTTGTTGTCATCTTTGGTTTCGAACATACGTGATGATGACAGGTCGTAAACCAGCGCCTTTTCTACGTATTCGCCTTCTACCTCGGTCTTGCCGCTGTGGTTTTCTACCAGTTTCTTCTCATAAGGAAGATAGGTGATAGCCTTTGGCTTTACCTTGTCGCCCTTATAGTCGAGTAGGGCAGCGGAACCTTTGATTTCTACATCGAAGTTTTCGGCTGTGAATCCTTCCTGGTCGGGTTCGAATGGAAGCATCACCACGCGGTATGTCTTGGTACACTTCATCAGACTCAATTTTCCCTGCACATCGTTTTCTCCATCAAAGTTGAGGGACTCCTGTGCGGTATAGAGGGCGGTGAAGTGCTTGTCGTTAACGGATTCTTCTGCGTTTTTTTTGCCCATTTCCTCTTGCAGGTCGTTGATGGTAGAGATACCTGGGGTAAGTTTAGTAAACCTAAACTCGGTCTCATCATCACCTTCGGCTCTTGTTCCCATTGCAGCAGGCTGCTTGTCACGAGCCAGGCAGACGAAGGTATACTTGCCTGCTTGCAGGTCTGTGATTTCCATCTTATGACCTGTTTCAAACTTGTCAGCCGACTCGGTATAGTTATCTACGAACTTACCGTTCTTGTCGAATACATAAACGTTGAGGTTCTTCACCTCAGCAGAGAAAGCATCAGCCTCTTTCACATTATAAGTATAGTCGAATTTGAGCGACAACTTAGCTGTAGGGCAGTTCGTGATATCATCTTTCATGCATGATGAAAGAGAAGTGAGTGCGATGGCTGAGATGCAAACCAGCTTGCAACATTTGTTGTTGAGGAAATGTGCCATATTCTTTATCTTTTATAATCTTTTACTTTTACTTATTTTATATAGAGAGTGCCGTAGGTAGCGAATATCTTTGCTTCATCAGCTCTCTGTTTCGTTGCCTTCGGCATCGTTATTATCTAAGGATGAAAAGTGCCAGTCTTTTGGGTTGGGGGTATGACGGCACGTCTTTGTATCTCCCGCCTTTTATACATGGGCGGCAATGTTAGTTATCTTTTAAGAATGTTTTCGTTCTTTTCAGAACGAACGTTTGGTTGATAAACTCTCGGAGGAGGATTGCTCCCCCGAGAGTCTTGGTATATATAAGTATTTATATTTTATCTGTCTGGTTTGACGGAATATTACTGCAAGTCAACGTTGTAGCTATTGAGAACCCAAGGGTTAACAGAAACCTCAACATCGAGATAGTAGAAATCATTCTCTGTTGGCTCACCATTAGGAACCTGAGCACCTACGTTGAAGATGTTGTTAATATTGAGGCGATAGATGCTGTTACGTTGGATAGCGTTAGCATAACCGATGTATTTGTCCTTGATAACATGCTTGTAGTATGTCTTACCTCCCTTGAATACTTCAATGTTGTAATCATGACGGAACGTTGCCAACGTTGCTTCGTCCTTGATGGCATTACTCAATTCTTCCTTCATTGTACCTGCGTTCTTGCCTTCGCCGAAGAGGTTTGTTACATCCTTGTAATCTTCGAAGATCTGAGTGAAAGAGGTGTAGATAACGTTGTTGTAACGATAGAATGTACCATCCTCGAAGTCTGCAGCACCAGTAAACTTGCTGCCATCCAACTTAATCTGATACTCGAAGTACATGGTTGTAGGAGCAGTTGTAGAGTTATTCTCGAATACGTAGTTTACCTTGGTTGCTTCTGTAGTAGTGAAACCACCATCCTTGTAATCGTAATTGCCACCGAAAGCTGCTGTTGGCTGGATGTAGCTGAAGCCTTCTTTGTCATTAGGAATGACAAGGTCAGAAGAATTCCAAGTCTGCATTACGTAAGACTTGTTGGCCAAGTTAGAAACAGCATAGTTTAACAACTTAATCTCTGCTACCTTCTCCTTAGCATCCTTCATTGCTACCTTCAAAGCCGCTGATGCATCAGCTGGAGCTTCTGCAAGAACTGTTGACTTGCTAGTAGTTGGAGCATCGATACGAGCTACTACACGTTCAACCTTGATAGGAGCATTAGGTGTTGTTTTATAATTAACCTTTGCTGGGTTAGCTTCATTATTGTTAGCCTTGATGAAGGTTACTGTATAACCGTTACCATCTACCTGTGTATCGTTCTGGTTGAACATAGCAAAATTGTTGGCTTTTGCATAGTCGCCTACGAACTTATTATCTGTAGTTGCTGTAGTTGAGAATGTGCTGTTCAATGGGTCTTCGCTGTCGGCGTTAGCCAAGAAATATACCTTGTATGTCTGACCTGCAACTACCTTATCTACTTCAATCTTAATCTGGGTAGAACCATCATTACCCTGAGTTGGCTTACCTGCTTTCCAGTCTGATTCTGTGATTGGCTTTTTGAAAACAACATTACCAGTAGCATCTACCAAGTAGATTGTACCGCTTGTTACATCTGATTCTGCTGCAGTTGCATCCACTGTAGGCGTGTTAACTACAGTTCTGGTACCATCTGACTTTGGAGTCTGTACATTCAAAGTCATGTAGAAACCATCTACCTTAGCCTGACCTGCGTTGTCACCACCCAAATCATCATTACTGCTGCAGCTAGTGAAAGACAAAGCTGCGGCTGAAACCAAGCTCATTACGAGCAAATTCATTTTTTTCATAATCTTTTTACTTAATACAAAAAAAGTTATACAATATATTTAATTAATTCTTGTTCTCAAAATTAAGTTTCGCACATATTGGCACAATCCGCTGAAAACAGATTGTATTTTACATCATCTTTTATCTTATACTTATATAAATAGAAAGTAAATAGTTACTTTAAAGTGCCTGGTTAACTTTATCCAGGTTTTCCTGCGCCTCCTTCAAACCACCGGCAATAGCTTTCTCAAAGTATTGCTTGGCTGTCTGATAATCTTCCTTCATGGAAGCCAGACAACCGCGGGCATTGTTTGCCTCGGCACTGTCGCCTGCTTTCAGGAGATATTTCTCTGCACTCACCTTGTCGCCACGTTCGATGGCTGCTGAGGCTGCATTGAGATTGGCAAGCTTATCTTCAGGGAACATTCTTACAGCTATGTCGAAAACATTGTTGAATTCGGCGCTACCCTTAGGGTAAGTCTGGGCTACCAGATACATCTCCTGGAGAGAGAGCTTCTGAGGACGGGTCTTGATAACCTCTCTAGCCTTTTCTACATTGAATGCCTGAACATCATATTCTATCGTATAGTCGGTACGGCGAAGTGATGGCCATACATTCTGCAGGAGATAGCGATAAGCCTGAGGAGCCTTCTTGAGCAATGTTTTCTCTTTGGCATCTGGCTGCATGTTGCTGTTGATGATCTCAAGTGCAGCTTCCTTCTGAGGAATCTCATTCTCATTTACATACTTGATGGTTCCCGCCCAGTCCTCTGCTGTAGCTGTGGCCGCAAACAGTTTTGAAGAAATAGGATAGGTCTTCAGAATATGCTTCAAAAGCGCCTGTGTACGGTTATGCGACAACTTGTTGTTGTTGGCATATCCGCCATCTGGTGATGCATAGCCGTGGAGGGTTATCTTGGTGATGGTAACATCCGAATCGTTCTTTACGAGATCGAGTGTCTTGCGGATATTATCCAGTTCGTTGGCATTGTTGCCCATATCATACAGGATATCCCACTTGTTCACCTTGAAGTTCAAACGGGCAGAACCATTCTCCTTTCTTGCCTTTACGGCTTCTGCCTTAGGCTGTACATAAGCGTTGAAGAGATTCTTCGGAGTAGAGAATGCTCGTCCTTCTGCATTCAGAATACCTTCGTCGAGAAGTTGCTGGTTGCAACCGCAGGCATCATTACTGATGGCGAAGTTTGAGTTCTTCATCCAGTCGCTGAACGGAGCGGCGTATTCATAATGAAGCGTCTGTGCTGTCTTGTTCTTACGGAGTGCCACGATGAGTGGGTTTGCCGTAGCCGTTTTCTGGTTACGCTGATAGTAAATATATCTCTTTTTACCCATCACCTCAACACTCGGCATGAAAAGCGTATCCTTTTCGTTGAGGATCATTGGGGTATAGATGAGACCTTTGTTGCTGGCAAGCTGAATTTGGTCGAGGTTCAAGTCCATAGCCACTTTCACCTGGTTGCCAACCTTTCTGATTGCCTTATTCTGGATTTTCAGATTCTTGTAAGCCTGCTGGGTATTATCGGCTGATATAGGAAGAGCGATAAGCAAGGCTCCGAACATACTACCTATTATATTATATGTATTCATCACTGATTCTTTTTAAAAAACATACACTAAGTTGAGGGCTGCTTTTGTCGGGCCCACATAGTTGTGTGCCTTGTCATCTTCAAGTTTATCTCCGCATTGAGCACAGTTAAACTTATCTGCCTTAGAGTAGATATAGCCTACACCAAGTTCAGCTTCCAGATTCCAATGTTTCGAGAGAGCCCAAGCGTAGCCGTAAGCTACACCAGCACCGATAAACCATCCTTCATACCGATAGTCTTTCAGCTTAGAGAAATCAGTGCCCAGGAACTTGAAGTCAAGATCCATGCCACCGATGTTGTGCGATCCACCCAAGGCATGGAAGCCGATGAATGAACCCATCATTTTGTTACAGAACCAGTATCTGGCCTCTGGCTGAACGAGCCAGTGTTTCCATTTCTTGTTCTTTGAAAACGTCCAAGGATTGTAGTTTCCGGATACGTCAAGTGTCCATTTTGGAGAAAGACCGAATTCAACACCCAAGTTCATGGTTGTCGTTGCATCATACAGCAAGTTGGTCTTTACCGCAGCTTCCTGCGCTAGAGCTGGACAGATTAGGCTGCCGAGTGCTACTAACGCAATTAAAATCCTTTTCTTCATACCTCAATTAAACTTTTCTTTTTTAAAAAATACATTGAGCGATTTTGAATCACCTTTTACTTTCTTATACTCTTTTATATTTATAATGATCACCAATACCTGAATCTACTGAGAACTCTAGTTTCCTGAAGTTTACTTTCAACTGTTCCTTTTCTCCTTTCAGTTTACTTTCAACTTACTTTTTAGTTCGTCTGTATCTCATATCGTTGGATTTCGGGTGCAAAAGTAGAACGAATATTGGATACAACCAAATTTTTAAGCACTGAAAAATACTGAAAAATGCCATTTTTAGCAAAATAGTACACTGATTTATGCTTAAAATCGTTAAAGTTGTACGATTTTCGGATAATTGAACAAGGATTTCTGATATTATTTGTATTTTTGCAGCCGGAATCAATAAATCCCTAAAAAAATGGCAATTTCCAAGAAAAAGAGCCGTTTGACTTACGAAAGCATAAGCAAGATGTAAGAAAATAACCAAAACGAAATGAAACTGAAGAATGACATTGTAAACCTGATTGTGAGGGTAGAGCATCATTTATGCCCTCAATATTGTGGTGTGGTAGACCGCCGACGCGTTATCGCCTTTCTACTTCTGACGATAAGCGAGTTGATTATCATACCTTATCATATTATGCTCTTTCTGCTGGTGAAAGAACCTTATGGTTTAAGCCTCTGTGGCTTGCATACATTCGTGTTCTGCATCCTGCAGTTTCTGGTCTGGAAACGGAAGATAGCTTTCGTGAAGGGTATCTCTTCTCTTTACCTTCTGATGTTCGCCAAACTGGCTCTTGATAGCGTATTTTGCATCAATTTCGGTTTTGCTAATGATAATTTGAGCGTTATCTGCAACCTGTTTGTCGTCTTTATCCTGGCTATTACAGCGTTGAGCCAAACTTTGTATAAGACTTGCGCCATCATCACGGTAGGTACGATACCTATGTTGCTGATATACCTGTTCAGCACTCCGCTTATGCCAGCTCTTTTCAGTATGAAGGCTGTTTTCCTGGGTTTCATGATGCTGGTTTATGTGGCAGTATATAATATGAGTATTGTAACCAAGGGGTTGCGCCCGCCGAAACGGATGACTCGGGTTGAAAACAAGGCGTTGAATATGCTTGCCGATTTGAAGGATAATGAACCGGAAGCAGCAGAAAGCCTGATGAAGCGTCTGACTCCTGATGTCCGGCAGAAGATTATTACCCATGCTTCTGAACATCTGTTTAATGAAGAATTGAATAGAGTGGCATGGGATCAGGTTTGTGATGGGCTTACGTTCAGCGAAAAGGAAATATGCAAGCTGATTCTTCAGGGGCATACTTTAAAGGAAATTTGTGCAGAACTCAATAAGAGTGAATCAAATATCACCAGCCAGCGTTGCCATATTCGCAAAAAGTTGAATATGGACCGTCGCGATGATTTGAGGAGAACCTTGGAAGTAAGGTTCTATGATGCGCAGAAACAAGTAAAAAAGTCAGAAGCCGAGAACTCCTGACTTTTATGGATATTCTTATTTCTTGATCATTATTCTTCCAATCTGAGGAATGCTTTCGGAAGATACTGGATGATGTCGCTGGCGATGAGGCTCTCTTTACCCAGTTCTTTGGCTGCAAGATCGCCAGCCAGACCATGAAGATGCATACCCAGTCGACAGGCATCTTCCTGTTTGTATCCTCTTGCCAGAAGACCGGTGATGATACCTGTCAGTACATCACCGCTGCCTGCTGTAGCCATACCGCTGTTGCCCGTACTGCAGAAGTCAATCTTTCCGTCAGGGTGGCAGAGTGCAGAATAATGTCCCTTTAATATAATGTATGCCTGGAGGCGTTCAGCCAGTTCGCTTGCCTTCATCAGTCTTTCGGTACAGCTGCTGCTCGCATTGCCGGCAAGCCGGTCGAACTCCTTCGGATGAGGAGTCATAATGATATTCTTTGGCAACTGCTGCATCCACGCCCTGTGGCTGGAAAGAATATTGAGCGCATCGGCATCAATGACGAGCGGACAGGTAGCACGGCGCAGTTGGGCGATGAGGGCGATGGCTGTTGTCTCGTTCTGTCCCAATCCGGGACCTACGCCCAGCGCATCGAACATCTCTGTATCTACCGGTTCGCTGAATATGGTTTCTTCTGCATCCATCTGCAGTACTGCTTCAGGTACCGAAATCTGCATGATTTCATAATTCCGCTTTGGGGTATGGGCTGTTACCTTTCCCGCACCGGTTCTCAGACAAGCCTTGGTGGCTAATACCGAAGCGCCGCTCATGCCGTAACTTCCCGCTATGAGCAGCGCATTACCCATGCTGCCTTTATGGGCAAAGTCGCTGCGCGATTTCAGGAGCGGACGGATGTCGTTCTCTTCGAGTATGCGGCATTGGCACTCCGTATTCTGGATGAATTCCTGGGAAAGTCGGATGTCGAGAACGCGCAGTCTGCCCAGGTACTGCTGGTTATCCGCCATCAGCATCGACAGTTTCTTCTGCTGCAGGGTAAGGGTCAGACTGGCACGGATGATGTTGGCATGGATATTATAGGAATTGTCCTCGGTCATCAGTCCCGAAGGGATATCGATGCTTACAACCTTGGCAGGACTCTGGTTGATATATTTCACCATCGCGGCGAATCCGCCAGCCAATGGTTTGTTGAGTCCGCTTCCAAAGAGTCCGTCTACCACCAGCGTTTCTGCATTGAGCTTAGGAGGGTCCAGATTGGTGGTAATCTCAGTAAACTTCACTCTCTTTGCATCCAGCAGACGCTTTTTGTTGGCAAGACAGTCTGCCGACAGTTTATTCTGTACATTAAAGAGGTATACACTTACATCATATCCATCCTCGCTGAGCATTCTCGCCACAGCAAGCGCATCGCCACCGTTATTTCCCGGACCGGCGAAGACAACTACTGGAGTGCGGTTAGACCATTCCTCTTCTATGGCACGTGTCAGCGCTTTGGCTGCACGTTCCATCAGGTTGAGCGAACTGATAGGTTCGTGCTCAATGGTGTATTTATCCAATTCATGAATCTGAGCGCTTGTAAAAATCTTCATATTATCTGATAATCTTAGTATTATCTGCGCGAACTGTCGTGATAATTTGCCAACTCATGCAGATAAACGGTTATTTTCATGCAAAAGTACAAAAAATAGTTGATGAAAGCACGAAGTTTCATGTTTTTTTCGTAATTTTGCAGAAAATATTATTATAGAACAGACTATGAGCATAGTAAAGATCAAGGATAAGAGCTTCAAGACATCGATTCCTGAGGCTGAGATTCTGAAGAAAGTACAGGTCGTAGCAGACCGTCTGAACAAGGACTATGAAGGCAAGACCCCCGTGTTCCTGGCAGTATTGAACGGCGCATTTATCTTTGCAGCCGACTTGATGCGAATGATTACCGTGCCAAGCGAGATTTCATTCGTGAAGTATGCTTCTTACGAGGGTACCTCCTCTACGGGCTGCATGAAGACCCTGATGGGTTTGAACCAGGATTTGGCAGGCCGCCACGTGGTTATCGTAGAGGACATCGTAGATTCCGGTTTCACCATGGCTCACATGATTGAAGACCTGAAGAAGATGAACCCAGCCAGCGTTGAGGTTTGTTCTCTCCTCGTGAAACCAGGCAACTTGAAGGTTGATTTTGATATCAACTATGCTGTTATGGAAATCCCTAACGATTTCATCGTGGGATATGGATTGGATTATGACCAAGAAGGCAGAAACCTCCGCGACATCTACACAATTGTAGAAGAATAGGAGGTGAAGCATGTGGGAGAAAATTTTCGCAAGAGGTTCAAGAATGGGCTGATTGTTCAAAAACATCTAGGCGCCACACGCCCTGAAAGGGCAGAAGCTCCTAGCCCAGGGCATCGCCCTGGGGATAAAAGCAGTCTACAAGGCGCCCTGTAAGGGCAAAAGCTTTGCGCCCATAATAACTGACACAACATAAATATTTTATATATATATTAAGGTAAAAATGAAAAATATCGTAATTTTCGGCGCTCCAGGTGCAGGTAAAGGCACACAGAGCGACAAGATGATCGAGAAGTATGGTCTCGGTCACATTTCTACAGGTGATGTACTTCGTAACGAAATCAAGAACGGTACAGAACTTGGTAAGACAGCTAAGGGTTATATCGACAATGGTCAGTTGATTCCAGACGAGTTGATGATTGACATCCTCGCAAGTGTATACGATAGCTTCGGTAAGGATCACGCTGGTGTAATCTTCGACGGTTTCCCACGTACCACTCCACAGGCTGAGGCTCTGAAGAAGATGCTTTCTGAGCGTGGTCATAAGATTGCTGCGATGATTGAGTTGGCTGTTCCTGAGGATGAGCTGATGGCTCGCCTGATTAACCGCGGTAAGGAAAGCGGCCGTTCTGATGATAACGAGGAGACTATCAAGAAGCGTCTCAATGTTTATCATACACAGACTGCTCCGCTCATCGACTGGTATGAGAAGGAAGGCATTCATCACCACATCGAGGGTCTCGGTACTGTAGATGAGATCTTCGCTCGTGTTTGCAATGTAATCGACAACTTGTAATCAAGATAAAGAATCTTCCCCGCTATGGTGGGGAAGATTTATTCATTAAATAAATAAAAAGAAAAGAATAAATGGCTGAATCCAATTTCGTAGACTACGTAAAGATACAATGCCGCTCTGGTAAGGGTGGCAAGGGCTCCATGCACCTGCGCCACGTAAAGTACCAGCCTAACGGCGGTCCTGACGGTGGCGACGGCGGACGTGGAGGAAGCATCTATCTCCGCGGCAACCATAACTACTGGACGTTGCTGCACCTCAAGTATCAGCGCCACTTCTTTGCCGAGCATGGTGGAAATGGTGGCCGTGATAAGTGTCATGGAACCGATGGCAAGGATATTTATATCGATGTGCCTTGTGGTACCGTGGTATATAATGCCGAAACAGGCAAGTTTGTATGCGATGTGGCTTATGACGGGCAGGAAGTTCTGCTCCTCAAGGGCGGTCGTGGCGGATTGGGCAACTTCCAGTTCCGTACCTCTACCAACCAGGCTCCTCGCTATGCACAGCCGGGCGAACCTATGCAGGAGATGACCATCATCATGGAGCTTAAGCTCCTTGCCGATGTAGGTCTGGTAGGTTTCCCTAATGCCGGTAAGTCAACTTTGCTGAGTGCCGTATCAAGTGCCCGTCCTAAGATTGCAAACTATCCGTTTACTACGCTCGAACCATCGCTGGGTATCGTAGATTATCGCGATCACCAGAGTTTTGTCATGGCTGATATTCCTGGCATCATCGAGGGCGCGAGCGAAGGAAAAGGTTTGGGCTTGCGATTCCTCCGCCATATTGAGCGCAACTCTCTGCTGCTTTTCATGGTTCCGGGCGATACTGACGACATCAAGAAAGAATATGAAGTATTGCTGGGCGAACTGAAGAACTTCAATCCAGAGATGCTCGACAAGCATCGCGTGCTGGCTATCACCAAGTGTGATCTGCTCGACGAAGAACTGATTGAAATGCTCAAGGAAACTTTGCCTACCGATCTTCCGGTGGTCTTCATCTCGTCTGTTACCGGACAGGGTATCCAGGAACTGAAGGACGTGCTCTGGAAGGAACTCAATTCTGAGAGCAACAAGCTTCAGGAGATTACTGCCGAAGATACGCTTGTTCACCGTGACAAGGATATGTCTCGCTTCCAGCAGGAACTGGCTGCAGAGGGCGAGGATGTAGTAGAATATATTGATGAGGATGAAATCGAGGATGTTGACGACCTCGATGATTTCGAATACGAATAAATGTTATGATCAAAGAATATCAGGTAGCTTCTGGTGTCATGGCTTTCTCTACTACCCGCAAGGGCGGAGTGAGCCAGGGCAACTATAGCGAATTCAATATCAACGAATATTGCGGCGATTTTGCCGAGCATGTTGCCGAGAACCGCAAGCGTCTTGCCACAGAGTTGGGTATTGATACAGCCCATATCATCATGCCCCATCAGGTGCATGGAGTAGAGGTGCGCAATATTGCCGGCGAGTTTCTCACCATGCCTGAGAATATCCGCAAGATGGTGCTCGAAGGTGTAGATGCCGTGATGACTGACCAGAAATGTGTATGTATCGGTGTTTCTACTGCCGATTGCATCCCTGTGCTTCTTTATGATGAGGAGCATCATGCTGTGGCTGCCATCCATGCCGGCTGGCGTGGTACGCTGGCTCGCATCGTGCATAAAACCATTCAGGAGATGGCGTTTACCTATCATACCGACCCGAAGAAGTTGAAGGCGGTGATAGGTCCGGGCATTTCGTTCGACCATTTCGAGGTGGGCGATGAGGTTTACGAGGCGTTCGAGCAGGCAGCTTTCCCTATGGAAGAGATTGCCGAACAGCGTCCTAATGCCGCCTTCTCGGTTGATCCTGCTGAGCGTGAGCGTCTGGCTGCTGAGGGTAATATTGTGCAGCCGCTGAAATGGCATCTCAATCTTCCGCTCTGCAACAGACAGATTCTTCTGCATTGTGGAGTGGCCGAAGAGAATATCCAGGATTGTGGCATCTGTACCTTTGCCCATAGCGATGAGTACTTCTCTGCCAGAAAGCTGGGTACAGAGAGTGGCAGAATCTATACAGGCATTTTGTTGAAGTAAAAGCCTGGTAGCAGGTAAGTATCAGATTAATGAAAAGAATGAAAAAAGGATTGCGGCTATTGGCTGTGGCAGGACTCATGGTGTTCTCGCTGAGCAGTTTTATGCCCGCTAAAAATGTATTCACGGCAGCCGAACAGCAGCAGGTGAGTATTGCAACACCCGGTCTCTTTGCCCAGAGTCAGGCATTTAATGTAGACTTTGAGATATTCCGTGCTAAGGAATATTCCTTCCCGCTTCCTGTGGGCAAAGCAACCCTTCTGAACAATCATGTGTTGCGTATTTCTACCTCTAAAGGCGATGCTGTCAAGGCGATGCTCGAAGGTTATGTGCGACTTTCCAGAAAGTCGGAATCAATGGGTAATGTCATCGTGGTGCGCCACGATTGCGGTCTGGAAACCGTTTATGCCAACAATGCCGAGAACCTGGTTAAGGTTGGACAGCATGTGGATGCCGGACAGACGATTGCCATTGTAGGCTCTAAGGAGGGTGAAACTTATTGCGACTTCTCTATCATGGTGAATGGCGGTAGGTTGAATCCGGAAACTTTCGTAGGGTTGAAATCGCATAAGTTGCGCCGCCAGACGGTGCAGTTCCGCAAGCATGGTGCCCGTGTCATCGCTTCGGTTATCGGTGGCAAGGATTCTTCTGTAGGAAGAAATGCTGAGGCTGACAAGGAGGCATCTGGCAAGAAAAAGGGTAGAATAGGAGATGGAATGACGCTCGATCCTGATGAGGTTCATGATCCGTTTACCATTACCAATACTTTCGAGCTTGATTTGGAGAAGATAGAAAAGACAGCCTGGGCTTATCCTTTGCCGGGTGCCAAGGTAATCAGTCCTTATGGTGGCAAGCGCCGCCATTCGGGGGTTGACCTCAAGACGTGCCCGAATGATGAGATTGTGGCTGCCTTTGACGGTACGGTTGTTGCATCAGGTCCCTACTATGGTTACGGCAACTGCATCCGTATCAGGCATGCTTATGGCTTCGAGACGCTCTACAGCCATCAGAGTAGGAACAAGGTGAAGAAGGGCGATAAGGTAAAGGCTGGTCAGGTAATCGGCTTGACGGGCCGTACCGGTAGGGCTACCACAGAGCACCTTCATTTCGAGGTTAGCTTTGATGGTAGACGACTGGATCCAGCTATCATTTATGACCACGCCAAGCATCAATTGAAGCCTGTAACCCTTCATCTGACGAAGGGCAGGGGCGTAAAGAGTGTAAAGAACCGATAGCCGTTTTACTCTTCACTCTTCACCTTTCGGCCGGAAACCCGCTATCAGAAAACAGTTCGCCCGTGCGCTGTTATTATACAGCACACGGGCGAAACATTTATTTATGATAGAGAAGTATTATTTCTTCTTCTGGGATTTACGATTGGCTCTCTGCTGGCGATACTTTGCCTTCTGACGGGCAGAGCCACTACCGTGAGCACCCGTTATGTACTTTTTCTTCTTGGCTTTGGTCTTCACCTTGTCGTCGTCATCCTTCTTAGGACCACCACCGCCCTTGAAGACCATACCGCCCATGATAATATCGTCAATGTCACTCATATACCTTAATTATATAATAAATTAGTGATGGAAGAGGCGAACGTGAGTAAACGCCATAGCGATGCCGTACTTGTCGCAGGTATCAATAACATGATCGTCACGGATACTACCGCCTGCTTCTGCTATGTATTCAACACCACTCTTGTGAGCACGCTCAATATTGTCGCCGAATGGGAAGAAAGCATCACTACCTACAGATACACCCTTGTTCTGGGCAATCCAAGCCTTCTTCTCCTCGCGGGTCAATGGCTCAGGCTTCTCTGTAAAGAACTGCTCCCAAACGCCGTCCTGCAATACATCCTCCCACTCATCGGAGATATAGACATTGATGGTATTGTCGCGGTCGGCACGACGGATCTTCTCCTTAAAAGGCAGGTTCATCACCTTAGGACACTGGCGCAACCACCACTCATCAGCCTTAGAACCAGCCAGACGGGTACAGTGGATACGGCTCTGCTGGCCGGCACCGATACCGATAGCCTGACCATCCTTTACGTAGCATACAGAGTTACTCTGAGTATACTTCAGGGTGATGAGCGAGATAATCAGATCGCGCTTAGCCTCAGGAGTGAAAGTCTTGTTCTTGGTAGGAACATCCTCGAAGAGAGCAGGATCATCAAGCTTCACCTCGTTGCGTCCCTGTTCGAAGGTAACACCGAACACCTGCTTGCGCTCGACAGGAGCTGGCACATAGTCAGGATCAATCTTGATAACGCAGTAGGTACCCTTGCGCTTTTCCTTCAGAACCTCGATAGCCTCAGGAGTATAGCCAGGAGCAATGACACCATCGCTCACCTCACGCTTGATGAGGAGGGCTGTAGCCTCGTCGCATACATCGCTCAGCGCAACAAAGTCGCCATAAGAGCACATGCGGTCAGCGCCACGCGCACGAGCATAGGCACAAGCCAATGGAGAGAGCTCAAACTTGACATCATCAACGAAGTAAATCTTCTTCAATGTGTCGCTCAGAGGCAAGCCGATAGCTGCACCGGCAGGAGAAACGTGTTTGAAACTAGCGGCAGCAGGCATTCCTGTAGCAGCCTTGAGTTCCTTGACCAATTGCCAGGAATTGAAGGCATCCAGGAAGTTGATGTAGCCAGGACGGCCGTTGATCACTTCGATAGGAAGCTCCCTTCCGTCATCCATATAGATGCGAGAAGGTTTCTGATTTGGATTACATCCGTACTTAAGTGCTAATTCTTTCATCTTCTAAGAAATGTATTTTGGAATTTGGCGCAAAGTTACAAAAAATGATTGAGATATTGGACTTCTGTTTCGTAAAAAGCCCTAAAAAACAGCATTTTTATGATATAAAGCATTTTTTTTACCCCAAAACATAAAAAAGTCGGGAAAAATGTACTCTGTTTCATTCTTTTTCAGTACTTTTGTTCCCAGTTAGTAAATATGAGAGGATTGTTATGAAACAGGATTTGAAAGTCCTTGCTGAACACATAGAAAAGAAGGTTGGCAAGGCTCATGTTTTCCATAAAATGTGGGATGTTTTGAAAGGGAAGGAGAAGCCTTCCCGCCAGACTTTGGACAAGCTGGCGCTGCTTGCCGGATTCCAGAGTTGGGATGATTTCCAAGGTGCTTTACACGGCACGGAGGATGGGCTCGTGAATTATGATGCGGGCGAAAAATAAAAGCATGGAGCATGGTTGGTTTAGTAGGCTGCCATGATTTATTTAATGGTAAAGATAGTTGTTTTTCGGTTAAGATTATTAACATAAAAAAGGGAACCCGGTCGTGAGACTAGATTCCCTTTATTTTTTTCTGATTAGGTCTCCTAAGAAAAATTATTCTTCACCCTTAGCTACAGTCTTCTTCTCAGCGATACGAGCCTTCTTACCAGTAAGCTTACGCAAGTAATACAACTTAGCGCGACGAACCTTACCACGCTTGTTCACCTCGATAGAATCGATAGCTGGTGACTCGATAGGGAAGATACGCTCAACACCTACAGTACCAGACATCTTGCGAACTGTGAAACGCTTCTTGTCACCATGACCAGAGATCTTGATAACAACACCACGATAGAGCTGGATACGCTCCTTAGTACCCTCGACGATTTTGTAAGCGACTGTGATAGTATCACCTGCCTTGAACTCAGGGAACTTCTTGCCGGTTGCAAATGCTTCTTCAGCAACTTTAATCAAATCCATTTTTTGTATAAAATTAAAAATTGTTTGTCGTTCCAACGCAACATGGACTTGGACAACACTTCTGCCCAGACAACAGCGGTTACGCCGAAAAGCGGGTGCAAAGTTACTACTTTTTCTTGTATCTCGCAAATTTTCAGTCACTTTCTTTCTTTTTTCTCGCAGATTTAACTCTTTTTCTTTCTTGTCAACGTCTTTTCCCACAGATTTCACGGATTTCACAGATTTATTTTGTATCTTTGCGCTCTAAAAGTATTTAGTGTATTAAGTATGAAGAAAAAATATAGTATCAAGATTTACCTTGCTTCGGCAGTCATGCTGCTGATGGCAAGTCCGGCTTTCGCCCAGAAATACAAGGTGGCGAAGGTGGAGAGAACCCGAATATTGGTTGATCAGAAATGGGATGCACAGCCTGATGCTGAGGCTGCCAGGTTTATCGCTCCTTATAAGAGTAAGGTAGACAGTATCATGGGTCCTGTTGTAGGTCATATTGCTCATGATATGACCTGTCACCGTCCGGAGAGTGAACTCAGTAACTTGCTCTGTGACATCCTGGTATGGGGTGGCAAGCAGTTTGAAGAACAGCCTGTTTTCGCTGTTTACAATATGGGTGGCATCCGTTCTAATCTTGCCAAGGGTAAGGTTACTGTAGGCGATGTGAACGATATGGCTCCTTTCGAGAACAAAATCTGTTTCCTCACCCTGAAGGGTGATAAGGTTCTGGAGCTTTTCCAGCAGATAGCTCATCGTGGCGGCGAAGGCTTGAGCCATGCTGTAAGAATGGTTATCACCAAGGATGGCAAGCTGAAGAGCATTACACTGAACGGTGAACCTGTTGATCCGGAGAAGAGTTACCGCGTTGCAACCCTCGATTATCTTGCCGAAGGTAATGATCAGCTCGTAGCCTTCAAGAGCGGAACCGATGTCTTTGCTCCTAAGCAGAAAGAGAACAATGTGCGCTACATCATCATGAATTATTTCCGTGAGATGCAGGCACAGGGCAAGATGGTGGAATCTAAGATTGAAGGCCGCTGCGTGGTAGAATAGTTAATAGTTTATAGTTGATCATTCTGATGAAACATACATTATTATATATAGGTCTGGTTCTGGCATCCTTCATGATGCAGCCGGCAGCCGTTCAGGCTAAAGCTAAGAAAGAGGCAAAGGTGGTAAAGCAACTCGTAGTGCTCCATACCAATGATACGCATTCATGCGTGATGCCCATCAATCCGAATCTCGCAGATACGGCAACAGCCAACCGTGGCGGTTTCCTCCGTAGGGTGGCGATGATCAGTCAGGAACGTAAGGCGAATCCCGACTTGCTGCTCTTTGACAGTGGCGATTTCTCACAGGGTTCACCTTATTACTCTCTCTTCAAGGGAGATGTGGAAGTAGGACTGATGAACGAGATGAAATATGATGCTGCTACCATCGGAAACCATGAGTTCGATTTCGGCATCGACAACATGGTGCGCATCTTCAAGATGGCGAAGTTTCCTATCGTCTGCTCCAACTATGATTTCACCGGTACCGAACTGGCAAATGTCGTAAAGCCTTATACCATTATCAAGCGCAAGGGACTGAAGATTGGCGTTTTCGGCTTGTGTCCGGAACTTGCCGGCTTGGTAACCGAAGCCAACTATGGCTGCATCAAGTATCTCGATCCTATCGCCAAGGCAAATGAAATGACAGAGATATTGAAGAAGAAAGAGATGTGTGATGTCATCATCTGCATCTCGCACCTGGGCTGGAAGATAGATGGCATCGACGATTCCGAGGTAGCCCCAGCCACCCGCGACATCGACCTGATACTGGGTGGTCATAGCCATACCTACTTCAAGCAGTTGGAGTATCTGAATAATCTCGATGGCAAACCGGTGCCAATCGACCAGAACGGCAAGAGCGCTATCTGGGTTGGCAAGATGACTTTGGATATCGTAAAGAATAAATAAAAGAAGAAGGTAGATACCTGGCAAAACGCAAGGTGTCAGCCTTCTTAAGAATCCATGAGAAGTTATAAACCATATATCATCAAACTATGCATCGTTTTCCTCTGCTTTTGGGGCTGGATATTTACCGGTTCAGCCCAGAAGGTAGAGACAAACGATTATTTCTATGTGCTCAATACCCAACAGGGCCTTTCTGATAATTGTATCCTACAGATGATACAGTTGGCAGATGGCAGGTTGGCAGTGAGAACTCGCAAGGGCATCAATCTCTACAATGGAAGGCGTTTCACCTTTATCCCTCTTCCTGCAGAAAAGGCAGAAAGCATCACGAAATACAAGGGGCAGACGCATCTTTATGCTGATAGCCAGGATAGACTTTGGGTAAAGGAATATCAGATGATATTCTGTATTCTGCTTTCAGAGGGCAGACTTCAGGAACATTCTCTTGATTCTCTGCCAGGAAATGGAAAAGAGAATAAGATGAGGATAATCCCAAACACTCCTACTGGGAATGCTATTCAGGACCTGTTTGTAGATAGCAGGAAGAATGTCTGGGTTGTTATGGGTGATTCGCTGCTCAATACGCAGGATGGCAATCTTATCCACTTGAAGAAGGAATGGGGGAGTCTGCAGGATTTAGATACCGATGGCAAACA
Organism: Segatella copri; assembly: GCA_052349145.1. Classification (GTDB taxonomy): domain Bacteria; phylum Bacteroidota; class Bacteroidia; order Bacteroidales; family Bacteroidaceae; genus Prevotella; species Prevotella copri_V. Next base: position 30,076 of record DAWDQD010000001.1, on the reverse strand, counting down.
GGTTTATGCTTTCATGGATTCGGGAATCGTGGCGGTTTTTCAGAAAGATAAGCTGGTTTATACCGCTTCTGCCTATTCAACAGCCGAAGCTCAGCATTATCGGAATACCTCGCTCACTATTCAGACGCTGAGCGGACAGTTTTACCAGATTAGGACCGGACGTGATGAGAAGAACAAGGCGGATGCTTCCATTTTCCTGCATTTCAATCCTGAAACCCGGAAGTTTTCCAGGATATTCGCATGCAATTACATCTTGCATACATTGAATATGTCATCAGACAATCAGGCTTTGATCAGCAGTCAGCATGGTTATCTGATGTTCGACTTCAAGTTGGGAACTACTCCACGCGAGGTAAGGGAATTGTCTTTACCTGATGGAAAATCGCTCACCACGGGCATCAATACGGTTTATCGGGATAAGGAAGGAGCCATCTGGCTGGGAACCTATCACGATGGTTTAATCTATGTTTCACCTATGTTGGGTCTCTTTTTTACGATAGACCAGCCCTGGTGGCAGTCGGGATGGGCGATAGCTGGCTTTGTTGTCTTCCTTGCGACTTTGGTGGGCATTATCACTCTTTATCTTCGTAGAAGAAAGAGAATAAATGTAATAAATACTGATTCTATTAAAGATGAAGTTCCTTTATTGCCAGCGGATAGCCAGCAGCAGGAAACAGCCGAAACTCTTAATCAGGAGCCTGAACTGATACTTCAGGTGCGTGCTCTGGTAGAGCAGCATCTTGAAGATGGCGAATATGGTGTAGAGCAACTGGCGAGGGACCTCTGCATGGAGCGGACGGGACTTTATAAAAAGCTGACGGCTCTGATCGATACTACACCTGTTGCATTTATCCGCAGTATCCGCCTTCATCGTGCAGCTTCTTTGCTTCAGGAAGGCAAACTCACCGTGAATGAAATTGCGGAGAGGACGGGCTTCAGTTCGCCCAGTTATTTCACCAAGTGTTTTAAGAAGGAATTTGGCGTATTGCCTTCAGAATATAGATAAATCGTGCCGGAATAGCCTTAGAAGGGGCTTTTTCGGTATGATTCAACAAATGTATCACTCGAATCATCATTTGTTTTATCCCTTTTCTAACATTTAGCATTACCTTTGCAGCAGAAATCCAATCCTATGTATTTGGAATTGGATAAATCATAAACCCTCTAATAAAATAAACAAAAGTATGCTAAGGAATTTATCTTTCATTGCCCTTTTGGGCATCGCTGCCGTTGGTGTTCCAAGTGAACTCAGCGCCAAGAGCGTAAAGGTGGCAAGCACCCAGAAAGGTGCGGCTGCCAAGTCCATCACCCGTCAGGTGGCTCAACAGAATGTAACCATCGAATTCTATTCACCATCCATCGTCCGTATCTTGAAATCAGATGCAGGACTCGCTGCTCCCGTTCAGAAGAAAAGCTATTCTGTCATCTTGAAACCTCAGCAGATGAAGGGTATTCAAATACAGGAAAACGGGGATATTGTAAATATTAAGTCTAGTTTCATTTCCGTCGAACTGAATCAGCAGACAGGCGAAATCCGCTTCCTTTCGAAGGATGGAAAACTGTTGCTTACCGATACGAAGACCCGTCTGGAAGCCCGCAAGGATGAAGCCAACAAGGGCAAGTATCGCATAGAGCAGGACTTCCGTCTTGCCGACGACGAGGCCATCTATGGATTAGGACAGCTGCGTGATGTTTATATGAATCAGCGTGGTCGCCAGAATATTGAACTCTGGAATCATAACACTTACATTGCTATCCCTTATTTCACCAGCGAGAAGGGCTATGGTCTTTACTGGGACAATGCGGGAAAAACCTATTTCAATGATGTGGTAGCATCCAGGAACAATAGCAACCAGCCATCATGCACTTCCTTTACCAGCGAAGTGGGAACCTGCGCTGACTACTATTTCATGTACAAGGATGGTACGCAGGATGGAGTCATCGCCAGCATCCGTGAACTCACCGGACAGGCAACCATGTTCCCGAAATGGGCAATGGGCTTCTGGCAATGCCGCGAGCGCTATAAGACCAGCGATGAACTGGCAGGCGTATTGGACAAGTATCGTGAACTGAAGATTCCTACTGATGCCATCGTGCAGGATTGGCAATATTGGGGATGCGATTCCAACTGGAATGCGATGAAGTTCCAGAACCCATATTATATTAATAAGGTGGGCGACCCAGCTTATGCCAAGTATCTTCCTACTGATATGAAGCAGATGAAGGCACAGGGCGAGCCTCGACTGAAGAGTCCGGAGGAAATGGTGAAGTATGTTCATAAGAACGATGCCCACCTGATGATTTCCATTTGGTCAAGTTTTGGTCCTTGGACCGAACAGTATCGTGAGCTGAAGAAGATGAATGCTCTCCTTCCTTTCGATACCTGGCCAAGAAACAATGGCGTGATGCCATACGATGTCTTCAATCCGAAGGCTCGCGACCTCTATTGGAAATATCTTACTCATCTCTACCAAATGGGATTCGATGCCTGGTGGACCGATTCTACGGAACCAGACCATTTTGAGAAGCCGGGTGATGAGAACTACCAGACCTACGACGGTTCATGGCTTGGAGTGAAAAACGCCTTCCCATTATTGCATAACAAGAGCATCTATGAGCATCAGAGAGCGATGAAGGGTAACGAAAAGCGTTCGCTCCAGATGACCCGAAGCGGCAGTTTTGGTATACAGCATTATGGCACTCTCTGCTGGAGCGGCGATGTGTTAGCTACCTGGAACGAGATGAAGAATCAGATTCCATCGGGTTTGAACTTCTCGCTCTGTGGCATTCCTTTCTGGAATACCGACCTGGGTGGTTTCTTCTACTGGGAGTTTGAAAAGAATCCTAAGAATCCTGCTCTTCAGGAATTGCAGACCCGTTGGATGCAATGGGGAACCTTCATGCCATTGATGCGCAACCACTGTTCTTCACCGATGGTAAGCGAACTGTATGAATTCGGAAAGCCTGGCGACTGGGCTTATGATGCCATGATTAAGAGCATCAAGCTGCGCTATCGTCTCCTTCCTTACATTTACAGTACAGCAGGCGACTGCGTGCAGAATAGCGGAAGCATGATGCGTGCCCTGGTGATGGACTATGCGGCAGACAAGAAGGCTTCCCGCCTGAACGATGAGTATCTCTTCGGCCGCAACATTCTGGTGAAGCCGGTAACTGATCCTTTATACACTTGGAAGGATAAGGAGAAGAAGGGCCATACCATCTATCCTGATGTAAGGAAGGCAGCTGCGCCTGTGAATGTTTACTTGCCAAAGGGTAATAAATGGTATGATTTCTGGAGCAACACCCAGTATGAGGGCGGTCAGGATATCCAGCGCCTTTGTCCTATCGACATCATGCCTGTATTCATCAAGGCAGGTACCATTCTGCCATTCGGTCCTGAAGTGCAGTATAGTTCAGAGAAGCCTTGGGATGAGCTTGAAATCCGTGTCTATCCTGGTGCCAATGGAACGTTTACGCTCTATGAGGATGAGGGCGACAACTATAACTACGAAAAGGGTAAATTCTCTGAAATCAAGTTTGTGTGGGATGAAGCAGGAAGAACCCTGAGCATCGCCTCCCGTAAGGGTAGTTATAAGGGAATGCTCAAGCATCGCAGATTCCACATCGTGCTGGTGGGGGCTGATAGCGGAACAGGCGATCAGCCTATGCAGGCAAGCAAGAGCGTGGAATATGACGGGAAGGCAGTAAAGGTACAACTATAAGATAAACGGTTTTAATAAATCAAGTAATAATACTGAGTCCACTTTAATAAAGTAAACAATAAAGAATCTGTGTAAATCTGTGTAATCTGTGGGATTTTTTATGTCCCACGGATTTCACAGATTTACACAGATTTTTTTGAATTACGTCAGCTCTAATCCATGTTTCATACCTCCTTTTTCTATTGTGAAACTTTTCTGGTAAAAAAAGTTGATTCCACTTTTTAAAGTGGAGTCAATACTAAAGAAGAAGGTTGATACCAGGCAAAACGCGAGGTATCAACCTTTTCTTTTATTATCTATTCCTAAAATATTAATCTTTTCTCAAATCCTTATTCCTTGTTGGAAGAAGCATAGAGACCGATGCAGGCACCGATGAAGCCGCCGCTTTTCTGGGTGCTCAGGTTAGAGGCGTCCACACCCTTGGCAAGCAGCTGCCAGCTGCCGCCTTCTTCGGCATAATAGAAATCATAATATCTGTCATGACCTTCTACCTTCAGCTTCAGCTTGCCAGCCTTGATAGGAGCAGAGGCGATAGTTACGTTGTTCTTCTCGGCACGGGTCAGGGTAATCATCAGCTTGCCATTCTTCATGGTCTTACCCAATACGAAGTTGTGGTCTTCCTTCTGGAGAAGTGCCAAGCCTGCGATATCCTTGTCGTTGCGAGGAGTAAAGTTGATTTCTGTCTCAGCTGTGAAGGTGCCGTGCTGCTGACGTGCCCAGATGGCAGACATCGGCTCACGCTTGTAGATATTGCCTGGCAGGAGATTGAACTTCAATTTGCCGTTTTCTACCTTGTAACAGTCAACGAAGTCGCGGAGGAACATCCAGCGTGGATTCAACTCTTTCAGACCCGCCTTATTGTTATCAACTTCGAAGTTATCCACATAAGAGAAGTTGCCTGAGAACTCATTCTTTGCGGCAGGCTTCAAACCAGCCTTCTCTCCAACGGTAGAGATAGGAGTATTCTTGGCAAGAATCTCTGGCCATCCATTCTTCCAGGTTACAGGCAGGAGATAAGTATCGCGACCTGTATTGTACATATCTTCTTCGTATGGACGGCAAGCCAGGAATACAGCCCACCAGTTACCCTTGCCATCTTCTACGATGTCGGCATGACCAGCACTTGATACTGGGTCCTTGCGGTTAGGGTCGAGACCGGTACGCTGGGTAAGAATAGGGTTGTTAGGGCATTCCTCCCATGGTCCCATCGGATTCTTGGCACGCAGGACAACCTCGCTGTGCCATCCGCCTGTACCACCTTCGGCGCACATCAGATAATAGAACTTGCCCTTCTTGAAGAGGTGAGGACCCTCAATCCAGATAGGACGCGCCTCTACATGGGTTCCGCCACGCAGAATCTCCTTGAAGTCACCCTTGATACTGTCGCCCTTCACGTCGAATTCGAAGCAGCGGATAGCACGCTGACCCTCATAGTCGGCACCACCAACTACCGGACCGTTATGCACGATATATCCCTTTCCGTTGTCATCGAAGAAGAAGCTAGGGTCGATGCCGTCAATCTTCTTCAGATAGATAGGCTCGCTCCAGCCTTTGGAAGGATCTTTTGATTTCACAAAGAAGTTGCCGGCTCCCACATTGGTGGTAATCATATAGAAGGTCTTGTTCTTCTTGTTATAGCTGATGGCTGGTGCGAAGATACCGGCTGATACCTGCTGGCCCTTCAATGGAACCTGTGATGTGCGGTCGAGGACATGACCGGCAGGCTGCCAGTTGACCAGGTCTTTACTGGTGGAGAGAGGCACACCTGGGAAGAAGGTAAACGAAGAGTTTACCAGATAGTAGGTGTCGCCTACGCGACAGAGTGATGGGTCTGGATAGAAACCAGCCAGTACCGGGTTGTAATACTGGTGAGTCTTGTCAATTTCAACATTGAAGCGAGCGTCATTGCCCGCATACTTGAAATAGTCAAACTCAGCTGTCTGCGCCTGTGCAGCGGCTGCAAGCGTCAGGGAAAGCGATAAGATTGCAATTTTCTTCATTTTATTATTGGGTTTAAAATTACAGAATGAGTATCTGAACTCATGGCTGAAACATGTATTCAGAATTCTGCTGCAAAGTTACCGCTTTCCTTTTAAATATACCCCCACAGAATGTTACCAACACTTTGCGAGGCGTATCATAAACATCTCTATATGTAACAAATACTTTATTTTGGGAAACATCTGGCCTTTTCTGCAGTGAAAAGGCTAGATTTTCCGGTGGGCCTGCATATAATCGCGAGGCGAAGAGCCATAAAAGTTCTTGAACATGGTGCTGAAGCTGGCTGGGTTGGAGAAACCGCAGCTAAACATGATGTCTGTTATCGTCTTGTTAGAGTGGGTCAGCAACTTTTCGGCATATTGCAGACGGGTATTGCGGATGAAGGCATGTGGTGTCTGGTTGGTCAGTTCCTTCATTCGGCGGTGAAGATGCACACGGCTCAGTCCTACTTCGCGGGCAATCATATCCACACTCAGGTCCTCATTATCCATATTATCATTGATTACCTTCATCACCTGTTCCATCAGCTGGTCTTTTGGCGAAAGGGCTTTTTCTATCGCAATCTGCCTGTCGCTCTGTCTCTCGTTGCCCATAAACTTGTTTTTCAAAGTACGGCGCACGTTGAGCAGGTTGATGATGGTGCGGCGCAGAATGTCCATATTGAACGGCTTCACCACATAGGCATCGGCACCCGACTGCAAACCGGTCAGCTGGTCTTCCTCTCTGCTCATCGCTGTAAGCAGAATCACCGGAATGTGGTTGGTGTTCACATTGTTCTTGATCTTGGTACAGAGCGTATTGCCGTCCATCTCTGGCATCATGATGTCTGAGATAACGAGGCTTGGCTTCTGCTTGATAATCTCCGGCAGCGCCTCCTTTCCGTTGCAGAAGGTAAGGATATTGTAGGTTTCCTGTAGTTGGGTCTTCAGGAAATTACGTATTGCCTCATCGTCTTCTACCACAGCGATGGTGCTCTTTGCCTTGCTCTTGAAATCTTCTTCGGCGTCATTGGCTGTATCGGCAGCATTCTCTTCGTTTCCTTCCTCCATGTTTTCTTCCAGTTCCTTGATGTCTTCAGCAGTCTGTGGCTCCGGTGCATCTATCATTTCTTCCGGTTTCAGATGCTCGTTGCCCAGAGGCAGCGTGATGAGGAACTGGCTTCCTTCCTTCCAGTCGGCTTCATCAAGTGTCTTGTTGTTGGCGGCTGTAATGGTTCCGTAGTGCAGTTCCACGAGTGAGCGCGTCAGGTCGAGACCGATTCCCGTACCTACATTCCGGTCATAAGAAGTGGTGGTACTCTGATAGAAGCGCTGGAAAATCGTTTCGAGCTTTTCCTCCTGAATGCCCTTGCCGCTGTCCTTGATGGCGATGCGGACATGATGAGGCGAGTGGGAGAGGGTGATACGGATTCTGCCGCCTGCAGGAGTAAACTTGAAGGCGTTTGACAGGACATTCATCAATACCTTGTCAAAGTTGTCGCGGTCTATCCATACCGGGAGGGCCTCGTCTTCGTGCTCAAAGGTGAATTGGATGCTCTTGGCTATCGCCTGCTGGCAGAAGAGTTTGTATTCATCGCCAATAAAGGCAACCATATCGGTTTCGCTCATGTGCATCACCATCTGTCCCTTGTCAATCTTTCTCAGGTCCATCATCTGGTTAATCAGGTGCAGGATTCGTTCCGAGTTCTTACGCATCATATCGTAGATGCCCTGTCGGTGGGCGTCTTTGTCTTCCTTAATCAGCGTGAACAGCGGAGTGAGGATAAGGGTCAATGGGGTACGGATTTCGTGGCTGATGTTCATGAAGAACTTCAGTTTTGCTTCGCCCATCTCTTCCGCATGGATATGCTGCTGCAATATGAGCTGGTCTTCCATCTTGCGTTTGCGGTGCTTGATATAGAGCAGACAGAGCCCCAGGAAGGCAAGCAGATAGCAGAGTCTTGCCCAGATGCTGGCGTACCAGGCTGGGTGGACGATGATGGAGAACTCCTTGACAGGGGTTTCGTATCCGTTGCAGATGGCCTTGACACGGAACTTATAGGTACCTGCTGGCATATGTGAGAATGACAGTTCGTTCATGCCAGACTGTATGGTTCGCCAATCCTCACCATTGATGCTGTAGGCGTAACTGATCTGCTCTACATTATTATATGTAAGAGTAGACAATTGGATGGTGAAGGTGTTGTCTTCATGAGATAAGGAGAACTTGTCGCTGTTGTAGGCACTTTTGTCGGTGATAGTATAGATGCCCGATTCCATCTCTGGGTATACAGGTTGGTTGCCCAAAAAAAGTCCTGATATGGTAACTTTTGCCTGCCAAGGATGCTGTTTCACCTTGTCCGTATCAAACCAGTTGATACCGCCGGTTCCGCCCATTACCAGCATCTTTCCTCCCCAGAGCGTGCAGGCTGCTGCATCGCTGAACTCATTGCTCTGCAAGCCATTGTCTGAGTAGTACTTGTTGATGGTACCTTTTTCTGTATCTATCTGGTTTAAACCACAGGTAGTTCCTATCCAGATTCTACCCTTGTAATCTTCTATGATGCTGGCTACGCTGTTGTCAGAAAGTCCAAGTTCTGTGTTATAAATCTTCGGATGAGCATATCCTTTCTTCGGATCATAGCAGATTGCGCCGTCTTCAGTGCCAAACCATACGCGATTCTTGCTGTCAGAATAAACGCAATGAGAGAAACTGCCCTTGCTCAGACAGTTGACACCACCGAAAGTGGAAGTCCAGCTGTTTTTTTGCTGGTCATAGCAAGCCAGACCCACAGAAGTGGCTACGAAAACCCGCTTACCATCTTTTGAGATGCTAAGTTTTATGAGGTAATCATTAGGAATACTGTTTTTTTTCAGGTTGTTGTCGGCACCATCTTGTGTTTTCCATTGCTTGATGCTTCCATCTGGAGAAAGGCGGAAAAGTCCTTTGCCCATGGTAGCAAACCATACATTGCCCTGCGGGTCTTCCTGGATATCGAAGATGCCCGCCTGGTTGCTTATGCCTAGGCTGAATGGATGGAAAGATCCCCCCGCATCTATCAATCCGATGCCGTCAGTATAGGTTCCTACCCATGTTCTGCCTTTCTTGTCTTTGCAGAGTGCCAGTACCGTGGTGTTGCTTAATAAATGGCTCTTGATGCTACCGGTTTTTATGTCAAAGAGGTAAAGACCATCCTTGTCGGTGCCCACCCAGACTTGATCGCCCTGGTTGGCACACAGACTTGTGATGCTGTTTTCGCCTATCACGTTGCGGTTGCCCAAACGGTAGCCCATATAGTTGAAATCGCATTGAGCCTGCGACTGCATGAATACGCCCTTCTGGAGCATGCTCACCCAGATGTTTCCCGTAGAATCTTCTATAATGCTGGTAATCTTGCTCTTGGCAAGATTTACTTCATGGCAGAACAGAGGATTATTTTGCAAGAATCCTGTTACAGGATTATACACGAAGATACCCATACCATCGCAACCGATAAACAAGCGCTGGTCGCGGCTGATATAGATGTTGTCAATAGGAAGATTGCCAATGCCGGCTATCTTGGTGAAGGCGGTTGAACCAGCCTTGAGAAGGTAAACACCTTCATTCTTGGTAGCAAGATAAATGTTGCCCTTGTCGTCTTGCCTGATATCTTGTGTGTTAAGTTGCTCTGTTCCCATGATGCGTGAAACAAGCTTGCCGTTCTTTTCTTTCCGTAACAGCTTTCCGTTTTCCAGGATAATCCAGAGCCTTTCTTGTTTGTCTTCCAGAATTTTATGTATGTATTTCAGGTTCTCCACTTCTCCTTTCATGGTGTAACAGGCGTTTGCATCTGTTTTCTTGGTCATGATGCCGTAACCGGAGGTAACGACAGCAATATCGCCATTGTGCAAACGGCTTACCTGGGTAACGTAAGTGTTTATAGGCTTATTTCTTGAATCGAGCATAGGTACGTTGCAGAACCTTTTACCATTAAGTATAAGTAGCGACTTGTTTGTTCCCAGCACAATACGCCCCTTTTCATCCTGTGTTATACAGTTGATATAGTTGCTGTTGAGCCCGTTACTGTTGTTGTAGGCTTTTCTGATGACCATAAAGTTATAGCCATCATAGATATTCAAGCCGTTACGGGTGGCAATCCAAATGAAACCATTTGAATCCTGGAACACCTGAGTGGCAAGGTTGCTCGAAAGCTGGTTGTCTGAATTGAAAAGTTTTCCTCGCTGCGCCATCATGTTCTGCGCAGTGAGACAGAAGATAAACATCAGTAAAAGACCGATGTATCTCATTGTTCTGAGGTTTGATTTCATGGAAATCATCATGATTCTTGGTTTCATTGTCTTTTTGGCTTTTTTATATTCGTTTGCAAAAATACAAAATTTATGGGAGAATAGTGCACGGAAATGTATGTTTTTTATAGATTTGTGCTAAAAAGATGTTAAAATGTTACGTAAAGTAAAGATAATGTTACATGTGATACGAGAGAAAAACTATTGGTTACTTATTATAAAGTATATATGATAGATTAGAAGTATCTTTGCATCGGTTTTTAAGTTGTATATATTTAGAATATTTAGGTTAGTTAGGTTTATACATAATAGTTTGTTGAATAGGTTTAGAATTTCTAAAAGATTTTGATATTATGGTTTTTATATAGAATCATGATTAATTGGTTTTCGGGATTGGTGCGTAGTGATTACGCGCCATTCTATTTTAAAAGACCAGCATCCTTTTCTGTAAACTAGAACCTGGCAATTCTTTATAATATAATAAGGTGACTGACAATAAATGATAAATCTAAAAATAATTGTAACAATGAACAGAAAGAAATTGTTAATATCACTCGCTATGGTTATGCTGTCAATGGCGGGGCTGGCTGCAGATAATCTGCCGGCACTCCGTGTGCAGGGTAAGAACCTGGTGGATGCCAATGGTAAGACCGTTGTCTTGCATGGTGTGATGGATACACCGAACCGCTACTTCAATGGGTGGAGATGGCAACAGTGGAAGGCTGATTATTCTGAAGCCGACATTCAGCCTTGCTTGGAATATTTCTCTAAGCAGTTCTCGGCTATTACCGACAAGAAGCAGGGTGCTTATTGTACCGTGTTCCGATTGCACATGGATCCATGTTGGACCAACGATCCATCGAAGAAGGCAGAGAATGAGGCTGACATCTCAGCATTCAACATGGCGCGCTACCGCCTCTATCTGCAGAAACTCTATATCCCATTAATTAAGGATGCCATCGCCCACGGACTCTACGTCATCGTACGTCCACCGGGTGTCTGTCCTGGTGATATCAGTGTTGGCGACATGTATAACCGCTATCTGAAGGCTATCTGGAAAGCATTTGCTGCCGATGAATACATCAAGCAGAATGAAGGAGTAATCTCCATCGAACTGGCCAATGAGCCTGTGAGAGTACATCTATCAGACGGATCGGATTCAGAAAAGGCTTTGCATGATTACTTCCAGCCGGTGGTGGATGTGATTCGCGAGCAGGGCTTCAAGGGAATCATCTGGGTTCCGGGCGCAGGTTATCAGAGTCAGTACCAGGATTACGTCAAGTATCCTATCACCGATAGCGAGGACAACTTCTCTTATGCAGTACATGTTTATTCCGGGTGGTATGGAAATATGACCGATAAGAATTACGATCACGATACTTTCATCCGCAACTTCAAAAGTCAGGTGCCGATGGTAGAGACGAAGCCTATCATGGTAACGGAGATAGACTGGAGTCCGGAAGATCCGGACAAGGCGAGCGAAGGTCACTACAATGAGTGGGGACAGTGGATACAACCTAACCTGGGAAGCTGGGCAACAGCATCTACCTCGAAATGGGGATTGGCATGGAAGGCAGTTCACGACCACTTTGGCAATATCGGAATGACGATTACCCATCCACAGGAATATTACGATATTGATGTATATCTTAAAACGGGCAAGGTGATTCCAGGTTTCCAGAATGCCAAGAAACACGGATTGTTCGAAGAGTGTTGCGGCTATGCCTGTATGAACTGGTATAAAGAGTGGTATTTGAAACAAAATACAACAGGAATTAAACAATTAGAAACCCAGGCAGACGTGGTTTCCACCTTATATTATAATATAGAAGGAAAAGAAGTTGAAAAGCCAACTGCAGGTGTTTATATAATAAAACAACTGTTAAGCAATGGAAAAATACGTTCTCGCAAGGTTTTTCTAAAATGATAAACTTTCTGTTACACCATGCAAAGTATGTTTCGAAAGAAATCCATACCTTTGCCGCCGTGAATAAACAGTTTTTGTGCACGCCTAAATTTTTAAAGCATAAATCAAAAATGAATAGAACATGATTGAACAAGTGTTAACAATGAAACGGACAGCAGCCTTATGCTTGGTGGGAGCTTTCTGCAGCCTGAATGCTCAGGCACAGAATATCCAGGTCAAGGGTAATCTTGTTGACGGTACAGGTGAGCCTCTGATAGGTGCCACTGTAAAAGTGAAAGGTAATGCCAGCGTCGGTGCGGTCACCGACTTAGATGGTAATTTCAGCATCAGTGTTCCTTCTGAGAATTCTATCCTCGTATTTACATACGTAGGTATGAAGACCAAGGAAGTAAAGATTGGTAAGAAGAGAGAGTTCAAACTTACTCTTGAAGACGACAACGCCATCGGCGAAGTTGTAGTCGTTGGTTATGGTCAGCAGAAGAAGGCATCTGTCGTGGGTGCCATCACCCAGACCACAGGAAAAACGCTGGAGCGTGCTGCGGGTATCAGCGATATCGGAGCAGCTCTGACTGGTAATCTTCCGGGTGTTGTTACCACTGCATCCAGTGGTATGCCAGGTGAAGAGGAACCTCAGATTCAGATTCGTGGTGCTTCTTCTTGGAACAACTCTTCTCCTCTCGTTTTGGTGGATGGTATTGAACGACCAATGTCAAGTGTTGATATGCAGTCTGTGGCTACCATCTCTGTATTGAAGGATGCTTCTGCCACCGCCGTTTATGGTGTGAAGGGTGCGAATGGTGTCATCCTGATTACCACCAAGCGTGGTTCTGAAGGCAAGGCTCAGATTAGCGTTACTGCCAATGCTGTAATGAAGATTCCTTCAAAGTTGCCTGATAAATATGATTCTTACGATGCGCTTATTGCCCGCAACAAGGCTATCGAACATGAGTTGAACATTTCTCCAGGCAGTTTCGACAAGATGGAACCGATGAGTTTCATCGAGAACTATCGCAACCAGACTACACTGGAGCAGCGTGAGCGTTATCCGAACGTAGATTGGCAGGATGTACTCTTCAAGGATTACACCATGTCATACAATGCCAATGTGAATGTATCGGGTGGTACCAAGGTTGTGAAGTACTTTGCAGGTGTGGATTTCGTGAGCGAGGGTGACCTTTATAAGGATTTCGGCAATGGTCGTAACTATAGTTCAGGTTATGACTACAATCGTGTGAATGTTCGTTCTAATCTCGACTTCAACATCACAAAGACCACCGTGTTCAAGATGAACCTTGCCGGTTCCAACGGTCAGCGCAAGGCTCCTTGGGTAAATAGTTCTGATGGTTATAGCGATTGGCAGGTCAGCCAGCAATGGGCTGGTGCATATAATATTTCTCCAGATGCTTTCTTGCCTAAGTATAGCGATGGCTCTTGGGGATATTTGCCAGGATCTACTAATGTAACCAACTCTGCCCAGCAGGTTTCTTTGGGTGGTACCATGACTTCTACCACTACTCGCATCACTACTGATTTCGTGTTGGAACAGAAACTTGATTTCATTACCAAGGGACTTTCTGCACGAGGTATGATTTCGTGGGACAATACTTTTGTAGAGAAGAATCGTGGTATTAATGATATGAACCATGATCCTCAGCTGAAGTGGATAGATCCTCATACAGGAGCCGTTTCTTACAAGATGCCATACGAAGCATACGATAAGTTCGATTATGCTATGGGAAACCTGTGGACCGTGAATGGTGGTGAGGTTAACAATAGCCTTACACAGCGCAACCTGAACTATCAGGCTCAGCTCAACTGGGCTCGCAGTTTTGGCAAGCACAGCGTAAGTGCCATGGGACTTTTCGGTCGCCAGGAATATGCAACAGGTTACATGATTCCTTCTTATCGTGAAGACTGGGTGTTCCGTACCACATACGATTGGAACTCTCGTTACTTCTTCGAGTACAATGGTGCTTATAATGGTTCAGAGAAGTTCTCTCCAGACAATCGTTTCGCATTCTTCAGCTCTGGTGCCCTTGGTTGGATGATCTCCGAAGAGCCATTCATGAAGTATCTTCGTGAGCACAAGATTGTGGATATGATGAAACTCCGTGCATCTTATGGTGAAATCGGTGATGATAACGTAGGAGACCGCTTCCTCTATATGACTCAGTGGGCATATGGCGGCAAGACTCAGTTGGGTACGACTGCCAGTGATAAGGAGTCTATTTATACATGGTATCGTGAGTCAGCAGTAGGTAACCCTAACGTACATTGGGAGAAAGTGAAGAAGGTAAACTTCGGTATTGACTATGGATTTTTGGGTGGTTTGATTACTGGTGCTGTGGATTTCTTCCATGATACTCGTTCAGACATTCTGGTTAGTGGTTCAGATCGTTCCATTCCTTCATACTTCGGTCAGACTGCTCCTACAGCCAACTTGGGTAAAGTAACTACCAGCGGTTATGAGTTGGAAGTGAAGTTCAACAAGGTTTTTGCCAACAAGATGCGTCTCTGGGCAAATTTCAATATGACCCATGCTGTAAATGAGGTAAAGATTAAGGATGATGCAGCGTTGCTCCCATCTTACCGCAAGGCTGCAGGTCATGCTATCAACCAAACTTACACCTTCCTTGATAAGGGTATCCTCCAGAACTATGATGATGTATATGGTTCTCCGAAGATGGATTCCAACGATGGCCAGCGTCTTCCTGGTGACTACTACATCGTAGATTTCAATGGCGACGGTAAGGTGGATAATGTGAACGATAGAGTGCCATACGGTTATACAGGTACTCCTCAGAACACTTACAATGCCACCATCGGTTATGAGTACAAGGGCTTCAGCTGCTTTGCTCAGTTCTATGGTGTAACCAACGTAACCCGTGACGTAACCATGATTAGTTTGGTTGACCCAATGCTTGCCAATGTTTATGACCAGGGAACCTGGTGGAGCGACAATCACAACAACTGCGATGTCATCACTCCACGTTTCAACTCTAAGCCAATGTCGAATGCGGCTTACTATGGCACTCAATATCTTTGCGATGGTTCTTACATTCGCTTGAAGAACGTAGAGATAGCCTATACCTGGAACGGCGGTTGGATCAAGAAACTTGGTTTGAACAACCTCAAGGTTTACGTAAGTGGTAACAACCTCTGGCTCTGGACCCGAATGCCAGACGACCGAGAGTCAAACTTCTCTAGTAACGGTGGAGCCGTAGGTGCTTACCCTACAATGAAGCGTGTGAACTTCGGTGTCAAGTTTAATCTTTAAACATGCATAACAAATGAAAAATAATTTAGTAAAAATATTTTGTGCGCTGAGCCTCACTTGCGGATTTGCTTCTTGTACAGATTACTTAGATAAGAGCCCTGATACAGATGTGAGTGCAGAACAAGCGTTCAAGAACTTCACCAATTTCCAGGGATATGTGGAGCAAATTTACAACTGTATTCCAAGTAAGGAGTCGAATATGTATTGTACATCATTCAACTGGGGTGAAGATGAAATCATGAATACTGGCTTGGGAGATGATCATGTGACTGCTCATTTTGATTTAGGCGACTACCGTAACTGGTATGACAATAATCAAAGTTTCTTGCACAGACCTTCTTCTGGAAATCTTGATCCGACTTCAACCGATAAATTTGCTCATTCTTTGGAGCATGCCTGGTATTGCATCCGCAAGTGTAACTTGGGTCTTGCTAACCTTGACCTGATGACCGACTGTACCCAGGAAGAGAAGAACTTCATCAAGGGACAGTTGTTGTTCTTCCGTGCATGGTGGCACGAGGAGTTGATAGCTTTCTTTGGCGGTATGCCATACGTAGACACCGTATTGGATGGTGCATCAGCTTTGACTTTACCTCGTCTTTCTTATCAGGAGTGCGCATTGAAATGTGCCGAAGATTTTAAGGCTGCTGCAGAGTTACTTCCTAATGATTGGGACAAGACAACTATAGGTAAGAAAACTTTGGGCAAGAATGAACTTCGTATTACAAAAGTTTGCGCTTTGGGCTACTTAGGTAAAGTGTTGCTTTGGGCTTCTTCTCCATTGAATAATATCGGTGCAGAGACGGGAGCTTCCAAGAATGGCGATACCTATAAGTATAATACAGAGCTTGCCGCAAAGGCTGCTGATGCTTTGGCAGAGGCTATTGCTCAGGTAAATTCAGGCAAAACTCCATATGCATTGTGTACCTATGACTACTCTGATATTTATAATCATGTAGCAAAGTCTGGTTCTACAAACAACTTTTCTGATATCTTCCGTACTACAGGTAAGAATTGGAAACAACCAGGTTCTACAGAGGCAATCATGCGCGGTCCATATATTGGCGAGAATTCATCAAACTGGAACTTCACCAAACTTTGGGGACCTAAGATGGAAGATATCGTACAACACGATGCTGTGATTCACCAGCCGACAGCCAACTATGTAAACTATTATGGTATGGCTAATGGTCTGCCTTTGAATGATCCTGATTCCGGATTCGATCCAACGCATCCATTCAAGGATCGTGATCCACGTTTCTATCATGACATCGTCTTCGATGGTTTTAAGTATATCAATACAACCATTGATGCAGTAAAGGAACCAAAGGTTGCAGCATTGCAGTATATGCCAATGTATTCTGGTAGTGAATTGCGAAATTCTTCAAGTCAGGGATGCCGCACTGGTTACTATACTCAGAAGCTGGTTCCTCACCAGGCAAATAAGTATGATGGCATGTACGAATGGGGTGGTGCCTTGCAGTGCGACCTTCCTTACATGCGTCTTGCCGACCTCTATCTGATGTATGCTGAGGCTGGTGCTGCCGTTCAGGGAGCCAACTACAAGAGCTCAAAGCTCAACCTCACCGCTGCTGAAGCAATCAATGTGCTTCGCGATAGAGTAGGAGCTGGTCATGTGGCAGATAAGTTTATGAACGACCAGAAGAAGTTTATGGACGAAGTTCGCCGCGAGCGTGCCGTAGAGCTTGCCTTTGAGGGCTTCCGCTGGAACGACCTGCAGCGCTGGTTGCTTCTCACAGAATATCCTTATAATATCAAGACTTCACAGGAATTCAAACGTGTAGGTAATTTCGATTATACCAAGAACGATCCACGTGATGCCGAGGTGACAGGATGGAGCGAGAAGACCATCGTGACCCGCGACTTCTCAGAGAAACACTATCTCTTGCCACTCAAGGAAAGCGATGTTTATCTGTATCCTGAGTTTGGTCAGAATCCTGGATGGTAATCACCCGGAGATGTGATATATAAAAAGCATAAACTTAGAAATAATCATATTATATATGAAAAATAATAAGAAAACAATATACTCTGCTCTGACAGTGGTTACTGCACTTCTGGCACAGTTGCCTGCTTCGGCTCAGGAATCTGCTGATAGCGCAATGGTTAACGTGGCGTTCAAGAAGGCGTACCAGAGCGATGTGCTCGGTGGCGTGAGCACCGTCAACGTCAGAGAATTGACAGAGAAAAACTATAATACCTACAGCCTTGACAACATGCAGGGTTATGTATCCGGTTATAATGGCAGTGGTATGTGGGGTTATTCCAATGCACTCGTTCTCATCGACGGTGTGCCACGTGAAGCCAGTAATGTTCGCCCCGACGAGATTGAGGATATCTCTTTTCTGAAGGGAGCCCAGGCCACAGTACTCTATGGCAGCAAGGCTGCCAATGGCGTGGTTCTCATTACCACCAAGCGTGGTAAGGTTAACGATGGCTTGTCGGTAAAGGTGAATGCCAATACGGGCTGGAACGTAGCCAAGGCTTTCCCTGAGTATCTCGGTTCGGCTGAGTACATGACTCTCTACAACGAGGCTTTCCTCAATGATGGCGGTGATGTAAACAACCTGCCATATTCTGCAGAGACCATCTACAACTATGCATCCGGAAAAAATCCATATCGCTATCCTAGCGTAGACTTCTATTCTTCTGATTACATCAAGAAGGCGTTCAACCGCTCGGAGGTTTCTGCCGAAATAGAAGGTGGCAACCAGAAGGCGCGCTTCTATGCCAACGTGAGTTACTATCGCAACGGTGACAACTTGAACTTCGGCGAGGCTAAGAAGAACTATACCGACCGATTCAATGTAAGAGGTAATGTGGATTTCGTCTTGAGCAGCACCATCAATGCCTACGTAAATGCGAATGCCACCTTCTACGGGGCTAAGTCGGCTAACACTAACAATAGCAGCTACTGGGAGCAGGCTCGCACCTTCCGCCCTAACCGTGTGGCTCCGCTGATTCCTGTGGAAATGATTGACCCTAATGCCAAGTCGGCGCTGACTATGATTGGGGCTACCAGCAATATCATTGATGGCAAGTACTTCCTGGGTGGTTCTTCTGCCGACCTCACCAACGTGTTCGGCGATATTTATGCTTCGGGTACCAATGTCTATCACAGCCGTCAGTTCCAGTTTGATGCAGGTTTGAACTTCGACCTCTCTTCTGTACTCAAGGGCTTGAGTTTCCACACCATGGTAGCCATCGACTATGCTACGGCATACACAACATCGTTCAACAATTCCTACGCCACCTTCCAGCCTACATGGGCTAACTACAACGGCAAGGATGTTATCGTAGGTTTGAACAACAACGGTACGGTGGATAAAAAGTCGGGTGTTCAGAATATCTCTGGTTCTACCGATAACCAGACCATCGCATTCAATGCGCACTTCGATTACAACCGCACCTTCAACGATGTGCACAACGTAAGCGCCATGCTGGTGGCCAACGGTTATCAACAGAGTAAGTCTGGAGAGTATCATAAGGTGAGCAACGCCAACCTGGGCTTGCAGCTCTCTTATAACTATGATCATAAGTATTATGCCGATTTCGCTCTGGCTACACCTTGGTCTGCCAAGTTGCCATCAGCCAAGCGATTGGGTGTATCTCCATCTGTCACTCTGGGCTGGCGCCTCTCTAAGGAGAAGTTTATGGAGAATTCATTCTTCGATGATCTGACCCTCAGCGCAAGCTACACCGATATGAAGACCGATTTGGGTATCGACGATTACTACATGTATCTCGGAACCTATCAGAGCGGTGGCTGGTGGGATTGGAATGGTGGTTCCGGTCACTCAGCTATGCAGTCTAAGCGTGGTAGCAATGACGAACTCAGCTACCTGCACCGCAAGGAAATTTCTGCCACGGTTCATGCAGAGGTGCTCAACAAGGCTTTGAGTTTCGATGCATCTTACTTCCTCTCTAAGTGGACCAACGGAATTCTGGAGGCTCGCAATCAGGTGCCTAGCTATCTGTTCAGCTACTATCCTGAGTCTTCTTTCGTTCCTTACATTAATTTTAATGAGGACAAGCGCAGCGGTTTCGACTTTGCTGTGAACTACAAGAAGCAGTTTGGTGATTTCGGTTTCGGAGTAGGAGCCAACGTAACTTACTACACCACCGAGGCAACCAAGCGAGATGATTCGCAGTATGCTGATACCTATCAGTATCGCCAGGGTCAGCCACTCGATGCTATCTGGGGTTATGAGTGCCTGGGCTTCTTCCAGGATGAGAATGATATTAAGAACTCTCCAACTCAGATTATCGGCGGAACCATCCGTCCGGGTGACCTGAAGTACAAGGACCAGAACGGCGACAACGTTATCGATAGCAAGGACCAGGTTTACCTGGGCAAGGGTGGCTGGTATGGAACTCCTACCACTATCGGTATGAACCTCACTCTGAAATATAAGGGCTTCACCCTCTTCATGCTCGGCACAGGAAACTTCGGTGCTCATGCCGTGAAGAACTCCACCTACTTCTGGGTAGGCGGTGATGCCAAATATACAGCAGAGATGCGTGGCAGATGGACCAAGGAGACTGCAGCCACAGCCACCTTCCCACGTCTGACCACTGAGGCAGGTACGAACAACTATCAGACATCAGATTTCTGGATGTACTCTACCGACCGCATCGACCTTCAGAAGGTGCAGTTGAGCTACGACTTCCCTAAGGCGATGTTCATGAAGAGTTTCGTACGCGGACTTCAGCTCTTTGTCAACGGCAACAGTCTGCTCACCATAGCCAAGGAGCGCAAACTCATGGAGATGGATGTTAACAATTCAGGCTCGGCACCATTGAACCGCTTCTATAGCATCGGTGCTAAGGTTTCATTCTAGAATTAATTAAAGAATTAAAATTATGAAATTATCAAGATTATTATTGATAAGTGCAGTCTTAGTTTCGCTCACTTCTTGTGACGACCTGTTTGAGCCTGCCTTGGAAAATAACCAAGATATCAGCGAGATGTATAAGGATCCTACGTTTGCCCGTGGTATTCTTGACAATGCTTACCTGGCTCTGCCATATAGCACCTCTCCATATACTGATGTGGCTACAGATGATGCTGTCACCAACGAAAACTCAGGCGACTATTTCAACCATAAGCAGATGGCAACAGGTTCTTGGGCTGCAAATATGAATCCGGTTTCACAGTGGGATGGTCGTTATCACGCCATCCAGTACTGTAACCTGATGTTGGAAAACTGCGATAAGGTAGAGTGGTCTTACTCCAGTGAGATTCTCAATCAGATGTATTGCGACAACTACAAGGGTAATGCCTATGCTTTGCGTGGCTTACACATGATGTACTTGCTCCGTGCTCATGCCGGAATGGTAGATGGTCAGTTGATGGGTGTGCCTATCCATCTTTCTTCAGAAGATTCAAAGTCTGATTTCAATCTTCCACGTAACTCCTTCAAGGAGTGCTACAATCAGATTATGTCTGATTTTGATGAGGCTCTGAAGTATTTGCCTGAGCAGTATGCCGATGTGGATGAGGATAAGGTTCCTGCCAAGTATGCCCAGAAGGGTGCTACCAATGCAGAGTACAATCGTGCCTTCGGTACCAACCATCGTGGCAAGATTGACGGTCGCATCATCTCGGCTTTCAAGGCTCAGCTCGCCATCCTCGCCGCTTCTCCTGCTTATGCATCTGCCGGTGTAGCCTCTTATGAGGATGCTGCCAAATATGCAGCCAACTGCCTGAGCGAGTTTGGTGGTTTGGATGCAGTGGATCCTGACGGATGGAAGTGGTTCTGTAACAAATCGCTCATAGACGGTTTGGGTGCTACATCCGAGAATCCTAAGGAGATTATCTGGCGTGGAAATGTTGAAGAAAGTAACACTATGGAGACAGATAACTATCCTCCTTCGCTCTATGGTAGCGGTAAGATCAATCCAACCCAGAACCTGGTGGATGCGTTCCCTATGGCAAACGGTTATCCTATTACTGATGACAATGCAGAATACGATGCCAAGAATCCTTATCAGAACCGTGACCCACGTCTCGCTGCCTACATTCTTGTAAATGGCGATAAAATCGGTTCTACTGATGGAGTGGTAAATACAGCTGCCGATTCCAAAACTCTGGATGGCTTGAACAAGGAGAACGGAAAATCAACCAAGACGGGTTATTATCTCCGCAAGTTGCTCCGTCCTGATGTGAACCTCAACCCAAGCTCTGCAACCAAGCAGAAGCATCTGTCAGCACGTATCCGTACTACGGAAATCTTGCTCGACTATGCTGAGGCTGCCAATGAGGCTCAGGGTCCTAAGGCAAATGTGGGCGGTGCCAACTATTCTGCCTACGATGTAATCAAGGCAATCCGTGAGCGTGCCGGACTTGGTGAGTTTGGCGAGGATCCATACTTGGAAGAGTGCGCACAGAACAAGGACAAGATGCGTGAGTTGATTCGCAATGAGCGTCGCTTGGAACTCTGCTTCGAGAATCATCGTTTCTGGGATTTGCGCCGCTGGAAGGTTGAACTCGCTGATCTCAATGAGGCTGCCAAGGGTATCAATATCACGACAGATGCCACAACAGGCAAATACATCTATAAGACCTTCGATGCAGAGGAGCGTAAGTATGATAAGTATATGTACTATGGTCCTATTCCTTATTCAGAGATTCTGAAATACAACAACCTCAAGCAGAACGAGGGTTGGAAATAATAAACGGCTAATATTATAAATAAAGACTAATGATTATGAAACGATATATCAAAATGGTGGCAGCCCTTCTGGCACTGATGGCTTCTTTCACTGCATGTGAGAATGGAGACCAGGCTTTTGATGATTACGAGGGGGGAACTACTGCTTACTTTGCTTATCAATCACCAGTTCGTACTATTGTGCTGGGCGATGATGAATACGATACCTCTCTTGATAAGGAGCATAAATGCAAGATTAAGGCAACTTTTGCCGGCTCTTACAATGGAAAAAAAGGTTATGTGAACGTAGCTGTGGATAACAGTCTGTGCGATCATCTTACTTTTGCAGATGGCACCCCTGTCAAGGCGATGCCTGCAGAATATTACTCTCTTTCTACCAACAAACTCGATTTCAAGGGTGGAATGACGGGTGAGACAGTAGTTCAGCTGACTGATGCTTTCTTCAACGACCCTGATGCCGTGAAGAATACCTACGTGATTCCTCTAGTGATGACCGATCAGCAGGGCTTCGACAGAATCTCTGCCGGTACTCTGAAAGAAGGTGCTACAGGCTCCCGTACCAATGCATCCATCTGGGAAACAGCTCCTAAGGATTACGTGATGTACTGCGTGAAGTATCAGAACAAGTATAGTGGCTGGTGGTTGACAAATCACAATACAAGCACCGACAACATCGAGAAGGCTTCACAGGTTCAGATTACTACCCGCACCCTGAACAGCTCTGTTTATTCAGTAGAGTTCCAGGAGGGCAGTACCATCTACAAGGCAGACCTCCTGCTCACCTTCGATGACAAAGAAAAGTGTACCATCACTTCGCTCACCGATGGTGTTACGGCTACAGGCTCAGGCTCTTGGGCTGACGATGGTATCCATTCGTGGAATAACAAGGATCGTGACCTGATGGAACTCAACGCCGAAATCACCTTCGCTGATGGTGTAAAGAAGAGTTTGAACGAGAAACTCGTCTGGTGGCGTAGTGGAGTAACTTCAGAGGAGTTCTCTTATACCTATAATAATTAATGATCGCATAAGTTATGAATAAACAAATATTAGTATCTGCACTCGGGGCCATGCTTTTGGCCTCTTGTGTAGACCACTTCGACCAGAATTTCGAGACCGTACGTCCTGATAAGGAAGCGCAGTATGGTTATCTGGAGCAATATGATGCCTTGAAGGAATACATCAAGGACCGTCCAAACTTCCACCTCGGAATCGGAACTGCTGTAGATGAATATAACAAGAAGGAACTGGTGTATGCTTTGACCAACAGCAACTTTAACGAGACTGTAGCCGGCAACGCCATGAAGATGGCTTCTTGTGTTGCTGATGATGGTAGCATGAATTTTGATAAAGTAAGTGAATATGTTAAGAATGCTACCGATGCAGGTCTTTCGGTTTATGGCCATACCTTGGCTTGGCATGCTCAGCAGCCTAACAAGTATCTGAATGGGCTGATTGCTCCTAAGGAAATAGAAGTAGATCCTGATGCTAAAGTTGAGAAGACTGATTATGAACGTGACTGTTCTACTCTTTCATCTTACGCTTGGCAGGAGTTGCCTGCTTCTGTAAAAACAGAGTGGAACAAAGATGGTGCTGTGGTCATAACCAATCCGAAGCCGATAGACCCATTTTATGAGCTTCAGTACTGGCTGGTAAATGGCATTTCTCTTAAACCGGGTACAACTTATAAGATTACCATCCTTTGCAAGGCAGAAGGAGAAGGTAAATCGCCTGCTAATATCCGCTTTAAGATGGGTGACTGGAATGATAACGTCGAACATAACTTCGAGATTCCTGTAGGTGGTGATTATAAAGAAGTTTCGTTCGAGATAGCTCCTAAAATAGATAAAAATGGTCTCCTCTTCCAGCACGGAGATTTTGTAGGTAAGATTTATTGGAAGTCTATTAAAATCACTCATTCCGAGGCTCCTTCTGTTGAAATCTTTACTGATTGTATTAACAATGGTGAGATGAAAACTGGTGGTGATATGAGCAACTTTGTTGTTCGGGAGGCTGGAAAGGGTGATGTTGCTGGTACTCCTATCGCAGGTGGTCCTGACGGAAAGAATTGTGTTGTTGTTCATGCTAATGCTAATGCATCAGAAGAATGGGATACTCAGTTCTTTATCTACACTCCTAACAAGACTTGGTCTGCTGGCGAAAATTATAAGATTACCTTCTACTACAAGGCTTCTGAGAATATTGACGCTGACACACAGTGTCATGGTGAGCCTGGTGATTATAAGCATTATGAGTGCTTGAACCCTAACCCTTCTTTCACCACTCAGTGGCAGAAGTATGAGTCTACAGGTAAAATTCCAGAGCAGGGTGATGGTATGAAGGCTATTGCCTTCAACTTGAACAAGGGTAAGAAAGACCATGCAATTGATTACTACTTCGCTGATATTCATTGGGGTACTGTAGAAAAGGGCAACAAGAAGCCTTTGACTCCTGAGGAAAAGAAGGAAATACTTACTCCTGTTTTGCAGAATTGGATTTACGGCATGATGGAAGCTACCGAGGGCAAGGTGAAGGCTTGGGATGTTGTAAACGAGGCTATCTCTGGTGTCGATAAGAATGGCGATGGTATCTACGAACTCCAGTCTGTCACACGTGGTACAGTTACTCCAGATGATGCCAAGAACAATTTCTACTGGCAGGATTACCTGGGTGACATTGATTATGTTCGCACTGCTGTAGCTGCAGCTCGCAAGGGCTTTGTTGATGCTGGTGGAAATCCTGAGGAGTTGAAGCTCTTCATCAATGATTATAACCTTGAAACTGCTTACGACCAGAACAATAAGCTCAAGAGTCTGATTCATTGGATTGAGGAGTGGGAGAAGGACGGCGTTACCAAGATTGATGGTATTGGCAGTCAGATGCACGTTACTTGCAGCATGGATCCTGCTAAGCAGAAGGAAAATGAGGAAGCTTACGTGAACATGCTCAACCTGATGGTTGGTTCACAAAAGTTGGTTCGTATCTCTGAGTTGGATATGGGCTTGGAGGATAAGAACGGCAATCTTGTAAATACTACTGATATGACCGAGGAACAGCACAAGGCAATGCGTGCTTACTACGAGTTTATCGTCAAGAAGTATCTTGAGATTGTTCCTAAGGAGCAGCAGTGGGGTATCTGCCAGTGGTGTGCTACTGACAGTCCAGCCAATAGTGGTTGGCGTGCTGGTTTGCCAGTAGGCCTCTGGGATTTGGATTATTATCGCAAGCATACCTATGGTGGCTTTGCAGCAGGTCTTGGCGCTCCTGAATATTGGAACAACGCCAAGTAATTACTCTAAAAGACATTAGTTTTAGGTTTATCATACAAAGATTAACCGAAAAAAGATGTTAGTCGTTAAGGTTGGCTGTGTTGTGATGACACGGTCAACCTTTTTGCTTTGTAACATTTGTCTTGCAATATGTTAAATGTGAGTCAGTAAATAAAAAATAATTCTGATTTTTGAGGTTGTATCACTTCTTTTTTGTATCTTTGCGCTTAAATATCACTATACTGATATATAATGGCTATTTTATGGCTTAATGTTCACTTAAATGATAGTTAAGTATATGAAAGATTTGTATGAATATTCTACTCCGGAACTGGTGAGATTGCTGGGAAATCGCTTTAGGGAATACAGAATGCGATGCAATTTGACACAGAAGGAAGTGGCAGAACTGACAGGCATTGGTATGACTACTATCCACAAGTTTGAGAATGGATGTGCTAGAAACATATCACTTTCTACATTGATTCTCTTGCTCAAGGTGGTGGGACAGATCAATGCGCTTGATAACTTAATGCCCGAATTGCCACCATCCCCTTACTTGATGACCAAGGGAGATAAAAAGGTACAAAGAATTAGACACTGATAATAGCGAATGATTTATGGTTAAGACTTTAAAAGTAATCTTGTGGGATGAGGAAGTTGGTAGGTTGTCGTGGGACGACAAAAGGCAAATGTCCTACTTCACTTATAATCCAACTTTTGTGCATAGGGGTATTGATATATCTCCTCTATGGGCATCCATACGCAACAATAGAGGACTTATGCCTATTTGGGGAGAGGAACAGAGAATTTATCAAAAACTTCCTGCTTTCCTAGCTGACTCATTGCCTGATTCTTGGGGCAATCAGTTGTTTGATCTTTGGAGACAGCAGAATCATCTCTCCAATACGGAAATTTCTCCTCTTGATAAGTTGTCATTTATCGGTAGAAGAGGAATGGGTGCTTTGGAGTTTGTCCCAGAGTATGAGAAGAGTAAGAAATCAGAGAGGATTGATGTCAATTCCTTGGTTGCACTTGCTGAACGCATATTTACTGAACGAGAGGAGGCTCAGATTTTACCAGAGGAATCTCTTACCATGCAGTCGCTCTTGACTGTGGGAACTTCTGCTGGTGGCAGGCAGCCTAAGGCTGTTATTGCTATCAATTCGGCTGATGGTGAGATAAGAAGTGGACAAATCTCGGATCTTGATGGATATGATTACTACTTGTTGAAGTTTGGAAATGCTGATTTCAACTCTGCCGAACTAGAAATGACATACTACGATCTTGCCATCAAGGCTGGCATCAATATGATGCATTCTGAACTCTTGACGGTTGATGGCAGCAAGCACTTCATGACGCAGAGATTTGATAGAAAAGATGGGAAGAAGCTTCATACTCAAACTTTGGCGGCTATGTATCCTGAGGCAAATAGTTATGAGCAACTTATTTCTGTTTGCAGGTCGCTCCATTTGCCAGAGGCTGATTGTGAAGAGGTTTATAGAAGAATGATATTCAACGTGCTGGCAAACAATACTGATGATCACAACAAAAACTTCTCCTTCATGATGGATAGGATGGGTAATTGGCGGTTATCACCTGCTTATGATCTTACCTATATCCTCAATATGGGTGGAGTGCAGCCCAATCAAGACCACAGTATGTTTATCAGGTCCAAACTGCGTAATATTTCAAAAGAGGATGTCTTGCAATTTGCATTCGATAATGGTATTCGAAAGCCAGAGAGTATTATAGGTGATGTAAAGAATGCTTTGTTGCAATTTAGGACTGTGGCTGTAAAATATGCAGTGGATGAAAAATGGATAGGCAGAGTGGAGGCTACCATCCTTTCTCATCTGAAAGAATGGGGTGAGTATGAAGATGATAAACCGACGTTATTTGTAGAGATTAATGGTCATCAAGTGACTGATGTACATATAGAGCAAGCCTACAAGGGCAACTTTCATTTATGTGCAAAGATAGATGGCAGGGAAAAGAAGTTTGTGATAAGCAAAAACAAGAATGAGTTTTCCCTTATAGAGAGTCTCGGAATCGCTAATCTTACAGAGAAACAACTGTTGACTATGGTTGAAAAATTCCTATGTAAGTAAAGAAATATAAAGGTTGGCTGTGTTGTGATGACACGGTCAACCTTTTTGCATTTTTTTAATGATGAAAATATTCTCTTTCTCCTATGTGTCATTCTTGAAAGAGATTGTCTAGTGTGACTTCGCTGTTTACTATACTTTCCTTAAAATGGCACGAAAACGCACTTTTTCTCACTTTTTTTTCGAGAAAAAGTGCGTTTTCGTGCCAAAATCTTTCATTTGGCTTCCCAGAGAAGGACGTGATCTGTATATTTTTCCTCTGTTTTGACCAAACATTTGGGGAATCTGGAATATTTTGGGTAAAAACATTTGGGGAATCTGGAATATTTGTTTATTTGACTTTTCCTGATTTCCTCTTCAAATAGGTTTGATGGTGTATCATTTTCGTTATAATGTTGGCTATCAAACCTATTTGGTACTTCTCACAAAGTATTTGTTATACCACGCAAAGTCTTTTTCAGCCTTTTCTGTTACTTTTGCAAGCGGAAATGAGAA
This sequence comes from Segatella copri, assembly GCA_052349145.1. Taxonomy (GTDB): domain Bacteria; phylum Bacteroidota; class Bacteroidia; order Bacteroidales; family Bacteroidaceae; genus Prevotella; species Prevotella copri_V. Next base: position 2,320 of record DAWDQD010000001.1, on the reverse strand, counting down.
ACATTTCTCGTTCCACGAATGAACAATTATTATCAATAAACTTAAAATTAAAAGCGTATGAAAAAGATTTTTACTTTGATTGCTGCTGCCTTGATGGCAGTTAACGTGAGTGCAGCTAACAAGGTGCTGAAGATTACTGGCACCGCTGACAAGGCTAATCCTTGGGATAGCCAGTGTTTTATCAACCTTAAGAATCTAGAGAAGGGCAAGCCTTATGTCGTGAAGTTTGATGTGTACACTACAGCTGGTACCGAATTCAAAATCGGAACAGAGGCTATTGACGAGACTCAGACAGAGCATATGACGGAGTGGAATGCTTCTGCAGTGTTCAGTTATACTGAGGAACTTACCTTGACTAATAAGAAGTCAGAGGCAGTAATAAACTTCCCTGGTAAGACCACGGTTACTTGTCACTCCCACTGTACTGCAAAGGAAGGAATGAAGATAGATCATACAAATGGTAATACCGAAACTTGTAATCCGGAAATTTTGGAGAATTATGAGTATGCAGCTACTGCACTCTTGCTGAATGTAGGAAAGCTGCCTAAGGATGCAGTCATCTATATTGGTAGCATTAAGGTGTATGATGCAGATGGCAACCTCCTTTCAACAGAGAATTTTGATAATGCAACAGTTGGTGAGTATGATACTAATAAGACTGTTCACTATCCAGGTTGGCAGAATGCTGCTACATTTGAAATTGTAAAAGAGCCTACTACAGGCATTTCTAAAATTGAGAGTGCAAATGTAGCTAAGGATGGCAAGTGCTTCAACCTCGCTGGTCAGCAGGTAGGTAAGGGTTACAAGGGCATTGTAATCAAGAATGGTAAAAAGATGGTTATCAAGTAATAGATGAGACGTTTTACAATGCTCGCATCGTACTATATATAATAATGTGTACGATGATGTAGAATCTATATAATATAAATATTAAACAAATGGTATAAAAAATCCCAGAATCGCTCTTCCAAGCAGTTCTGGGATTTATTATGGTGATATTTGTCATCAATATCTCCGCTATTATATTTTTTATGTATTGCTCAGATTCTTAATGATTTCCAAAGGTAGCTGGGTAGCTTTGGAAACCTGTTCGGCAGAAAGTCCCATTGCCAGCAATCGTTGTGCTGTTTCTGTGTTGGCCTCATGCTTGCCTTCTGCTCTACCTTTCTCCATACCTTTCTCCATGCCTTCCGCAAGACCTTCTTGCTTACCTTTCGCCATACCTTTTTCCATGCCTTCCTTCATGCCCTTTTCCCTGCCTATTTCTATACCCTCCGCAAGACCTTCTTGTTTGCCTTCACGCTTGGCAGTGTCTACGGAATTCTTGATGTCGCGATATGCCATCTTGCTGGTCTCATACTCCCTCATTTCCTGCGGAGTAAACTTGGCTATCTCGGCTTCCTCGAAGAGGCGGTCGAAGACCTTGTCGCACAGTTCTTTAGGGCGCTGGGTAAGCTTATAGAGATTCTTCAGAGCATAGAGCCACTTCTCGTAGAGCGTATCCAGTTCTTCCAGGGTTTTGTTGAACTTGGAAATCTCTACATAAATATATTCGAGCTTGTCGTAAAATACTTTATGGGTAGCTGTGTCGCACAACTGCACATGATGGCGGATTTTCTCCTTGTCGAATGCGTCCTCGTTCATGCTGAAGTTGAGCAGGGCAACGGTATAGATATGATTGAGCTTGAAATCCCATTCATTCCCCTTGGGTGCCTGTTCTCGGATAGGGAAGGTGGAGTAGAAGAGGGCGCGATCCTTGAAATACGTCTGATACGCATTCTGCATTTCTACGATGAACTTCTCGCCGTTTTCGCCCTCACAATATACATCAAAGATGGCTCTGCGGTCGGTATATACATCTCCCACATGCTCCGGGTTCAGATACGATACGTCCTTCACAACCTGTTTGCCATTAAATAAGCTGTTGAGGAAGCAAATGAGTAAATCCTTGTTCATCGCTGTTCCAAAAATTCGCTTGAAACCGAAGTCGGTCAGCAAGCTGATGTATCTTTCTTCTACCTGCTTCATAATCATCTGTATTAAAAATCCATGCCGCAAAGTTACGACTTTATTTTCATATCTGCAAGAGATTTCTGGGATTTTTAAAGGTAAAAAAGTAAAAAGGTAAAAAAGTAAAGATTTTGCTATCCCAATACTATCTGATAACTTTTTCTAAAACTTTTCGACCTGTACGGTTGAAATTACCCACACGCCCTTTCAGGGCGTATGGGGTAAAACATGCGAAACTTCAGTAACGAATTAATCTATATCCTCAAATCCGCAACCTATAGGGTTTAGTGGGATTTTGCTTGCAAAGCGA